>JALDRJ010000002.1:3103555-3774741 GCA_031315865.1 Nitrospirales bacterium
CAAATGAATGCGAGCGTGAATCGTGAATGGAGGCTGGGTGTCTGGAATTGATGAACCGGATCGGACAGTCCATACATGCTATCGGGATTGAATTTTCTTGGTTTGGTCATGTGCGTTTGGAGACTGATTTTATTCTCTGCGTCTCTTCCCATGGCTGAGATGGCGGAGGGGGTAGGATTCGAACCTACGGTCCCGTGAAGGACTCCGGTTTTCAAGACCGGCCTAATCGTCCACTCTAGCACCCCTCCAAATGTCTGCAGTGATACGTGTTGGGCACCTTTGAATGAGCACATTAACATGTATAAGAATGAGAGAGAAGGGGGTTCAGCGGATGAGACAAATTTTGGAGAGCATTTCACGCCCCTTAAACGAAATTATACACGGTCGTTGAAAGCTCTTCTAATGTAACCGGCTTGTGAAGGATGCCGGATAACCCATCTCTTTGCAATTCAAGGACACTCTCAACTTGGCGATATCCTGTGATCAACACTACTTTAATTTCTATGCCCTTCTTCTTTAATTCATAAAAACATTCCCGGCCTGTCATTTCCGGCATGAGATCGTCAAGCAGGATCAGGGAGATATCCTCCTTGGCATGATAGACGACTTCAAGACATTCCTTAGCCGATGAGGCTTCTAGAGTCTTATACCCTAACGATTGCAGCATGCTTGATAGAATAAAACGTGTACGTTGATCATCATCACAGACCAATACATTCAAATTTTTGGGAGGATTCATTTTGAGTGTGGGTTCGAATATCTGAGCCCCCATTTTCTGTAGGGGTTCGGTGGTCAAAAATTCGATCAAAAAGCAAGCCCCACCTTTCTTCTGATTTCTCGCTTTTATCGTTCCGCCATGTTCTTTCACGGTTCCATAGACGACTGAAAGCCCAAGTCCAGTGCCTTCGTGAGATGATTTGGTGGAGAAAAAAGGTTCAAAAATTCTCTCTTTTTGGTCTGGGTTTATTCCTGGACCGTTATCAGTGACCTCTAGACATATTGACTCCCTCAATGACCGTGATCCCTTAGAGGAATGGTCTTCATGAAAAAAATGACTGTTAAACGTTTTGATGTATATTTTCCCGTTTTGCCCATCAACGGCTTGAATCGCATTGATCCCTAGGTTCACAAGCATATTCTTCAATTGTGCCGAATCACCCATTAAGCAGCTATTTGTCGCCAACAATTTAAGATGAAAGTGAGCCTTCTTCTTGCTTCCCCGTCTGAGGAACAAAATGGCATCACTGATAATCTCATGGAGGTCAACGTGAGTAAACGTCGTCCCGCCTTTTTTGGAAAACGATAACAGTTTTTTCGTGAAGGCTTTGGCGTCGTGTGCCGCATCAATAACCGTGGCGAGATAGGGCTCCAAACTGGGGTTCGTATTCCCGGCTTGAATGAGTTGGGCTGCGCCTAATAACGCACATAAGGAATTATTGAAATCGTGCGCCACTCCACCAGCCAGCATTCCCAGTGAGTCAAGTCTTTGCCCATGTTTGAGACGTTGTTCGAGGCTCAAATCCTCAAGGAGAGCTTGTAAGGTTTCTTCTAATTCTCTCAAGTATGTCTGAAAGGGAAAGACATACCCCTTTTCCTGCTGCCGTATCGCAAGGATTCCCCGGTATGCAGAACCGGACTCGTTTGCGTCATTCTCCCATGTCTTCGAAAACGTAAAAAGTGAAAATGTCATTCCATCGCATGTCATGACTTCAGGAGGTGTTTCAGACTCGATTAAGAACGTTTGGATTTTTTCTTTCAGTGCCTTTTTGAATGTCCGATTCGTTATCCAATGAGAGAGCACGCAAGGTTTCTCAGAATCTTTAACGTAACAAAAAAGTAGCGGCTCTTCTCTGTGAAAGTATGACAGGAGCTCGACACTATGTTTAATGAATATGTGTGGCTGTTTGACCGCATATCGCAATCGATTGAATTCTCTTGACAGCACAAGCTTGGCATCACTGACACTTTTTACTAATAAGCAGTTCGCTTGCTGTGCCGTGAGTTCGGTCGCCTGACCAAAAAAACGGAGATTGCCACCCGATAGCACAGCAAGATGCGTGGCGTGCGAAATCGTCTCGTCGTATTTTTCAGTGGAGAACACGAACGTAATACCTTGCTGCGAAAGTCGAACAATTTTCTTGAAAAGATGATCGTTGCTGTGTTCGTCTAAATCCTGAAAGACTCCATTCAATATGTACAAAGATGTCTTGCACAGAAACCCACGAACCAGCGAAGCGATCACTCGTTCTTTACGTGACATCAGAGTGGATGGTCGTTCCCATTCTAACTCTTGACCTAATTCATCATATAAATCTTGAGCCCGTTTACGGAGGTGATTTCTATTTAAAATTCCTTCACCAATCGCCAGTGGAACTCCCAAAAAAAGATTATCGAATAACGAGAGTTCATGGTAATAGCCTAGGTCGCCAAATATTCCTGAGATCGAGATTTTCTCTGACGAGGTAGGATGGAGATCATGGAGATATTGCACGGATCCTTGTGTGGGGTTCAGGTGTCCAGACAATATTTGCAGGAGAGCACTCGATTCGTCAGGGTTTTCACTGGCGATTGCGACAATGGCCCCCTGAGGGATAGAGAACGAGATTTCCCGAAGAATCGGAGGAAACGTCTCACCGTGGTACGACACATCTTCCAAGGTCAGGATATGGTGGCCAGCAGAATTTGAGTAAAGAGACATGGGATTATCGTCTGGGATGTTCAGTGACTGTCAGATCGATCAGCAACGTACTTAAGACCAAGATTCCGGCCATGACATAACTGACCTCTGGCTGGAGCCCTAAAAACTCTAATTGATGCTGAATGATGACGAGGAGGATAGTGATAATGAAAATCCGTGACGGAGAAGGCAGGCGACGTTGAAGGCCAGCATTACTAATGATCACGATTGCCAGGGCATCAAATGGAAGCCGCATCCCAATATTGGGACTCGCGGTATTGAGTCGAGCATAGAAAATCGTGCTTGCAAGGAGGGCCGTCAAGGCAGCGAAAATAAAGGCGAAAATTTTATAATGACGGGTCGATATCCCGCAAAATCGAGCTCGCCTGCCCCCTAATCCTATTGCAATTAAATTCCTTCCGGTTGTCGAACGTCGAAAGAATGCCTCTAAAGCACCTACCAGTGCGAGAAAGACGAGGATGGATGTGGGGAGCCCCCAGACTTCCCCCCACCCTAAGGATTCCCAAACAGCCACGGTTGTACCAGGTTGCGAAGTAGAGGGCATTCCATCGCAGAGAAAAAAAACTACGCCTCGTATGATGAACATCATCGTAAAGGTCACAACCAATGTAGATCCGACTGTGACAGAGATAATTCCGTTAACAAAACCAATGACTCCTACTAGGGGAATAATCAGGAGCATGGCTATGAATGGAGACAGAGTATTGGAGAGCATTGAGAAGGTCATTAAGCTGAACGCAAAGGTTGCTCCCAACGACAAGTCATACTCATTGACATGAAAGACCATTAACGCTCCTAAAGCGATAATCCCTAGTACAGCCGTTTCATGCCCGATGCTTGCTAAACTCCACACGGCGACGTTATGTGGGTTGATGAGTGACAATGTCGCAATAATGCACATCATCATCAGGATCATGACCCATTCGACCGTAGAAAACTTTTGGTAGTCGACAGGGGGTTGATGGTACAGATTTGAGGTTACCACTCTGGCACGATTCCTCGGGCAATCCCTGGAGTCACGAGGACTTGTGGGATTTCAATGAAAAAGTTTACGTGTTCTCCATCCATTAATTTTTGAACTGTTTGAATCACCTTTTGTCCTTCCTCAGCAATGGAAGAATACGTGGCATACTGAATATCTCCAGTATGCATGAAGTTCTTCACATCCTGAGTGAATTCGAGTGTCACAACCTTGATGTCCTTAATTTTATTTTTTTGAAGAATGTGCACGACCGCCACAGCCGCTTCTGCCCATTGTGTGACAATCACCGTACCCAGTGTCTTTTCATCGACCATTCTTTGAATTTCACGTGCGACGATCTGAATATTCCATCCAGGAATGAGCAGCTTTTCGATGAGCGTCCAGTGATCTTTGTGGGCATCAAAGGAATCAAGAAATCCTTTCTCTCGAAATCGTTGCGGTGCTGTTCCGGGCGCCCCTTCAATTAAAACGATATTTATTGGCGTATCTCTTGCCAAAAGTTCGACAGCCTTTCCAAGTATTTGGCCGGCTTTCAACTCATCGCGACCGATATGAGCATTCACAATGGCGGATGGCTGGTTTTGTGTATGACCGACCCCATTTGTGAATGTCACAAAGGGAATAGACTTTTCTCTGATTAACTTAATAATGGCTGACATGGCTTGGTTATCAACAGAACACAGAGCGATCGCATCAAAGGTTTTACCTAACAAAACATTCTCGACCTGCTCTATTTGAACGTAGGGGTCCCATCCGGCATTAAATGTCACGAGATCTATATCAAGTCTCTTCGCTTCTTGATCCATGGCACGTGTTTCAATCGAGAAAAATTTCACGGAGCCTGGAAGGAAGACAGCCATGTGCTTTTTATGGTCTTCGAATTGATGCAGTTGAATGAAAATGTTCAAGATTATCAGGAGACATAAAACCCCAAGCAGAGAAAGCAGTATTTTTTGGGGAAATGCGAACGATGGCATGTCAATGCATCGATGCTCACGCCCCTCTATGTTCAGTGCGTTTATGATACTCATTTCGTACGGAGTGTTTATGGGCTATGCGAATGAGTGCTTTCACAGCCTCATTTGAGCCGTTATGCCGTTTCTTGGGCGTCTCTTCTTACAAGTGAGGAGTGCTCGCTCGTTCATAGCCGTTTCAAATAACTTACCGTATGGTTCCCGTCGTGCCGCGCGAGATTTGTCGTATTTGCTGATTGGAACTTATTGGGATTCGCTATCAATTGAGTGATGAACAAAACAATGTGTCAGGGTAATCTCAGTACTCATGTAGTGTATGTTTGGCTCTCTCCTGTACATTTGTGGGGAAGTGCATTCAATGTGTCACGCGTCTTTTGGTGTCAGCAACGTTCCTGACAGGTCGTCAAGTCCCTTGTTGTTCATCAGATCGCCATATTTTCCCTTCGTAGCCGATCAATCTTCTTCGGAGGATGGCTCAGGTTCTACCCATGGGTACAGAACTTTCTCACATAAATTACAGAGACTGTGGGAAAGCTTAGTGTGGTGGGTGGAACTTAAATAGGCCTCTACACTCTGCCATTCACCATTTTCCTTAAATAGGCTTTTGCAGACAGCGCAGATTATCTGGAGGTTCTTTGTTGAGACGTTTTTTTCATCCATCGTATGTATATGGCAGGTGGTATGAGCGGGTTCTTCCCCTACCATCGTATGATCGGGATTCGTTCGTCTGAGATTCCAGTTTTGATGGCCAAGCTCTGGGAATTCTTTCATGACTTCAAGTATCAGTGAGCGGTTGCTGATCGCGATCTCTTCCATGCCTAACCAGGGCAGGGGTGGGAGTGGAGAGGGGCTGGTCCAGATGATATCGAACAAGCCATCTTCTCGAGCTCTTCCAATGCGTGCGTACCTTCCAACATGATGATTTTTCTGTATCTGAATCATACCGCTAGGGCCATTGAAAAAAGTTCCGATAAGGTGTTCAGACAAGACTTCGCAATCGAAGGTTTTGCAGCGTTCGACTAGTTGTTTCCATAGATACACCTGACTGTAAGATGTCACAACGGGATCGGAGATCGGATAATGTGGGCCAAGATATTCTTTGCATTTTTTCACGAAACGTTGATTTTCATCATCAGGGATCGTTGAAAAATAGTTCCAGCAGGCATAACTCCCTTTGACTTCCTCCGCAATGCTCAGAGATTCGATTTCGGAAAGGCTAAAGGACATAATCGGGATAACTTCAGGGCCTATCCCAGCCTGATACAGTTTTTTGAAAAACACTAAGTTACTGTCTCCATTAAGAGTATTAAAGATTATGTCTGGCTTACATTCGATGATCATGTCGATGAGATTGGAAACATTCGTCGATCCCAACGGTATATATTCCTCACCTAATACGGTTCCTTTATCATTTTTGACGAATAGACTAATCAAGCGATTGCTGGTTCTTGGAAAGACGTAGTCAGAACCAACGAGGACGCAACGGTTGAAGCCTCTCGATAACGCCCACTTTACTCCAGGAAGGATCTGTTGGTTAAAACAACTTCCCGTATATATGATGCAAGGGGCTTCCTCTAAGCCTTCGTATTGCAGGGGATACCAGAGAAGGGATTGGTGTCGTTCAATGATGGGCTTGACGGCTTTTCGCGATGCAGAGGTCCAACAGCCAAACACACAGGCGACATCATTTTTCGTTAAGAGAGTTTCTGCTTGGGATGCATATTCCTCGGGAATTGATTTGCAATCTTTGACGATTGCTTCAATTTGTTGACCCAGCACGCCTCCAGATTGGTTAATTTCGTGAACAGCCATTTCAATGGCTTGTACCATCGGAACCTCATTTAACTTCATCGTTCCGGAGAGCGAATGAATGATTCCAATTTTTATGGTGTGAGTCATGTGTTGTAATCGTCTCTTTAGTGTTCGTGAGTAGATATTCTTTGTACAGCCCTTGATTTGCTTTCCCCGATGACGAATTGTCCGGTAAGGTTGCTCAATCGGAGCCATAGTGCGCAGACTCTACTAATGTGCAGCGCATCATAACGTATGGCATGTCCTCCACTTATTCTGATCTTTCCCTCATCACAACACCATGGCTAAATGCCTTTCAACTGGAGCCATAGGGCATCGGCTTTGAGCGTTTGTCATTTGCGTACCTATAGGAAAAACAAGGTGGATAAGAGCGGAGAGGGGGGCTTTCTGTTTTGGTGTTCTTTCTCATCGTGGCGTCTCTCAATTTCTTGGATGATCTGTGGATGTCCTGCAACACCCCCTTGCACCCCGCGACGCCGCTTCTGTTCAACTCACCACAAACAGCACTTTCGAGTGTAGTCGAAGAACCAAAGTGGCTCGTCTTAGGGATTGAGAAACTGTTCGACGGGATTCTTTGTTATTTTCATTTCTCTCAACCGATCTGGATAAAGTTACAGATACTCTCTAAAAATACGTTTGGATAATATCAGATATATTCCTCACCTCCTGTCTAAATCAAGGGAAAAGACCCGTTAGCTATGACTTTTCCTGAAAATCAGACATAGACTGAAGGCAAAGTCGGAAATTTAGAAGTGGGTACAAGATTCTGGACAATGGATTGAGCTGTGCAGAAAGACCGGCGTACTGGCAGTAGGGGGTTCGTGACAGCAGAATGGTGAGCGGAAAGGACGGCGTTGACGTCGAGAAAAAGGAACCGGGTCGCGACGAAGCGTTGACTAGCTAAAGCAATATAGAATGACTCGTAGAGAATCTCAGTTTACTTGTGTTTATATGGCGGAGGGGGTGGGATTCGAACCCACGGTCCCGTGAAGGACTCCGGTTTTCAAGACCGGCCTATTCGTCCACTCTAGCACCCCTCCAAGGATTATTGGATATGTCGGATATGAAAGTTATTAATACGGACCTATCATGGGAAACTCTATCGGTACAGTTTTGACCGGGAATGAATTGGACGAGATTACTCGCTAAAATTATTCAATCATCAATATGGCATTCCAGGGAAATACCTGTGGGACAAGAGACATGAAGCGGACTCTCCAAACATCTTTTTCAGAATGAGAGCTCCGATGCGCTATGATAGACGTGCTGCGTTCATCTGTCTCACTCATGCTCAACATCAATGTCTAACGGTTTTTCATCCCTTCAATCCGATCAGTTTCCGGAATGTACGGACGAAGCACATCTGGAATACGTACGGACCCGTCGGCTTGTTGATAATTTTCCAGAAGGGCCACCAATGTCCGTCCCACCGCCAACCCCGATCCGTTTAAGGTATGGACGTGGGAAGGTTTGCCCTGCTTAGGTCGAAAGCGAATACCAGCACGTCTGGCCTGAAAGGCCTCGAAATTACTACAGGAGGAGACCTCTCGATAGGTATTCTGTGACGGAACCCAGACTTCTAAATCATACGTTTTGGCCGCGGAAAATCCGAGGTCTCCAGTGCAGAGTGTGATGACCCGATAGGGGAGACCCAAGGCTTGCAAGATTGCTTCGGCGCACGTCGTTAAATCTTCTAGCGCTTGATAAGAGTCTTCCGGTTGGACAAAGTTCACAAGCTCCACTTTTTGAAATTGATGGACGCGAATGAGTCCTTTGGTATCTTGTCCGTATGAGCCTGCCTCTCTGCGAAAGCACGGGGTATGGGCCACGTAACGAAGCGGAAGGTCGGTTTCCGGGAGAATCTCTTGTTGATAGATATTCGTGACCGGTACTTCGGCCGTAGGGATGAGAAAATAGTCCTCGCTCGTTATATGAAACGCGTCGTCTTCAAACTTCGGAAGCTGACCGGTTCCGGTCATGGTCGTGCGATTCACAATATAGGGAGGTAGCACTTCGGTGTATCCATGTTCGCGAGTATGGACATCTAGCATAAAGTTGGCTAAGGCCCGCTCAAGTTTGGCTCCAAGACCGAGCGAAAGCGAAAAACGCGATCCGGTAATTTTGCTGGCTCGCTCAAAGTCAAACAATCCCAGCGCTTCGCCCAGGGTTTCATGGGATTGGGGGGGGAATGCGAAGGTGGGAAGCGTTCCCCAGCGACGAATTTCGACATTATCCTGCTCGCTCGTTCCCTGCGGGACTGATTCATGCGGAGTATTGGGTATCCGGAGCGCGTGGGCTTGGAGCTGTTCTTCGATTCCGCGTAACTGCCCTTCCATGGCTTGAATGCGATCGCCTAGCTCTCGAAGTGTAGCTGTTGCTTCGTCTGTCGGTTGTTGTTGGCGTTTGAGCTTCGCGACCGTATTTGAGCCTTGTTTTAATTGATTCCGCAGCTCTTCGATATTGCCAATCAATTCTCGGCGTTGCTCTGATAATTTCCGAACGAGATCCCAGGGCACCTCTTGCCCACGTACTCCCAACGCGTGTTGCAAAGCTTCGAGCTGATCCTTTAAAACACGGAAATCATACATAGGTTGTCATTCTTAAGGGTTCGTGCATTGTGCTGAATCTACCACTCAGTGTAATGGGAGTCAACGAATGGTATTCGTGATGCTCGTGAGCGAAAAAGAGAGGACCAATCACGAGTGAACATGGCATATGTCTTTCCCTATGAAGATGCGTTTATCCTGGGAGTCAGTTGCCTGATTCTCGTCTTGCTGTACGTGCGCTGGAGGGTTGCTAGACGGCAACAAGCCCGTGCTCCCGAGGAGAAGCATTCAGGAGATGAGTAAGGCAAATTCTGCTCACGAGAGCGTTTGAGTTTTCACCAACCCCTCTTTATAATCCGTCTTCTTTTTGGGGAAAGGAACACTGCATGTCTGATGCGAGTTTGAAACGATCCGACGGACGGCTACCGAATGAAATTCGTCCTGTCAAAATTACGCGAGGGTTTACCAAATATGCTGAAGGTTCGGTGCTGATTGAAATGGGAGAGACCAAGGTCATTTGCAATGCGTCGGTCGAAGAGAAAGTACCGCCATTTCTTCGGGATAAAGGTAAGGGCTGGGTGACGGCAGAATATGGCATGCTCCCTCGATCCACCCATGACCGTATGCCGCGTGAGGCGAACCGTGGGAAGCAAGGCGGACGGACGCTCGAAATTCAGCGGCTCGTGGGCCGCGCCCTTCGTGCCGTGACCGACATGCCCGCACTCGGTGAGCGAACCATCTGGATCGATTGCGATGTCATTCAGGCTGATGGGGGAACTCGGACTGCGGCTATTACTGGCTCGTTTATCGCGCTAGCTGATGCTATGATGAAACTCAAAGAGAAGCGATTGATTAAACAACGGCCCCTGAATGATTATCTAGCTGCAATCAGCATTGGGAAAATCGGTGGAGAGGTTCGAATTGACCTGGCGTACGATGAAGATTCAGTCGCAGACGTGGACATGAATCTTGTCATGACGGGAAAAGGCCACTTAGTTGAAGTGCAAGGTACGGCCGAAGGCGCGCCATTTGAGAAAAAAGATCTTGACGCGTTCCTGTCTTTGGGATGGATTGGCATCCAAGATCTCATCAAAAAGCAAAAAGAACTCATAGGACCTCTGGCTTGACCGACAATTCTCATGCTCTACAGACGCTGGTGCTGGCAACAGGCAATCGGCATAAGCAAGAAGAAATTTTGACATATCTTGCTGATCTTCCTCTCAGGATTTTGACATTGCGCGATTTTCCCGATGTCCCTGCAATTATCGAAGATGGAAAGACCTGTACAGAAAATGCCGAGAAGAAAGCCCAGGGCATTGCCGACTATACTGGACATGTGACGCTGGCGGATGACACCGGACTCGAAGTCGACGCGTTAGATGGACGTCCTGGAGTCTATGCCGCGCGATATGCTGGGGAAGATGCCTCCTACGAAGATAATTGTCAAAAATTGCTCAAAGAGCTTCGGGGCATACCGACTGGACATCGGCAGGCTCGTTTTCTTACAGTAGTGGCGATTGCATTACCGCATGGCGCTGTTGAGACAGTTGAAGGTATTCTCAACGGAGAAATTACGACGCAGCAAAAAGGGACGAAAGGCTTTGGGTACGATCCGGTCTTCTTGATACCTGAGCTTGGAAAGACATTGGCTGAAGTAAGTCTTGATCTCAAAAACAGGATTAGCCATCGCGCCAAGGCCTTGGCAAAAGCCAAAGAGCTCCTTACAACCAAATGGATTCCCCACAAAAAGTCGGGGCGTAGCGCAGCCCGGTAGCGCGCCTGCTTTGGGAGCAGGATGTCGGAGGTTCAAATCCTCTCGCCCCGACCAACCTTCACTCTCCCCATACTCTTAAGTTCTCAGGTATTGTCATATTAATGCCATGTGAACAAAATGTCGTTATTTTGTAAGACACACTTCGTGTACAGGCCAACTCCTGCCAAACTTAGAATACCTGGTTGCGTAACAGCCGATAGTTGACTGCCTAGATCAGGTGGTGACCAAGATGAAACGGATCTTCGTATGCTCGTGCTAGTGATTGCGACGATGTTGCGCGAGAATATCTAGGGAATCGCCATGTTGCTCCACGGTTCGTCACAGATAGTGCCGTTGGCCTTGAACGATCACAAGCATTTCGTCGACCTGCCAGGCATCATTCAGGTGTCCCTGTCGTTTCTTGAGTTTTTGAGTATAGTCCTGGTTAAACTTCTAACACCATTGACGAACGGTTTCGTAGGTGACGATGATTCCGGGCTT
Source organism: Nitrospirales bacterium (assembly GCA_031315865.1). Taxonomy (NCBI): domain Bacteria; kingdom Pseudomonadati; phylum Nitrospirota; class Nitrospiria; order Nitrospirales; species Nitrospirales bacterium. Next base: position 3,114,822 of record JALDRJ010000002.1, read on the forward strand.
TGTACTTTGTCTATAAACATTATTTTGGTATGATTCGCTCCATAGTCGACTTGTAAATCGTCAACCCTTGAAGTGAGCTATGACGCGTAGAGTAGTTATGCCGTGTCGTTTGACGTTACTTTGAGTTCGCTGTGATCTCCAATGCGCCCGTAGCTCAGTTGGATAGAGCATCGGCCTTCTAAGCCGAGGGTCGCAGGTTCGATTCCTGCCGGGCGCGCCACTTTTCAAAAAAAATCTTAGCTAACAAAGTCCTCAGCCTATCTTCCCAGTTTTTATGCGATGCCAAATACACTCGCTCATCTGGGTGTCCAAGGGGTCCTAACAAAGCTCGCCGTTCCTCAAGCCGATCTGAAACTTGTCTTTCTGGGCTGTCTTCTACCCGATATCCCTTGGATCATTCGACGGGCGGTTGTAGGACTCGATCCCGGTGTCGATCTGTATAGCCTGAAGCTCTATGCGATTACTCAGTCTTCTTTGTTTATGACGTTGGTGCTATGTGGCGCATTGGCCGGATTAAGCAGAACGCCGGGAAGGGCTTTTGGAATCCTTGGGAGCAATGCTGTTCTACATCTTGTTCTTGATGCGATACAGATCAAATGGGCCAACGGGGTTCATCTTGTCGCCCCGTTTTCATGGGTGCTATGCAATGTCGGGTGGTTTTGGCCGGAAAGTCTTCCGACATATCTTCTCACTGGGTTTGGCTTGGGTTACGTGTTTTGGCGATGGAAAGAGGCTCTCGCCGAACCATTGAGCCTGGCCACATTTTCGACCTATAGGATCGGGCTTTGTCTCATAGGACTCACTGTATACTTGATGGCCCCCTTTGTTTTTCTTCACGAGCCCTTCATGCACGACAATCATTATGTCCGAACGTTTCAAGAGAGGAATCATCGTATTGATCGCCCCGTGGAAGCTGATAGACGTCCTTATACAAAAGGCGTCAAAAACGACGTGATCAATGTTTTCGGAGAAGATTTCGTCGTGCGGGGGGCACAATTAGCTCAATCGGGAATGGCATCAATTCGCGGTCGCTTTGTCCAAGAACAGGTCATTGAGGTCTGGGACATTCATGCGCATTCTACCTGGTTCAGAGAATGGAGTAGTTGTGTCGGGATCTTCGCGGTCGGAAGCATATGGCTTATCGTGATCATTCGACATCTACGAATGATCACCCAGAAAACGCATGGGGCATCCAGACGATCACAAAAGGAGGGGCATGTGAGACATCATTGAAAGGGCCTGCATGTTTTACGATTGAGGATGAGACTGTATGATAGGTGAACTGAAAGAATTTTACCGTCGATTTCATGTAGGCACGTAACGCAAGATCATCAAAAACGTTTCTCGCCCCGTCTTCTGATGGAATTACATTATCAGATCTCCTTTGGCTATCCCTACTTATAGCGTTTATCGAACTCTTTCACGACTTCACTCGTAATGTCCAAACCACGTTGCGCGTAAAGGACAATCTTCAATGTCGTTTCACTCCCTTTATCGATGACAAGCGTAAAACCATGACGTTGGGCTACGACGGCGGTAGCGGCTTCGATTTTCTTCATATATTCCTGAACGAGTTCTTTTTGCTTTTGGCCGAGCTCTTGTTGGTATTCTTGCCCTCGTTTTTGAAAATCTTGGAATTTTCGCGTAAAGACCTCTTGTTTTGACTTAAGGCTCTTATCATTAGTCGATTGGAGTTTTCGCAACTCTGTTTGGAGATCTTCCAACTCTTTTTGGTCAGCCTTTAGCACATTTTCTCGTGCTTGTGCATGTTCCTTCAATGTAGCGAGTGCCCGACTCCCGGCTTTTGATTTTTCAATGACGGCTTGAGGATCGATGATGGCAATCTTAGAGGTCTCTTTTGCCAATGCCAGGGAGGTTGAACTAAAAAGTAGAATGCCAAGACACAGAAGGGTCATGATGTTTGCTGTTATCCGACGAATGGGTTGCATTGACGCGCTAAGCCTCCTCATGATGATATTCTCCAGAGAAATGTAAATGGGTTCGAAAGCCGTTCGTGATCTACGTGAGAGGTAATGCTCGCAGTACTTGGATTTCTTAGTATGCGAGAACTTCTCGAAGAGCAGCCCGCGTGACTATTGACTGACCTGAGGTTAACTAGGGCTATCGTTCGTGTCAAGAGTGCTTCGAATATCTCTACTTTACCATGATGAAACTGGGAATACGAGTGTAGATCTTATGCGGTTGTCCGTTCGTGAGCAGACGATGGGAGAGTCGATATGAAGATTGTGTGTTTTGGAGATAGCTTGACTGTAGGATTTCAATCTCCCACTCAGGAAGCCCCCTATTATCATGAAACGCCCTATGGAGATATGCTCCAACGTTGCTTTGGAAAACGTGCCACAGTGCTGACACGAGGTCACAATGGAGAATTAACGGGAGAGATGACAACTCGGTTTCCTCGGGACGTCCTTCGCGAAGTTCCGCACTCTGTCATTATCCTGGGGGGAACGAACGACCTAGGGATGAACATGGCTCCGTCAACTATTTTTGAGAATTTAACCTGGATGTATGATCAAGCGTCTCAGTCGGACATTCAGCCTGTGGCGGTCACGGTGCCTTCCTTGCGAGACGTAGGAGACCAGCAGAACCCAGAATTCCAAAAGCAGTATATTAACCCGAGGGTTGAACTGAATCGTCTGATCATGACCCACTGTCAGGCTCAAAGTCTGGCTTGTATCGACCTCTATTCCGCCACATTAGAGCCTGGCGGGACTCTTTTGCTGGCCCGCCAATATTCAAACGATGGTATCCATTTATCAACCAAGGGCTATGAATGCTTTGCAGGATTGGTGTGGGATCAAGTTTGGGCGAGGGAATACGGAATCCGTTCGACGGTCCTCGAATAACACGTTGAAACTGCCGTCGTGATAATCAAAGAATACTGAAGGGCCATTAGGTTTTGTCACTTCCCGACGAACTTGACGATGAGGTATTAGGGGACGAGGCCCCACTTGAGGAAGTCGAAGTGGATGATGACGAGTCCTTTGTCGTAGACGACGTGCTTGAACTGTCAGTGGATGCACTCGATCCACTGGATGACGCAGTCCCTTCCGTTTTACCCTCGGTCTTTCCTCCCTCTGTTTTTCCCTGAGGTTTCCCATCTTCTCCGGGCCGCTTCGGTTCTTTCAGTTTGTCTGAATAATCGGTCACGTACCATCCTGATCCTTTGAACATGATGGCTGGAGAGGAGATGATTTTTTCAACGGGTTCGCCTTTAGGGCATGAGAATTCCGCACAAGTTTTGATGGGCGGGTCGGAAAACTTCCGTTGGACTTCGAACTTTTCATTGCAGGCTGTACAGACATATTCATAAATCGGCACGGTTCGTCCTCCTGATGGTCTCCATAAGCACAGGCTGTAAGTTAATTAGGAGATAAGGTCACGCTCCCGAAAGTCAAGGGATAAAACGTCCATTTTTTCATTGTAACGCCTGAATGGCGCGAGCCACTTCGTCCATTCCCTGCTCGATAACAGCAATTGGCGGTGTGTAGGAAAAGCGTATATGCTCAGAACTCCCGAATGGTTCTCCTGCCACTCCAGCCACTTTGGCCTCTTTGAGCAGATAATGTGCCAGGTCAGATGCCGAAGAAATGATGCCGTCGGCATGCCGACGACCGAACAAGGCTGAAATGTTCGGGAAGGCATAGAAGGCTCCTCGAGGACTCAAGCAACTGACCCCGGGAATGGCGTTAAGACGGTCAACCATCATCGTTCGCTGTTTATCCAGTTCCTGAACCATTTCCTTCACGAATTCTTCTCCGTTCCGTAAGGCGGCCACAGCCGCTTTTTGAGAAATAGAAGTGGGGTTGGACGTACTCTGCCCTTGAACATGAGCCATCGCAGTTATAAGGTCCTTCGGGCCCGCCGCATAGCCTATTCGCCACCCAGTCATGGAATAGGATTTTGAGACGCCGTTCACGAGAAGAGTGCGAGCCGCGATTTCTGGTCCCAGTGCCGCAATGCTCAGATGTTGGTGTCCGTCATACGTGAGGTGTTCATAGATCTCATCAGAAACGATCAATAAGTCATGTTGAAGCGCGAGATCGGCGACACGTTCAAGAGTCTGCTGATCATACATACTGCCAGTCGGATTACAGGGGCTATTGATGATAATCGCTTTCGTCCTCGGTGTAATCAGTTTCTTGAGTGCCTCCGGATCAATCGCATAGTGGGATTGTTCTTCAGTCTTGAGGAACACCGGCGTCGCGTCTGCTAGCACGATTTGATCAGGGTAGGAGACCCAATAGGGGCTTGGCACAATGACTTCGTCACCAGCCTCAAGGGCAGCTTGAGTGAAATTGTAGAGAGAATGTTTTGCGCCACACGAAACTAGGATCTGTGACTTTTCATATTCCTGATGACGAGTAGACCGCAATGAATCGATGATGGCTTCTTTCAGCTCATCGATTCCAGAAACAGGCGTATATTTCGTGAATCCAGCCTGCATCGCCTCATATGCAGCATGTTTTACGTGGTCGGGAGTATCCTGGGCAGGTTCTCCAGCCGCAAAGTCAAACACTCGGACTCCTTGTGCTTTCATCGTTTTGACCGTTGCCGCCATTTGTAATGTTGGAGAGGCCTCAATCCTTGTTGTTCGTTCAGCAAGTTTCATGTGATTCCACGTCGTGATGGGGTTAAAAACGGGCTCGCAATCTTTCGGCGACTTCTGGATGCAAAAAATCCTGCAAGGGACCTCCAAGTGAGGCAACCTCCTTGACCATGCTTGATGTTAAATATGAATATTCTTCACTCGCCATCAGAAATACCGTTTCGATTTCTTCAGCAAGTTTTCGATTGAGCAGTGCCATCTGAAATTCATGTTCAAAATCTGACACGGCTCGCATGCCACGGATGATCGCCTGCGCCCCTCGTTCGCGTACATAATCTACTAAAAGAGAGTGGAATGGCTCCACATCAACATGCGATAAGTGTTTCGTCGCAATTTTAGCGAGTTCCACACGTTCAGATAGATCGAACAAGGGCCCTTTTTGAGGATTCGGCGCCACGGCCACGATCACACGATCAACCATTCGCAGGCTTCGCGCGATGACGTTGGCATGTCCGAGCGTAATGGGATCAAACGTCCCTGGATAAACGCCGATTCGCATGACTATCAAAAGTTGGTTGATAAAAGGTCAACATGGTATCGCCGTACCGCTGGGTTCGTGACACCTTAAGCGAGCTAGCAAAGGACGGCATGTCAGTTTTCCAAAAATGTTCTACAATGATCGTTCCCTGTGGAGAGAGCATCCGTTCATGGCCGAGGTCACATAAGAGAGGAAGGAAGTCGTGCTGTCGATAGGGGGGATCGACATAGATCATGTCATATGGTCCCGAGTAAAGAACTTGCGGGATTTGTCGGATTTTCCAGGCGTCGCCACAGAGAACGGTGGCTTCTTCGGGGTTTCCCCATTGTGCAAGATTCCGCCTGAGGAGAAGCAAGGAATCTTGGTGGTGATCGACAAACACAACACGGGCAGCGCCACGACTCAAGGCCTCGAGTCCGATGGTTCCCACTCCACAACACAGATCGAGCACTCGCGCTTGTGGTACGTGATCGGCAAGAATGGAAAATAGTGCTTCTCTCACGCGTCCAGACGTAGGACGGATATGATTTCCAGTCGGACCTTGAAGTCGACGCCCTTTTTGACTTCCAGCTATCACTCGCAGCATCAATAATGGTCTCACTCAATTATGCCCCTAGGGCTTTGTACCGTACCACACCATTTTCAGATTTCACAACACGATCAGCTGTGACTTTGACGTGTTTCTTCGGACCTGCCTATAGTGAAGAGCTCCTTAAAACACACATAACAGTAGGGAAAAATGGGAATTCAAACATGGCCCAAATCCGAACGCCCGCGGGAACGGCTCTTACAAGAAGGGCCAGAATCCGTCTCTGATGCTCAACTGCTCGCCATTCTTTTACGTGTGGGAAGACCGGACTCTACCGCCGTTCAAGTCGCCATGGAGTTGCTGCAACAGTTGGATGGGTTACCGGGCCTGTGTAATCGAAGCCTTGAAGAGTTATGCGTCATTCCTGGGGTTGGCCCAGCTAAGGCTGCTCAGATCATGGCGGCACTTGAACTGGGGAAACGGTCACTCGCCGCCCCATTAACGACAGGAGTGCGAATCGGAAGTAGTCAAGAGTTGTATAGGCATTATTTCCCCCGGCTTCGAGATCTACGTCACGAAATCTTTAAAGTCGTCTTACTTGATGCGAAGCATAAAATTATTCGAGATGCGACGATTTCTGAAGGAAGCTTGACGATCAACATCGTACATCCACGTGAAGTGTTTAATATAGCCGTCCGGGAATCAGCGGCAGCCATCGTCGTCCTTCATAATCACCCCAGCGGCAATCCTGAACCCAGTGAAGAAGATCACGCCCTCACACATCGATTGGTCACGGCGGGAGAGATTCTTGGGATTCAAGTATTGGATCACCTCGTGATTGGTGATGGCCGCTATGTCAGTTTTGCTGACAGAGGGTTTCTTCATCATAGAGAATCTTGATAGAACATTTCCGTGTTAAACGGAATCCCCCTTTTGTATTGATCTGGTTATAAGCGTAAAGTTCGGTAGATTTTCTCGGGAAAACATGCTAGAACTATTTGGGAATAAAGGGTTTTTATTCCAGACAGTCAATCAAAGCCCATCTGCCCTGTGGGCCGTATTGGACAGGTTCGCAAGAGACTTACCATGAAAATTAGTCAGGACGAAGTCGACCATATCGCCCATTTGGCACGATTGCATATCGCTGAAGGCGAGAAAGAGCAATTCAGCGAACAATTGAGCCAAATCGTGACTTTTGTCAATCAGCTTAGCGAGGTGGATACCGAGGACATTCCCCAGACTGCCACAACTTCGACGGCATCAAATGTCCTACGAGAGGACATTTGCCATGCCTGCTTGCCCGTCGAAGAAGCCGTGGCCAATGCCCCTCAAACCAAAGAAGGGTTTTTTGTCGTTCCAAAGATTATCTCGGATCAAGAAACCAGAAACCGTTGATGGAATGAAAAGCATAGCTCGTACCGAACCGAAGGTCCGAGCAGAAGAATATTCAACAATGTTCGGCCCCTGATGTTCCGTCACGCCTCGAATAAAGTTACGCGTCTTCAAAATGGTCACATCTCTTTTTAAGCTCAGTTTAAAAGAACTCCAGGATCTTTTTACTGCCGGGGACATCAGCGCCCGGGATATCGCGCGTTCCTATCTGTTACGAATCAGCCAAGTTGAATCAAAAGTGAATGCCTTCATTACCTGTCAGGACAGAGAACGACTACTCACGGAGGCTGAGGCGATCGACAGGGATTTGAAGCAATGGCGGAAAACGTTTCCGTTAATGGGAATGCCGATCGCTATCAAGGACAATATTTGTACGCAGGCATTACGGACAACTTGTGGGTCGAGAATGCTCGAACATTTTACGCCGCCCTACGATGCGACGGTCATTTCTTCCTTTCGAGCGGATCGCTATTTACTCGTGGGGAAGACAAATCTTGATGAATTCGGCATGGGTTCGTCAACGGAACATTCTGCATTTGGCACGACTCGCAATCCTTGGAACCTTGAACGCATTCCTGGAGGGTCAAGTGGAGGATCCGCCGCGGCGGTGGCGGCCGATGAATGTGTCGCTGCCCTGGGAACCGATACCGGCGGTTCTATTCGGCAACCGGCCGGATGTTGTGGGGTCGTTGGATTAAAACCCACATATGGGCGGGTATCACGGTATGGGCTTGTCGCCTTTGCCTCTTCGTTGGATCAAATCGGACCGATTACAAAAACTGTGACAGATGCCGCGATTTTACTCAATGCCTTGGCCAAGCATGACCCCCGAGATTCGACGTCCGTCGATACCGATGCGCCTGACTATACGAAAGCCGTCAAGAAAAAGGACGTCAAAAAACTCAAGATTGGAGTCCCGCGGGAATTCTTCGCGGAAGGGCTCGATCCGGAAGTTGAGCAGCATCTCCAATCGGCCATCGCTCACTATCAGGATCTTGGAGGAACGATTCAAGAAGTCTCGCTTCCGACCACGCAATGGGCGATCGCGGCGTATTATATCATCGCAACAGCGGAGGCGAGTTCAAATCTCGCACGTTATGATGGCGTGAAGTATGGTTATCGAACCAAAGAACGACAAGACCTTATGGAGATGTACCGACAGACTCGAGCAGAAGGGTTTGGCCCCGAAGTGAAACGCCGCATCATGTTAGGCACATATGCGTTGAGCGCCGGGTATTATGATGCATTCTACGGCAAGGCCCAATCCGTGAGAACTCTGATTGCACGAGATTTTGAGAATGTCTTCCAGGATGTGGATTTTCTGATTACGCCAGTGATGCCTACGCCGGCCTTTCCATTGGGTGAAAGGCTTCAAGACCCGCTACACATGTATTTATCAGATATGTATACTATTTCTGCTAGCCTGGCTGGGCTTCCTGCAATATCACTCCCTTGCGGGTTTAGTCAGGATGGCTTGCCGATCGGCATGCAGTTGATGGGGCGTCCCTTTGAAGAATCGACGATTCTTCGCGCGGCCTTCGCCTATGAACAGGCAACGCAATGGCGAAAGAAACGTCCTTCCATTCGTTAGCCAGGAAGAAAGGAACAGGTTTTTATGATCGATTTGGCTGCAGTCGCCATCGCCATCGCCGTCGTTGTCCTGGTGGGGTACCTGATCCCGACCATTTTGCAAATTAAGCGAACGGTCGCGCAGTCCGAGCGTGTCCTGGCACGGGTCAACAATGAATTACCCGGGTTGCTCAAAGATATCCGTGGAACCAGTGAAAACGTGCGAGCGCTCACCGATCAAGCCAAAATGGGGGTTGATCGGGCCTCGACGTTGTTTACGGCCTTGGGCGACATGGGACAAACGGTCCAACAGGTTCACGGAGCCGTGCGCGGCAGGAGCGGCTCGCTGTTCCTGGGACTCACCAGCGTGTTGGCGGGAATTAAAGCCGCTTCTCAAAAAATGAAACATCGTGCCTCAAAAGAAGGAGGGAAAGAGCATGGGAAATAATCAATCATCTGCGTCTGCTGGATCCGTTGCGTTAGCGTTTTTAAGTGGTGCGCTGGTCGGAGCCGTTGGGGCCTTCTTGCTGGCCCCACAGGGGGGACGTGAATCGCGAGAGCGTCTTGTGGGGTATGCACGACGGACCGGCGAGGATATTCGCGATCTTCGAGAGAAGGCCACCGATGCGTTGGATGAAGTGGTATTGAAGGGGAGGGACTTTGTGGACGAAGCATCTTCCGCCGTGAAAGAGGCCATCGAAGCTGGACGTGAAGCCATGCGTCGTGAACGCGATCAGAATACGCACGATTACACCCTTTAATCTAGAGGATTCCGCACTTAGACTATGTCGTACGAGGTGGTGATCGGCGTTGAGGTACATGCTCAACTCCGGACTCAATCAAAATTATTTTGTTCGTGTGGGACAGTGTTTGGAGGTGAACCAAACACCCAAACATGTCCCGTATGCTTGGGCATGCCAGGCTCACTGCCCGTATTGAATCGCTTGGCCGTCGATATGGCTATTCGCGTCGGTCTTGCGTTGCAGTGCACGATTCGAACGGACAATCACTTCGCCCGTAAGAATTATTTCTATCCTGACCTGCCGAAAGGCTACCAAATTTCACAATATGAAGCGCCCATCTGTGAGAATGGTTGGCTTGACATCGACTCCGCATCCAAAGTCAAACGGGTACGAATCCGCCGGGCTCATCTTGAAGAAGATGCCGGAAAAACGGTTCATCAGCCTCAAGGGCAAGATAGCTATGTTGATCTCAATCGAACGGGAACGCCGCTCCTGGAAATTGTCACGGAACCCGATCTGCGTTCCGGGGATGATGTAGATACCTATCTACGCTTGCTGCGGGACATTCTGATGTATCTAGACGTATGTGACGGCAATATGGAGCAGGGGAATTTGCGTTGCGAACCAAATATTTCTTTGCGTCCTGTTGGGGCTCAGGACTTTGGGACCAAGGTTGAATTGAAGAACATCAACTCGTTCCGGTTTGTTCATGAGGCCATTGAATATGAAGTGTCTCGACAGACCCAGGTGTTATCGAACGGAGGCACCATTCACCAGGAAACACGCCTTTGGGATGAAGTTCAAGGACGAACCGTCGTGATGAGAAGCAAAGAAGAAGCGCATGACTATCGGTATTTCCCTGATCCCGATTTGCTTCCTTTACACCTCGATCAAGACATCATTGACTCGATCCAGGCCACGCTCCCAGAGCTCCCGGGGGCTCGCAAGAAGCGAATGATCACGGCGTATGCATTACCAGACACAGACGCCGCGCTCCTGACCTCATCAAAAGCACTCGCCGATTATTTCGAGTCATGTGTGGAACTCTTTCCCTTCCCCAAGACCGTGTGCAATTGGGTGAAAGGGGAATTGCTTCATGAACTGCACGCCCATGGTGTGTCGGCCCAAGAGTCTGAGTTGAGCCCCGAACGACTCGTCCAGTTATTACAGTTAGTCGAAGATGATGCGATTAGCCTCAAGGCCGCTCGCGAGATCTTTTCCGAACTCTATGACAGCGGGAAAGACCCCAAAACCTTGATTGATGAGAAGGGATTGAGTCAAGTCTCGGATGACGAAGCCCTTCTGACGTTCATACGTGACGTGCTCGCCAATCATCCAACGCAAGTTCGCCAGTATCAAGACGGAAAAGAGGCGGTGTTAGGGTTTTTTGTCGGACAGGTGATGAAAGCGTCAAAAGGCAAAGCTAATCCTGGAAAAGTAAATGCGTTATTGAAGACCGCGTTAGTGAACCATTCTTAATATAGGTGTCATGACGATGAGTACGATTCAAACGATTGTGTCTCGAATGATCTTGGATTCGCGTGGGAATCCCACGGTTGAAGTAGACGTGAAGCTTTCAAGTGGCGCCTGGGGGCGTGCAGCAGTGCCTTCAGGGGCATCCACAGGAGCACGTGAAGCGCTTGAACTTCGGGATCGTGACAAACGACGATGGATGGGCAAAGGTGTCGATAAGGCTGTACAGAGTGTCAAGAGATCGCTTGCGCCAAAACTCATCGGCATGTCAGCCTTTGATCAAGTGGCGATCGACTCGACCATGATTGCCCTAGATGGCACGAAAGGTAAATCCCGGCTTGGCGCGAATGCTATTCTGGGGGTATCCTTAGCAGTCGCACGTGCCGCAGCTTCTGAACTTGGCCAACCGCTCTATAGGTACATAGGCGGTGTGAATGCGAGAGAATTACCGGTTCCGATGATGAATATCATTAATGGCGGAGCACATGCTGACAATGGATTGGACTTTCAAGAGTTTATGATTATGCCGGTCGGAGCCTCAAGCTTTCGTGAGGCCCTTCGAATGGGCACGGAAGTCTTTCATCACCTCAAAGCTCTCTTGCAATCCAAGCGATTAAGTACGGCGGTAGGGGACGAAGGTGGCTTCGCACCGTATGTCGGGTCTCATGAGGAAGCGCTCGATCTTATTGTATTGGCCATCAAGAAAGCCGGGTATCGAGCGGGGCGAGATATCGTGTTAGCGCTTGATGCCGCTGCCAGCGAGTTTTATGAAAAAAACCGTTATACGCTCAGGAGCCAGGATGGGGCGCAGCACTCTTCGGAGGGGATGATCGATTACTATGCATCTTTAACCGCACGTTTTCCCATTGTCTCGATCGAAGATGGGTTAAATGAAGATGATTGGAAGGGGTGGGTCGCACTCACGGCGAAACTAGGGGACCGTGTTCAATTAGTAGGCGATGATCTCTTCGTGACCAACGTCGAGTATCTGTCCAGGGGCATTCAAGAACGAGCAGGAAACGCCATCCTGATCAAGCTCAATCAAATTGGCACATTGACAGAAACCATAGAAGCCGTAACATTAGCTAAGAGGAAAGGTTTTGGGGTCATTGTCTCTCACCGATCGGGAGAGACTGAAGATGTGACGATCGCTGACCTAGCCGTCGCTCTCAATACTGGACAGATCAAAACCGGGTCTTTGTCCCGCACTGACCGGCTCGCCAAGTATAATCAGCTCTTGCGCATCGAAGAAGAGTTGGGTCGTGCGGCCATCTATCCGGGAAAGGCTGGATTACCGATTTTTTGACGTTCTAACATGGCTAAAAACCGAAAAAAGAAACGACAAAAACCAGGCTTCTTAGGCGAGGTATCACATCGACTCCCCACGGTCGCTGGAATGATCCTTGGGGGAATGTTTTTGGGGTATATCTTTTTTACGAAAGACGGAGTCCCTTTATATCGTGCTCAAGTGCAGGCTGCAGAGAATTTAGAGCGACGGATACACGAGATCAAAACTCAAAATGCCATACTCGAGGAAGAAATTCGTCTTGTGCAAACCGACTCGAGAAAGCTTGAGGAGCTAGCCAGAAATCACCTGGGAATGGTGCGGAAAGGAGAAACCGTTTATCAATTCGTGGAGCCTCAGGTAAAACACGCTCCTCCTCACCTTTAATTATATCTCTTTGTTGTGTCCTCCACGCATCGTCAAAACCCCATCTCTGAATTTCAACCGCGTCCTCGTCAGCGAGACTGGCTGGTTGGCCTGCCATGAAATTCGGCACGTTGGTTCTCGTCGGACGTCCCAATGTTGGAAAGTCGACTCTCCTCAATACTCTTGTGCGACAAAAAGTCGCGATTGTCTCGGATAAACCACAAACAACGCGAACACGAATTCTTGGAGTCGGACATTTGCCACAGGCGCAAATCGTTATCCTCGATACACCGGGACTTCATAAGCCCAAGCATCAACTCAATCGCAAGATGGTCAGGACGACCTTGGATTCGCTTCCGGAAGCCGACGTCATTTACGCCATGGTTGATGCGCGAAAGCCGCCAGGCCCTGGAGATCGATTTGTCCTGGAGCAGGTCACGGCGGCAACCCAAGCCAGAGGGTATAATGGGATATTCTTGCTCTTGAATAAGGTCGATGAAATGGGAAAGGCTCGTCTCTTGCCATTGATCGATCAATACCGTCAACTGGGAGAGTGGACGGAGATTGTACCAATCTCCGCTAAACAAGGGGATAATATTGATCGGTTGATTCAATTAACCTTGGCTTGTCTGCCGGATGAACCTCAACCTCTCTATGAAGAAGATTTCCTCACTGATCAATCCATGCGACACATGGCAGCGGAAATCGTTCGCGAGAAAATCTTGCAGCAAACACACGCTGAACTCCCGTATGCCGTAGCAGTGTTAATTGAAGATTTTCTCGAGAAAGACTCCGCAGCCCATATTACCGCCTCGATTTATGTGGAAAAATCCTCTCAAAAACCCATTATCATCGGAAAACAGGGACAACGATTGAAAGCGATCGGAACCGATGCCAGGATTGAAATGGAACAGATTTTCGGTGTCAAGATTTTCTTAGAGCTTTGGGTGAAGGTCCGCGAGGATTGGAGAGATAATGAACGACTGTTGACCGAACTGGGCTATTAGGGATACAGGGGATAGGCCCTGTTGAAATTGCTTCGTTATCGCTTTGCAATAGAGGCAAATTTTCTTATGCCACTCTATAAGACGCAAGCCGTGATCCTCAAAAGTCAGCGATGGGGCGAAGCCGACCGGATCGTGACCTGTTACACTGAACACGTCGGAAAAGTTCGCGGCATCGCTCGAGGCGCTCGACGCATGAAAAGCCGATTTGGCAGTGCCCTCGAACCATTCCGCTTGATTGGCCTCACACTATTCGAGAAAAATACAGAAACACTTGCCCGCGTTAGTCAGGCCGATATTATCGAGCCATTCTCAAAACTTTCTGAAAATTTATCCTTGATGACGGCTGCTGCACGTATGGTGAATTTCATTCAAGGCATCACGCCTGACCGGGATCCGAATCAGTCAACATTTCATGGGCTAATCAACGGCTTAACATTCTTGTCAGATGGGCATGATCCTGGATTATGTACACTTCTCTTTCACATTCATATTCTGGGACATTCCGGTTTTCGCCCTCAACTCGATCACTGCGCGGACTGTGGAAAAATGTTTCATGCCGCCACGATAGTCCGATTTTCTCCACAAGCTGGTGGCGCTGTATGTACAATTTGCCAAGATAAATACCATGGGCGAGGCCTGTCGTTATCTCCTGGTAGTTTGGCCTTTATCCAGCAGGCTAAACGACTGCCTTTTTCAAAAGTGATTCGATTGCGTGCGGATGGGCGAGTACGTGAAGAAGTTGAGCAAGCCATCGAAGCTTACGTGGAACATATTCTCGGCCGTACGCTCCCACGTATGAGTCTATATTCTTCGGTATCGCATTCGTAATTTTTTCGCAATCTTCTGAAGAGGATATATGATATGACACATGATTTGATTGCGCCTAACGATATGAATTGGCTAGACAACGGGATCTTAGGCATCGATTGGAGTGATGGCCATCGTGGAATTTATCCCGTGCGGTATCTTCGTCAACGTTGTCCCTGTGCCGCATGCATTGATGAGTGGACTGGGGAACAACGGCTCAAGCCTGAGTCTGTCCCTTTACTCGTCATGCTGAAAGATATTGAAGCTGTTGGACGGTATGCTCTGCGATTTACGTGGAGCGATGGGCATGATACAGGAATCTATTCCTTTACAGCTTTACGTGCGATGTGCCAATGCAACATCTGCCAGCCTGAAAAACCTTCAGAACCACGCGGGAAAGTCCTCCTTTAGGCAATTGTAGGCAAGAGATCGATGTAACAAAATCGTGCTACTGGCAACAACAAACATGAAGAAGCCTCACGCAGCTGCTTAAAGCAACTCTGTATGTTGCTACGTTGTAGCTGAAATTTAATAGGTAGCCGACTTGTAAGAGAGGAGGGGCGTGAACGATTTATTACTCTAAAGACACGTTCCGAATCGTGGGCACTTGTTGTATGGTATGACGAGCTTCTTCAACATAGTATGCATATTCTGCCTCAGGGTAGCCCTCGATAACAGCCTGCAGGAGGTCGCGGGCAAGTTCTAGATGTCCGGTCTTCCATGCCGCTTCACCAGCCAGGAGAGAACAAGAGGCTGCCATGGCCCTAGGATCGACAGAAAGACGTGAAGCACGATGAGATGTCCAATTTTTCAAAAATTTTGGTAGGGGAATAGGAGAGTGATGGATCGAAATTGGTCGAGGTGCCTCTGTCAGCTTGAGAATGTAATCTTTCATCTGCAAGGGATCTTGGTCGGTGACGCACCTATTATACATAGACCAAAGCCCCATAAACTCTGAATCCTCAAGGGCTAGTTCACTTCTCTCGGTAGGCTGAAAACTTTGACATCCAGTGAAAAGCACCAGAGACAATATGCCTACGAGATAAAAACGAATATTTTGGTAAATAAATTTCATAAGAGTAAGTACTTTCGGAAGATTAAAAAAACACTTGCTTGTTCATAAAAAGAATTTTTAAAGATATAAGCAATGGTCATGCCATTTAACGTAAACACATAAGTCATTGAAATATATTGTAAATTAAGATATTTTCATCATAAGATAAGATCACGTGTTGCTTATTTACAACGAAAGTGTGATTTTTGATCAACGAATTACGAACGTCTTGAACGATTCCCAAGTGTCTGCTCTTCGTATTGAGAGAATAATCGTTTGGTTTCAGGATGAAGATGAAGTGATTGTCCTTTCGTAATATCACGCGTATGAAAGAAAGGACTAAACGCCCCCGTCGGATGTAAATACCCTGCTCGAAGCGGAACAGATCGATTTTGGTGGTGAACCAGGTAACAGGAAGTCGGTCGAATGCTGCTCAACCATGCCGCCAAATCTTGCGGGTTACCGATGGATGCCGATAGCAGAAGAAGACGAGCCCGTGATGGACAAAAGATAATCGTTTCCTCCCAAACAACCCCACGTTCGGCATCGGCTAGGTACTGTGATTCATCCAAAATGACGAGCCCGAGTGTATTCAGGCGAATGTCGACCTCTCCACTTGCCGCATCATAGAACAGGTTCCGTAGAATTTCTGTCGTCATGATCAAAAGCGGAGCCTGAGCATTGTCTCGTCGATCGCCTGTGAGTATGCCGACATGATCCCGTCCAAATAACGAAGAAAATTCCATGTATTTGGTGTTTGAGAGGGCTTTCAGCGGAGACGTGTAGATCACGGTCTGGTCTTTCTCGAGTGCTCGTTTCGTGGCTTCCACGGCCACGAATGTTTTCCCGCTTCCCGTGGGAACGCTGACGATCACGTCATGCACATCGAGTTTTTCCACGGCCTCGGTTTGCCATGGATCTGGTTGGAATTCTCGTGGCGGCGGAATACCCAATCCCTCTAAGAGTTCGCTTGAGGAAACCAGCGGCGTGGGAACGCGAGATGCCTTAGGCTTGCTCTGTGCCACGACGGGCTTCGTTGAAGACTTCTCGTGAGATTCAGGTGTTGTGGATTGTCGAAAACTTTGAGCTTGTGATGTCAAAAGGTCGGATTCAAGGAGTTGCCGAGAATCCAGAGGGAGGTTGAGTAAAATCTCGATTAATCGACGTTTCCCTAAGCGAAAATGTCGGTGAATTCGCCCCCGTGCGAGAAAGTGAAGCCGTCGCAGGGGAAGCGATTGCAGATGTTGGCTGAGTTCAGCGTTCGTCATCTCAGACATTCCTCAAAAAACAACCGAATAGGGTTTCTTCTAAAATTAGAATCGAACAAATATGTTCTCACGGAAGCTCCTCCAGAACCTCGCGTCTCATGGTCGTAATCGCTGCACTAGCCGTATCAGCAAGGCTAGGATGGGAATTTTTGAGAGTTTGTATCTGAGAGAGAAACTCGATGGTTCTCGCGAACAATCGGTATACATCCCCTTCGGCCATGGTCGTCATTTGGACGAGCGACGACCATTTCAGCGTTGGTTCACGAATCCATTTGTCCGTCAATGCCGCGACATCGGTTCGAAGCAATGGAGGATCCTCATAGGGGGCTAAGGATTGAGCGATTGTCCGAACCTGATGGAGCATCGTGCTCAAACCCGCTTCCATGCGAAGAAATGAACCGGGGCGATCATCATCATGGGCGATACTGGCCATCACAGCTGCTAAAAGTGCTGGCTCAATAGCCGCGAAGGCTTCCATCCGAATCAGTTCCGTGATGAGCAATGAATGATCGATACGGATCAATCGGGCCCACTGGCCTTCTGCCGTCAATTCAGAAGTCGCCGTCAAATATCCCAGATGATGCAGAACATCGCTTTTCTCTTGAAATCGGTGCCAGAGCCCCGTTCGTAGGGCTTGAATCGTTTTCGTCAATCCTTTTTCTTTCTGTCGAAGCCGTGAGGCTGTCGCATGATCTTTACGGCATGCGGGTTGAGACGGGCAGGTGGGACAGGGGAATTCATCAGTGAGAACCGCCTGGAGTTGTGTATCATCTTCAGAGTTTTGATCGAGCAACACGGGCAAAACCGGGAGGGAGTGAGGAAGTTGCTTGAGTTCGTGCACTAAACGAGCTAGCGTGTCGGCAGTACACCACGGAAAGGAGCGAAGGGAATGAAAATCAAAAACATGGTCATAGACCTGCGTCACTGTCATCGCCGGGCATTCAGTGATGGTGCCCTTCTCTCGTAGAATGGAAAGCATAGGGTATCGCTGGCTGCGACTCCGGTACTGACGCAGGATGATTGCAAAGCCTCTTGATACGCCTATCACTCGTCCAGGCGTCAAAAACGGGAGCCGTGCCGTCGTGGCGGGAGAATCGTTGTGCACGACGATCCGTCGATGAGATTTTCTCCGTTTGGCAAAATCATAGAGTTGCCATTGCGTAATCCAGTCGGTGCAGACTCTGGGGCCAAATGGCCGCATGGTTTCTTGTACCGTATCCAGATGATTCTGATGAACATCTGCTCGACGATTGAGCTGGAACTGGGCAAAGCTCTTAGCCAGGATTCCTTCGATATGATCGAGAGGGTGGGCTTTTAAAAGGTTCAAGACCATGGGATACGAGATGACAAACTGGCTTTCGATAGGCTCTGGAAACCCGGTCAACCCTTTGCTCAATACGTGGAGATCAATATACGGCGACGGTGTAATCATCACGAAACCCACCAAATCTTTTCCGCGCCGACCGCCTCTTCCGGCCAATTGTTGAATTTCCCCGACCGTCAAATCCGAAAAATCCCTGGCTTTTCGCACGCTCGACTGCGTGATAACCACCGTGCGAGCCGGAAAATCCACGCCTGCAGCTAAAGTCGTCGTGGCAAAAACTGCATCGAGATGCCCTTTCCGCATGAGCTCTTCAACCGCGATTTTCCACGAAGGGAGATGACCCGCATGATGAGCTGCGACTCCACATCGAGCGACGACTGGCATGAGCGGATGCCCGATAATACTCGGATAATCGCTGGCCAGCCCCTCAAAAAAGGTGGTGATGGCGTGTGAGCGTTGAGGCGGGAGCGAGGAGTTCCCTCGCTCGAACGCGTTGATCGCGTCATCGCAAGCACGACGTGACGTGAGGAAGACAATCGCCGGGGTCAATTGTTTTCTTCGTAGAACTTCGACTAGTTCAACTGGATGGATGGCAGGTGGCATGAACGAGAGTAAATTGTACCAAGTTTGAATCGGAAGGTGAAGGACACGCCAAAAGGAAGTTAATCAGCAATGCTGAAGATGATCGAAGAATGCCAGCCGAAGAATTCCGGCAAGAAAAAAAGCATGAAAGCAAGAACGTGGAACAAACGCCAGCAGATGCCGACAGTTGATAAGAATACGTCTTTAAGGCATTGTAGACGTGGACCGATACTCTTGATATAGGAGGAATGATGGTTGACGTCATCGTACGCGCTGTCAAGGGAGCCACAGTCATCGATTTACATGGTCGTCTTGATATGAACGCCCGGTGGCATTTCAAAGCGATTATGAACCAATGCTGTTTGAATGAATCGGAACACGTCATCATCAATCTTTCCGGCCTGACGTTCATCGACAGTGCTGGCCTGGGTTTTCTCGTCACAGCGTATATGCAATTCACCGGATTAAAGCGACGAATGACTTGGGTGCAACCCCAGGGAGTCGTGGCAACATTGCTTGATGAACTGAAACTCCAAGAGCTCGTCCCGATCTATGAATCGGAAAAAGAGGCCATATCAGAACTCTAGATGGCCATCCCTCCTTCCCCGCCTGTTACATTTTCATTATATAACGCACCACAGTGGTTATTCACTCGACTCAACCGTGGCTTTCCGAAGCGGAGACTGATCGACGATTCGGGTTGGAACGGATAGTAGAGAATTCAATGCGGAAGGTCTATTGGTTGTATCTTATGGCTTTAATCGTTTTTTTCTGATGAGCATGTGACCTTTGATTTTCTCTTTGATGACCTGAATGTGGACATCCCACGGGTCGACAGAAAGCCGGGTCTCACTGATTTCGTGGTTGAGATCAGCGCGGATCCCTGGAGCTTTTCTGAGGCGCAGGAGTTGCGTGGGTATCGCGCTCCGATGCCCTGACATCAGAAAACTCACGACGCACGTGAGCATGGCATAGGATCCGATCGTCACGCCAAAAAGTTCAAGTGCCAACAGCACGGCCGTAATCGGTGTGTTCACGGCTCCCGCCAATACCCCAACCATCCCTAAGGCGGCCAATTGGCCAGGGTCCAGGTCAAAGGCATGTCCAAATGCCGAGCCTACTGTAGCGCCGATAAAACAAATCGGAAGGATGATGCCACCACTTCCTCCAAAATTTAATGTCAGACTCGTAGTGATTATTTTTAGGAGAAAGGCGTACCACAAAAACTCCTGCCCAGCAATCACCTCCTGAATCACCCCCTCGCCCAATCCCAGCACGCGAGTTGAGGTCAGCGATGTGAAACCCAAGAGGACCAATCCGGCCAAAAACCCAAGCAAGGGAAAGGGAAGAGTCGCCCGAAACGCCACTCGTCTCCCCAAATTAATCGCTTCGATAAGGAGCAAGGCACATAATCCAAAAACAATCCCTCCTCCTATCGACCAGAGAAGAAGGGTATGGTCAAACATTCCTTCAACTTTAAGATGAGTCGTCCAAAAGGAAATCTGAAAATACTGTGTGACTTGATGGGCAACGATGGCTGCCACAACAGATGGCAGTAAGACTTGATAGGAGATAGCGCCAACGAACAGTGCTTCGACACCAAAAAACGCACCAGCTATCGGTGCTCCAAGAACGGAGGCAAACCCTGCGCTAATCCCGCAGATAACCAATGTCTTGCGATCCTCATTAGAAAATTTCAGCATCTGAGCCGCCCAAGAGGATATTCCGCCACCAATTTGCGCGCAGGGACCGACATTTCCAGCTGAGCCTCCAGCACCGATTGTCAATAATGTGGCGACCAGTTTGACGGGAATGACTTGGGCTTGAATGAAGCCGGATCGAAGGTGAACGGCTTGTATGACCCGCTCGACGCCCTGTCCACTGGCATCCGGCGCGAGAGAGGTCGTCATCCATGCCGACAGGGCTAACCCAAACGGCAAGAGCAGAAGAGGATAGGAAAGCCGTTCGGTCTCAGACAGTATCAGAGAAAGGATCGTTAAAAATATGGTGGTTGAGAGCCCAACCAGCAAACCAGCGCCAATGGCCAACACAAGCCATTTGGCGACGTTGAGGAATAACACACATTCTTCAGCTACGCGAGTATTCATGATCAACCGTATCCTAGAACTGATCAATCGTGATACAACACTGCAAAGTGTAGCACTCTGGCAGACAAATGTCGGCGTTCCACATGAGAAAGTCATGATGAAATCTCTATTGAGATTAAGAATGAAGCAAAACATTGACAGGTCGAAAACCCTGATGCCACGACTCCATGCACCGTTTCTGACGCCACCGTTCTAGACTTTTGTTCCGTCCTCACGTCTTGCATGACTTCATCTCGAGTATTTGGACTTCTCTGCTCCGTTGCCTTCCTGGGATTTGTGAGCTATGACCTGGTTCGCCGCCCGGCTCTCGCCCTTTTCGCCGAATCGTTAGGTGCGACACCCAGCACAGTTGGCATGCTGGTCGCCATTTCGACCCTGACCGGAGTGTTTCTCAAGCTTCCGGTGGGAGTCATGTCGGACTTTTACGATCGACGAAAACTGATGCTCGGTGGACTCTTGGCTTTTGCGCTTCCGCCTTTTTTGTATCCATCCATTTCAGATACGACGACGTTAGGCCTCCTTCGTCTTGTTCATGGCTTGGCGACGGCCCTGTTTACCCCGCTTGCTTTGGCGACCGTCGCCCGAATATTTGCCGCCCAACGAGGACAGGCAATGGGATGGTACACGGCCGCGGCTCAGGGAGGGGGGCTTCTCGGTCCGGTGATCGGAGGCATCTTGGTTTATTCCGTGGGATTTTCGCCCACATTTCTTACTGCAGGGATCATTGGAACATTGAGCCTCCTTTGTTTTTTATCCATTCCCCATGCCGACATTCTCCAAGAGCAAGTGAGGCGGTCCTCTCACGGACTATGGCCAGAAGTCCGGCAAGGCATTCACGAAATCCTGAAACATCGAGGTATTCTCACGACAAGCTTGACTGAAGCATCAAAAATGATGGCCAATGGCACGCTCATGGCATTTCTACCGCTATATGGGCTTTCGATCGGTCTCAATGCTGCTGAAATCGGCATGTTGTTCGGAATTCAGGCCTTCACATCTTTATTGGCGAAACCAGTCATGGGACATGTGTCCGATAGAGTCGGACGGCAGCCATTGATTATCCTCGGATTGGGTGTCTGCGGTTGCATGCTCATTCTTATTCCCCATATTGCTTCTCTGTATTTTTTGCTACCAGTGTCCGGAATGTTTGGTTTTGGAGAGGCAGTGATTACCTCATCTTCAACGGCCTTGATCGCCGATCTTTCGCACCAGCAATCATTAGGAGCTGGCATGGGAATGCGCGGGACTATCATGGACCTTGGACATGCGAGTGGGCCGATGATCACGGGTTTGCTCATTGGATCAATCGGATATGCTGGAGGATTT
This sequence comes from Nitrospirales bacterium, assembly GCA_031315865.1. Taxonomy (NCBI): domain Bacteria; kingdom Pseudomonadati; phylum Nitrospirota; class Nitrospiria; order Nitrospirales; species Nitrospirales bacterium. The sequence goes on from JALDRJ010000002.1 coordinate 3,136,763, forward strand.
GCGATGATCGGTGTGCTGCAGTTTATTACGGCCGTCATATTCGGTATGATCATGTTGCGAAGCACAATCACAATTACAGGATAGAAGACACGGAGATCTTCGAACTCTGAGGGATGTTTGATGAGAGAAGGCATGAGTACAGGCGATGTCATCATCGGTGCCATCGCTGGGTTAGGGGTCGTGGTGATGATTATCGTGTTTTTTTTGGTCGTGAAACATGTTTTGCTGAAGAAAGAACACGACTCCGAATAGACCATCAGTCAAGGCCTAGGACGAATTTGGACGAGCTCTATGTTTAGTGGAATCGTGGAAGAAATGGGCGCCATCAAGTCTGTCAATAAAGGATTGACTGGCGCACGTTTATCGATACTCGCTTCACAAATTTTGCAAGATCTCAAGATTGGAGAAAGTGTCAGTGTGTCCGGCACATGTCTGACGGTCATTGAGCATGGCCCGGAGGATTTCGAGGCGGATGTCTCGACTGAAACACTCAATCTCACCACCCTCGGATCAGCTGAAGCCGGTATGCCCGTCAATCTCGAGAGGGCTATGAAACTGAATGAGCGCATCGGCGGACATCTCGTCACAGGACATGTTGACGGGGTTGGTACGATTCGTCGAAGAGAACAAAACGGCACTGCCATTCTGTTCGTCATCGAGGTTTCAGCGGCGCTCAGTCGATACTGTGTGAAAAAGGGATCCATCACGGTCGATGGAATTAGTTTGACCGTGAATGATGTCTCGGACCAGACGTTTGCCGTCACGATCATTCCCCACACGGCAAGTATCACAACTCTGGGGCTCAAACAGGTTGGCGATCACGTGAATCTTGAGACTGACTTGATAGGAAAGTATGTGGAACGCCTCCTTCAATCGAATGGAAACATTCCCTCAAAGTCCACACCAGTCATCGATCATGAGTATCTCCAGAAACGGGGACTTCTCTGACTGTACCCACCTGCTTATGCTTCGCGACCGTCCTCTCCTTCGTCTATTTTTAGTCATCACATCTTTTATCGTGATAATCCCGATTATTTTATGGGGAGTCGTGCAATGTTATGAAATCCTCTGTACGTGGTGTGATTGCTGTGAAGGCTTACCCAAACCCCGGAGATCGTAATCCGAGGCAGCATATCCAAGTATTGGACATGAGATATGAATGGGTAGGTGAACGGATGAGGATTGGGCTATAGCGTTTTATGTAACTTGAGAGTTTCGTCTCGCCAACTTGCATCGCAAGCCCGATAATACTCTGTCGCTTGCTGATATCTCCGCTTTTCCTGCTCGGTTAGACGTGTCGGTTCGATCACCTCAATTAATCGTTTGTACCGTTTAAAATAGGCCTGGCAAGTCGGATAATCTTTTTTGTGAAACGCAATGTACCCCATGTAGACGAGAGCGTTGTAATCATTGGGCTTTAACGCCAAAACGTTTGAGTAGGCCACCTCGGCCTCACTCAATTGCCCGAGCTCTATGTGAATGGTTCCCAACCAACTTTCAACTTGATAATTATTGGGGGCCAATTCTCTAGATTTCTTGAGATGGGCTAAGCTCTCTGAACCATGTCCAACATGAAAGTGCGCTTCGCCGAGCATGAGATGGACATGGACGTCATTGGGGCGTAATAACGCCGCTTGATCAAGCTTAATGATTGCTTGAAAGAATTTCTTTTCGATGCCCAGGAGCCGCCCCTCGGTTTTTAATCGCTGAAAGTTGTCCTCATCGGCCATGGGTTGAAGATGTGAGCGAGAGGCCACTCCCTGTGACGCACTACAGGCAACGAGTGTGATGATGAGAAACAACATACAGGAATTGATAGCTAGTCGAAACATTCTTGCTTGCCTCGTATAAATAGAAAACTCTAAACCGCCGACTCATGTACGAAAATAGTGAAAAGCTGCGTTGGCGGGAGACATGAAAGACTCAAGAGCAAGAATAGAGTGGCGGAAAAGAAACTGACCATACCCCATTCGGGTGGTTATGAAGATATCAACGGGATGGGTTGACTGGTGGAATGGACTGGCTGGTGTCGGCTTACCGAGAGGTGAAGTCCTGTTGTCGCCAGGCTTCATAGACGACGATTGCGACGGCATTACTGAGGTTTACGCTGCGGGATTCGGGATGCATCGGAATGCGTAAGCGATGATCTTCCGGCAGTGACTCTAAGATGTCTTGCGGGAGACCTCTCGTCTCAGGACCAAAGAGCAAGGCATCGCCCGCACGAAAATCGACCTCATGATACCCTGTCCTCCCTTTTGTCGTGATCCCGAACACACGCGAAGGCCGCTGGGAATCGTAATAGGCTTGCAAATTTAGATGAAGGGTCACGATCGCCAGCTCATGATAGTCCAGTCCCGCTCGCTTGGCCCCCTTATCTCCCCAGCGAAATCCAAGTGGACGGATGATATGCAAGGGAAATCCGGTATTCGCGCACAAGCGAATGATGTTTCCGGTATTGGGAGGGATTTCTGGCTGGTAAAGGACTACATCGATCATGGCAGGTATTTGAAAGGACGATAACCGCACATGATCGGCTCTTCGAATAGCGCAGACAAGCGCTATTCCTCTAATGTCGAGATATCTCCTGGATCTTGCCCAAGTTCTTTAGCTTTTAACACGCGCCGCATAATCTTGCCAGAACGCGTCTTGGGAAGTGACGTCACGATTTCAATCTCTTTCGGGACCGCGATCTTCCCGAGTTCTTGCAACACATGATCTTGCAAATTTTTGATCATGTCAGGCGTTTCGGTCTGCCCTTGTTTTAATATGATAAACGCCTTGATCATCTCTCCGGCGGTTTTATGGGGCTTTCCGATGACCGCGGCTTCCACGACAGCTTCGTGACTTACTAACGCGCTCTCGACTTCTGCTGTCCCGATACGATTCCCCGCCACTTTCACGACGTCATCGGCCCGTCCCATGAACCAGAGATACCCATCTTCATCCTTATGGCAGACATCTCCAGCGGTATAGAAGCCTTTGATCGTATTCCAATAGAGCAGGTATCGATCGGGATCGTTGTGAATGGTTCGCATCATCGACGGCCAGGGCTTTTTGATCACGGCGAATCCGCCGCCGTGGGGAATGCTCTTGCCGTCACGGTCCACGACATCGGCTTCGATCCCCAGAAATGGCCGGGTGGCGGAACCCGGTTTCAAGGGAACGCAGGGGAGGGGAGTGACGAGAATACTGCCCGTCTCGGTTTGCCACCACGTATCCATGATAGGTTTGTTGCCGCCCGTCACTCGATGGAACCATTCCCAGGCTTCCGGATTGATCGGTTCGCCCACTGACCCCAAAACACGTAATGAAGAGAGATCATATTTTCCTGGCCATTCTTCTCCATACTTCATCAGCAGGCGTATAGCCGTTGGAGTTGTGTAAAAAATCGAGACTCTGTACCGCTCGATCAAACCCCACCAGCGACCAGGGTTCGGATAGTCGGGTTTCCCTTCGGCCGTTAAAATCGTACCCCCATTCAGAAGGGGGCCATAGACGATGTAACTATGTCCGGTTACCCACCCTGGATCGGCGACACAGAAATACACGTCGTCATCCTTCAGGTCAAAGACGTACTTGGTCGTAATGTAGGTCCCAACCATGTACCCTCCGTGAACGTGAACGACGCCTTTGGGTTTTCCTGTCGTTCCCGATGTATACAGGATATACAGCGGCGCTTCCGAATCGAGTGCCAAAGCCTCACATTGAGTCGACTGTCCATCGAGCCACTCATCCCAGTCCAATTCGTGAGAGCCGGACAGCGCAGGGCCGTTTTTTTCTCTCCGAACTACGACAACCTTCGTGACGGTTGGACAGTTGGCGACGGCTTCATCGACTACCGGCTTGAGCGGAATAGTCTTCGACCGGTCGTAGCCCACATCGGCGGTGATCACGAGTTTGGCTTCAGCGTCCTGAATGCGCGCTTGAAGGGCTGGCGCGCTAAACCCGGAGTACACGACTGAATGAATCAACCCAAGTCGTGCGCAGGCCAACATCGCGACGATCTGTTCAGGAATTTTAGGAAGATAAATCGTGACCCGATCGCCCATTGAAAGCCCGAGACTTTTGAGGGCGTTCGCGCATTGATTCACCTGGCGATAGAGTTCCGCGTAGGTAAAAATCCGTTCTTGCCCATCCTCTCCGACCCAGATGACGGCCACTTTATTCTTCCGCCATGATTGTACATGTCGATCAAGACAGTTATAGGAAATATTGCAGGTCGCACCGAGAAACCACTTGGCCCATGGGTACTTCCACTCCAACACGGTATGCCAGGGAGAAAACCAGTGGAGCTCTTTGGCAATGCGTTCCCAAAATTTTTCAGGGTCGGTGATCGACTCCTTGTACGCTTGCTCATAGTCTTGAATGTACGCTGTCGCTTTCAAATCGGCTGGCGGCTGAATCACTCGACCAGACTTTTGAAGAGTCTCAATATTCTGCTCCATCAGATCGCTCCTTACTCGTCGGCTAGAGGCCTCACGCACTCAAAAAAAATTTTGAGAATTGAAAATATTCCACGCATTATGCTTGCCCATCACCACCTTGGCAAGGTCTAGGTGGCTTGATGCTCGGGTCGGAGAAGGTCTAAGACAGTCTTGACAGGATTGAACGTGCTCGCAGGGACTTCGACGAAGATGGTATGCCAGTCCGCCATCGCGCCGTTCCACAGCCCAGGCAACTCAAGAGCTTTCAATTCTCGCCCCTGGTAGGATTTCTTGGAAATAAACCCCGTATTCGGGTCAGTAAAATCAAATAAATTAAAGGCTTGTCCTTGATAATTTTTGACACCACACACAAGGTCGACGGGATTAAAGTGGGTGGATGTTCTAAGGATGTCTTGTTGACTTGCGGAGCTTGGGTCAACCTGTGAAGATTCGACGATCTGGCGGGAACAGGTGCCGTCCTGGTGCCGCGCCCAGAAAGGCCCGCCTCCGGGTTCTCCGGTGTTGGGGACCATTCCACATACTCGCAGCGGTCGATTCAACCGTTGAATCAAAAACGTTCGTTGTGCGTCTCGTGTTGCCGTGCGAAGACGATCGGAAATCGAGACACCAAGAATTCTCTGGGCAAAATCGAAAATTTCGCACAGTGAATCATCACGAATGTTGTTCTCTTCCAGGGATTCTAGATGAGTGAACAATCGCTGTTGAATCGACACCAGGTACCCGCCTAATGCTTTCTTGTAGACATTGGCCTGTTCAGCAAGTCGATCTGGAACCACATTGTCGATATTCTTCAAAAAGACGATATCACCCCCAAGATGATGCAGGTTCGTCAGGAGAGCCCCATGACCTCCAGGACGAAAGAGTAGCGCACCATGTTCATCTCGAAAGGGCTGGTTTTCAAGATCGACGGCCAGGGTATCAGTCGAGGCTTCTTGGTAAGAAAACGTTAAATCGAGTTGAATGCCCAACTTCTCAACCCGTTCGCGTATGAGAAGAAGCTGTTGATTGATGAGCGTCTCATGTTCAGGCGATATGGTGAAATGCAATCGTACGAGCCCGTCCTGATCCCGCGCGTAGGCGGCTCCCTCCATCATATGCTCTTCGATCGGGGTTCGCACATGGTCTCGATAGCGATGAAACTGGAGGAGAGCTTTCGGAAGCGAGGCATACCGAAGGCCTGGAGAGAATAACAAGGTCTTGAGGATAGTCTCCCAATGTAGTCCGTGCAGGTCTGAAGCGGAGCACCCAAGGCGCATGCATAGCTCATTGCAGAAGGGGAACGACGTCAATCCTTCGAAGAACTGTTTCAGGAACACGGTATCTTGACTGTGATCGAGAAGCTCCTGATAAGTGCTTGAAGCATCGGATGGAGACGATCGTTCCAAGGTTGCCAGCAGGGTCTTGAACATTCGACTCGCCGCGCCTGAGGCGGGAACGAATTTTCTGACCCTTCCACGCTCCATGGCTTGTTGGAACACGCGGGTGTATTGGCCGAGGTCTGTGTCAGAGAGTGTCATGATACCGTCCTCAATCGTACAGGGTCGATCGAGGACGGTATAGGGAATGCCGGTACGGAAGGATGCCAACTGCCGTTCGATGGTGTGCTGCGTCATGCCTTTCGCATCTATCTGCCGGAGGTCTGAGTCTGTCAACGCAAGCATGGATCGAGCTGGAAGGTTTGAATCAGAGAGAGCAATGAGTGAGCAAGAAATGGATCAACCGTTATCGTAGAAGGCAATTTGATTGTATGAGAAGGTAGCAGAGTTGTCGAGTATCCTGAATCTTCCTGTGTGTTCCATGGAATCAGGAGTTAGTCGTCGGCGCCTCCCTTCAGGTATCCCAACCCAATTTTGAGCGCTCTTCTGGTGATTTCCGACCAACGCTGTTCGGGGTATTCCGCTAGCACGCTGGCTGCGCTCGGATCCTGGATGATCAGGTCAGTAATCTTTATCATCCCATCTTCAATTTTTACATCGGCCACGAGTGATCTCCTTAAAAAACGGTTGAATTGAGTATGATGATCGAAGAGAGAGGGACACGAGGGCCTGCGGGTTCATTTCTTGACAGCATGGAGGGTGGATGATAGCATTTTTTCAAGTGCGACGCGACCACGGTCATCAACGTTCCTTTTGCCTTGATTTGATACATGTTTTATCTTCTTCCATGAACATTCGAACCATTCCAACAAGAACTTTTTCTCGATGCCTCAGCTTTATCGCCTTACTAGGCTTTATCAGTGTGGTGGGTTGCGGCGGACCACCGACCTGGGTGAAGGAAGGATCCGGCTATTTCAATAAGGAAGGCTCTAAGTCTATCTATGGCGTGGGCTCAATCATCGGAGTCAGGAATGAGCCACTAGCCTGGGAAGCTGCAGAAAATCGGTCACGCGCTGAATTGGCCAGGACCTTTGAGACCTATACCGGTTATCTCATGCGTGATTATGCGGCATCAACGACTGCTGGTGACTTTACGAAGGCGACAGAGGAACAGGACGTTGAACGAGCGATCAAAACCATTACGACGGTAACTCTCCATGGCGTCAGGCCGATCGATCGGTATAAAGATGAGGAATCTCACGCATATTACGTGCTAACCAAGCTTTCCTTCCTGGAGATGCAACAGGCCTTGGAACAAGCCAGAGAACTGAGTCGAGAAGCCAGGGCGTACGTCAAAGAGAACGCACAACGGCTTTTTCAAGAATTAGAGAAAGAAGAAGCGAAGCGTGAGTAGTCACTCAAAACCATGGGGAAAATCAAAACGTATTGAAATGAATACCAGCTTCCTGTTCCCCAAACGGCGGTGCTCCGGTCCTGGCCTGGTAATGTGGGCCAGTATGATTGTCTTTGTTTTTCTAGCAGGTTGCGGTTCGGAAAAAAAAGTTACACGCGTCGATACGGGCGTGGTCACCGACTTTAGCGGACGATGGAATGATACGGACTCCAAGTTGGTCGCGGAAACGATGATTAAAGAGATGGTATCGCAGCCGTGGCTGGAGAATTTTAGCCGCGTCAAAGGACGGCAGCCGGTCGTCATCGTCGGAACGGTCCTAAACAAGAGCAATGAACATATTAACGTGCAAACGTTCATTACAGATCTCGAACGGGAGATGACCAACTCCCAGAAGGTCACGTTTGTCGCCGACCGGAACGAACGGGATGAAATACGTGAAGAACGACGCGATCAGGCCATTCATTCGAGAGAAGACACGCAGAAGGGGCCGGGGCAGGAGATTGGCGCTGATTTCATGATGAAGGGCGCTATTTCGAATATTCTGGACGAAGCTGATGGCACGAAAGCCATCTACTATCAGGTTGACCTTGATTTAATCGATCTAGAAAATAACGTCAAGTCCTGGTATGGACAGAAAAAAATCAAGAAAGTCGTCGAGAAAAAACGGTTTCTTTTCTAGCTTCATAACTTTCTATTCACGTTAGCAATGATGAACAGTGGGTTTTTATCAGCGTGAGGTCATTAAGTATCGATCAACTCTGAATGTCTCTCGCGGCCCAATCGTGCGATCGGGTGTAACGTCCCGTCTTTTTCCTCTCTATCGTCCAGTCTCTCTCCTCTCCATCATGGTCCTCTGCTTGGTTACGCTGGCCGTTGGGTGTAGTTCGTTCGGTAGCCATTATCAGCGTGTGGAAAAAAGCCTGCTCGCCGGTCATCTCGAAGAAGCGGATCACATCGTCGAGAAGACACAAGAAGAGTATGGCCAACGTAGCCGTTTATTATATCTTATGGATCGCGGCATGACTCTGCACCTGGCAGGACATTTTCAAAAAAGTAACGAATTTTTGGAGCAGGCCGATCAATTGATTGAAGAATTTTACACAACGCGAATTCGAGACGAAGCGGCTGCGATACTTCTGAACGAAACACAATTACCATATCAAGGAGATCCCTACGAGCAGGTGATGGTCAATGTCATCAAAGCGTTGAACTATACTCAACTGCAAGATCTGCCGGCGGCACTAGTCGAGGCTAGACGGATTGATCATCGTCTAAATTTGTTAGCGGATTCGGTCGATGACGATGCTTACCATGAAGACCCGTTTGCTCGATACCTGACCGGACTTCTCTATGAGGCGACTGGAGACCTCAATAACGCATTCATCGCGTATCGAAAGGCCGAGCAAGGCTACCGCCAGGCTGAATCATGGTCTCACGTGACGATCCCGTCCATGCTCAAAGAAGACTTGCTTCGAACCGCGAAGGCTTTAGGGTTCGATGATGAATTGTTACGTTATCAGGAAGAATTTCCGGATATGACTCCACCGGTTGTGAACAGGGAACAGCAGGCCCAGATCATTCTAGTCAACCTCAATGGGCTGGGCCCTAGAAAATCAGAGGCCTTGCTGGATTTTCCGATTAGTCTGGATGCACTCAATCTGATCGCCCTGACAAAGCGGGGATTTGGACGGAGTTCACCACGAACACGAGGGCCCGATGCCGTTCTCTATGGATTGCAAGGAGACATCGTCCGCGTGGCGTTACCTCAGGTGCTTCTCCAACCATCGCTGGTGTCGTACAGTGAAGTTCGTGCCGATAATGGTGTGGAGTCGTATCAAACACAAACCCAGCGTGTGTATGATATTCAGGCCGTGGCCAAAAAAAATTTAGATGATGACTACACGGCCCTCGTCGTCCGAGCTGTTGCCCGTGCGGCGATGAAAATGGCGGCGGCGGTCGGGATCGGCTACGGAGCGCGAGCCGCGGTAAACAAGAATTCGCAAGCGTGGGTCGGTCTCGTCGCAGTCATTCTTGCCAGAATATTCGCGATAGCCACGGAGGAAGCGGATATCAGGACCTGGCGAACACTCCCAGGGGAAATACAAGTCGCAAGACTATGGGTTCCTCCAGGCACCTATTCTCTTGTTGTACACTCCTTTGATGCTCGGGGCCAAGCATTACCTGGCGGGATTTCCGAGAAAATTAGTCTTCTCGATGGCGAAACCAAATTCCTGACACAACGGATTCCCGAGTAAATGTTCATCCGTCCTTCACTCAACGACCGCGTGAAAAGGGGACTACTCATAGGCCTTGTGAGTCTTATTTCCGGTTGTTCCCTGTTCGGTACACAAGCCACGCCTGATTGGATTCGTGGGGACAGCCGGCAATTCCCCCCAGAACAGTATCTGGTTGGGCGGGGAGAGGCGGATTCACGAGCTGTCGCCGAACGGCGTGCGTATGCAGCTATCGCACGGGTCTTTCGTGCCAATATTACGTCTCGTCTACAGGATCGAGAAAGCTATTCGCAGGAAGAAAGAGATGATTCCACGAAGACCAGCCGGGACCTGACTCTCGATCACGTGACGTCCGTTTCTTCTGAAAAAGTCCTTGAAAATGTCAAAGTTTTACAAACCTGGTATCAGCCTGACACGAAACAGTATTTTGCATTGGCGGGCATTCATCGAGGTCAAGCCGAACGACGGTTGCTTGATCGCATCACGGAACTGGACCGCGCGATCGACTTGAACATCACACAGGCGCGTCAAGCAGAAAGTCCAATCATCAAACTGCGAGGGTACAAACGTGCCTTGAGAGATTTACGGTACAGGCACGAAGCCAACACGGACTTACAGGTCTTGAGAGTATCCGGCGAAGGGTTCTCTCCTTCGTATCATCTCGCCAATATCGAACAGGAACTCCAACGATTCGTGTTAGAGGATTTTTTCATCGTCGTAAAGGTGTCCGGAGACCAGGCAAGGCAAGTTGAAACAGCCATCTGGCAAGGACTGCAACAACAAGGGCTCGTGACACATGAGGTTGAGAAAGGGGAGGCATCGAAACAAACCATCGACTCGTCCGCAACAGAGCAGACTCCAGACATCCTCATTACCGGTTCATCGCGTCTTGAGGATCTCGCCTTGTCTGATCCGCTTTTTACATACGTGCGCTGGTGTAGCGATCTGCAGATTCTTGAAACACAGAATCAACTCGTGCTTGGGATTGTCTCTCGTTCCGGTCGAGAGGGACACATTACACAAGAGGAGGCCCGTGTGCGAGCGACTCGCACGATGCAAAAAGTTGTATCAGCCGAAATTGCCGAATCGCTGGCTCGTTATATCTACAGTGATGAACAAGTGGACGCGTCCTCATCAGCATCCTGTCTTCCTCCTAGGTAGAGGCCTGCCATATTTTTAGCTAAATATCATGCGTATGCAAAGGGAAGGTCCGTGAAAAAACCCATGGCTATCATCGGAATCGTTTTTGTTCTGCTGATGTTTCTCGTTTTGACGCTGCCGTATTGGCTAGACCTGAATCGGTACCGAGATCACTTTCTGCCCTTGGTACAGGATGAGTTGAATAGAAAAGTGGACGTTCCACACATTGAGATGATGTGGTTTCCCTACTTGGGCATTCGGCTGAAGGACATGAAGATATTGGATGATCCAACGTTCTCACATGTGCCATTCGTGAGGGTTGCGTCACTCGATGTCGGCGTCAAGTGGAAGCCTCTCTTCACCCGTCGAATTGAAGTCCACAGCATCAGCATCCATCAGCCTCTGATCTCGATCATTCGCCAAAAAGATGGAACGTTGAACACAGGAACAATAGGCAGGCAATCGCGCCCAGATCATGAGCCGTCTTCGACGCCGGCTTCAGGGACATCGATGCTTGCCATTTTTGGAGTTGAGCAGCTCAATATATCCGAGGGGACGGTTTTGTTTGAAGATCGATCCGCTGAGTCGACCAAGACATATCATGTGGAGCATGTTGAATTGAACACACAATCTGTCAGGCTAGGTGATACGGCGAAGGTTCATGCGCAAGGGGTGCTTATGCCCTACCAGTTGCCTTTTGTCTTTGAGGGAAATTTTGGTCCGTTACAAGCAAATTTGGATGTCCCGAATATCGAGGCAAATTTGCATCTCGCGAATTCGCGTTTCTTGGCCAAGGGGCATGTCATGAGAGAAACTCTGAATCTTGACATCACCTCTTCATCCATCGTTCTCAACGACTTTCCCATACCTGAAGCACTACCGAAACCTATCGAATTGACGAACGTGTTGGCACATGTTCAAGCCCCGGTGACGGGGAACAAGCGTTTAAATTCGGACGCGCAGGTTGTTCAAGTTGACCCTTTCTCATTTGATATAAAACTGGGCAATTCAACTCTTTCAGTGAATGGACGGGTTGACGGAGATCGTCTGGAGATTCATGCCACCTCGCCAACCATCAATAGTCTAGACCTTCCTTTGCAGCTACCCCTTCAAACTCCTGTTTCCGTGAACCAGCTGGATCTCAAAGCAAAGACGGCTGGCCGCCTTGTTGAAGTACACGCGTTGACCGCAGAAATTTTCGAAGGTCGTCTAGACGCACAAGCTTTATGGGACAATCGACCCGACATTCCGGCCTTACGTTCAACCGGCTCGCTGAAGCAGTTTCATGTCGAAACAATACAAAGCCTTTTAAAGCCGGGTTCCATCACGTTACATGGCACTGGGGTTTTGAACTGGCAGTTAAAAGGAACAGTGCCATCAAACGGGCTCCCTCTTCTGTATGGAAAGGCTGACATGTCGATATCAGATGGGCAATTGAAGGGAGTTGACTTGCTTCATCAGATTGAAAAAGTTTTGCAAGCGGAAGGACTCTTGGGGGGACATCGCGGGGTCACGAAATTTTCCAAGCTTCAGGCCAAACTGGAATTTCAAGGAGAGCGCATTGTGATCCAGAAGCTGCAGCTAAATGGGGAAGCCAACGATTTTGTCATGGAGGGGGAGGGAGTGGTCATGCGAGATCAGTCCATGCATGTCAACGGAACTTTACGGCTAGAAAGAATGCTATCAAAGAAAATTATTGCACAGATTCCAATTGCGAAAGTCGCCCTTCAGGAAGAGCAACTCACTGTGCCTTTTGTCGTGAATGGGAATGTTTCTCAACCACAAATAGGATTGGATTTTAGAGATATTCAGCAGCGTTTGCAGAAGGAAGCGGGGAAAGCGATTCAAAAAATTCTTCAGGGTGATTCGAAAGACGTACAAAAACTCTTACAGCAAGGAAAGGAAATGCTCAAGGGTTTGTTCGGCCGTTGAAGCCATGCGGTCTCCGCCGGAAATGTCCATAGCATAAACGATTTCTCCTTCAGATTACTCACATCACATTCATCCTCCCCTTTTCTGACTCTTTGTCTCGTCAACTCTTAAACGTTGGGCTTAAGCCTAGTCACTTGGTTGACAAATAAGCCGAATTTGGCATGATCCTTTACGTCAACGCTTCATGCACTGTAAAGGGATTTGGCTCTATTGAAAGCACGAACGTAGTGGAATCCTGAACGTATTCATCTTCATGCTGGCATTTGCACGAGAGCATACTGGATTCAAAGTCATGCGTCACGCCATCGACGGGATAGGAAGCGATGTCAACACCTTTTCCATGCGCTTTTTGTGTTTAGCGAGCTGCCGGCAGATAGACAGATATGCGAGCAAACACGAAATTTGGAAAATTTTTCTTGTTTCCAAAGTTATTCTTGCTCTGTTGAACTTCCAAGCGCCAAGTGCTTGGGCTGATGGGTTTCGTAATCCGTTCCAAGATTCTGCGGCATTAGGCCAAGGCACGGCATTTATTGCACAGGCTGACAATCCGTCGGCCATTCACTTTAACCCGGCGGCGATGACTCAATTGTCTGGCATTCAGCATTCCGTCGGCGTCCAGTTTCTCAATCCGTCTACCAAATTTACGTCTACAAATGGCCAGAAAGTTGAGAATGATCTCAATGGTCCTGTCGGACTTCCGCCTCCAGGGCAATTCTTTCTCACCGTTTCCTTTCAAGACTATGATATTGGTTGGTTGAAAAACTTTACCCTGGGCCTGGGACTCGAATCGCTGTATGGATTTGCCAGTGAATGGCCAAAAGATGGTCCATTTGCTACCGCGCTTACCCGCGCTCAATTGCCTCTTCTCGATATCAAACCGTCGGTTGCCTATAAGCTTAGTGATTGGTTATCGGTCGGGGTCGGCGCAGATTTTTTTACGTTTGCCCCATTCGTTGGTGAGGGTCATTTCGAACAACAGTCTATCGCCATCGGCAACATCCCCGGAACGACAGCAGGAGAGTTAGTGGAACTGAATGGCAAGGGAACGACAGCAGGCCTCAACGCCAGTTTTTTACTCACCTTACTACGTAATGAAGCTCAGCAACCGCTCCTGACCCTCGGATTTATCTGGCGCAGTCAAGCCGTGTTGCCGATCAATGGAAGACTCCTTGCCAATGGACAGCATGTTGCCGATATCTCGTCTTCACTCAGGTTTCCCGAAATTTATGAGGGCGGCGTTGCGATCTGGCCTCTGCGAAATCAAGAAAAGGAGTGGAAAGTCGAAGTGGATGTCCACTATGTCCGCTGGCAATCGATTCGGTCTGGAGACATAACGTTATCGTCTGGCATGGCGATTCCCCAACCGCAAAAATGGAACAATGCCCTGACCGTCTTAACAGGAACTGAATGGACCTGGTTGAGTCCTGACGTATTACCGGATTGGGAAGTGGCGTTGCGAACTGGGTACATTTATTCAGAGTCGGCTACGACCGACATTAGTTTTAACCCCAGCTTTCCGGACAGCGACTTGCACGTTGTCTCTGTAGGAGTAGGATTTACATGTAAAGAAGCAGGTAAATTCTTCGGGGTTCTGGACTGTACTGATTCAGGAAGTGGGTGGTTTACAAAGAAAGCCATCGTACTGGACCTCGGTGTACAAACCATCTTTTACGAGACGCGGAACGTAACAGGGAGTCCGGTCTCAGCATTCAATGGGACGTACAAGAGTAGAGCAACTGGCGGATCATTAACCGTTCAGGTGAATTTTTAATGAGCGTTCTTCTTATATGATGCTGGCTGACTTGGAAAATGTCGTGAAGACGTGTGTAACCCAATTTGCCTGACGATGCCGAAATTGAAGCCTTCAACAGTGAGAAAATCGCTACCGCCTTCCTCGGTCAAATTGACCATTCCACTGTTGCCACGGGTCGTAGAACGTCAAAGATTATTTCATCGGCTGAATCACACAGACAACCGTTCGATCATCTGGATCACAGGACCGCCGGGATCGGGCAAGACGACGTTGGCAGCGAGTTATTTAAACCAACAGCCACGTAAAGCCCTCTGGTACCAACTCGATGCCGGCGACCAGGACCCCGCTGTCTGGTTTGGATTCTTGCGCCAAGGGTTTTCTCGACTGGCTCCACGAAGCAAACGCCCCCCCCCGGCGTTGACTCCGGAATACTTTGCCAACCTCCCAGTATTTGCCCAACATTTTTTCGAGCAGTTCTACCGTAAACTCAAGACGCCGTTTCTCCTAGTCTTCGATAATTATCATGAACTGCCCCTGGACAGTTCATTCCATACGCTCGTGCTCAAAGCGATTGAGGGAATGCCTGCCCACGGCACGATGCTGATCATGAGCCGAAATGTCCCGCCACCCATGCTGGCCCGGGTGCAAGTGGAACAACGCATGGCACTGCTGGGCTTTACCGACTTGCAGTTGACCGACCCCGAGCTCAAAGACGTGGTGCATTTGCACCGGCCGGGCATGCCGCCGGACGAGATGGAGGGATGGGTACTGAGGTTACAGGAACATACACAGGGGTGGATGGGCGGGGTGATCTTGGCATTAGCGCAAGCTGGGGAGATCGGGAAGCGCGCCCCCGACACATCGGATACGTCGGTCTTATTTGACTACTTTGCGACAGAAGTGCTGCAGCAGCAATCCGCGCAAGAACAAGAGTGGCTCTTGACGTTGAGTGCGCTGCCGTCGATGACGCGGGGAATGGCAGCAGCGCTGACGGGGGCAGAGAAGGCGGGGGCGTTGCTGGAGCGGTTGGCTCGGCGGGGGTATTTTACCGAACGGCGCAAAGATGTGGAAGTGCAGTATCAGTTTCATCCACGGTTTCGGGAGTTTTTACGCGCATACGCACAAGAGCATTGGGAGGCGGAGAAGATACATGACCTGCAAGAGCAGGCCGCGACGCTACTCAAAGCCGAGGGGCGTAGGGAAGAAGCCATGGCGTTGTATGTGGAGAACCAGCAGTGGACAGAGTTCTTGAATATTTTGTTGCCTGCTGCACCGCAATACATGAACCAAGGTAAGGTGCAGACGCTCGCTGCTTGGCTCATGCAAATTCCCAAAGACATAGTAGCGGCCGCTCCCTGGTGTCAATATTGGCAGGCCACGTGTGTGATGACGACGAATCCTGATTCGAGTGTCCCCCTGTTTGAACGGGTGTTTCATCGGTTTGAAGCAGAAGGCGATCAGACTGGAATTCTCTTGGCTTGGTGTGGGATCGTGGATGCGATTCAACTGAGCTTTCAACAGTATTCGCGATTGGATGCCTGGATTGATTTTCTTGAAACCTATTTAGCGACACATCCGTCATATCCTTCAAAAGAGATTGAAAGACAGGTGGCAGCTTCTATGTATGGGGCGTTAGTCAAACATCGATTTAATTATTCGACGATCAATCAATGGGAGCAAAAAGTCTTAGACAATATTCGTCTATTCCCGGATCTCATGAGCCAGACACAGGCTGTGTGGACAGTCTATCAGTATCGGACCTGGAATGCAGACTATGCTCTCGTAGAGAGTTTACTACAGGAAATCAAAGACAAATTAGAAGATCAACCTCATCTTGTGGCTGCTTGTCTTTTGGTCAACGCGATGCGGGGTGATATCAGTTGGATGCAAAATGATGGACTGCGATGCCTTCGCATGTACGAAGATGGGCGTCATCTTTTTGGCAGGGGTTTGGTGCCTGACCTAGAGGTCTGGCCTTGGTGCTCGGGGATTGCGGGCTATATTTTTACTGGACAATTGTCTAAGGCACGTCAGGAATGTCAAACCTTGGTCTCTCAGTATCAACACGCTCCCGGAATGGGGGGCGCGTTTACGAACTATTTTGCGGCCTGGCTTGAGCGACTTGATGGGAATATTGCCAAGGCTATGACTCACATAGATTATGCTCTCGATATTCTCTCTAAGGTTCAGATGAACTTTATTCAGAGTTTTATGAGGGGTTTGAAAATACATTTATATATCGATCTTCAGGAGTGGGGTCATGTTACTGAAGAACAGCAGAAGTATAGAGCAGATGGTTTTATCTCGCATTTTTCGTGGTTAAGATATCTTGACCACATTATCGAAGCGAGGAAAATGCTACTCAAAGGGGAGAAAGAAAAGGGGTTAAAAGAACTACGACGCTTTCTTATGATCAGTAGAGAATATGGTTGTATCTTTTGGATTGGTATTATTCCGGAAGTCATGGCGTTTTTATGTAATCACGCTCTCAAAGAAGGTATCGAAGAAGCGCAGGCTAAGAAGATTATCGCGACGCTCAAATTGAGTCCGCCGTCAGAAGGCGTCTCATACAAATGGCCCTTTGCGGTGCTGATCACGACGTTGGGCAGTTTTGTTTTATTGGCGGAGCAAACGACGACAGAGCTTCTCAAGAAAACTCCCAAGCGACAGGTCCTCTTCCTGAAAGTCCTGCTGGCGTTAGGCGGCAAAGACGTCCCACAGGAGAAGATGGCCGACATTCTGTGGCCGGATTCTGATGGGGATCGAGCCTATCGCTCGTTCATCGTGACGCTCACGCGCGTGCGCAATATGCTGGGCCACAAAGATGCAATTTTGTTAGAGAGCGGACGAGTGAGCTTGAATCCGAATCGCTGTTGGATTGATATCCTGGCCTTTGAACAATTGGTGGCCCGCGCTGATACGACATGGCACGAGAAACAAGTTGATGAGAGTCTTCCGCTTTATGAGCAAGCCCGCGCGATGTATCGAGGGCCCTTTCTCCCGCAAGAAGATGACGAGCTCTGGGCGCAGTCAATGCGCGTTCGACTCGACAAGCGTTATCAGCACGTCATCGACCGGCTTCGAACTGGCTATGAACAAACAGGCGAGTGGAGCAAAGCCGTGGAAGTGCTAGAGCAGGCCAAACAGGTCGTGGAAGTTCGTAATGAATAAGCAAAAGGAAATTGGATAAAGTGGGAGGTGGCACGCATCATCAAAGTCATAAATCAGCTAGAGCGGTGAGGATTTTCGATTGCTCGGAGTTGAACCATGATCCAGATTAAGTTGCGTGAGAGTCTCCAAACACGCTTTTTTTAGTGGAGGTAAGTCGTTAGGCACGACTGCCCATATCGTATCGAGATTCACAACATCGTAGGAATGACGTATGTGATTACCAATTCCTCTAATAGAAGGCCAGGGAATGTCGGGAGCGAATTTCTGGGCATCATCCCCAAGTTTCACGGCAGCTTCTGAAAGGATCGCAATGGCTCGTTCTACAGCGAGTCGTGTTTTTAAATCGTTTTTTCAGTCGGATTTAGAAAGTCCTTGAGTAAACCGCTCAATGTAGCCAATGCTATCAAGGATATCCTGAAAACGCAGGGAAATCTTATTAGAAGGCAAGAATGGCCTCTCTTTCTACGACTTGCTTGAGACGGGGTTTTTCTATTGGTGAGCGAACCAAATCGACAGGGCACCCAAGAATTTCTTCAAGGCGGTGTTGAATGCTAACTATGGCAAAACCGATACTAGCAGTGGGTTGGAACTCAGCGAGAAGGTCAACATCCGATGTGGAAGCTTTGTCACCTCTAGCTACCGATCCAAATAGATAGAGATGGGAAATACCTAGGGATTCTAGTTCAGGTTTGTGGCTATTGAGTCGAGCAATGACATCCTCGCGGACCATAGTAAGAATTATAACGATGTATTCTAAAAAGTGAAACCAAAGCCACTCCTTCCCATCAAGCTCACGATTCCCACGCTGCCACGTGTGGTGGCCCGCGAGCGACTGTTTTATCACTTAGACGATGCGCAACATCGGTCAGTCATTTGGATCACGGGACCTCCAGGATCTGGAAAGACCACACTCGCTGCGAGTTACCTCAACCAGCAGAAACGTAAAGCCCTCTGGTACCAACTCGATGCCGGCGACCAGGACCCCGCTGTCTGGTTTGGGTTCTTGCGCCAAGGGTTTTCTCGACTGGCTCCACGAAGCAAACGCCCCCCCCGGCGTTGACTCCGGAATACTTTGCCAACCTCCCAGTATTTGCCCAACATTTTTTCGAGCAGTTCTACCGTAAACTCAAGACGCCGTTTCTCCTGGTCTTCGATAATTATCATGAACTGCCCCTGGACAGTTCACTCCATACGCTCGTGCTCAAAGCGATTGAGGGAATGCCTGCCCACGGCACGATGCTGATCATGAGCCGAAATGTCCCGCCACCCATGCTGGCCCGGGTGCAAGTGGAACAACGCATGAGGGTCGGCCGGGATTCTGACGAAATTGGCCAGAATAGATTCCCCCGGCTAAAGCCGGGGGAATCTATAGAACGACCTTTTAATGGGGGCAGGAGCCACGGGCGCTTAATACTCCCGTGTGACGCCGGATAATGAAAAACGTTTTAGGTAGATGATGAGTGATACAAGACACAGCCCAAGCAGGACCGGGGCATGTATTCCACTCTTACCTACTGCCCCGGTCCTGCTTGGACTGGAAAATGAAGAGCGGACATCATACTCTCTTGACTTTGACTCAATTAGAGAAAAGTCCATATAACCCAATACGCGTAGCACCCTTTTTTGAACAATTTTTCCCGTGATTCATAAACGATCGTTTGTGAATAAGCTGCATTCAAGTTATATGTCGTTTCAACCGATAACGGACAAAACCATTCCCTATAGTGGACCCCAAACTCCGTTCACAAAATTCAGTCATCGCAATTAACCTTTTAAAAAATGAGAGTTTATGCGACGATCATGCTTGTTTTTTATTTTTGGGCTAGCGGTACTATGGACACTGCCTACGTTTTCTCTCGCAGGCACACTTGATCCGCCAATGTCAGGGACATTATCTGATACTCAACGATTTGTCGTGGTGATGGATGGAATGGGTGTGCTAGACAACGAAACGGGATTAACATGGCAACTATCGCCAATTACGACAACAAAAAACTGGTCGGAAGCTCGAGTTCAATGCATTGTCAACACTGCCATTTCCAATCGAAGAGGATGGCGTTTACCAGCAATCAACGAACTTTCAAGTTTGCTGGATACGGCAAATACGAATCCAGCCCTTCCAACGGGTCATCCTTTTACCAATATCGTCAACGGCATTTATTGGTCTATAAGCACCAATCCAGATAATCCGGCTGAGGCTTGGTGGGCAAACCTCGGTACTGGGGCTGTATTACTCAGTCACAAATGGAATAACCAGTACCACACCATTTGTGTGAGAGGTGGGTCACCAGGACCAGTTGATTATTAGGCTTAGTTGCTAAGCAATAATGGAGTGCGAAGAACGCTAAGTTTTTCAAAAGAAGAACTTTGAGACTATCCAAACTTTAGAGAAAGAGCCTCTGGTCTATGTGGCCCAGGGGCTCTTTCTTGTGTGCCGAGCCTGTTTAACAGCGTAAGCATGGAACTCGATTTGCCATCATTTGCGTAAATGCTTTTAGTCTCCAAATACCCTCTGCAGAAAAGAGAAGCAGAAGGTCTCAAATATCGTCCTACCCTGACCATACAATCGGACAAGCTATATTTCTCTCTGCTTCAGTTCAATGCCTACCGCTAAAAGGTAATGAGCCATTGGATAGAATCCCGTATGAACAACTTCATCATTCATCGAAAATAGCAGACAGTGGTGAAAATAACTCGACATCAACTCATAAAGGGTTTCCGAGCTTTTGAGGTTGATATGTCCTTCAGCGGCAAAACGACTCGCATACCTACTTGCTGTTATATTTGGTGTTCCTAGGATACAAATAGAATGTTCAGACAGTGACGCAGAGAGATTTTCCATAAATTTATTCTCGTGCAAGAAAGGGATATGCTCAATCACGTCTAGGGAGTATGCTGCATCAAATTGTTGATTCATTGTAGCTGCTGTCATATCGTGAACGCTCAAAGTAATTCCACCTTGCTCTTCATCTTGAAGACGGTTCTTAGCATCTTCGAGCACAAGTGGTTCAAGATCGATCCCATGAATTTCTAATACGGTTTGTTTGACAACTGATATCCCAAAAGCATCACCACAGCCAATTTCAAGCACCTTTTTCCTTCCAGACAAGATTTTTGCACAGAACTTATATCTGGCAAGAAGAAATCCTAGGTGACGTGGATCATCACGCCACATATGACTTGTCCAGGGACCCATTTGAACTGGCCCTCTAGAATGATATGAGTCAATTTGGAATTGATTTGCCGGTTCTTTTGTTTCTAATTGAACACTTTTCAAGGTCATTTGCTTCTCCTTTTATTTTTAGTAAGAAAAATCATTCTACCGCATAATCTGTTGTGAGAAGAAGGCATTAGCCAAGAACCGATGGTTCAGCTTTTTGAGAGCTATTGTCAAATCTAGTGTCTGAGATTGGTTACGCGGCGACGGGTTCCGTTGTCGTGACTTCTCTCCCATCCCTAAATTGAATGCCCTTACTCACTTGGACCAAGTGTCTAAACCCTCGTAGGCGTCGCCAAGTCTTCTCGGCACACCGTCCCAGCTTGAACATCATGTGTAACATCCCAGCCCGCGTCAGACAGCTTTTGGTTCGCTTGGTCCGGTGCCGAATGGTGCCAAAGGTCGATTCAATGGGATTGGTCGTACGAAGACTTTGCCAGTGCGCCGCTGGAAATGCATAGTAAGGTGAGGAGTGCTTCGCGATCTTTCGCCAGACACATCGTGGCTTTCGGGTACTTGGCTTCATAAGTCTGCAGAAAGACGTCAAAGGCTCGATTGGCCGTCCCTTGGGTCTCGGCCTGCCAAATCTCATGCAACGCTTGCTTCGCTTGGGGCTGCACACTCTTCGGCAACGCATTGAGGACATTGCGAGTCTTGTGGACCCAACAGCGCTGGTGCCGCGTGCTCGGATAGACTTCCTCTAACGCGCCCCAGAATCCCATGGCGCCACCGCCAACAGCCGCTTCTCGCCTTGGCTCGTAACTCCGACCACCACTAACACACAGAGCCGATGCTGCTCAGCCCGGAGTCCACTGTAAAGGCCATCTGCCCAGATATACCCCCATTCCTCGTCATCGAGTTGCTGTTGGTGCCACGTCTGATACTCGGCCCCCCACGTCTGCTTGAGTCGTGCAACCGTACTGGCAGACAGGCCCGTGGCTTCCGGACCGACTAAGGCTTCTAAAGCCGTCTGCATCTCCCCGGTTGAAATGCCTTTCAAAGAGAGCCAGGGAATCGCGGCTTCGAACGTGGCTGTTTTCCGCACATACGGTGGCACTAATGCTGAGCGAAACGTAACTGGGGAACCCTCTCGACTCCGTACCTTCGGGACTTGAACCGGCACCGGCCCGAGGCTGCTTTGAATCGGCCGCTTCGGATGATGCCCATTGCCGACGACAATGGCTCGTCCCTGGGCATCCTGTTGCTCCGCATATTCAGCTAACAGTGTAGCCCGTTCCGCTTCCAACGCGTGGGCCAGCAGTTGTCGGGCTCCGGTCCGAAGTAACTCTGTTAACGTATCCCGATTCACTGGTGCTGCTGATGGTGTTTTGTTACCCTCTTGCATCGTGGCGTCTCTCCTTTCATGGTTGAGGTGTGGCTGTGTGGCAACACCCATTTCAACCCGAGACGCCGCGTCTTTTCAACTCATCCAAACACTACTTTCGAATATAACTCGCTTTTTGATTTATAGATGTTCTATGCCGGTGAAGGACATAACATGGCTTTAAGGATAGTATTGCACAGATTATTTTATTGTCCATTAAGAGCTAATAACGTTATTGATCAAAAACCTCCTCCCCCTTGGGGTTTAATTCTACAAATGTACGATATTGTCCGTTCTATGGCGTGACCTCTTCTTGCAAAGTAGTCGCGTTAGAGTTGGCAGGCTCGATCCACAACCTACTTTGAGTCGTTCTCTGTCCATCAGGATACTAACATCAAACCGACAGCTCCTGCGCACAAGGGAGGCTAGCAACGACGATAGTTCACACTACCGAAGAAACGTCGCCCGTGAATTCATGGGGATAACTGCCCGCTCCAGATCCAACGAATAATCACCAAATCGGTTAATGTGGTGGGTGCGGTACGGAGCCAACCCCGCGACCGTTTCTGCTGTGAGTGGGTAGCCTTCCGCACTCAACTCGCTCAAGACCTTGGTCATCGCATTGACGTTGTGGAGAATCACGAGGTTGGCCACTAAATGATTGTGCTTGATGATTTTGCGCTGCTCATACCGATCATTTTCAGCAATGACCCCTTCCCCACCAAAGAGTAACCACTGGGCGAACTGATTGAATTCTTCACTCTTGTTCGTGGCCGAATGTACCATTTGACGAATCTCAATATCACCGATATACGTGAGGAGAAATTCCGTACGCACGACTCGCCCAAGTTCTCGAAACGCAAAATAGAGTTTGTTTTTCCGACTCCGAGCTCCCAATCGGCGGAGTATGGCGGAGGGCGTAATTTTCCCGGCCTTGATGGAGCGCGCGATGCGAAACATATCTGGCAGATGCCGTTCGATCAAGGACCAGTCGATTGCTTCACTAAAAAGTACATCAATATGCGCGTACTGTGTGCCTCGGGCTGGTCGGTAGAACACCAGGTTTTTCGGTTTTCGAATTCTCGGCATGAGATGAATGCCTAACAGATAGGCGAGCCCGAAGACAGGTGTACTTTGAGCATGGGTATCGCCGTGCACGGTATCTGGCTGAATATCCGATTCGTTCTTCATCAACCCGTCCAGAATGTAAATGGCTTCATACACCCCACACGGAATAAAATGACTAAACAGGGCAATGTACATATCGGAAACATGATAATAGCCAATCCCGCCGTATCCTCCGTAACGAATATGATATTCCGAGAGCAGGTTTTGCTCATACACGTTCCACTTCGTGCCGTCTGCTGACACGCCCTTGCCAGAACCCCAGGACTTCGGTAAACGAAATTGATTATAGGCGTTGATCACACCTTCAATGGCTTTATCCAACCGTTCTTCAGTGACATGATAAAGATTCAGCTAGGCCACTTGCTTCCGACTCAGTTCTTTGACGGACCGCGCAGTTTGGACAGGGCCGAGATTACAGCCATAACAGAACAAGGTTGCGATGAAGCGTTTTCGCGGCTCATCAAGCTTGGAAGCAAAGCTGGTGATTGGTCCGAACTGCTGATGCAGATTCAACCAGCGTTCAGTCTCTGTCAACACATCAAGGATATTCTGTTCGGGCAGGCGTTCAGTGATCGTTTGGTCCAGCTTCTTCAGTGCTGCCGAGGGCGTGCGTGTTTCGGGTCTGCGGATAAGCAGTCCATCATCATCGATATCGACTGACTCGTTATCAGGAAATTGATGATCGATAGATGCGGCCGTGCTGGCGAATTGCTCATGAAGCTTCGCCACAAACAGCTCCGGGTCTGACGGCAGATCCAACAAGACACTGTACTCACCAATTTGTTCGTGGTAGTCGGACCAATCGAGCAGTTGTACACGGTAATCGCTGTATTCTTCGCTGTGGTTAATGAACAGGTCGCCAGTTTTTAATTCTATTGATACTTGGGAGAGGACACACAATTCAAAATATTTGCGATTGACCTCGACAATGGGCAGGGCCGTATTGGTACTGCCGGTCACGAGCTTGCGCCACTTCTCTGATAGCCAGTGCAGCGACAGATTCTCTGGTAACGGCAGCGTCGGTTTGCGACTGTGACGATGATGAAGCACCAATTGACAGGTCTGCACAATGGACCGGTCATTCGATGATGATTCCACATTCATCAACGTTAACGCATTGAGGAGCAACGAACGCTGAGCCTGGTACGAACCCAACATAAAGGGAAGGTAGTTGCCGCCGGCATATGCCATATGTTGATCACACTCGGCCACTAAATTCTCTGGGCTGTCCGCCAAGGCTCGACTGATGCCTGCCAGACGGTCACTATCGGATGACTCTGCGTTATACGCACACAGCACATTCCGAAACTGATCAATAAGATGATCCACTTTCGTGGCACGTTGCACATGGTACTGCTCCAGCCGTTGCCGAGCATTGTTGTGCAGGACAGCCATCTTTCGAGTCACAATCGTCACTACATCATCCATCGCGTGACGCAGCTGTGAATGAAAGAGCATCACCATCAGCGCATACCGTTTTTTTGGTTTCATCCTTTTCAAACTGGCGGCATCATAAGAGCGAGCTTCCCAGTTGAACTGTCGCCATTTCGCCGCGGGGATAGCACAAACATCGTGCAACCTCTCCACCCATCGATTTAACCAGATCAGTTGCTCAAGACAGCCTTGCATCTCTTTGTTGGTGGGTTTTTTCGGTTCCCGTTTCAACCGTTGCCAGCTACTTTCGGAGGCATCTGATTTCACGATGAGGAGCTGGTCCAGATGACTCTTTGTCTCAGTAGGTAACTGACGGGCTATGGTATCGTAGATAATGGTGTTGGTCTGGGCACGTGCGTGCCTTGCAGCTCGCTGTAATGTCGTGAATCCAGGTAATTCATAGCGACAGCGCACCAGTTCTTCGATCACCACATTGATAATGTCGGCCAGTTCCTGTCGTGTCTGTGCCGCCGCTGTGGCCGTTTGCGTCACGAACTCAGCACCGCCAGCATCAAAGGCTTTAAGCGCGAGCCGCGCTCGAACCACACTCCGTAATCGGTGACGAGCCCCAGATCGCTCAAGTTTTCGGAGTTGGGCCTTACTGACGCTCAACATGTGTGCATGCTTCGCAATGTGGGAGTGGATCATGGCCGGGACATCAGCACACTTGACGAAATAGCCTAGCCGTGGAACAGTCACCAACAGTATGAGCAACGCGAATTGTTCAGCTGGAGTTTTGCTATGCTCTCGGGCGAACTCCAGGGTCTCACCCGATGGCGTGTAGATTTCGTCTAGCTCAGTAGCCGTCAGATCCGATTTGAATCGAGGGTAGGCGGTTTCGTGCTTGGCGCTCATACGAATGTGTGTATGGCACTGTCCCGTTTATGACTCTAAATGGGAGAGCATAATACACGAGCACCTGAAAAAATGGGCTATTGAGAGGCTTCAGTTTTGTGTCACCAATGATCGAAAATGGGACAGTCACGCGCAAACCCTACCCCGATTGTCGGCCACGGGAGTGTTTGACGGAGCGAGAAGTCACCGAACTAATGGCTGTGGCGCGGAAGCGTGGTCGATATAGGCAGCGTGATACCACCATGATTTTGCTGGCTTATCGGCATGGATTACGAGCCTCCGAACTGTGCGCCTTACGCTGGGATCAAGTCAGTCTTGAGCAAGGGCTCCTTCATATTCATCGTGTCAAACAGGGTGTCCCGAGCGTACATCCGCTCCGTGGACCAGAGCTACGCGCCCTGCGGAAGTTGCAAAGTGAATCGGCGAAGTCGCCGTATCTCTTTGTGACCGAGCGTGGCGGCCCCATGACCACATCTGGGTTTCGAAAGCTGATCGCGCGAATTGGGGCACTCTCAACAATGAGTTTTCCCGTTCACCCACATATGCTGCGTCACGCGTGTGGCTATAAGCTGGCCAATGATGGTCATGACACACAAGCTATTCAACATTATTTGGGTCACAAGAACATTCAACACACCGTCAAATATACGGAATTATCGGCTGAACGGTTCACCTCATTCTGGCGAGACTAAGTCTGAGGCCTCGGTTTGGCCAATTCCGTCAGAATCCAGACCGACCCTCGCATGGCGCTGCTGGGCTTTACCGACTTGCAGCTGACCGACCCCGAGCTCAAAGACGTGGTGCATTTGCACCGGCCGGGCATGCTGCCGGACGAGATGGAGGGATGGGTACTGAGGTTACAGGAACATACACAGGGGTGGATGGGCGGGGTGATCTTGGCATTAGCGCAAGCTGGGGAGATCGGGAAGCGCGCCCCCGACACATCGGATACGTCGGTCTTATTTGACTACTTTGCGACAGAAGTGCTGCAGCAGCAATCCGCGCAAGAACAAGAGTGGCTCTTGACGTTGAGTGCGCTGCCGTCGATGACGCGGGGAATGGCAGCAGCGCTGACGGGGGCAGAGAAGGCGGGGGCGTTGCTGGAGCGGTTGGCTCGGCGGGGGTATTTTACCGAACGGCGCAAAGATGTGGAAGTGCAGTATCAGTTTCATCCACGGTTTCGGGAGTTTTTACGCGCATACGCACAAGAGCATTGGGAGGCGGAGAAGATACATGACCTGCAAGAGCAGGCCGCGACGCTACTCAAAGCCGAGGGGCGTAGGGAAGAAGCCATGGCGTTGTATGTGGAGAACCAGCAGTGGACAGAGTTCTTGAATATTTTGTTGCCTGCTGCACCGCAATACATGAACCAAGGTAAGGTGCAGACGCTCGCTGCTTGGCTCATGCAAATTCCCAAAGACATAGTAGCGGCCGCTCCCTGGTGTCAATATTGGCAGGCCACGTGTGTGATGACGACGAATCCTGATTCGAGTGTCCCCCTGTTTGAACGGGTGTTTCATCGGTTTGAAGCAGAAGGCGATCAGACTGGAATTCTCTTGGCTTGGTGTGGGATCGTGGACGCGATTCAACTGAGCTTTCGACAGTATTCGCGGTTGGATGCCTGGGTGAAAACTCTGGAAGACTTTCAAGATGCTCATAAAGAATATCCATCACAAGAAATAGAAATAAGAGTCAAAGCTACTCTCTTCAGTGCATTAGTGAGCCGCTTCGGGGTTCTTATCAAGGGTGACGATACCAGCCCTGAATTTTTGAAACTAACAAAAGAAATCGAAGAATTCCTTCATCAAATTCCGGACATCACAATACGCACCCAATTAGCCTGGCATCTATGGAAGTTTTATACTTGGAAAGGTGATTTAGTAGCAGCCCGATCTGTCTTAGCAAATTTGTCCCTTCCCATACGATGTTATCCACAAGCCACAGTTGCTCATCTCATTTTTCATGGCATGGCAGGTTTTCAGGGATGGCTGGACCATGATGTGCAGACATGCTTAGCACACTACCAAGAAGGCGTGAAATATTTTGATAAAGGGCAGTCCCCCGTTCTTGACGCTTGGGTATTAGAACAAGGCGTTTGTGGGTATGTGTTGAATCAAGAACTTTTAAAGGCAATGACTATCTGTGACCTCATGCTGAAAAAATTTCAGGACGATGGAGGTGTCGGGGAAATCCATGCTCGTATTCATACCGCTTGGTTAGCAAGCCTCTCCGGACATTCAGATCAGGCTATTTCTCAAAAAGAGCGCATTCTTGATCTTGTTGTGAACTTTGAATTTCCATTTATGGAAGGACATTACAGAATCTGCCTCGTATTTTTTCTGATTCATCAAAAAGATTTCATTCAGGCTAATGAAGAATTCCAAATAGTGAAGTCTCAGACTCGATTGATGAAAGTGCAGGCGCTCGACTATCAGGTTGCTATTGCAGAAGCCAAACTTGCTTATGTGCAGGGGAAGGCACAACACGGACGTCAAGCAATTGCCGCAGCATTATCGATAAGCCGAACTACAGGATTCATGTTTTTGAAGGGAGTGATTCCAGACATGCTCGCATGGCTCTGCAATCAGGCTCTGGAAGCCGGGATCGAAGAAGCGCAGGCTAAGAAGATTATCGCGACGCTCAAATTGAGTCCGCCGTCAGAAGGCGTCTCATACAAATGGCCCTTTGCCGTTCGGATGACGACATTAGGAAATTTTGTCTTGAGCACAGAACAGGCTGAAAAAGGGCCTATTAAGAAAATCCCCAAGCGACAAGTGCTTTTCCTGAAAGTCCTGCTGGCGTTAGGCGGCAAAGATGTTCCTCAGGAAAAGATGGCCAATATTCTGTGGCCGGATGCCGATGGCGATCGAGCCTATCGCTCGTTCATCGTGACGCTCACGCGCGTGCGCAATATGCTGGGCCACAAAGATGCAATTTTGTTAGAGAGCGGACGAGTGAGCTTGAATCCGAATCGCTGTTGGATTGATATCCTGGCCTTTGAACAATTGGTGGCCCGCGCTGATACGACATGGCACGAGAAACAAGTTGATGAGAGTCTTCCGCTTTATGAACAAGCCCGCGTGATGTATCGAGGGCCTTTTCTCCCGCAAGAAGATGACGAGCTCTGGACGCAGTCAATGCGCGTTCGGCTCGACAAGCGTTATCAGCACGTCATCGACCAGCTTCGAACTGGCTATGAACAAACAGGCGAGTGGAGCAAAGCCGTGGAAGTGCTAGAGCAGACTCAGTATGTTGATGCCCCACCTATTCTCTAGGAGCTCTTGCGATAGGTTTTCCACTCTGTAGTTCTTATGTCATAGCCCTGTGCCCCTGCCTGTGATGCCGGTGTGACCCCAAATTTACACTCCACTGGCGCATTTCGCCTCAACACCATTTTCAACAGCTTTTCTTCCTCATAGGCTTTGCCGCAAATTTCTGTGCGCTATCGATTTTCTTTATGTTTTCCACACCTTCTGTTGGGTTTTTTCTCTCTCAGTTAAAAGTAATAAAAAAAAACCGCTATTCCCTTATTTTTTCTGGCTTTTGTGACCTGTTTGTGACTTGGGAATTGGTATAGAAATAACTAAAGAGTCGAAAGACTTCATCATTTTGATTAGAAAGGAGTCACGATGAAGCACATGCACATTTTATTACTATTGCTCGTGTTGATCTTGAGTGGAACATCAGCAGGTTGGGCCTTGAATGAAGGCGAGCTTTGTACACTCAAGGGCATAGGAACGGTCCCGCCTGGAGATTTTTACTACGGGGACGTGGTGCAGTTTACGGATCACTCAATTGTTGGCACATGGATACACCGGCTGCCGACCGGCGAACGGATCGTGGGCGAGCCAGACTTTATGTTCTGCCGACCGAATGGCTCACGGCTGATCGATCTTGCAGGGCCGGCGACATTCAATGGAGAGAATGGTTACTCCTTCATCTTGGCGGTTCACGATCGTGGATGGAATCAGGGCTTTGGCATCACGCATACACTGACCGCGAGTCGAACGCCTTCCCCATCGACTTCGGAGGACGGTGTCTTACCATTTGAACGCCCGTTAGTCCGTATTCCAGAGTCCATACAGATCGTGGACGGCACAATCTCCGATGGGTGGGCCCACCTGTCCTTTGATCGGTTATCGAGCCATGATCGGGTGACCTGCCGCTATCGAACAAACGGGACAATCTTCGAACTAAAAAAGTGTACAGGCGAGAAATTGGATTCTCCACCTGTGGAGGCCAATTGTATCGTTCAGGCCGTTGATTTGAGGTTGCATCTTCAAGAGATCAAGCCCAACGTCCCGGCCACGATTCAAGTGGATCTTCAAGTCACCCCTAATTATGCAGTCGACACCTATCAGTTGCTGCTCTTTGATCCAACTGGGGGACAAATCTATACAGTATATGATGACCAGGACACGGGAGACTTGAACGGGGAATTCTAGCAGAGGCAGATAAAGCATGTTGAGACAGGCATTTAATAATCACAACATTCGCCCATACACACAAGAAGAGGACATAACAGGGGTGGATCTGTTTTATGTACATAAACATTTTCAGCGGATACATCCTGGGGCTGTTTATAGTATCGCCATGTTTTGCTGATTCGAGGCTTTTACTTGTCAGCTCAACAAGGGATAGTGCAGACAACATGATGGATGCAGCATGAGGAGGGAATGATATGTATCAGCGCATAAACCGCGTTACGTATTGGCTCTTAGTTTTCATTGTATGTGGACTGAGTGGTGCATCATTTTCGTTAACGCATGCCCAACAGCGGGATGTCGAAATTCGACTGCATTCGCTGCAGATTCATGATGACTGTGACAATATTTCTGAAGGGGATTGGTTTGTGGATTTACGGACCGCTCAAAGCGGAGCGTTGCAGGATGAGGTGGTGGCGGTATTCCCTAATCTCGTGGATGCCGCTGATGTCGATACAGGGGAGACCGTATCAATTAATCGATCGGTGACCCTACCCCGCGTTCCTGTCTCGAATGACATCGAAGTTGTTGTGAATGCCGTGGACTGTGACGCGGGTCCTGCTTCCCTTTCTGGGTATTTTCTCATCCCGTTCTTTCCGTTCATCCCAGAAGGGTTTGCCAATTTTGAAAGCGACGCGATTGTGGCACGACAAACGTCGTTTGATTGTGATGGGGAGGAAGAGGTTCTGGAAATCTCAAGCGATCATGATGCGGTAGGGTCCGTAGTCTTGCGTCTAACTCCTTCGCAATGGACCACAAACAGGATATTGACAGCACGTCCGTTAAGTTCCACGCAATGTTTTGATGGTCGATTAGACCTCCCCGGCATCGGAATTATCTCTGAACCAGGCGGTTCTAAAGCGTATACGGCCAGTATCGAAATCATTCCAGGGGAGTTAATCGTTGATGGTAGCCTCATCGGTCCAGTGCTTGACTTACTTGCCACTGGTCTCGGATGTTGCTGACCTAGATGGCAATGGCCAATCGATCATTGGTTGTACTGGGCCATCATCAATACTAACTCGTAACCAGGAGGTTTATGATGAAAACCTTAATGATAGTGATGATGCTGGCGAGTCTGTGTATTCTACCGAATTTGGCATCTGCCGATGGTGAAGCTGAGGTGCGTGAAATTCAGCTCCTTGAGAATGCGAATCCTGCGTCTCTGAGGGTCAAGGTGCGATGGACAGGAAAAGCTGGGAATGCCGCGGAGGCTGGAAGGGAATTATGGATCGAAGTGAGGAAAGCGCAACATGGTGATCAAGGGCTGGCCAGAATGCAGTCGTTGCTCACATCTGCCTTACTCAGTGGAAAAACTATCTATGTAGATCAACAAAATGGTCGTCCTCAAATCGCTAATGGGTTCAAGCTCTTTGCCCAGCGGCAATAAGGATTAGGTGCGAAATCCGAAGAATGATTTCGTGTTTTCAGTCAAAAATTCGAGACGGGCAGGGTTGTGGTCGAACGCTATTCAGTTATGCCAAGCGCGTTGATCACAGGGAGAAAAGTCAAAGATCAAAGAACCGTATTATTTTGGCGCTCTCGGGTTCAGTATAGGTGAGCGAGGGGATTTATCATGTTTCCCTCCTTTGTAAGCAACGGTTGCATCCTGCGGGATGCTGCAAGCAATAGTTAGGGGGTAGAGACGTCAAGTTTTCATTGATCATCTTATTTATCAGGAGGGTGCACCCATGGATAGAAAACACTTCATTGTTTTTTTCTTTGTTTTGATTTTTCTCGGATTCGTGGGAGTCGTGTATGGGGTTGATCAACTTAAAATGACGAATACCGGTAGTAAGAATGGTTCCTACAAGGAACTCCGCTCACAAGCTCAGAAAGCGCGTAAAGCCTATCCGGAGCTGTTCCAATACTTAG
This sequence comes from Nitrospirales bacterium, assembly GCA_031315865.1. Classification (NCBI taxonomy): domain Bacteria; kingdom Pseudomonadati; phylum Nitrospirota; class Nitrospiria; order Nitrospirales; species Nitrospirales bacterium. Next base: position 3,168,485 of record JALDRJ010000002.1, read on the forward strand.
AAGAGCGTGAACTCGCTATCCAGAATTCGCTCTTGGCCTTAAACAGCAAGAAGCCGAATCCTAATGCCTGGCCTATAGGGAAGATTCCAGTGCTTCCCTGGATTGAACTCATGGCTCCTCAGTCAGAAGGTCAATGTCAACAGATCCTTCAACGTACAGACCTCTCAACGGACTTTAAGGAACGACTGTATCAGATTTGCAAAAGGGGAATTTACCGTACCAACCCTTCCTTCACCTGGAGTCGGTAGTGGGTAAATCGACAGGTTGTTGCTCAACGCTTTATACGTGAAAGAAAGGCTGATCTTTATGAGTCGAGTTACAAGATTTATCGTTCTTCCACTGTTGAGTGTGTGTTTGATGATCGTGTTTCCGCTCGGATCTCGAGCGCATGATCGAAACACGATTGAAGGTGTGGTCGTTGATCAAGCCAATCAGCCTGTCGCCAATATTTGGGTGAGGCTGTACCGCGGAGAGAAGGAAATTGGTAACGATACAACCAGGGCAGATGGGAGTTATTCGATTGAATTCGATCGGGGAGATAGTCTTTCCGCTGTGCGGTTTGATGACGTTCGGACTGATGCGCTTGACCGCTATCATCCAAGTCTGACCTCGAACTTATCGGGAAAAACAGACCAAAAGGTGAACAAGGTGATGCCAGGCAAAGTAGGCAGGGCATTAGGTCCTTGGCAAGATTTAGAACTCGTCTCGACCTATGAACGCTTACACGTCCTGGATCAGACGGAGTCTCTTGAGGGTATGCGTGCTGAGCTCCCCAAACGGTATGCCGTCAATCTTGGCATGTGGAAGCCGACCGGTCTGGCGATGAAACGACTGGCCCAGGTTCGGGGGCTATATACAAACCATTGATGGTTTTCAAGTATGTGGGGGAGGATCCGTGATGACTAGAGCAACCATAAGTGAGACAGAACAAATAAGAATACTTGAAGATTGGTCGCTAGTGTTGAGGAGAGACCGTAGTGAATCTGAGGCCTCCGTATCGGAAATGCCATTGTTGCTTAATCTTTCTTAATTAAATATGAGGAAGCTTTACATGTGTAGCAACTCGATAACTAGCAATCGAGGTGCTAGAACTCGTTAACGGAAGAAAGCTATCTAATGCGCTGCTCACATTCATCAAACGGCATCAGGCGATTGCATTGCTAAGGAGTGATGTTATGTGCAAAGTCAAAAGATTATTGGTTTTCATTGGACTGTTGGCCGTCCTATCGAGTTCAGGATTTGCTCAAGCAGAATGCTTAGGACTCGGACTGCCGGCCCCACAACGAACCAATGTTTGTGAAACGTTGCTTGAGGAACTTGTTGTTCACAAGACAGAAGTGTTTTGTGATCTTAGTTTGATAGAGCGCTTTGCCTTACCAGATTGTAATCTACCAGTTGTTTGTCAAGCTGATCCAACTTGCAAAGCTGTTCGAGAGATTAAACTTGTTGGATCCCATATATTAAATGCTGGAGAACTCTATTGCGATTTTAGAGATGTACAGCCAGAGAAATTGATAGAAAATATTGCGCAAGATCGTTTCACAGATTTAGTGAAGCTTACCACTGGTGGTACATCGAGTATTCTCTTTACAGTGAGCGCGGCCCATATCGATACGCTTGAGTGTGGTGCCAAAGCCCTGACTCCTGAATTAAAGGATGTTATTCAACACCTTGTTGATGGAACGTCGTTGTCGAGGGACAGGCATTTTTACTCTATTGATCTCGATCGTGTGAAGATCATTCAACGCTCTGTCCTTCTTGGAGATCTTTACCTACGAGAAGGGTTCGATGGCATTACCCTTGATTCGTTGGTCATCGTTCAAGATGCCCATCATCAAATCTTAACGGGTTGGACTCATACATGGGATGACGTCCGCTTTGGGCATCTTAGTGCAAAAGAGGAAGAATCACTCATACTTATGATTCATAAGCTTGTTCACTACAGACAAATGGGCCGCGAACAATTCGTCAATCGTTATTTGGCTGAAGCAATCCAAAAGGGTTATGCAAATATTAGTACTGAAGAGGAAGCCTAGAATTTTGGGGAATTGGCACATAGTGAGTACGATCGTCAAAGGGGATTATTCGTTAGCAGCTTCATGCCAGTGTTGGGTCCTTGATGTGTCAGGTTCGATCGCGTCCCCAATTTTGCTGCCAGATGATGTATCTACTTCACGCAAAAGAATAAGAACGTTCGTAGAGGGTTTATGTTGTAGATTCGTTAGTTTTATCTGGTTTGGCAAGGGTAATAGAGATTCTGTTCCAACAATTTCTTATCTCATTAAAACAAAGGAGCGCTTTATGCTTACAAAAAAAATGATCGTCTTGCTCGGTATTACTTTTTTCTGTACTGCTTTCTATTTTCACCCACTTCATGCTGAAACATTTAGTGGCTATGCGAAGGTCCAAATCATCACGATCGACAAAAGTCAGGCCCCCAAGACGGATATAGGCATTCAAGCCAAATTCACTGGCAAAGGTGGTCCTATGAGGGCTGATGAGGAAAAGTTGCTCATAGTTCGTGAATCGGACTTCGGCCCTTCAGGAGTGAATCGAATTCAATCATTAGCCTTGGCTGCGCTCCTTGCAGGAAAAACCTTGTGGGTTGATTTTGATTTGCGGAATCGAGACTCACCGAAAGGCCATCTTTTAAGGTTAGATATAAGGCCATAAGATTGAAGGCACCAAAGAAAAGTGTTGATTGAAGATGGAGGTCTGCTTAGGGAGGATCACATCGTAGGATTTCAGTCAAAATGAGACCTTCTTTCTACGGCAAGATAAGTCATACGATCCTGCTATCTCACAACATGTTTTACCTTATATGAGACATAGCACATTCACAAGGAGAGATACATGATTGACCGTCGAAAATTCAGGACAATTCTTTTACTTGTTCTGTTCGTTGGGTTTTACCTCGGTTGTCTGCTTCAGACTCCTGTTTCTGCTAAGACGACTGTTGTCGTTCAGAACAATACCACGAAATCCCTGGAATTGAACACGACTAGTGAATTGGGAAGTGAATACTGGAAAAGAAAGTCAACATATGTACTACCTGGGGAGCGTGCAGAAATCTACAAAACTAACAGAGATGACGGTGTAACGGATAATCATACCTACCATTTTACGACCGAGGTCATCGTCAAGAATCCGAAAACGAAGGACACGATCAGACAGTTTCCTGAAAACTTCGCGCTCCGCCTCAAGCTTCACGGCAGTACAATTGGTAGCCACATGTGGCAGTCAGTTAGAGATCAGGCAAATGAGCAACACGATTGGCATGATGACCGTAAGAAGTGGAATGCGAGCATGAACATTGGCGACCATCAATGGAACGTCAAATACTGGGCTTATTTTACCGGTGGAGACGACAATGTGGAGTACGTCTTTCAAGAGGAATATCCCTTGCCGACAAACGTACCGGAAAAATTGTCGGATGAGTGGAATCGGTCGCACCTAAATATTCTGACGTATAACATTTACATGAGACCTAGGTCGGCGCGAGGAGCATTTCGTTTAAATGGACAGATGATTCGAGCCAAGATGATTCCAGATAAGATCCCTGGCTATGACATGATTGTTTTTCAGGAAGCCTTTGATGGGGGAGTTCGCACAGAATTACTTGATCGTCTCAAAAAGAGTTACCCCTATCAATCAAGAGTCTTAGGAAGTCAACGAGGCCTGGAGTGGAATGGTGGGGTGGTGACTGTCAGTAAATGGCCTCTTGTTTCCCAAAAGCAGCAATTATTTAAAGATGTATGCTCAGGTAATGATTGCGGGGCTGATAAAGGAGTTCTTTATGTGAAGATAAACAAAGTGAGTAAAGAAAATGAAAATAATTTCTTTCATATTTTCGGGACTCACTTAAACGCTGGAGACTGGAAAATTCAAAAGCAACAACTTCAAATCATCAGAAATTTTCTTGATGCTCAACAAATTCCCCAAACGGAGCCTGTTCTCTTCGCCGGAGATATGAATATACGGAAAGACACCGATGAGTACAAAGAGATGCTTGCTATCCTCGGAGCTGACTACTTGCCTGAGAAGCAATTGAGGGGACATTCCTATACTGATGATGGTGTCATTAATAAATTGAATGAAGGCTCTCGAACCTATGTTGACTACGTGTTGTATTCAACGAGCCATATGAAACCGGATGAGTCATCTTTCGCGGAAGTTCGTATGCTTCGATCAAATGACGAATGGAAGGAATTTCCCCATGAAAAGGCGATGTGGGATTTATCAGACCATTTTCCAGTCTATGCCAGTTATCATTTTGATGCCTGGAATCCTTCCTTTTACGTTCCTTTATTTGCAGGGCCACTATTGTGAGCAGGGCTGAAGTGTCATCATTGGAATGTTGGGCAATCTCCAGAAGGAGGGAGAACTATGTCGAAGTCTTCGTTTGCATGTCACCTCGTTTTAGGTTTCACTGTTTCTCTCTTTCCTGCTTGGCTGTCTGCTGAGACTGGAAGGCAAGTAGCACCATTAGTGAGTAATACTATCGATGAGGATAATGCCGAAGCGAATTCGAGCGTTTGGGTTGGAGGATGTACCGGCACATTGATTAAATCGGATATAGTAATCACGGCTGGGCATTGCGTAAACCGACCCTCTGGATTCGAGGCCGAGGATGGACAGTGGTACTCCACCACTGTCCTAGAAAATCGCAGGACCAGTGAAATTGGGTTTGGGTATGATCGAGAAAACTTTCGACTTGTTCTTAAAGCTACATATTTTTCGATTCTCGATGGAGCAGACATTGCGCTACTGGCTTTGGAGTCTCCAGTCAATTCACAGGTAGCAATTCCTAAGAAAGTTCTTCTTGATGCCCCTGTAGGAATTTCTTGGTCAAGACAATCTTTTCGGCAAGTAGGTTGGGGAATGCTCTCTGCTACTGCGGGTGCACCTGCCCTTAGGCGATCAGGATCTGCAATCTTCAGGCAATTTCCTTGTTACACCTTTCAAGCCATTCAAGCGGACAAGATATGTGTGAATGGCAGTCAAGTCCGAGCTGGTGACTCCGGTGGTCCTTTGTACTGGATGGATTCCCGAGGGGGCGAGTGGTTGGTTGGCGTAGCGCAAGGAACAGAGGGAAATGGTGGTCGGTATGTTCCAACATTTTTACAGGCAGGAGCAATAACCGTCCATGATGATGGGAGGAGAACAGAGGAGCCAGATATTTCTTCCTTTCTGAAACAGCATTTGGCCTCGAGCGCCTGCTCTCAAATTCGAGCACAAGCACTCGATCGTAGTCCAACGGTTCCTTTAGTCTCGTGGTACAGCCGAAGCCGAAATGATAATTCCACGACTGCGAACAAGGCGTGGCAAGGGTGCCAAGGAGATACTCAGAGCCCTGACTATGGTTTTACGAGGATAGAGGGGATAATTTTTAGCCCTGATCGTCCACAACCAGAAGGAACGATTCCGCTTCATAAATGGTACTCTCCTGATCGTGGCGATAATTGGACAACAAGTCAACATTTTATCGCTGCTCAGAGAAGAGAAGGATTATCTCCCAATTATCGTTTCGTGCGAATAGAGGGATACATCTATCCACCTTCCCTTGATCGTCGTTCTGGTGTTGTACCACTGTATAGCTGGTATAGCCCATCAAGAATGGACAATTGGGTGACAACTCAACACCGGGAGAAAGGTGAACGTGGAGAAAACCTGAGTCCTGACTATCGGTTTGTCAGATTAGAAGGTTATGTGCTGGATCCTTCTTCTGAGGGTGGCCCTCACTAAAGGGATTAACACGAAAGCAAATATTCAGTCACGTAAGCTGTCAAAATAGGAGAACTAGAGTATGGTTGTCCCTTGACTTTTAATTTAGCGAGAACTCCCCGTCGGGAAGGGCGGGATGAGAGCAAGGTCCAGTGCCTCCGATTCATGAGCACTGGACAAGCGTAGCTTGAATTCTTCAAGTACCACGTCCGTAGGGACGTGGGTATCTATGGAATTTCCCTAGAGCCTTGGAATGCTTCGAAAAATTTCCTCACATCCCACCTGTGTTTGCCTTAGGCCTGTTCCTCGTCATATTGCCGTACTCTTTGGGTATGAGCCTGTTCTTAGATATCGGATGTGGACCACTACGACACAAGCCGTCAATGAGGAATGAGTGCAGAGCAGGCAAAGTCTGTTTGCAGTTCCCGAATGATTTCTGTCCATTCTTGGGCCTGTGCAAAGTATCGGTGGGATATATGAGTTGAATCAGATTGATTGGAAATTGGCATATTCGAAAACACTGTTTGTGCGTTATGGCTATGTTGTGTGGCAAGACTGAGAAGTTGACAGGCGCCGGTCGGTGCGGGAGGCTGGCCGCCAGCTTGCTCGAAGAGCGCGATGGCGCGATAGCCATGTTCTTGAGTTCGGAACAAGGCTTCAATCCCTAAAAAAACATCTTTAGCAGACTTTTCGGATTCTTGCCTTGCCATAATCCCGGCCATCATCGCGGCCTTCCCGATCGCCAGAGCCGCTCCACCTGAATCTCCATCAGCTACTAATTCACTTGCCTGACGTTCAAGACGTTCCATTTCGGCCTGATTCCCCGTTTCTTGGGCGAAAGATGCAAGAAAACTGGTCGTCATGAATAAGAAGGCAAGGGTGACAGCAACAAAAGTGGATGGGCTCCGAAACACTATTCGCGACATCACATCAGCTGGCATCTCGATGGTATGTAACGGCTCCTCTCCCCGAAGGGAGAGGCAAACCAAACCCTTGTGAAATGAAAAACGAGAACCTCGGAACCTCGACACGAGTCGTGTTATTGGATTTGTCCGTCCATATCGATTTGCTTGACGGTCCAATTAACGGCATCACGAAGCTCGGTCATTTCATTCGAGGTGTCATAAATGAGCCACACCCTTTTTTCTAGTTCTCGCATGGGTGCAATTGACTTCTCATTGCGCAGGCGACCCAAGCTCCACACCACTTCGGTCAGGACAGGAAAATCTATGTCCTTCGACGTTTCCATCTGCTTCAGATTATTGATGAGATAGTCCAAAATCGGGGGCGTGATCGATGGATTTCCCGTCGCGGCGCCGATCTTGCCTAATCCCTTTGCCGCGGCGGCTCTGATGTTTGACTCTTCTTTCGAGTCATTAAAGATTTCCGTGAGCAAGGGAATTCCGTCACTGCCAGTTGTTGTCACGGCAGCAATGCCATCTAGGGCAAGATCCTTATCTTTCAGAATGTCTTTTAAATAGGGCAGGGCCTTATGAGATTGTAAGTTTGTCATGACCGAGAGCACCGTCACTTTTCGGTTTTTGGGGGTGCTAGGGTCGTCGAGCAACGCTAATAATCGATAATCTTGCCCCCATTCCGCAGCGAGTTTCACGGGGAAATCATACTCTTTCAGCTTCTTGGTTAACTGGCTCAACGCGTAGGGGCCTGACTTTTTCGCGTTCGCGGCTTTGGCTGCAGCATCAGCATCTTCGAAGTCGGTCCGTACCTCTTTTTGCCAGCCTGAATCTTCCCCGTTCAGATAATAGGCAAACAAACACGCGGGCCCCTTCCAGAGACGAGCCGGATTATCGGGATGATCGGCATCACCGCCGGCTCTTGTCGTCCCTCCTCCCTTTTTTCGTTCTTCACACTTCACGCGAAATTCAACGTCATGAGGCTCCTTACGATCAGTGACGATGGCGTACCCCAGTTGTTTGAGCCGATCAGAAACGAGGCTGACTATCGGTGTGCCATCGCCACGTCCGCGCTCAGTTAACGCCAAAACATTTACATAGATAGCATTGGCCTTGACGAGTTCGCTTTTTTGTTCCTCCGTGAAATAATTTCGTCTGGCGGAGACGTCAGTAATACAAAAAAAAGTCAGAAAAAAGCCGATAAGTACTAAGGAGATCCCACGTCTCATTTTCCCCCCTCTCTGGCGGATCATTAGCTGATATGACCATCTAAATCGAGTTGTTTATAGCTCCAGTTGGTGGCTTCCCGTAATTCTGTCATGGATTGAGAATTATCGTAAATGAGCCAGACCTTTTTTTGTAACTGCCGCATCGGCTCCATGGACATATCATCGCGCAACTTCCCGATAGCCCAGACGACTTGTGTCAAGACCGGGAAATTAATGTCTTCAGACGTTTCCATTTTCGTAAGCGCTGCTTGAAGGTATTTCACCAGAGGCGGGATCGCTCTTGGGTCTCCGCTCGTAGCGGCAATGGTCCCTAAGGCTTTGGCGGCTTCGGCGCGAATGGTATCCTGCTTGGTGTGTTGGAATAAATCGATGAGGAGGGGAATCGAGTCTTGTCCTGTGCCAGCCAAGGCGGTAATGGCTTCTTGTTGAAGATCTTTGTTGGCAAGAATTTTGGTCAGTTGAGGCAACGCCTCCGCCGCATTCAATTCACTCAGGACAGAGAGGACACGGAGCTTGAGGAGTTTATTCGTCTGTGGATTATCCAAGAGCTGAATCAGGAGATCAACTTGTCCCCATTCGGCTGCCAATAAGACTGGGAATTCATATTCCCGAATCCGTTCTTCCAGTTTTTTCATGGCAAAAACACTGCTATCGGAACTCCCGGCTTTCTTGGCGGCCTCCAGTGAGTCTTCAAACGATGTCCGAATTTCTTTGTACCACCCCAAGTCACGACCGTTGAGGTAATAGGAAAAGAGACAGGCCGGCCCTTTCCATAACCGGGAAGGCGCATCAGGTAGTTCCGCATCTCCTCCCGCGGCCGTCGTCCCAGCCCATGTCTTTCGTTCTTCACATTTTACTTTCAGCTCAACGTCATGCGGTTGGTCGCGTTGATGGACGACTTCATAGTTGAGTCGTTTGAGTCGACGCGAAATAATTTCCGTGAATTCATCCGTCTGATACGGCCCTTTTTCAGTTAACGCTAACACCTGCAGGTAAATGGTCTGGATCTTTTTAAGCTGTTCTTGTTGTTCGGCTGTGAGATGGGCCCTACGTGCATCGGCTGATGAAACCTGTACGGCAAGACAGAGAATGATAAGAAGGACGGTTCTCATACAAATCCTCCTGGCGAAGGTTGTTGTTCCGACCATGATTAGGTAGTAAGAGGTATTTAAAATCATAACACGTCGTTCCTGTGTTTCTTTTCAGTTAAATATTACCTTCCCCGGACAATGGCAGCAACTCATGTTGAGTGTTATCTCATGGTCCTCGCGACGCCATAGTTGTAAAGGGCAAGGCGCTGAGTTGAACCCCCGTCACGAGCAGGGTATACTCGCCACCATGCCAAAAGATTCGAAAATCGCGTTCATCGGCGCAGGCAACATGTCTGAAGCTCTGATAGCAGGGCTACTCAAAGCTAGAACATTTCAAGCAAACGCAATCTTTGTGACAGATGTCTCAAAGGATCGCTTGATACTGTTCGAACAGACGTATGGCATAGGGGGAGAAAGTCGTAACGCCAAAGCCGTCCAGAGGGCGGATATCATCGTGTTAGCCGTCAAACCTCAAGTTCTTCCTGAGGTATTGTCGGAGATCAAGTCACACGTTAAGGACTCCCATCTTGTGATTTCCGTCGCTGCAGGCTTTCCCCTCTCGAAGATTCAACAGACTCTCCCATCACGCACTGCCGTGATTCGGGCCATGCCAAACACGCCGGCTCTCGTCCTTGAAGGAGCGACAGCTCTGGCCGGGGGAGACTACACCACTGAAGCTCAGCTCGCGATCGCCCAGGAAATTTTTCAGGCCTCTGGAAAAGTCGTCGTGATCGAAGAAAAATTAATGGATGCGGTAACCGGATTGAGTGGGAGTGGACCGGCCTACGTGTATGTGATGATCGAGGCTCTGGCTGATGGAGGAGTCCGGATGGGACTTCCCCGGCACATCGCCCAAACCCTTGCCGTGCAGACCGTGCTTGGCACAGCAAAGCTTCTGACCGAGAGTGGAGAGCATCCCGGAATCCTCAAAGACCGGGTGGCTTCTCCAGGCGGAACCACGATAGCCGGACTTCACGAACTGGAACGGGGAAGGATACGGGCCACCTTGATGAACGCGGTAGAAGCGGCCACGAGAAGATCACAAGAATTGGGTTCTTAAATTACACCGTGTTTCTGTGAAAGGAGCACAACGTGCAGTATTGGATAAAAGTCGTGTTTACCGACAACAAAGAATTAGACGTCAAGGATGCTGTTCGTCATACGATCAGCGATGATATGGAAATTCTCGAGATCGATACTCCTCGAGAAGTGACGATCATTCCGCTCAAGCAGATTAAATATTTTTCGTGTGATGCCACGGTGTTTGCCAAGCCATCTTCAGGCTAACGGTTTTCTTGCGGCTCAACTTCTCACGAGAACTTTTCCAAATCCCGGAGGTCGCCAGAAGCTGTGCGCATATCACACAGGCTAAACCGAACGGGACATACCCTGCATAACCCAAGACGGGCATTTCAAAGATTTGATAGGCATGGAGATAGGGAATCGAATATTCCCAATGCGCCAGACTCTGAGAATTCCACAGCTCCCACAGTAGACCGCACAGTAAGCCCGCCATAGACGGAATCACGATTGGCCGCCAATCCCCCCGCCCCAACATCCTAACCCACGCGTCTCGGTTTTGTGATTTTTGCAGACCAAGAAGCAAGAGCAGTGGTGAGAGCCAGATCAGGGGATACAGCAATTTTGGCCAGAGGCCAATCCCGATCAAACCAAGACAGGCCAAGGCGACGAAAAACCATCTCCAGGTTTCGTGACTTCGAACAGGGACCGCCCTCCAGGATTGAAAGGGTTGACTGAGCCGGGGAAAAGACTGCAACCATTCATAGGTACAGTACACTGCGGGAAGAACGGTCGAAAACGAAAGACTCCCAACGAGAAAATAGGTCAGCCCATCAACGTCGACTTGAGGAACGTAATGCCAATTCTGAGCGAACCGATTGAGATACTCAAACACCCACCAATACATCGCGCTGAGCGGAAACAAACCGAGGAAGCACGTAGGATAATCGCGGAGAAGGCAATGTTGCGTTCGCCTGTCAGTCAGGGCATTGACCAGCACGATATAGCTCAGCCACAAGGGCGTGAAGGTGTGGAGTTGGAATTCGCCCATCCAGGAAAATCGAGTCCAAGCCAGAATCCAAAAGATAAGGAGGCTTGCCATCGATGCCCACCCCCAGAGTGAAAACGTCTGTTGTGTTGAATGATGTTGTGCTGCTGGTCGAAATGTCAGCAGTCGCAGCACAAACGGAGTAAGCATCCCGAGAATGCCTAGAGAAGAGGCGAAGAACAAGACCCAAGACACGTCACTGAGGCTTCCTGCTATTGGCCGAGGGGGAAACTCAAGAAAACTCAGGACCAATTGTCCAGAAAGCCACACCCCAATCAACGGTAATGTAAACAAGCAGAAGAGAAACAAGCAAAGGGAATAGGCCGTCATAGGTCACTCACCATGCCTTACCCGTTCAGTCCGTCCCGTTCGTCTCCTAGTCGGGAAACGTAAATTCAGCGAGGTCGGCCTGCTCGAGTCCTTGCCGCACCATGCCTGTGATATCGAGACGCTGCTCGACTTGCGTCACTTCAGTCAGCCGAGCCCGCGTATCGGGATGACGTGGAACGAAGAGCGTACAACAATCTTGATCAGGCTCGATCGAAATTTCAAATGAGCCGATCGCCTGAGCTTGCTCAGTAATTTCGCTTTTATCCATTCCAATCAAGGGGCGAAGAATGGGGAGGGGAGTGACCTCACTCACCACTTGAATATTACCGGGCGTTTGAGACGCGACCTGGCCAAGACTGTCGCCAGTGACCAAGCCCCACATATCTTCTCGCTTTGCCAGCGCCTCGGCGATCCTCAACATCATGCGCCGGTACAAGACGACTCGAATAGGCGCGGGCGCTCCCAACACAATTTGTTTTTGTATGTCTCCGAATGGAATAAGATGTAGTTTGGAGGAAAGCTGATGACGCGTCAGCAACGTCACCAGATCGCGTACTTTTTCTTCCGACGCGCGTGAGAGATAGGGGCGACCGTGAAAATGGATAAAGCCCGCACGACATCCCCGCTTGATCATGCGGTAGGCAGCCACGGGTGAATCGATACCCCCAGAAATCAAGCAAAGCACGGTTCCCCCGGTCCCAACAGGAAGTCCCCCAGGCCCGGATTCCTTGGCAAAACCGTAATAGGCTTCTTGTTTCAGGAGTTCAACATGAATGGTCAGGTCGGGTTCTGTGAGATTAACGCGTTTTCCGGTTAGATCGCAAAGATACGCGCCAATCTCACGATCAATATCCATTGAGGTTTTGGGAAATCGCTTTTCAGCGCGTTTCGTGAGTACGCGAAACGAGTGAAACCCATTGGCGGGAAGGTCTTGTTGAATCGCTGATTTTAACGCCGTGAGGTCTGGTGAGGTATAGAGGACCGGAGCCGATCGAGCAAAGAGAAAATTGGTAATCCCGAATGTTCGAGTGAGCGTCTCACGAATTTTACCCTGAGACTGTTCCTCCGGAAAGCTCACTCGGATGCGACCTGGTAACGCATCCACCCGCAGTCCGGGGATATCTTTTAAGGCTGATCGCAAGTGATGAACGAGACGCTGCTCAAAAAACCCCCGGTTTCGTCCTTTCAGGGCGACTTCGTGGTAATGAACAAGCGCGTGAAACATCTCATGAAGCGTAAGACGTCAAAGACCCGTCTTTATTGAAAAACCGTCCTATCGTCAATAATTCTCAGGTGCGTTGCTTAGCGCATCATCATTGATTTTCGAGAAAACGTTCGGCATCTATAGCGGCCATGCACCCAGACCCTGCGGCCGTAATGGCTTGCCGGTAATGAGAATCTTGTACATCGCCTGCCGCGAAGACTCCAGGTATGTTGGTCGCGGAGCTATGCGGCTTGGTGACGAGATAGCCGGCTTCATCCATGTTCAACATGCCCTTAAACAGGCTTGTATTGGGTGTATGGCCGATGGCGACGAAAATTCCGGCACAGGGCAAATCATCCGTTCGATCAGTCTTGACGTCACGCAGCCGAATCCCAGTGACTACATCGTCTCCGAGCATTTCTTCAACGGCTGCATTCCAACGAAAGGCGATTTTTTCATTTTTCGCTGCGCGGTCTTGCATGATCTTGGATGCCCGTAATGTATCTCGCCGATGAATCACCGTCACCTTCGTCGCGAACTTCGTAAGAAAGTTGGCTTCCTCCATCGCGCTGTCGCCACCACCGACCACGACGATTTCTTTCCCTCGAAAAAAGAAGCCATCGCACGTGGCACAGGTTGAGACGCCATGGCCCATCAGCCGGCTTTCCGATGGCAAACCCAGTAGATTGGCGGATGCTCCGGTTGAAATGATAAGAGTCTGAGCCTGGAGTGTTTCTTCGTCATCCACGGTCAGGGTAAAAGGCCGCTGAGTCAGGTCAACCTTGCTCACGTGGCCCTGTCGAAAGCTCGTCCCAAAACGCTCAGCCTGTGCCCGCATATCCATGATTAACTGAGGGCCCATGATGCCTTTGGGAAACCCAGGATAGTTCTCGACGTCAGTCGTGATGGTCAATTGGCCACCGGGCTGAGAGCCGTCAATTAAAAGTGGAGATAAATTGGCACGAGCGGTGTACAAGGCTGCCGTCAGCCCGGCAGGGCCCGATCCTAAGATCACAACGTTCTGCATGATGACATGACTCCTTAGGTTAAGACTCCCATGTTTCCAGAATGAAAGGGAGGAACGCCAATACGACCATTATTCATGACTCACTGTTTTGCGACGTCTTGAAATTCTGCATAGAGCTGCCGGACGACACGCCGTAATTGATCACGAGGCAATGTGCCGTCGATGACATGATCGGCATATTGCAGTTTTTCAGCAACCGGCAGCTGGCAACGTATCCGCCGTCGCGCTTCAGCCTTCGACATGCTCGTCCGTTGAGTGGCGCGTTGAATTTGAGTGTGTTGAGTGGTCATGACGACAATAATCCGATCCATGCGTTTGAACGCGCCAGATTCAATGAGCATGGCGGCTTCATAGATAATCACGACATCCCGATTCTCCCGGTAGAGACGTTGCGTGAGACGCGCTTGTTCTCGAGCCACGCGAGGATAAAGAATATCGGTCAGCTGCTTGAGCTTTGCCGGAGTATGAAAGACGACATGAGCTAAAGCCGATCGATTTACCTGGTTATCCGACGTGAGCACATCGCGCCCAAATATCCTGACGATTTCCTTCCAGGCCGAGCGCTTGGGACAAACGACCTGCCGAGCGATCTGGTCCGCATCGATGATTTGCGCTCCAAGTTGCTGAAAAAGCTGTGCAATCGTCGTCTTTCCAGACGCCAATCCTCCCGTTAAGCCCACCAAGAGCATATCGCACCTTAGCATATGATTTTTCTTGCCGACAATGTCCAAGGCTAGCCCCCAACCCATTCAATAATTGATAACGGCGTTCTGTCCTCATTCAGAATGTTCCTGTTGTCTGGAAAGATAGGATGGAAGACATCACCGAGCTGTCGCGACGCTTGACCGAGGACCGATACTTGAGTTATTGCCTACAGATGCCAAACGTCTGCAATGCAGACAGTTCATCAAACATGAAAACTTCTTTGAGAACGTAAGGCGATAATGCAAGCTCTCTATTCCAAGCCAGCCGTCATATTCTTTTTTGCACTCGCATTGACTTTCACGCATCTTTCTTCTTTTGGCGCTCCCGTAGATTCCCCGCGGGTGCAACTTCCTGACGATCAAGCCAAGTGGACGGTCGCGGCTGATGGAAGCGGGTATTATGTTTCCATTCAAGAAGCGATCGATGCCGCACAATCAGGCGACACGATTTGGATCAAAGCGGGTACCTATGCCGAAGATGTGACCGTCCATAGTAAGGAAGGTCTCAAAATCATCGGCGAACAGATGAATCTTGTGATACTCACGGGGCTGAAGCGCGTCGGGACCTTGCATGTTGGCAAATGGCCATATGGAGCGAAGAACGTAGAAATTCACAATCTTACCGTGATGCAACATGGGGGACTTGGACTGGGGATATTCAATGGTGGAGGAATCCTCCTGAAACATCTTGAGGTAAAGGGCATGGTCTTCGGTCAAGACGTTGAAGATGTGAGGCTGGAACATTGTGTGATCGGCGGGAGTGAGACGACGGGTGTGGCGTTCGCTAATTCTAAGGCCACCTTATTGGGAAACTATATTCACGACAATGATCATGGCGTGGCGATTGGGGGAAGGTCAGAAGTGGTATTAAAGCAGAACGTGATCACTCGCAGCTTATTCGAGGGTATTATGGTGAATGATGCCGCCAATGCGGTAGCTATCCAAAATACGATCGTTCGCAACGGGGGAGGGATGGCTTTTCACGATCAGACTCGCGGAGAAGCCCATGGCAATATTCTGATGCTGAGTCAAACGGCATTTCTCTTTTCCCCCCAAAGTGAGACCACGCTATCCTTTAACGTACTTTTCGCCAACAAGGTTGACTATCTTATAGAAGGGTCTGATTCCGGATCAGCCTTCCCCGAGGGTAGAAGAGGGAAGGATGATGTCACGACCCCCCCGGCATTTGTCAATGCCGAGCAAGATGATTTTCGTCTTCGTTCCGACACCAAACTCCGAGACATCGGCACCTTTCCATTCTTAGGGGCACTTCCACCCGTGGGACCTCATCCATGATGGGATAGAGGAATATCCTCTTCCCTGATGCATTTCTCCAACTTCGTTGAACCTGTTTGGCATGACTTTGGAGAAGCGAACAACGTCCCTGATTCTTGAAGCACAGTCTTTTTTCATCCCTGCCAAATTCTTCCACGCATGAATCTACTCTTTTACATGGTCTTTCCCTGAAACAATCTCATGGGATCAAAGAAACTTCCGCAGGAAGTTTATAGCCGTTTCAGTGATATCAAAACGATACAGCGTTCCCTTGCACGCCTTTACTCTTCAAGACGTGAGAGAAACAACCAAGTGTGTCAGGTCATCCACGCGGGTATCACTTTCCGTCTGCTTCAACGTCGTACCGCGCGGGGTGTGTCGTCTGTATCGATGGGAACGTATGTGGATTCGCGATAAATGATAAGATGTCGGCACAATAACCTGATTGCATGAAAATGCTAAGATAGAGTTTTCTTATGGCCATAATGACGTTAAAATGGGCTGTTTCTGAACGCCAGAAGAATCTTGAATGAACTTCCAGCATCTATCATCTTGAATCATGAAAGGTTATGGTCGTGGATATTAACGAGAAAATCATACAGGCCAAACAACGACTCATGTTCCGTGGACGCGGCGACTCCGCCAGAGAAGTGGAGACGGAACATTCAGACCCTCGGGTACCCCCCGGTCAACACCTCGTCAATAATTGGCCCGTCCTGGACCTTGGGATCAAACCCGAAGTATCACTTGAAGATTGGAGGTTGCACATTGACGGGGAAGTTGAACATCCCTTGACATGGAATTGGAAGCAATATCTCGAACAGCCCATCGTACATCTCACTTCCGACTTTCATTGCGTCACGACTTGGAGTCGTTTAGACAACGAGTGGGATGGAGTCAGCTTTCAACACTTGCTGACGATTGTCCAACCCAGTCCTTCCGCAAAGTATGTTCTGTTCGAAAGTTACGACGAGTACACGACCAACCTGCCCTTGTCGGTCTGTGACGATGATGACGTGATCTTGGCGTATCAATGGAATCATCAGCCGCTCTCAAAAGAACACGGAGGACCGGTCCGCATGATCGTTCCCAAACGTTATGCGTGGAAGGGGGCGAAGTGGATCAGGAAAATATCATTTTTACCACAAGACCAAAAAGGGTTTTGGGAAGTTCGTGGATATTCGAACACCGCCTTGCCGTGGGACAATGATCGTTATGGTTAATGCAACGGCAAAAGTTTTCCTACCGTGACCAAACCTCGGGGCTTTCTTTTTTCTTGCATGCCTTCTTCCTGACTGGATAAGATAACTTAGACGTTGATTGATGAACAGAAAAGCGGTTCTATTTCATTAAGGGCTTACACCATGAGGACCAATATGAGAGCAAGCAGGAGAAAACAAGTATTGTGCGGATTGCTGATCGCGTTGGTTTTTTTTCATTTCGTCCCAAGAGCTTTTAGTCAAGATCTGGCCTCTTTCTCTCAACATGTCACGCTTCACACCTTGAAAAACGGCTGGACGTTTATCATCGTGGAACGGCCAACGGCACCGGTCTTTGCGTTTATGACGCGTGTCAACGTTGGTTCGGCCCAAGAGCCAAAAGGGAGAACCGGCTTGGCTCATATGTTCGAACACATGGCCTTCAAAGGAACCCCACGGCTCGGAACATCGAATTATGAAGCGGAAAAAACAGCGCTCAGGAGTCTCGAAGACGCGTATCAGGCCTACCAAAAAGCACGTTGGAACCCCAAATCCAGCCCTGAACACGTGAAAGAACTCGAGGACCGCTTCAAACAGGCTCAACATGTCGCCAGTCAATATGTGTCCAAGAACGAGTTTGGGGACATTATTGAACGTGAAGGCGGGGTTTCGCTCAATGCTTTTACCGGCGCTGATGTCACCGGATACTTTTATGCCCTCCCGTCGAACAAGGTCGAACTCTTTGCTTATTTAGAATCCGAACGTTTCTTGCAACCCGTCTTTCGGGAATTTTATAAAGAACGGGATGTCGTGATGGAAGAACGTCGTCTTCGGACTGAAAGCAGCGCCATCGGAAGATTACTCGAGCAATTTGTCTCGGCTGCCTTCATCGCTCATCCCTATCATCATCCTGTCATTGGCTATGCAAGCGATATTCAATCCTATACGATGACGGACGCTGAAGCATTCTATCGACAGTATTATGTCCCCGCGAATATGGTAACGGCCATCGTCGGAGACGTCAAAGCGGAAAAGGTCATACCGCTTTTAGAGAAGTATTTTGGGCGCATTCCCCAAAGACCGATCCCTCCTCCGCTTCGAACGATCGAACCACCATCGATCGCCGAGAAAACCGTCGTCCTCAAAGATCCCTCGCAACCCTTTTACTTAGAAGGTTATCACAAGCCTGCCGTCACGCATCCCGATCAACCGGTGTACGATGCGATTGATGATATCCTCACAAACGGTCGAACATCTCGCTTCTATCGTTCGCTGGTGCGTGATAAAAAAATCGCCGTCTCAGTCGGTTCCTATGGAGCATATCCCGGTGAAAAATATCCTCACCTCTGGGTGGCCTATGGAGTTCCGGCCAGGGGCGTGAGCAATGCGACGGTTCAACAGGCTCTTCGGGAAGAGTTACAAAAGATCGCAACCGAAGATGTCTCGGACGAAGAACTTGAAAAATTTCGAACCCGTGCCAAGGCTGGATTGCTCCGGTCACTCGGCAGCAATCTGGGATTGGCGATGCAATTGACGGATTATCATCTGCTCTTCGGAGACTGGCGAGAGCTGTTCCGTTATATTGAACGACTGAAGAACGTCACCAAGGCCGATATTCGTCGCGTGGCCAGCCAAACCTTTCGTGAGACAAACCGGGTCGTTGCGATGATCGAGACTGAATCAGCGCCACCTGACATAGCATCTATCGCGACGAAGACAGGAGGATCGCAGTAATGGGCAAACATCCCAGCCGAGTCTCTCGACTCACTTCAACCGTGCTGCTCTTGTTGTTGTCACATCTGTGGCTTATAGGACCTCTTTATGCTCAAGTTGAATACGTCGCTGATTTACGATTCCCTCCTCTTCCAGATCTGGCAATTCCCGAACCCACACGAGTGACCTTGGACAATGGCATGGTGATCTTGATGATGGAAGACCACGAATTACCACTCGTGAGCGTCTCGGCGAAAATCCGAACAGGGTCCCGTTTAGATCCCCCGGGAAAAGTGGGATTGGCTCAAATCGTCGGAAGTGTGATGCGCAGTGGAGGGACCACGACAATGTCCGGTGATGCCTTGGATGATTATCTTGAAGGAAAAGCCGCGACAATCGAGACCTCAATCGGTGAAACGATGGGGTCGGCCTCGATGAGTTGCCTGAAAGATGATTTCGTCGATATTTTGAAAGTTTTCGCTGACGTCTTGCGAAACCCTTCGTTTAATCAAGAGAAGCTCGCCATCGCCAAAAACCAGGCCATGGCCTCAATTTCTCGACAGAACGACAATCCTGATTCGATCGTGAGCCGAGAATTTAAAAAGCTTGTGTACGGGGCCGACTCTTCCTATGCCCGTACGCCTACCTATACCACCATTAGTGCGATCACTCAAACAGATCTGAAAGACTGGCACCAGCGCTTCTTTCATCCAAACCGGATGATCATCGGTATCACCGGCGACTTCCAAGCCGATGCTGCATTAACGTTGTTGAAAAAAGTTTTTTCCGATTGGCCAGCCGGACCTCCCGTTCAACCGGTCTCCGTGCCATATGCGGCATCGAATCCGGCCAACGTCTTTTATGTCGAGAAGAATGACATGACTCAGGCGAAGATTATCATGGGGCATTTAGGTGTCCTCCGGAACAACCCTGATTATTATCCTCTAGTGGTGGTCAATCAAATTTTATCCGGTTCATTCGGGGCACGGTTATTTTCCAATGTTCGTTCGAAGCAAGGTCTTGCTTACGATGTGCATGGCGGAGTGGGGTTTCAATGGGACTACCCGGGTATGGCCAGTCTGATGATGTCCACAAAGACAGAAACGACTGCCGCAGGCATCGATGCCCTCATCGCTGAATCGCAAAAGATGGTCTCAGAGCCACCGACCGATGAAGAAGTTGCAAAAGCCAAAGCGAGCATCATCAATTCATTCGTGTTTTCGGTTGATTCGCCGGCCAAGGTGTTGGGGCAGTATCTTTTGTATGAATACTATGGCTATCCCTTAGATTGGCTCGTCAAATTTCGCGATGGCATCGAACAGGTAACGACCGAACAGGTGCGGGAAGCGGCTCAACACCATTTACGTCCTCTAGACTTTTCGATTCTGGTGGTGGGGCCCCGGGCCGGCACAGCACCGGCGTTGGCACGATATGACGCCGTACAAGAACTTGACATTTCGATTCCAGAGCCAAGCTAATCGCCATGCACAAGCTTTCTCGGCCCGACCCATTGTTTCCTCTTTGTTCGTGCCTTCGTTATTCATGATTCAGAAAAGGCCTAGGCTTCTTATGAGAACATTTCCCACCTGGCTCCGACAGCTCGCCTTTTTTCTTTTTGTATTCATGTTCGGGATATCGGTATCTGGATGCCAAACCAACCCTTACACGAAACGGTCACAATTATTACTCGTGAATTCTGCAGAAATGCAACAAATGGCGAGTAACGCGTACAATGAAGTCCTGTCAGACCCCAAAGTCATCATCTCAAAAGATCCGCGTGAAATTGAACCGGTCAAACGAGTCGCCGCTCGAATTATTGAAGCGGCAAAGCGTTCGAAATATGCCGAAGCCGCGAAACAATTTCATTGGGAAGTTTCCGTGATCAAAGATGACCAAACGAAAAACGCTTGGGCGATGCCAGGTGGGAAAATTGCGGTCTATACAGGGATTTTTCCGATTGCGAAAACCGAAGCCGGGTTAGCGGCAATCATGGGCCATGAAGTCGTTCATGCCCTAGCCCAACATGGTGGAGAGCGCATGAGTCAGGGTATGCTTGCTCAATTCGGGCAAGCGGGAACTGCCGTAGCCTTGGCTGTGTTAGGAGTCAATCCAGAGGTCAACCAACTGGCCATGCAAGCGGTCGGCCTGGGGACTCAGGTTGGGATTCTCCTGCCTTTTAGCCGTCAGCATGAGTCTGAAGCCGATTATATCGGTGTCTTATTGGCCGCTGACGCCGGATATGATCCACGAGAGGCTATCGCCATTTGGCAACGTATGGCCGGGGCCTCTGATGGCGCTCCACCTGAATTTCTTTCAACTCATCCCGCCCACGACACTCGTATCGCTGATTTGAAAAAATGGATGCCCGAAGCCATGACGTTGTATCAATCAGCCGACAAGGCTCCGGTCAAAAACTTGCCAACTCTTACCCCCTCTGCCAAACCTCCTTCAGATCGTCCATCAGCCCCCAAAACTAAATTTCGTCGATAGCCTGATGTCCAGCTGCATCGGAGTTTGTCCTTGACGCCATTGGTCAGTCATAGCTCTCTCTCTTCGCCATTGGCCCGCTCCTTGAGAACCGTGGCGGCGTATGTGTGGGTCGCTTTATGGTGTTATGCGGCGACAGGTTGTGGAGAAAGTGAGCCCGTCGTTGAAATCGCGCTCCATCCTTCTAAACCTCATATCCTCTACATCGCGACGAACGCCTATGTCTATAAGACACGTGATGAAGGCGCGACGTGGCAGAACATTTCTCGCGGCATGACCCACTCGCGTGTCATCTCATTAGCTATTGATCCTCTCTTTTCGGCGAACGTCTATGCTGGAACAAAAGGCGATGCGGTTTTTAAGAGTTATAATGGAGGGCAAAACTGGGTGTCACAACGTGATGGACTTGACAGTGTGACCATTTCCTCAGTCGTGCATGAACTCGTGTTTGTGCCGGGTTCGAGCAATCATCTGTACGCAGCCACATCCATGGGGGTGTTTGAATCGGACACGGCTGGAGAAACCTGGATGAAACGAATGGAAGGCATGAAAGAAGTCCTAATGGTCATTGCGTTGGCTATCGATTCTCACCACCATCACACACTCTATGCCGGCACGAGCGGAGGAGTGTACAAATCCCTTGACGGCGGAGTGTGGTGGGAAAAAGTGAATAACGGGCTGGTCGCGCCAGAAGTCTTGAAATCCTCTCGCGCCCTCGGTGTCACCAAGATCAAAGTGGATCCCCATCATGAACAGTCCGTGTATACGGCTACATTGACGGGCTTGTATAAAACCGTCAATGGAGGGCAAGCATGGCAGAAGATCGGGGAAAACCTTCCCGATCACATGTTAAGCGACTTGATCATTGATCCGGTTTACCCTGATATTGTTTATGTCACGAGCCGCAAGGGTGTCCATAAATCCGTAGACGGTGGAGCGAGTTGGGAATCCGTCAACCATGGATTAGATAACCTCAATATCCGTGCCCTGGTGATGAGTCCGCTCGACTCTCGTCTGCTGTATGTCGGAACGAATGGTAGTGGCTTGTACCGAAGCCGCGATGGCGGCGAATCCTGGCAGTCTGTTCCTTTGATCATCCCAACCGATAACCCAAAGAAACTGCACTGAAAAAATTGAAATGCTTCACTCTCTCGCTATATGATGCAGGGACTAGGAAGATAAGAATTTGAGCTCATGCTCTTTTGAGTAAAGAAGGAAACTTTTCACGATTGGGTAATTCTCGAAAAAACAAGCCTTCTGATGTCATGCCATGTTCATTCTGTGGCAAGCCACAGCGTGAAGGCAAAACATTGATTCAATCTCCAGCGAATCAGCCTTGCCCGCAATGCCAAACTCCGGGGCAGGTTTTTATCTGTCAAGATTGTGTGCAACATTGCGCAAGGTTTCTAGAGGGACAGCCTCATATACAAGAGCCAGTCGCAGCTCCAACAGAGCCGCTCCCAACGCCTCCTGAAATCAAAGCCGTCTTGGACCAATACGTCATCGGCCAAGAACGCGCGAAAAAAGTTCTTTCCGTCGCCGTCCATAATCATTATAAACGTGTGTTCAGCGGCCGTGACTTAACGCATGTGGAACTTGAAAAGGGAAATGTGATGCTCATTGGTGCGACTGGCACGGGGAAAACGCTCTTGGCGAAAAGCTTGGCGAACATTCTTCACGTACCCTTTGCTATCGCCGACGCTACGACCGTTACGGAAGCTGGTTATGTTGGAGAGGACGTCGAAAATGTCGTCCTCAAATTGTTGCAAGCCAGTGACTTTAACCTGGCCCGCGCTCAGATCGGTATTATTTATATCGACGAGATCGATAAAATTAGCCGGAAGTCCGAAAGTGCTTCGATTACACGGGATGTCTCAGGTGAAGGCGTCCAGCAAGCTCTTCTCAAGCTCGTAGAAGGCACGGTATGCAATATCCCTCCTAAAGGAGGACGGAAGCATCCTGAGCAAGAATTTTTACGAGTTGATACAGCGAATGTCCTGTTTATCTGTGGGGGCGCGTTTGTCGGACTGGACGAGTTTATCGCTCAACGTACTAACCAAAAAAGACTAGGTTTTGAAGCGGATTCCAACGCCAAAGATCCCAAGGCGGTTGACTCGTTAATGGATCGAGTGCGTCCAGAAGATTTGCTCAAATATGGGCTGATTCCCGAATTCGTGGGACGGTTTCCGATTCTCTCGACCCTTCAAGACCTGGATGTCGATGACATGGTGCGTGTGATGACAGAGCCCAAAAATGCCATCATCAAACAGTACCAGGCCTTATTCGAGTTGGAAGATGTCCATCTCAATTTCACACCAGAAGCCATTCGGGAAGTTGCCGAACAAGCCATTTCGATGAAAACAGGGGCACGGGCGCTACGCAGTATCCTGGAAGACCTCATGTTAGATCTGATGTATGACGTCCCGGCACTGAAAGGGGTAAAAGAAATCATCATCAATCATGACGTCGTAACGGGCAAGGCCAAGCCCCGGTTGCTCCGAAAATCCGCGTAATCATCCAGTCCAATCTGTTCAATTCTTCATGATCTTCTGAGAAAGATCACGATCGTCCTGCCGAAGATCATTTCTGTGCGTTAGCTGGTTCCACACACTTTCAGTCGTTCGGCATCGACGGTTCTTGTACTCTTGGCCATGAAGTCGTCATACCCCAGGAGGGTGTTTCATTATCACTACAGCTAGACGGCATACATGAACCTGTAGCGGTCTCAGACTGCACTCTTGCCATAATGAATTTTTATAGTATTTTTATGAAATGTTCATCGAGAGTTCTCAGGAAACCATGATTCGGGTTGGTCAGCTTCCTTCCTGCTCTGACCTTCAAGAGATAGGCCAAAACAATAGTCTCTGCTTTATTTTTTGAAGGTGCGCTCGCTTTTCCCGAGATTTCATAACATTTTCTCGAATAATATGAAATGCCTTTAGCAAAGGTTCCTCTATATCCTCATGACTTAGTACGCTTTCCCTGAAGTTGAAAATTTCATGAGATTCTATGAGCTAGGGTTTTCACTGAATTCATAAGCATACATAAGAAATCTACCCTTTCATTGTCACTCTTTATAAGACGTTAAAAACAAAGAGCTTTCATCCATTATTCCGTATCAATATTTAAGTATGTTACTTGCATTTGGTATACATCGTTCTTCTATTCAGAGATCTTACATGCTTCCTACACCATAGGTCCTTATACAGGTATGACATTATTACCTCCAGAGCTTCTCGACAGAATGGTTCTGTCAGAATTTGGCCCCTTCTACACTTTTTTTGAGTAGCAAATCTCCATCTTTTTCTAAGACATGCAAGCTAGACGTACGTTACTCATTCAAAGTCTCAAGGCCATAGATCTGATCTTGCTAGGCATTGCATTGGCTGCAGCCGTAGCCTTTTCGTATTCCTCTTCAGCAAACATTTCCTTTAGCCAATTCTTGTCTATTCGAGTCAAGATCGAAAACATCATTTTTGTGTGTGGCATGGCCATTCTGTGGCATGGAATTTTTTCTTTTTTTCAAATATACGAATCTCGTCGCCTTTCGACGTTAAAAAGTGAGTGCCTGGACCTGCTAAAGGCTGTCACTGTATCGACATTCGTTTTTGTGACGGCAGCCGTATTATTTCGAGTTGACATTATCGAACCATGGTTTGTTCTGGTGTTGTGGGGTGGGGGATTAAGCCTAGTACTGGGGAGTCGACTGTGCTTGAGGTTTATCTTGAGGCAAGCCAGATTAAATGGCCGGAATATCCGAAATATTTTGATTGTGGGGACCAATCCTCGAGCTGTCCAATTTGCTCTTGACATTCAAGCCAAGCCAGAGCTCGGTTATCATTTGGTCGGGTTTTTAGATGAGCCGTGGGATGGCATCAACACGTTTCAGCGAACTGGGTTTTCAATCGTGACAGACTTCGAAAATTTCCAGAGTTTTTTGCGATGTTTTATCATTGATGAAGTGATGATTGCTCTTCCAATTAAGTCATACTATGAACAGGCTGCTCAAATTGTGGCTCAGTGTGAAGAGCAGGGAGTCTTGATTCGTGTGTTGGGCAACATGTTTTCGCCAAAATTTGCCCATGAACGAGTCGAACATTTTGAAAAACATTCCCTCCTCACATTACAGCCTGGGGCCTTGGGCGATCACGCATTCGTTTTTAAACGTATCATCGATATTCTGGTCTCGTTGCCACTGTTAGTTTTTCTACTTCCTTTTTTCGCCATTATTGGGAGCCTGATTAAACTCTCAAGCAAGGGACCGGCTTTATTCGTCCAGGAAAGAATCGGTAGAAATAAACGAAAGTTTCGATTGTATAAATTCCGGACGATGGTTCCTGATGCGGAAAAAATGCTTGAAAATCTTATTCACCTCAATGAAGTCGAAGGGGCAGCTTTTAAGATAGAGGATGACCCGCGTCTGACCACGCTTGGCCGATGGCTTCGAAAAACCAGCATTGACGAACTTCCCCAACTCTGGAATGTCCTCAAGGGAGATATGAGCTTAGTTGGTCCTCGGCCCTTACCTGTCCGAGATTTTGAAGAATTTAAAGAAGACTGGCATCGTCGCCGTTTCAGTGTTCCACCGGGATTGACCTGTTTATGGCAAGTCAATGGACGCAGCCGTCTGTCGTTTGAGAAGTGGATGGAATTGGATATGCAATATATCGATCAATGGACGTTATGGCTCGACCTCAAAATTTTACTCAAGACCATTCCCGTTGTCTTACGAGGGACAGGCGCAGCCTAATGCCGCCAGTGATCTGAACTTTTCACGAAGGGTCAAGAATGGCAAAAATTGCATTTGTAACTGGCATTACAGGGCAGGATGGTTCCTATCTGGCGGAATTGCTGTTGGCAAAAGGATATGAAGTTCATGGGCTTATCAGACGGGCAAGTACGTTCAACACGAGTAGGATTGATCACATCTATCAAGACCCCCATCAACCTCAAGCTCGCCTTTTTTTGCATTATGGCGATCTCATCGATTCCAGTCAGTTGACGCATCTGATCTATAGCCTGCAACCCGATGAAATCTACCATCTTGGGGCGCAGAGTCATGTACGGGTGAGTTTTGACATACCAGAAAATACTGGTGATGTGACGGCGCTCGGAACCACGAGAATTTTGGAAGCCATTAAACGAAGTGGGGTGAAGTGCAAGTTTTATCAAGCTTCTTCAAGCGAAATGTTTGGCAATGCTGCTCCGCCGCAGGGAGAGCAGACAGTATTCTACCCCAGAAGCCCATATGGCGCGGCAAAAGTGTACGCCTATTGGATGACGGTCAACTTTCGGGAAGCCAGTCAATTATTCGCCTCTAACGGTATCTTGTTCAATCATGAATCCCCAAGGAGGGGAGAAACATTCGTGACTCGTAAAGTCACGCGAGCGGTTGCCAATATTGTCGCCGGTCGTCAGAAGGATCTGTATCTTGGTAACCGACAAGCCAGACGTGATTGGGGCTTTGCTCCTGAGTATGTGGAAGGCATGTATCGAATATTACAGGCCGATGTTTCGGACGATTTCGTTTTAGGATCGGGAGAAGCCCATACGGTGCAAGAACTCGTGGAAGAAGCCTTCGGCTACGTCGGATTGGACTGGCGAGACTTCGTCAAAGAAGACCCCAAATACATGAGACCGACGGAAGTCGACGTGCTCATCGCGAATCCGGCAAAAGCGAGGCAGCACCTCGCGTGGGAAACCCGGATTGGGTTTCCCGCATTAGTCCGTATTATGATCGATGCAGACATGAGAAAAATTGGACTGGCTCCCCAAGGCGAAGGTGATGCGATCATCAAAGAGAAATTTCCTGACAAATGGTGGAAGGGTGATTAACGATAGTAAAATCTTCGTCGCAGGTCATACTGGAATGGCGGGGTCTGCGATTGTCCGCAATCTGCAGGCCAAGGGGTTTTCCAATCTTCTCCTAAAAGACCATCTGTCGTTAGACCTAACTCGTCAATCTGACGTCGAAGAGTTTTTTTTCACAGAAAAACCGGACTACGTGTTTCTTGCCGCCGCAAAGGTTGGCGGAATTTTAGCGAATGCCACATATCCGGCCGAATTTATTTTTCAAAATCTGGCCATCGCGACACATGTCCTTGATGCGGCCTATCGAAGCGGCGTCCAACGTGTACTCTTCCTGGGCAGTTCCTGTATCTATCCCAAGCATTGTCCTCAGCCCATGCGCGAAGAATACCTGCTGAGCGGATACCTTGAACACACGAACGAGCCATACGCGATCGCAAAAATTGCTGGCATTAAGATTTGCGAAGCTTATAATAGGCAATATGGTACGAAATTCCTGAGTGTGATGCCGACGAATTTATACGGGGTAGGGGATAACTTTGACCTAGAAACGAGTCACGTATTACCAGCCCTCATTCGAAAGTTTCACGAGGGGCGCGAACATGGCCACGATGTGGTGGTGTGGGGCACCGGACGCGCCGAACGCGAACTATTGTTTGTTGATGATTGCGCTGAAGCCTGTGTGTTCTTAATGATGCTTCCTCACGAATCGTTCGATAATCTGCTATCCTATAAAGCTGGTCCTGTTATTAACATTGGAACGGGGAAAGGCATGACGATTCGCCAACTGGTCGAAATGATTCAGCGGATCATCGGGTTTCACGGTCAAGTTCAATGGGATTCGACAAAGCCTGATGGAACCATGAAGAAGGTTCTTGATGTCTCTCGGCTGCAAGGGTTAGGCTGGACGCCTCAAGTTTCCCTGGAAACAGGCATCAAGAAAACCTACGATTGGTATTGTCGATTCTCATCACAATATTCAGTCGAGGTTCCTGTCCTCCATCCTCACAGGTAAAGTGCCGCCCTAGCGAGAGTCCTTGGTGGGGAGGCTGTCGTCATTCACCATGTTGACGACGTGTTCCGAGGATCTTGGCAATAGGTTACGACCAAGGAAGGTTGTTCAGTCATGCATACCAGTGACCCCTGTTGGCCCAGAAAATTTGATCTCTTTGGCGTCTCGGTTAGCTCAACTCAGTATGATGAGGCGCTGGCAACCATCATTCAAGCGGCTCGAGAACGTCGATCGACCATTGTTGATCATATGCCCGTGCATGGCCTTATCGAGGCATCTCGAGACCCCGACCTCAGGCAGATGGTGAATCAGTTTGATATCGTCGCCCCAGACGGCCAACCCGTTCGCTGGGCCCTGAATCATTTTCATAAGGCACAGTTATCCGATCGCGTTTACGGTCCCGAGTTAATGTTACGGCTATGCCGACAAGCGAGTTTCGAGGGTATCGGGGTGTATCTGTTGGGCAGCACGGAAATCGTCCTGCATCAGTTGCGGACCAATCTTCTGAAACGCTTTCCACCACTACGCATTACCGGCTTCGAATCTCCACCGTTTCGTCCATTGACTCTTCAGGAAGATCAGGCTCTCGTCGATCGGGTTAATAAAAGTGGGGCCGGCTTGATATTTCTTGGACTCGGTTGTCCGAAGCAAGAAATTTTTGCCTATGATCATCGCAAACGCATTCATGGAGTTCAACTTTGCGTTGGCGCGGCATTTGACTTCATCGCAGGTTATAAACCAATGGCTCCTGGCTGGATGCAAAAGCATGGACTGGAATGGCTCTTTCGGCTCTGCAGCGAACCCCAGAGATTGTGGAAACGATATGTGATCACGAATACGATTTTTCTTCGTAAAGTCGCGCAGGCCATGCTTTTTGAAGGCAAGATCAGTTCGTAACATTGACAAAACGGTTTTTCGAGTTCGGACACTTCAGAGATGGAGGCTCACCCTCTAATCTCTTAGCGACAGGTTCTATCCATATTATTGAGGAGATCTCTCATGAAAGTCCTAAGTCTCGGTGGGGCAGGGTTTATCGGATCACATCTTACAGAACGTCTCTTACTTGAAGGGCATTCCGTTGTTGTCGTCGATTACTATGACGATAAAATCTCCGAACTGATCAATCATCCAGGCCTGACTCTTATCAATCAAGATATCAGAGAGCCGAACTGGGGGTTGGAAGAGCTTGTGAGTGACGCCGATGTCGTCATTGATTTAATCGCCTATGCGAACCCAGGGCTCTATGTCAAAATGCCATTAGAAGTGTTCGAGCTCAACTTCACAGAAAATCTCAAGATTGCCAAAGCCTGTAGAAAACTCCAGAGACGGCTCATTCAGTTCTCAACTTGTGAAGTTTATGGAAAGACGGTAGCGAGTTTTCTGAATGGTCACCTGGTGAATCCTGATGATCCGATCCATGCCACTTTTTCTGAAGATCATACAAACTTTATTCTTGGCCCCATAGGGAAACATCGCTGGATATACGCGTCAGCTAAACAATTATTAGAGCGTATTCTTCATGCCTATGGGATTGAAAATGGCTTCAACTACAGCATCATTCGTCCGTTTAACTTTATCGGTCCCAAAATTGATTATCTGCTCAATGAAACCGACGGAATCCCAAGAGTATTTTCGTTTTTCATGGATGCGCTGATCAATGGAGGACAAATGAAGCTGGTTGATGGAGGGACACACCGTCGTTGTTATACCTACATCGACGACGCCATAGAGGCCATTTACGCCATTGTCCTCAACCCTAACGATGTCTGTGATCGTCAGATTTTTAACATCGGATCCCCCAAAAACGAAATTTCCATACAAGAGTTGGCCGTCTCGATGCGAGATTTGTACGCCAATGAATTTTCGGATAAGCCATCAAAGCTCCCCGAAATCGTCACCGTCTCATCAGAAGAATTTTACGGAGTGGGATACGAGGATTCAGATCGTCGTATTCCCGACATTTCCAAGGCGAAGGTCCTTCTTGGATGGGAACCCAAGTGGGATATTCATAATACACTTCGCGCGACGATGAGCTATTATGTCAAGGAATACCACATGCATTACGCGCTCAAACCATGGAAACATGATCTCATGCAGAAAGCTTTAAGCGTGAAAGATTAGACATCTTTCAACTAAGAAATCATCATCGTTTCAGGTACAGCATACATGTTTAACCCGACGCATCAACCTCCGAGAACGGAGGCCCTTTGTGTTCGATGGCCTCTTGGCAAAGTCCTTTAACGCGCTGAGCAGTGCTTTCCCAGCTGTATCCTTCTTCTTCAAGAATTTCCTGAGCGGCTATCCCTAGCTGTTCTCGAAGATGAGAATTTTTCGCAAGGATAACCAAGTTATCCGCTAAGACTTGAGCATTGCCAGGTGGGACAAGAATGCCTCCGCGACCATAGTGAAGCATTTCTGCGATACGTTCGAGTCGTGAGGCAATGATGGCCACTCCCGTTGACATGTAATCAAGGATCTTGACGGGATCGAAATAAAATGGCTCGATGTGAAGAAAAGGGGCAACAGCAATATCTGCAAACCGAACATGGTCAAGCATCTTATGGCGAGGGAGCCAGCCGAGAAAACGCACAATATCCTCGAGGCCGAGGATCCGTGTTAACTGTTTATCACCGTGAAACGTCTGCCCATCACCGATGAGTTCGAGAGTAAGGTCAGGGATGTGTTGTTTTACTAAGGCAACAGCTTCTAATAATATTCTGACTCCATGCCATGAATAGAAACTGCCGACAAACACGATTGTGAGATTTGATGAATGGCATGAAGGGTCTTTCACTCGTTGAGGAAGGATCTCAACACCATATGGGATAAAAGAAATCCGTTCCGGAGTGATTCCCTCTCTTTCTAATATCTTGACCATGGGTTTAGAAACGACGCGAATCAATGAAGCATATTTCCATTGTAATTGTTCGTACTTTTGTAGAATCCTGGATTGCTTCCATCCTCGAAACGTACGTTCAAGGTAGTGAGGGGAGTGGACTTCCAGGATGATTGGCCGACAAAGCGTATGTCCAATGAGCCATGGAGCCCAATCACAATAGGAGACACGCCCATAGATAACATCTGGCGGATGAGACTTGAATTGTTTTGCCCACAGGCCAAGACGGAAGCTATACCACAGCCCACGGGCGATGCTCATAAATTCAATGAAAACATGTTGAAGCCAGTTTGGACTGTAACTTTTGAAGAACCGGGAAAGTTGCCTATTCTGACCTGAACGGGAGCACGTCGGTGAAGCCTGATGGATGGAATACTCAGGGTAGGTGGTAACTTCGACCCCGAGTCCTCGAAGTTCATCCACGAACTTTCGCCCCCAGGTACCCTGTTCACTATTCGGACGAGTCAAATGTGGATTAAGGTAGAGAATATGTAAATGATTACCGTGCATCAGCTCAAAACGCTCGGATTGTCATGATGCGAGTAAGAATGGAGTAATTCGGACAATTGATGATAATGGCATGAATTCCGAAGCCGACACATCTTAGAGATTCCAAACTTTTGCAACAATATATACCAACATGATTCTCGTGACAAAACTTCTTATGAAAC
This sequence comes from Nitrospirales bacterium, assembly GCA_031315865.1. NCBI lineage: Bacteria > Pseudomonadati > Nitrospirota > Nitrospiria > Nitrospirales > Nitrospirales bacterium. Next base: position 3,199,837 of record JALDRJ010000002.1, read on the forward strand.
AATATGCTTCGTTCAATCTATCCTCCCTTACGATAGTCAATGGTCTTGGGAAGATTAAATACTGGTTCACAAAGATTTCCTGTGGCCTCTTGGACCAAGGATTTTTTGTCCTGTCCAATGTCCTGTTGAATGTGTTTCTTTTGCGTTGGCTCTCGCCATCTGACTATGCTTCATTTACCATCGCGTTTGCCGTATTCCTTCTCATTGCCGGTTTTTATAATTCACTCATCCTTGAACCAATGAGTGTGCTTGGACCATCACACTATGGATCACACTTGCCTGAATATGTCTTTGTGCTTCTCAGACTCCATGTAACGTTAACACTAACGCTCTCCAGCATACTCGGCTTTTCCGCTCTTGCATTTTTCATCGTTGGTAGCCAATTGGCCTCTACACTTTTATGGTTAGCGGCAACGACTCCCTTCATCTTATGTGTTTGGTTCACGCGTCGAGTCGGCTACCTGTTTTTAATGCCTGTTTGGTCACTCATCGCCAGCAGTGTCTATTGTGTCACACTGCTGACCGGAGTCTTGGGGCTCTTTCTTCACACAACGATCATTCCTGGCGCCGTGCTGTTGACCATGGGATGTGCCAGTATTACGGCTTCCTGCATTGTCGGGGTTTTGATTTTTAATACCTACGCTACCCAACTGAATCATGCTCCACATTTGCGACCTCAAGCCGTATGGACACGTCATATCGAATATGGAAGGTGGACAATTGGATCCACGATCGCCTTGTGGATCGGTGCCAATGCCTATATCCCGGTGATCGCTTTATTTTTGGGAAACCCTCAGGTCGCTGGCTTTCGAGCCATCCAAAGTCTCATTTCGCCGATGAATCAATGTCTGGCAACCTTTAGTCACGTTCTTCTTCCTTATATCTCGAGACGGTGTTCCGAGATTGGAAGAAAAGAGGTGAAAGAGGGGGCGAGAGACCTGTTTTTGTTAAATTTCTGCGTTGCGTCCCTCTTCTTATTGCTACTTTCGAATTACGGTTCATATATCTTGCCACTCCTTAGTGGACAAAGTTTCTATGTCGAGTACCTTTGGCTTCTACCATATTTTATCTTAACTGGGTTTTTAGGAATATTTGTACAATCCAGCGTCGTGCTCCTCATGGCCATACAACGGCCTGATCTGATCTTTTTAGGAAGAAGCACTGGAGCTCTTGTCAGTTTGATCTGTAGTCTTCTCCTAGGTTGGCATTACGGTATGGCAGGGATTGCGATGAGCATGACCATTGGCTCGATCGCTGAAGGGATCGTTCTCTATTTGGTGAAGCATCATGAACCTCAATCTTTCAGACCTGTACTGTGGGATAACGTGACTTCGTATTTCAATCGATTCACGATATTGATAAAACCGAAAATGCTTTTAGCCGCAATGGTCTGTCGGAGTTGGCCATAATCTAAAACGATTCTTGACTGTCCTCTCAGAGGTAGCCAAAACTCCTATAGCCGTTAGAAATTCATGCGTCTAGAAGGTGGTCCAATTAATGTTCCTCCTGTCTTACAAAGTCTGCCGAACTAATGGTGATATGTCATGAATTCGCAAGAAGAAAAAATACGCGTAGCATGGCAGCATCCTATTATTCCAAACTATCGAGTGCCATATCTGGAAAAGCTCGCCAACGTTCCTGATGTCGAAGTGACATCGTTTCATGGACAAGGACTGGATGGGTATACGACGAAATCTGTTGGCTCCATTCCATCCGTCAAGAATATTCTGGTAAAAAACCGGTATTGGGCCTTCGGTCGTGGTCGAATATTCTGGCAATCCGCCGTGCGCAAAATCATAAAAGGAAAATTTGATGTCATTGTTTGTGAGGAGGTTATTCACAATGCCTCAGTTTGGATGTTATGGCTCTTTGCTCAAATAACCAATACGCCACTAGTGCTCCATGGTTTTGGATATCGACCGGTATCCGGCATGTCATATCACCGTAAAACACAACCAAGTCTCCGGCAACATTTTATCGATCGATTGAGATTTTTCATGATTAAACGTGCAAGTGCCATTGCGGTTTATACGGAAAAGGGGAAGGAAGCATGCATCCAAGAAGGTATTCAATCTCATAAGATCTTTGTCACGAAGAATACCTATGATACAGAATATCTTATGGGTTTGGAGCAGAGTGTCACGTCCCAAGAGCTTGATTCGATTACCCAGAAACTGAACCTAACAGATCGCTTTGTTCTTATCTTCGTGGGGCGACTCAACCCCTTGAAACGAGTCTCTCTTCTGATTGACGTCATGCGAAAACTTGATAAGAGTTCACTCCAAGCATCTCTCCTGGTTGTTGGAGAAGGCATTGAATATCAACCGTTGGTCAAACAGTCACAGGGATTAGCACATGTCCATTTTTTGGGTGGAATCCATGAACCGATTGAATTGGCCAAACTGTTCATGATCTCGCACGCATTAGTCATCCCTGGGTTACCCGGCCTGACATGTGTACATGGATTTTGTTATGGAGTTCCTACCATCACGACGGCGCCGGTTAATCTTAGGTGGCCGGAATGTCCAGAACTGGATTACATTCGACATGGAGTGAATGGATACTTTGTCGCAAAACCGGACTGTCAATTGTTCTGTGATGCCATTATGTACCTCGCCGATGACAAACAACGTTTACAGAAATTTAGTACAGGGGCGAGGGAAACCGCTAAATCATTGCCGCTGAGGGAAACGGTGGCACAGTTTCGTAAAGCTGTGAAGTTCGCATTCAATGGAATACAGAACAAGGCTCTCGTTTCATAAAGTTTTGCATACCGATCGTTTTATTTTCCCAATGTAGCAGGCAGGAGATCTGGACGGTGTGATGGCATCGGTCAACGATGGCAAAAGCCTATTCGAACGAATGACATATTCAATCAAATAGTCTCTACATCTTGTTCTCAGCCTTCATCACTGAATCTATGAGAGTCGCCCAGGATGACCAGAGAAAACTAACACGCATGTTTTCTCAGCTCTCCCAGCCTGTATAGCAATGGTAGGAGATTCGACTGATCGTCGAATCCAATTCGACGACATCCTATAAGACGCCAGCTCAATGCCCATTCGCCGGACGTATGCTGATACACGACAGGAAGATGGTGTGATACAAACACGGTATCAGATTTACTGAAGAGGCGTGGATTCATTTCATCACAGCCACGATATGCCTTCCGCATGACGACACTTCATTTTTTTGAACATTCACTCCGGTTTTTCAATGTGAGCAAGACGGTTCCACTCACGAAAGAAATATTTTCAGTGCTGCGTGCAGGTGGAATTGTCATGGTATTACAAATTATCGGTCTAGGGTTGGCGTTTCTTAGCCAGATTTTCTTTGCTCGCTGGATGGGAGTGCATGAATATGGTGTCTATACCTATGTGCTGGCATGGGCAATTTTGTTTTCCGTTCCTGCTGCTGCCGGCCTACCGTTAACAAGTATTCGGTACATTGCTGATGGGTTGGTACATGCCAATTTTGATGCTGTGACTGGGATTGTCAAGTGGAGTGTCTGGCTCACGATCAGTATCGGAATTGTCATAACGGCAACGGCTACCGGGATTATCTATGGGCTGAATATCGGTTACGATTTAGCGTATCCCATTCAACTCAGCATTGCGTTTGCGATCGTCCCCCTACTGGCTCTTCTTCGAGTGCAATCGGGAATTTTTCGTGGATTTGGGTGGCCGGCATGGGCTCACCTTCCTGATCCGGTTTTGAGAAACTTTTTTTTAATTTGTATTTTTTTCTTGGTGTGGGCTCAAGGAATGACGTTGACAGCGCAACTGGCGTTGGTGATTACCGTGGGAGTTTTTGTGGTCCTGAATGCTCTCCAAATGGTGATCTATAGACAAAATGTGCCTTCAGCCGTCTTGCACGCGACCCCGTCGTACGAGCCAAGAAAATGGTTAAAAACATCTTTACCCCTTTTACTGGTCGCTGGATTTCAAGTGATTGTAGAACGAACCGATCTGATCATGCTTGGGATGTTGCAGGACACACAAGATGTCTCAGTGTACTTTGCATGCTCAAGAGTCGCCAATCTGATTTTAATCGTCTTGACGGCTTTCAGCGTGCTTTCTGCTTCAAAAATTGCGGCACTCTTCAGTGTCAAAAAGCTTCATGAACTTCAAATATTTGTCATGAGCCTTTTGCGATGGATCTTTTGGCCATCGCTCGGAGTGGGGATGTTCCTCATCATATTCGGAACGCAGATCCTCTCGCTATTTGGTGATGCTTTTGTGACAGGATACGACATTCTTCTTCTATTAATCGCCTGTCAGTTTATTAACGCCATAGTCGGTCCCGTACTTCTCCTCCTGAACATGACCGGTCAGGAGCGACAATCGGCAAAAGTGTTTGCTTGGAGTTGCCTGCTCAATATCGTGTTGAATGGATTGCTCATACCGAAATTCTCAGCTATCGGTGCTGCTATCGCCACGGGAATAACGATCGTCTTTTGGAACATTTGGCTCGTGATCATCGTAAAGAAGCAATTAGGAATAGTGTGTTTTCCCTTCAACCCTTTTGTTAATCCTTTAGGAAAGTCTCAATGATGGGTACTGATGCAAAGGTTTTGTATATTGCGGGGTACGGACGTAGCGGGAGCACGTTGCTAGAGAGAATTCTAGGTCAGTTTGAAGGATTTTTTCCGGTCGGAGAATTAGAGACTATTTGGCACTATGGATTTGTGGATAACCATCTCTGTGCTTGTGGGCAATCCTTCTCTGATTGTGATTTTTGGCAATCTGTCGTGAAAGAAGGATTGCAGCCGGGGCACGACTTTGATCTTAACGAAATTGCCGCCATCAAAAAGTATTTGCGGTTTCGGCGAGTGCCTCAACTGAGCATGCCGTGCTTAACCACGACGAAGATGAGGAACGCTCTATCTCAGTATGCACGCTTACGAAGTAGGCTGTTATCGGCGATTCAAAAGGTTTCAGGAGCAAAAGTCATCATTGATTCATCTAAATCTCCCGTTGTGCTCTATGCGTTAAATGAGGTCGATCATATTGATTATCACGTCGTTCATCTCGTGCGAGACAGTCGGGGCGTAGCATTTTCCTGGCTACGAAAAAAACCAGCCCTCATTTCGAAAAACAAAGCTCACTATCTCAGCCGATTCAATGTCGCATCTTCTTCGTTGATTTGGAGTGAGTATAATCTTCTGATTGAGGCGTATGGTCAGTCTAAACGATTGCTAGGTCGTGTACGTTATGAAGATTTCATTGCTGATCCAAAAGGAGAGACGTTAAAGATTTTATCAGGCTTGGGAGAAAAACAAGGCGATTTAGAGTTTCTCGAACAAAGTTCAGTCGAATTTAAGACTTTTCATTCCCTCAACGGGAATCCCATGAGGTTTCAAAAGGGTAAAGTTCAACTTGCTCCAGATGAGGAATGGAAGCAGAAAATGCCTAAAGTGAAAAAAGCCATGGTAACAGCCATGACGTACCCATTGTTGGCACGTTACGGCTATCTAAAGCAATAATAGCCAGAGTAAAAGGAATATTCAGCAGAAAAATGACCTAAAACACATACCGGTCTGTTTAAGTTTGACATTCAACTGATCAAATTTCCATCGATCGAAGTTAACCAAAATTCTTCACGGTTGGTCGACCAGTATCTAATGTATACATTCTTATCTGCCCAAGGATTGCTGAGCCATTCATGATGAAACGAAGTATCAAGTCAGTGTTGGACCCAGTGCTGCCAGCCTTTTGTCTTGACACGATGAAGTATAAGGTTTTTGAAACTTTAAAGCCGCAACATTGGGGAGAGCAAAATGCCATATGGTCTGATCGATCGCTTGAGTCTCATGATCATTTGAAATAGTCAATATACCAATTAATGACCAGACTGAAGTGTACTCACAATACAAATCATAGTTTCAGCAACTTCAAGTAGACGTATTTTTAGCTGATGAAAACGGTTCAACGTTTTTCTTAATTAATGGCATTACGTGATTGTTTTCAGATGGCAAGACGATTATTGAGGCACTGGGACATACTCATTTTTGAAAATGATCATGGCAGCAGTATGAACTCCTTTGTTGCTACGGATCCTGTCGCTCTCCGTTCACTATCTCATGAGGGTGGCTTAACCCACAATCTTGGCAACCTGCTTTCTTTGACAGCCTATTCTTCACAACACTATGGCACATAGGCGGAAAGCAATCTGCGTTCTGTTTTCGCACTATGACCATTACTTGACCAGCAAATCCATGAGGAAGAGAGAAGGTCTGTTGGCTATTGGAGAGCCCGACCACTGACTTTGAGAATGATAGCTGATGTACCTTATCATTATTTTTCCACTAGTAATTAGTCTCATACTCGGTCTTTTGGTGCTTTCCGGTTCTCTTCCCATCATTGTTGGGGGTGGCATTGTACTCCCAATCATGTTGGGCTTATTGATCTATTGTTTCCCAGCTATTCTGGACAATGTCAAAGCCGTATGGAGACAACTTCAATGGTGGCATATTCTATGGCTTTTGGCGTTCTTTAGTGGATTTGTCTTTCGAGTCCGAGAGGCAGGGCTGGCAAGAGAAAATCCTCTAGATATCTGGGCTCTGTATCGTATCGTTCTCATGGGTCTCGTTGGAGTCATTCTGATTTATCAATTGGTCTTAAAGCGGTCTGAGTGGCTGTCTGGTATGTTCTATGGTTTAGTTGGGGTATTTGGTATTGCAGCGATATGGAACCTCGCATCAACGGTCTGGTCTGTGTATCCTGCTTGGACTTTTTACAAATCTGCGGAGTATTTTCTTGATGTCTCCCTATTGGCAGCTATTCTTTCGACTGTGAAAACCCCTGAAGAGTTCAAGAGTTTTTTGGATTGGACATGGATGCTTCTCGCGTTCTTAGCGGGGACCATTTTCCTCGGAGTCCTTCTCTGGCCAGAGGAATCAATCAAGAAAGATATTGGAATGTTTGGCGCTCGTCTCATTGGAGTCTTTCCGGCAGTTTCGGCCAATGGTGTGGGAGATTTAGGCGCAATCCTGGGATGCGTAAGTTTTGCCAGGCTTCTGTTGCGTAAGTCGAGCAGACTTTTCTTTTCCATGTTATTCGTGATCTCTATGATCTTGCTTCTTGCTTCTCAAACACGATCTTCATTGGGAGGGTTCATATTAGGTGCATTTTTGATCATGGTGCTGACAAAACGATTAGGGGTTATTTTCATCATTCCCATAGGTTTTGTCGTAGGTCTCCTGAGTACAGACATTGAGCAAGTCCTACTCCAGTACGTCTTGAGAGGGCAAGACACGGAGTTGTTGCTTTCGGGAACTGGTCGAGTAGGATGGTGGGAATATGCGTGGGAACGTTTTATCGAACAACCTTTTTCAGGGTATGGTGCCTATGCCGCCGGACGTTTTGCTGTGTTACAACAAGCTGGTCTTCAAGAAACTTCAACACTGCACAGTAGTTGGTTAGAAACATTGCTTGGCGTAGGAATTTTTGGAGTTATTTTATTATTACTAGTGCTAATCAGTACTTGGGTCGTTCTTTTGCAAGTTGTCTTTAGCCTGTCACATCACACGCTAGGATATCATTTAGCCATAGAATCCCTCGGAGTGCTTTCTGTTCTGTCAGTTCGCTCTTTCTTTGATTCTCTACTTATTTGGCATCCGGCTTTACCTTTTCTGGCAATCGTGGGACTGGCTGAAATGTTGCGAAGACAACAAAACGGTGTATTTCATGAAAATTTTGCTCGTCCATAACTTTTATCAGCAAAGAGGAGGTGAGGATCAGGCTTTTGAAGAAGAACGTCGACTCCTAAGAAATTATCGTCATCAAGTCATTGATTATACGCTTCACAATAATCAAGTCACGACATACAACAAACGAGAGCTTGTGCATGCTTTAATTTGGAATACGCAGTCTTATCGAGCGCTTCGGAATCTCATTTCCAATGAAAAACCTGACATCATGCATGTCCATAATACATTTCCATTGATATCACCGTCTGCCTACTATGCAGCTAACGCGGAAAAGGTTCCGGTGATTCAAACCCTTCACAATTTTCGGTTGTTGTGTCTCAATGCTACCTTCTTTCGCGAGAATAGGACTTGTGAGGATTGTATGGGAAAGTTATGGCCTTGGCCTGGGATACGACATGCCTGTTACCGCGATGGAAGAGGGCCAAGTAGCGGGGTAGCCACTATGTTAATCGTACATCGCTTATTACGGACCTGGCAAAGAAATGTGAACCTCTTTATTGCCTTGTCTGAGTTTGCAAAAAAAAGATTCGTTGCTGGCGGACTTGAGGAGAACAAAATTGTCGTCAAACCGAACTTCGTTGCCCCTGATCCTGGAACAGGGACAGGGGGCGGTAATTATGCCCTGTATGTTGGGCGCCTATCTCAAGAGAAGGGCATCGAAATGATGCTAGAGTCTTGGCAAAAATTGCAAGGACAACTCTGCCTCAAAATAGTCGGTGAAGGAACCCTAAGCCCAGTAGTGAAGAAAGCTACCGAATGTATTCCTTCCGTAGAGCATCTCGGATACCAATCACACGAAAATGTGCTACATCTTATGAAAGAGGCTCTTTTTTTGGTCTTCCCATCGGAATGCTACGAGAATTTCCCATTAACGATAGCTGAAGCCTACGCAGTGGGTCTACCAGTTGTCGCATGCAACAATGGAAGCATGTCTTCACTGGTCATAGACGGTCAGACAGGCTTACATTTTGAACTTGGGAACACAGATGACTTCCTCAAGAAGATAACTTGGATTTTAGAAAACCCGGGTGAATTGAGAAAAATGCGTATCTTGGCACGAAAAGAATATGTTGAGAAGTATATGGCCGAACAAAATCACGAAATACTCATGAATGTATACAAGCGTGTTGTGATGACAGAATAGGGCATACATTCTTCCTTCTGCCTATGGGAGAATGACAAATTTCCCATCGAGATCCTGCTGTTCGTCTTTCCATTCCGATGCCGTCATAACTTTGTTTAACCAATGAAACTTATTCAGTTCATCATGACTGAAGAACATATAGATATTGTGAGAAAATTGGTTATTACGGCTTGTAAAAAATGAAAGATCTGAATCTAATACCCGAAGACCGGTTTTCCCAGGGCTTAGAATTTGAATATTATCATGGACAAAGAAGTTCTCTATGTCTCTGGGTCCAAAATGCCCATCACCACGGTTTGTCTGTACAGCCAGAATTCCATATGCATTTCTCGTTAAAATATTACCAACAATTTCAACATCTGGAGACCCGGTCACTAAAATTCCAGCGCCATTATGCCCCAGGCGTTCGCCAAATCCGTTCCCTTCTACGATGTTACCTTTGATGACGGCATGATAACTCGCCGAGTGACGAATGCCGGCTCCCTCGTTGAATGCGACACGATTGGCTTCAATATGAGTTGAACGATTTTCTGGATTGGTATAAAGCCCAGGGCCTGTATTGTGATGGATATCATTGCCGATGATGTTCAGCATATTTGTCCATACGAAACGAGCTCCCCCACTTTCCCAATCCCATGCAAATCCTTGAGTATTGTTGTTAGCAATCTCATTACCAATGACTTGAATATTGCGACCACTCCCTCCGACTCCTAGTTGACCATTGTGATGAATGTTATTCTTGAGGACTTTTGTGAAATTGCCGACTCGAATGCCGATTCCATGGTTCAAGCGGATCTCGTTTTCTTGAATCGTCCAGCCATCGGCTAATGGGCCAGAGTGACCGACCCGAGAGTGAACCGCTCCTTCTTGGGCTGGATTGGCGTACTTTTCGATGATGAGCCCTGAGATAAAGACATTTTGAGCCATACCCTCAAACGCATGTCGAATTATACTGGCCTCGACTCTTCGGTTTTTGGGATTATCGGCAAGGTAGATCTTGTCAGCGTCATAGTCGAAAAACCACTTACCAACTTCAAGGTCGGCAAGCTTACTAACTTGAACCAAAGGAACATTATCCAAGAATAGATCCTCGGGATGACGACAGCTCGCTCCAGATAGTTCCAATTGCTCATCACAGAGACCAAACGTTGGTCCTTGTTGAATCTGATTGTCGGCAATCCAGTACTGACCTTGCTGAGTAAAATTTTCGAGCTCTCGTGCCCCAGACAGTATCGAACCAACCTCGCCAATAAACTTATTTCCATTCTTTGGCCGAATGTGCTGTAAACGGTGAATACCGGCTTTCAAAGTAAAGGCAGTACCTTCCGGCTGACTGTCCACAATAGTCTGAATATTGGATCCCGGCGATATTTCGATACGGGAAGAAGTTGGCAAGGGAACCAACTCCATATCAGGAGGATTCCAGAGTGTCGTTGATGAGTCAAGAGAAGGAAAACGGATAAAATTACTCGCGACGTCTTGCCCGAAATTTTGCCATTGCGCTATCGTGTAATTGATGCTTAACCTTTTAAACACGCCCTGATACTTTCCATAGAGTACATACGTATTATTCTCAAATCTATTATTTCGTTCGTTGACATACGCGGGATCTGAATTGGTCACGCCAATTCCAGTCTGGCCTTCTGCCATTAAGATAACATTGTCGTGGACATGAGCATTCTTCAACTCACGAGGACCAAACTTTCCTTCGATTCTTGTATGATCTTGAATGAGCCCAATCCCATCAGCATTATTAAGGACCTGGTTTCCATAAATCTCGACGTTGGGGGAAGATGAAACGAGGATTCCTGATCCAACATGCCAGATGCTATCCCCAAAGCCGTTCCCTTCTACAAGATTGTTCCTGATAATTGCATGATAACTGGCTTCGTGAAAGATACCCTGCGTTTTGTTCGCTAATACGTGATTATCCTCATATAACGTATTGAGGTTATCGACATCACTCCACAGTCCCGGACCAAAATTATGATGAACAAAGTTCTGACGAACAACCAGGTCAATAGTCGTCACAAATTTTGTCCCGCCACCAATATGCCAATGAAATCCTTGGATGTTGTTGTGCGCAATTTCATTTCCTTCAATCACCACGTTCGAACCTGAACCTCCGATTCCCAATTGTCCATTATGATGGACAACATTATTACGCACGTGCATGTCTTCACCTAATCGTATGCCTATGGCATGATTCCATCGAATTTCATTGTTTTCGACAATCCAGCCACGACTACGCAAACCGGCATGTCCGGTTTGTCCATGAATGGCCCCTTCTTGTCCTGGTGATGCATATTTCTCGATGATCAGACCTTGAATCAGAACATTCTGGGCGCTACCTTGAAACGCGTGAGGGAGCACACTCGCCTCAACTTTACGATTCGTCGGGTTATCTGCCATAAAGATGGTGTCAGTGGCATAATCAAAATACCATGTTCCCGGCGTTACTTCAGAGAGGCTGGTTACTTGTGTCAAAAGGACGTCATCGAAAAAAAGATCTTCTGGAAGCATACAGTTGTTGACTGGTGGTTGAATGCGTTGCGTTTCGCACCGCCCAAATCGCTTCCCTTGTTGCTGTTGATTTTCCACGACCCAGTAAGGTCCTCGCTGGCCAAATACTGTGAGTAATCGTGCTCCAGAAAGAATGGTTCCGGCTTCGCCGATAAACGTATTGTTCGTTTTTGGAGTCACGCTTTGCAAACGATAGACGCCTTTCGTCAGAATAAACGTCGTGTATGCAGAATGACCGTCGACCAGCGCTTGAATGTCGTCAGTAGGAGTGACGGTGACAGTGGTCGTGGGCTGAATCTCCTGGCTTAATACAGGTCGCGCAACAAGCAGAGTCAAAGAGATGAAAACACAGAATACGAGTGTGGCACAAACTGTATGAGATCTCATAGAAGAATCCTTTCGGAATGGCTATACATTCACAATTAAAGGAACAGTTATCGCGCGGACGTCAACGTACGCTTCTTGTTTGATTCAACTTCGTTTTTTCTGAGAGATGCCGTCAACAAGCACGGCCTTGAGCACAGGCATCCCCAACAGGCTCTCAATTAAAATTAAGAGAAGTCAGATGAACGTAACGAGGCCAAATGAAGTAGGAAATATGAAATCTGGAATATGGAGAAAAAGGAAGATAGGAAGAATAAAGACATAATTTTTAGCACATCTGGCACACACATTGTGTTTGCGAAAATTTTCAACTTATGCCATTCGAATACGTCGCGAATCAGGATTCATACTATCGAAATCAATCTGAAAAATGATTAGCCATTGAAGACTAGGAGGTCAGATGTATGATTCATGGAAATCGTTTATAGCCGTTTTAAATAACTTCCGTATAGTTCAACGTCGTACAGCGCTGAGTTTGTCATATTTATCGATTGGAACGTATTTGGATTCGCCATAAATGCTCGAAGTTGTCAATTTACTGGAGAATTGGGCAACTGGACAGGTTCTTTTGTCGTTTTGGTCATCGTTCCGGATACATCTTGGCCAAAATTCTGCCATTCTTTAAATGTATGGCGCGCATTCATCCATCTGAAACTTTTTGGCTCCTGGCTTTCCACGATGTAGGTGTTGTTCGTAAATCGGTTATTTTTTTTTGTATAGTACTGAAGATCACGAGTTTTCACGTCAAATCCCGTCTCGCCTTCTTTCATGACGATATTGTTATGATGAACGTGTAAATTCTTCACTTCGTAGTATCCGTATCGTCCATGACCTCGTTCAGTTTGTATCGCTCCAATTCCGTCGGCATTGTGCCGCACGGTGTTACCATAAACCTCAACTTCGGAAGAACAGGAAACAAGAATACCAGCGCCATTGAGCCATACCGAATTATCAAAACCATTTTCTTCAACCACATTGTTTCGAATAACAGCAGAGTAGCTGATCTCATGAAAAATCCCGGTCGATCGATTGAGCCGTACAGTATTATTTTCGTAAAGCGTGTTAATGTTGTTAATATCAGTCCACAATCCTGGGCCAAAGTTATGGTGAACATGATTATGACGAACGATTAAATTCTTTGTCCAAACGAACTTCGTGCCTCCTCCGGTATGCCAATGATATCCCATACTATTGTTGTATGAAATTTCATTATTTGCGATAACAATATCCGTCCCATTTCCCCCAACTCCATACTGTCCATTATGATGAATACGATTATTCATGACTTGACTCCCATCTCCGACACGTATCCCCATGGCATGATTGAATCTGATCTCATTATTTTCAATAAGCCAATTCTTCCCTAAAGGTCCGCTGTGACCCATACGGCCATGGATCGCACCTTCTTGAGTAGGAGTCGCATACTTTTCAATAACCAGTCCTCGAATGACCACATTCGACGCGTTGCCTTCAAACGCATAAGGAGTCACACTCGTTTCGACTTTGTGGCCGTGAGGGTCGTCCATGAGGTAAATTTTGTCTGACTCATAATCAAAATACCATTTTGTTGGGCTGAGGTCAGTCAATTGGCTCACTTGCGTAAGCGGTATATCATCAATGAACAGATCTTCTGGGAACATGCAGGTATCAACAGGCATCGCAACATGTATGTGCTCACATCGACCTGTTGCCCCTCCTTGTTGGGTTTGCCCTATTACAGTCCAATATTTTCCTTCTTTGACAAATTCAGTCAACAAGCGTGCGCCTGACAATATAGTTCCATTTTCTCCGACAAAGGTATGACGACTTTTAGGGACAATTTGTTGCAGGCGATGTATACCCGTCTTCAACAAAAAAGTCGTGTTGCCACCATACTGGTCAACCAGATATTGAATATTTCCCCCCGGATGAACCTGGATAACATTGGCATGAGGGGGTTGAGAAGTAGCATCGGCTGTCAAAGAGGCAATATTGGCTCGTTGATTACCCGAAACGGTTATCAGTTCTTGTCTGGCAGAGTGCCCAAGGACGTGCTCTGCAGCCACAAAGTACGAATAGGCAGCTAAGCAGCCGAGTACGACCGCCGTGTAAATTAACACTCTTCTCATGAACATGTGCATAGGCCGCATTGGACACCAGATTTCAGGAACTGCATGATCAACATGCTCCTGCGAAGTATCAACTGAACGACGCTAGGAACAAGAAACAATCCGTTGATTGTCTGCATGGCGTGCGTTTTCGACCTTTCTCATCATTCGAATGTATTGGTTATGCGATAAGTATTCTAGAATCTTGTCGATGCAGACCTCAGGGGATTCCTTATCTGTCATCACCACAATTTCCGGGTTTTCTGGCGGTTCGTACGGATCGGACACGCCCGTGAAATTCGTAATTTCTCCTCGCTGAGCTTTCGCGTAATGTCCCTTCACATCACGTTTTATGCAGACGTCAATCGGGCATTGCACATACACTTCGACAAAACGCCCTATTTCGTCTCGCGCTTCTCGTCTCAGTTTTTGATAGGGTGAAATGGCCGCAGTAATCGTGACACCTCCTATCCTGGTTAAAAGTTTGGCGACATATGCAATGCGCCGGATGTTTTCATCGCGATCAGGCTTTGAAAATCCCAAACCTTTTGTCAGCCGTCTCCGAACCTCGTCGCCATCTAAAATTTCCGTAGGATACTGTAGATTCACGAATCGTTGATACAGCATTTGTGCCAATGTGCTCTTTCCAGAACACGGTAATCCCGTAAACCAGACTGTAAACCCTTCCGTGCCCATAGTTCCTCCATACATTAGAGCCACCGGTATGCCCAACCGGGAATATAGTGACGTTGCTTGTTAAAAGCGACTCCAAGAACCCGTCCACCTCGCCTGATAATCCGATCCTTGAGCGTAAGAATAATCGGGGATCGTGTTTTTTCAGCTTCCACAACCATCACAACGCCATCCACCGCAGCACTCAGAGCCAAACTATCCACAGATGAGCCAAGCGGCGGAGAATCGATGAGTATAAGATCAAACTGTTTTCGAAGGAATTCCCAGATTCGCCGATAGTCCGTATGACTCGTGGAAACATGTAGATTCGACTGTCTGTTGTCGGCGAAACGAGATAGAGAGATTCGCGTTTGCTCCACTCGTGTGATGACTGAGTCCATTGAACCGCCATTCTGCATGAGACTTTGCAATGGTTCTCTTGGATGAACTCCGAATGCTTGATGCTGAGAGGAAGAAGGCTGGAAATCCACATCGATTAATAAGACTGACTTGCCATATTGTTTGGCGATAACTTTGCCATATTCCCGAAGAATGCTCGACGTTCCCACACCCGAATGACTGCCGATAAACTGCAGAATATTGCTCTGCGTATCGGGCAGCAGAGATGTAATCGATTGATGAAGTTGGAGCATTTCCGGCTCCATTGACAGGCCGGCGTTGCCATAATCCAACACCGGTTCCTCCTCAGCAAGAGTCCGGACGACAGGGGGAAGAGTATCCTCCTTTTTCTCAAGAGGCTTTTCAACGAACAACGGGGGTACTAGTCTCTCTCGACTTTTGGAATCCTGCTCCGTATAGGCATATTGTAAGGCTTCATACATTTTGCTCATGTAACAAACCCTTCGTTCACGACAGACTACATACAATACGGACCAATTGGTTCTCGCATTGCTATCGCGTCATCATCCTGACGGCGATGACCATTGTACAAACCTTTTTCCTCTCTTTCCTTCAGACTGCCATACATTCCAATACTTGACCAACACCCTGATATTCTCAAAGTCTACCTCATCAGTGTTCGTCCTTTTGTGATTGAGAAAATGTGGGAAACGCCACCTTTTGACCGGGGAAAATTTTTCTCGCATTTCGGATGTGAGGATTATATTTGAGAACATGTTCGACGTATTCAGGACTCGTCGTGCCATAGTGATTTTTCACAAGACTGCTCAAACTCTCTCCTTGTTGAACGACCCGGACAGTCAAGGGCTGTCTCAAGGAGGAGGCAGTCACATCATGCGTTGTCGTATCCTCAGGAGACTGAGCGAAAATGCCTTGAGACATGGGGCCGTTTCTTTTTTTTCTATCTGATTCAGGAGGTATAACAGACTCCCTGACAGATTGGATGTTAGGTTTCCCAAAATCGTGAAGAGCCGGAAAAATAATGCGCTGGCCAGGCTGTATGTTTCGAACATGTGTAATGCCAGGATTATGCTCCAGGACAAATTGAAGTAATTCAGGGTTGAGGTCTCCATAGACTTCCTTCGTCAATTCAGCCAAGGTTTCACCCCGTCGAATCACTCGTGTTTGATGGACAGCACCGGAAGACAGATGCCCTGCTGATATGAATGCCAAAGATGGATCAGGTCTTGTCGAGGGCTGTCCTTGACTTTCCTGAACTGTAAGAACGTCAGAAGCCAGATGTGGATCGAGATTGCCTCGCTCTTCTCCCCGGTACGCGGAAGAAGCCTGGTCAGATGTACCAGAGACAATACCATTCAGATTTTCTGATTGACCGACTTTCGGTGCAGAGGATGCTGGCTGTTCACTTCTCCCCACAGAAACAGGCTTGTTATCCATGTGTGAAAATTGTTCTTGCCTGTCTACCATTCTATCGGCAAGTGACAAAGTCGGCAATTCCATTCGAGAATTTTTGTCAGCGTGGGAGGCATCTGGCTTATCGAGTGACACGAATAAAGCCACGCCTCCGATCAAGAACAACAGGCTGGCCGTCGCTGGAACCCATCCCCACCAGCGCTTGTGGAGTTGCCTGTCAACATCGGCGATCACTTCCTGAACGATCTTGGCCGTAATAGGGTTCGCACGGTATCCTAATCCGGTTACCAGCGCATTATCACACAGAATATTCAGTCGTCGAGGAATACCGTTCGCTTGCTTGACGATAAGCTTCAGGGCGTTGTTGTGGAAAACTGGCTTGCCGGTTAATCCTGCCAAGACAAGACGATGCATGATATAAGCCAGGCTTTCATCCTCTGTTAATGGACGGATTGTCGACCATACGGCAATCCGTTGACGCAATTGCCGCAACTCATGCTGCTGTAAGAGAGTTTCCAGTTCCGGCTGCCCGATCAGAATAATCTGAATCAACTTATCAGTGGCTGTTTCCAAATTCGAGAGCATTCGAAGATGCTCCAACGTCCGTGGATCCATGTTTTGGGCTTCATCGATCAGGAGCACGACTGTCCCACCGTGACGATATCGTTCGATCAGGGTGTTCTGCAGCTGCGTCAAGAGCTCAACATTCGTACTGCCGGTGGCTTCTTGATCGAGTTCGAAAAGAATGGCCAGAAGGAGCTCTTTCACGGAAAGCGTCGGATTATAGAGATAGATCAACTGGGTGTGTTCGGCTTTCCAATCTACCTGTTCCAAAAAAGAACGAATGACCGTGGTTTTGCCGACGCCGACTTCACCCGTGATGGCGATAAACCCCTTACGATGATCAATGCCATAGAGCATCGCCCCCATCGCTTCTTTATGACTTGGACTTAAAAAAAGGAAATGTGGGTCAGGCGTCGTATGAAATGGTTTTTTCGAGAGACCGTAGAATTTCAGATACATAAGGGAGTGCAGCCTTTAGGTCTTATACGTAATGCTCGTGAGCACCGGTAGCTCCACATCTCGTGTCAAATGTTCAGGCCGGGTATAGCCACCTTGAAGATATTCATTCGCGAAAGCCAGGCTGACTCCTGCGGCCCCTCCGATCATGATACCGAGAAGAATATTCAAGAGAAGTTTAGGTTTTACGGGCTTGACTGGTATGGTGGCAGGCTGAATGATACTGATATTGGCCATCTTGAGCTGATCCATTTCCTGAGCGACTCTGGCCTCCTCGACTTTCGAGAGATAGATCGCATAGTTGTTTTGATCTGTCTCGACATCACGATCCAGTGTTTCATACTCTTTCTTCAACGAGTCCAATTCGGCCAACTTCTCATCGACTTCCGCAATATGTCGTGAGATTTCTTTCGCGCGAGTTTCTAAAGACCGATACTCAGATTTTGATTTATGGATCTCAACTTCAAGTTCTTGATAGACCGGATTTTTCCCTTTCGTCACTCGATCAGAAAGCTGAGCTTCCTGTTCTTTGATGAAGGCTTCCGTCATCTTGATTTCATTTAAGATATTTTTTATGAACCGGCTCGTGTCTTTGTAGCGAGTTGAGAGTTCTTGCTTCTGCAATCGAAGTTTCAATAAGTTGCTCTTCGCCTCATCGATGACTTTTTGACGTTCAGAGACACTAGTTAGAGAAATAAGTTTGGGAATCTGAGGAATTTGCTGCAACAGGGAACTCAGCTTGCTTTTCAATCCTTCACGATCATTTTTAACATTTTTCAAGGATGTGTCGAGGTCTTGACGCTGCTGCAGTAAGAGACGCTCTTGCTCGGTGAGGGAGGATATTCCGTAGCGCTGTTTAAAGTCTTGTAGTTTTGAGCGAGACACGTCTAGTTTTTGAAGATGGGCTGCCACTTGTTTTTCCAGGAAATCAGCCTTCGGATTACTAAAGATCTGAAGATGTCGTTCCAGCAAAAAGTCAATGAGTAAGTTCACGGCAGTAGCGGCTATGCTCGGATCGTGATGTTGATAGGCCACTCGTATTACATTTGAATTTTTAATGTTCGTCGTCGAAAGATCTTCCTGCATTTGCAAGATACTCGCCTCAACCGGGGGGATCTTACTTTGTGCTTCATCAAATTTTGGATAGATCTTATGAACCCCGATGGTTTCGATCACTCGCCTGAGAAGATCTCGACTGGTCAAGATTTGGATCTCTGATTCCAGGATTCGTTCTTGATCGAACGCAACGGCGGGACTGGCAGATCCGACTTCGGGTTGATAAATATGCTCGCGTCCCATTTTTACCATAATGGTGGATTCGGCCTCATAGGTGGGGTCCATGAAAAGAGATCCCAACACGACGACCGTCACAGTGCCAAGGAAGACCGCAAGCATAGTCCACTGGTGTTTAAACAGGATCGTAACGATATCTCGAAGACTAACTTGACTGGATCTTTCAGATTCAGTTGACATCATTTTACACGTCACATGTCTTGCCAAAATTTTGGACAAACAGGCTAGACGAGCACCCTAGCTACTCGGCCGTAATCCAGTTCGACTGCTCGCATCAATCTTCTGGTTAAACGAACGTAAGATCACCGTAATCGAAGGATTTTTCAGCTCTATATCGTACCGACGTTTAAGCCGCTTTGTTAGCTCCTCCACTGTCAATCCTGATGCCATCACCTCTCCAATCAACTGTAGAGATATTCTTCCGTCCGGCCTCACGGAAGCTTCTTGATTGAGGTCTGGATTGAAGAAAAACTTCACATCAAGAAGATCGCCAACTTGAATGCGATAGTCCTCAAGCGGTGTCGTGCCAACCATCGCAAGATACTCTTCAAAATTCCTTTCGTTGGCCGTGACGGTCCGCAGTAATTCACGAAATTCCTTTTCCAGATTATTGAGCCTCAGAAGTTCTTGATCGATTTCTGCGATCTGTTGTTGAGTGACCATTCGCCGTGATTTATCTGATACTAACTGCGCCTCAGTTCGAAGTATTTCAATCTCAAGTTCCTGGAATACAGGATTTTTACCAGTGGTCACCATGTTTTCTAGCTCAGCAGCCTTTTGCTTTTCCAAAAAGCCCTGAACGAGCTCGATTTCCTTCCGCACACTCATCAATGTACGGCTGTTTTCATGAAATTTTGTGAGGATTTCCTGTTCTTTTAATTGCAGATCTAATAGGTTTTTTTGAGCTTCCTGAATAATAGCTTGGCGATTCGTGACGCTCGAGAGTGGAACCTTTTCTGGAATTTCCTGTATCTGGTGCTTGAGCCACGATAACTTTGTATCAAGAGCACTAATATTATTGACAGCTCCTTTTAAGAGCGTATCGAGTTCTTTGCGTTGTTGAAGCAGGAGTTGTTGTTGACTTTCGAGCGATGTCAACGAATGCTTTTGTTTAAATTCTTGGACCTGCGCTTCAGAACGTGCGAGCGCTTTTTTATACGCCTCTAACTGACGTTTTACGAACGACGTTTTTGATATCAGAGGGGTCGGAGCCTTCCCTGATACAATGTCTCCTCGTTGAGGTTCTTTGATGTCCTTTTCTTGTCCGAATACATTGTTGGCCTCGTAATGGACAAAAATGAGCATCAGAAAGTACACAACACACAAGGCCTGGGGACACGGCAACAACCATGCCTTCTGGGCCGGATAATCTTGACTGTTCCTCATCAACGCGTACTTTCTGCGAACAGTTGTATGATGTTCACCATAATAGAAAAAAACGGGTTACCTCAATGGGAAAAATAAACCGAAATGAATGGGAATATTCCTCCGGACATACTGATCGACCCATAGATTAACATCAGCGATTGGTGATCGCGGGACATACACGATATCAAACGGCACAAGACCAATGTCTTGGGTAAAATCTTCACCAGTCAGGACAGCCTCAATATCAACTGGAATCACAAGAGGCTGTTTACCATAAATCCGCCGAATCACGATGGCCTCCTGCCACGCTTTCTCGGTCGCGCCTTCAGCCCGTGCTATCGCTTGCATGACGGTTAGAGGACCGCTCAGTTCCAACTCGCCGGGTTTTTCGACTTCACCGTCAACATACACTCTGGCACCGAAGGAACGTACAATCACCGTAATAACGGGTTTTTTGAGTTCCTTATCATACTCTTGAGTCAAGAGCTGCGTTAATGCTCGTGGAGTGCGGCCAGCAGCGATCGTTTCTCCGACCAATTGGAGAGAAATCCGTCCATCAGGACGAACGATGACCAACTCATTCAGGTCCGGATTATAAAAAAACTTAATATCCAACTCATCGCCAGGCTGAATCACGTACTCCTGCATGAGGGTTGGCCCGACTTTGCCAATCGTGGTTCCAGGAGCACCTACCGCAGTCGGATCTTTAACAACAACACTCGGATTACAAGCAGCGGAGAGGAGAGCAATGAATAAAATAAGTGCGACCATCAGACAGCAATATTCCTTTCATGGGTGGATTTTCTTGTAATGACACGACCATGAGGTGTCAGGGGACAGAAAGACGAGTTAGCTCACGAGGGTTGATTCCTCATTCGGCCAGCTCAATACCTGGGCTTTGGCTTTCGCGCCATCATTAAGAGATTTCAGATCACTAGTAAGTGTGGTGAAGGGACGCAGGCCCCAGATGGAGGTTATACCTGTCACTAAGGCTGTAGAATAAGATGGTACGCATTCCGTACAAGAGACACGGGAATCCCATGCAATGAGTATACCTTAAGGTACAAACACTATAGTAAGACTTAGGAACATACTGAATTATAATGAAAAACCTATACTCCGGCTACCGGAACGGTCTTCCAGAGAAGTGCATGCTTTCAAGAACGGGTAAACTACGTAACATGAGATCATCATACCCTGTTCACAAAATAAATTGTATGAGGATTTTCTATTTCATTCACACCATTAAATAAGATACAGGTGCTTATGTAAAGAGAATGGTACAAATTGCCGAAAAACAGACGAGCCGATGGTCATCGATCAATCATGAGGTACCAAAATGAATAGGCACCCGTTCACGCATTCAGTCCGAGGAAGCATTGAAAACCTGCTGGCACACCGTGCCCCTGAAGCACGTGAGGCCGCAGCGTCGACCCTGGGGGAAACCCTGACAAGAGTCGCAGATGAACGTGAGGCCTTGGAAGCCTTGAGCACCGCTCTTCACGATCCCTCGGCGCGAGTACAAGATGCCGTCCTCCAATCACTCGTTCGACTAAGTACCAGATAGCTGGTCGGTCGAGAGGCGGGGCCCAGCTCTTTCCCGACTCTCTTCCAGCTATGGCATTTTTTCAATAACTCGTCTGTTAGCCTTCGATCTTACCATCCAACCCCGCATCGTCATGATATTTCTCTCACACTGGGTCGTATGACGAATCTCCATAAATAGATAGAATCTTGACCCATTTAGCTCTAACCGACTAGACTGAATAAAGTACTGGAACTCATGATTAGCCTTCAAGGACAGAGCGGAGATCAGCTATGCAGACAAGGATGATGATGAAAAACTGGCGGGTTCTCACGATTTTCCTCGCAGTAGGACTGTATGTAGTCGGTTGGCCGATGGCAAGTGCCGAACTGACGGCAAAAGTCGTTTTGGTCCAAAATTATGAACCGCCCCCCCAGGCCGAATTTCCTGATATCCAGAAAGCCACACCTGCTCCTGAAACGCTCACTCAGCAGGATCGCGATCGATTGGAATCACTGGTGCCTCTACTCGAAGGCCGTCAAGAGCTTTGGGCCATGGGCGAATTCGTCCATTATGGCAAACATTCGGTCCCGTTTGTCGTGAAGGCTTTAACGATGCCAGGCGCACGGATTCGTTATAATGCGATCGAGACCCTTTCGATGATCAAGGACCCTTCGTCTGTTTCCGAGCTCCTGAATGTGGCAAAGGACCCAAATGAAATTTCTCGTGTCAGATCGCATGCCCTTCGTGTCGCCACGCGATTGGATTCCACCAAAGTGCTCCCTGCGATCAAAGAAATGGCCAAAGACGAGAATTCGACAGTACGGCTAACGGCTGCATTTGAAGCAAGAAGTGTCAGGCAAAAAGAGATTCTGCCGATTCTCATCGGAATCATCGCAGATCCAGAGGAATTTGTCTCCGTCACGGCACGGGAATCGTTCTGGCGACTGACGGGGTTCTCCGGTTCCCGCCGGCATAATTGGGAAGCGTCCACATTAAAAGATCGAAAAGAGTGGAGCCAAGAATGGCGGACCTGGCTTAAAGAAAATGAAAGCCGATTTGGACCGCCGGCCAATCCTCAACCGCAGCAATCTCCTACGCCCTCAAGTTAGGACAACTTCAAGACAGCCGTACTATCGTCGCGGAACGATCACAGGCTACTATCCGTGACGCTGCATACAATATCAAGGAGACGAAGATGGCCTTATTACCGATCGCAAAAGTAGGGAACCCGATCTTACGCAAAATTGCGGAACCTGTAGATCCAGACCGAATCACTACTCGTGCGTTTCAAGAATTCATCGACGACATGTTTGAAACCATGGTGCAGAATGAAGGCATTGGATTAGCGGCCCCGCAGGTCTCTCGCTCAGAACAAGTTGTGGTCATGGAGTGTCGAGGAGAAAATGGATTTCCCCGAACAGTCCTCATCAACCCACGAATTCTGTTCTATGGTCCGACGCAAACCGAGATGTGGGAGGGGTGTCTGAGTATAGACAACCTGAGGGGGCAGGTGACACGCCCGTCCATGATTCGCGTACAAGCCCTTGATCAACATGGAACGCCACAAGATTGGGAGGCTCATGGGTTGTATGCCGTGTGCATCCAGCATGAAATGGATCATCTCATCGGAAAGTTGTTTATCGATCGCATGACCGACATGTCCACGTTGACGCAATTACAAGAATTCGATACCTATTGGCAAGAAGAACCTGCCACCGTGATTTAATGTTTGCATGTTCACCTCGTTCGAGGTGGGCTGCAGACTGCACCATTATTGGATCGTTTCAAGTAAGAAAAGCCCATACCCCTTCGTGAAATCCCTCGTTCGTATCGTTGCCTACCTTGCGCCCCATCGCTCACTCGTCATCATCACATTCCTCTGTGCAGCTCTCGCCACAGGGCTCGATCTGTTGCCTCCGTGGCTGATTAAGATCGTGATCGACGAGGTCATCCCTCAACATGACCTTTCTCGACTCCCGTTGATACTGCTCGCTCTTCTGCTCGCCTATGCGTCGAAAAATCTCTTTAACGCTCTTCGGATCCGGTTCAACAATACGCTTGAGCAACGCGTCGTTTTGGAGTTGCGTGGGCAAGTGTTTGCAGCCTTACAACGGCTTTCGTTGAATTACTTTGAAAATCGGTCAACCGGAGAAATCATGTCCCGCGTCACAAACGATACTGAACATGTCGAACGCATTTTTATCGATGGTCTCGAAGGCATCTTGACGGCCTCGCTCACCTTGATCGGAATCACGGTCATCCTATTTACGTTGAATTGGAAACTCGCCTTGCTCGTTCTCTTGCCGATCCCGATTTTGATCTTTGCCGGCGCGAAGTTTACTACGCGTGTCCATCGGTATTATCACGATATTCGTCAAGACGCCGCCGATCTCAACGCGTATCTACAAGATGCGTTGTCGGGCATTCGCGAAACCATGGGGTTCAACAGGCATGACTATGAAAAGCACCGGTTCTCGACACGAAGTCACGCCTATAGTCAATCGAATCTAAAAGCGATGTACCTCTGGTCGGTATACTCTCCGAGCATGATTTTCATAGGAAGTTTAGGGACGGTTGTCACACTCTGGTATGGCTCCGGTCAGGTGATGGAAGGCAACTTGACGTTGGGTGAACTGGTGATGTTTTTGTCCTATCTGGTGTTATTTTATACTCCAGTCAATCAAATCCATTCTGTGAATCATCTGCTCCAACATGCGCTCGCCGCAGGTGAACGGGTCTTCGAAGTATTAGACTTCAAGCCGGATGTCCTTGATCGGCCACGTGTGCACCCATCAGTTCCTCATTTGGCAGGTGCGGTTGCCTTTCGTGATGTTTCATTCGCCTACCGGGACGATGTGCCGATCTTGAAGGATATCTCAATGAGCATCGCGGCGGGAGAGCAGGTTGCCCTCGTCGGTCACAGCGGCGCCGGGAAATCCACGATCATAAAACTGCTCTTTCGATTGTATGACGTCAACAAGGGAGAAATTCGCATTGATGGGTATGATCTTCGAGATTTGCCGGTACAATACCTGCGAAACCAAATCGGATTGGTCCAACAAGAGCCGTTTTTATTCAATGGGACCGTTCGAGAAAATATTGCCTATGGCAATCTCGAAGCCTCTCAAGCCGAAGTCGAGGCCGCGGCCAAAGCATCGCATGCCCATGAATTTATCATGGAGCTCCCTGACGGATATGAGACATGGATCGGTGAACGAGGAGTCAAACTTTCCGTCGGCCAGAAGCAACGAGTCTCGATCGCGCGAGTCCTATTAAAAAATCCACCTCTGGTGATTTTTGACGAAGCCACATCCAACATCGACACTGAAACAGAGGTAAAAATCAGAGAAGCGCTCATGAACCTCATGAAAGGCCGAACGACGATCGTGATCGCCCATCGCTTATCCACGTTACACCAAGTCGATCGTATCGTCGTCTTGCATCATGGCAAAATCGTTGAGGAAGGATCGCATCATGAACTCATGGAAAAAGGAGGACCGTATTCAAGCCTTTACGAAGCCCAGTTTTACGTGTAAGGGGCTGCATATGTTGTCCTTGAAGGGGAGCAGTATCCTATTCTCGGTTCTCTTCCAGCGACGATTCACGAGACACGGATGATAAATCGATGAACTGTCCGATCTGTCAACAACCCATACGGTGGGAAGGAAACCGCTTTCGTCCGTTTTGCTCTGAGCGATGCCGGCTCCTGGATCTTGAAGGTTGGCTACGTGAACGGTATCGAGTCCAGCAAGACGATGATGAGTCGATGGAGCAGGACACATCGGACACCGATCCATCATCCTCATATGACCATTTACATGACGAACGTTCGTGACACGTCAGTCAGGACCCGTCACTAATCCGTCTGAAAGGCACGCAAACGATCTGCATTCGTTCCAACGTAAATGGTTCAGCCTTAGACTGACGAAAGGCTGGAAGTTTGAGTGACGGCTTATTATGATAGGGTGGCTAGACAGCTCCGGTTGTTTCGTTTGTCATTATTAATTCAAAGATAAACCGATATGGCGAAAGTTATCACAGCTCGTAAGGTCGAAGGGGAAGTCGAAAAGGCTCATGATTATGTGCGTACACATATCCTGTTTCCTGCTGGGATGACCGGCTTGATCACGATGGTGATCGGAGTGGTTGGTCTCCTTGTTCAACTCTGGAATGACACGTACTCATGGGAAACCTTCACCTCAAGTTCAGCACTTCTGATCATTGGCGTCTTAGTCGGACTCGCCCAAACTAAATATCATCAATTTCTCTTACGGGAATTCCCATCATTTTTTGCCAGTCGAATGAGGACCGCGACGCAACGCTCCGTGCAAAAGGCCCGGAAGGCTGCGGCGGAGTCTCCCGTTGAGCATCGAGGAAGGGGGCTCGTTCCGCTCTGGTATCTCCTGGGGATCACGCTCTTTATCGGTCTTTCTATCGTGACCATTTTCGCTGGCTACATTCATCCCGTTCCCGCGTTTGCCCTACCATGGGCAGGATACTTCTGGGCCAAGATGTTTTTTTGGAAAGGGATTATCCTGCCGCCGGCGAAAAAAGGGAAAAAGCAGAAAGCATAATGGAAAGTTATTTCGTCGAAAGGCCAACGCCGACAGGTTGAGTAGGAGAACCTGCTTGACCGCACCGGACTGCTAACAATGGCAGACAGCAACGATTGTCTAGAACGTTAGGCTTTCTTCTCGATCGCCGTCAGCCGGTCGCTCAATCGTTGAATTTCTTTTCGTAACTCTGGAAGCCTCTGGTATATCGATTCTGATTTGAGCCATGACCGGTAGTCGAATCCCATGTGACCACCGATGGCTTGACCAGGCTCGATATTCTTCGTGACCCCCGTGCCTGCGGCGATCTTGGCTCTCTCACCGATCGTGAGGTGATCAACAATGCCCGCTTGTCCCCCAACCATGACATGATCATTGAGTGTCGTGCTACCAGCTATCCCGGCTTGCGCGACGATAATACAATGTTCCCCAATGTGAACATTGTGGGCGATTTGGACTTGGTTATCGACTTTGGTGCCGCGCTTAATCGTCGTCACGCCAAATGTCGCGCGATCAATCGTCACATTCGCGCCAAGCTCGACGTCATCTTCAATATGAACACTTCCCAGTTGTGGAATTTTCTTGTGTTGTCCTTCATGTTGAACATAGCCAAATCCATCACTTCCAATCACGGTGTTCCCATGAACGATCACTCGAGCTCCAAGATAACATCCTTCCAAGACGATCACATTGGGATATAGAATCGAGTCGTCACCGATCACGACATCATCTCCTATATACACACCAGGATAGACGGTAACTCGCGCTCCCACGCGAACACGGTCACCGAGAGTCACGAACGAACCGATGAATGTTTCCGGTCCGATATGAACGTCCATGCCCTTGCACACGTGCTCGGATATGCCTTGCCGGGACGATCGCGTGAGGAAGTAACGCTCCGTGAGACAGGCAAAGGCGTAAAGGGGATTGGGGGTGATGAGTTGAGGCCGGGATTCATCCGCTAATGGCTGAGCAATCACGAACGCTGAGGCGTGCGAGCGCCGAGCCAGCGAAGACAGATTCGGACTTGTCACAAACGCCAAGTCGCCCACTTGCGCCTGCTCGAGACTCGCCACACCCGTAAGCAGGGTTTCTCCAGAGCCCTGGACGCGACCGTGCACGAATTGCGCTAGCTCATCTAAACAAACCCCTGGATTCAGTTTGGGCGGCATAGGTCTGAACAGAATTTTGACTCAGGAGAGCCGTTCTAAAGAGCACTTCTTGAATGTGAAACCGATTGCATGCTACGTACATGAAACTAGCCAATCCACTTCTTTGAGTCAAGTGAGACGGATGAGGAATTATCTGATAATAACTCCATGATTTGGAATGCGAGTGACCGTTAAGGAGGACTGGTGTTGAGCCGAGTAAAAAAGCACAAAACCAAATTCAACACGATGCTCCCTGTAGTTGAGAGGAGTGTCGGTCGGCCATCTTTTTTGAGCCAGCAGCTACCCATGACTCGGATCATGACATACTGGATGCCGGTAGTACTCTATGCCGGCCTGATCGTCTTCCTGTCATCACTATCATCCACAGGCATGAAAATCCCGTCTCTTTTTTATGGGTACGATGATAAAATCATTCATGCCATTGAATACGCGATTCTGGCGATGCTGTGCTATCGCGCCTATCTTGGGACATTCGTCGAAAGACTGGCGATGTATGCGCCGGTGTTGGCGATCGTGACGGCTGTACTGTTTGGGGTCACGGATGAAATTCATCAGGCGTTCGTCCCCCTTCGACATGCCGATGTGTGGGACCTCGTCGCTGATGCCGTCGGATCTTTCCTCGGCGTGGCAGCCTGGAAATGGTATATGAAAATTTCAGCATTGGAATCATGATCGCATAGCCGTTTCAGTGATACCAAAACCATACCGCGCTTCCTTGTACGCCTGTGCGCTTCAAGACGCGAAAGAAACATCCCTGTGGGTCAGGACATTCAAGCGGGTATCACCTTCTGCTTGTGTCAACGTCGTACCACGCGGAGTGTGCCGTATTCATTAATTGGAACTCATTTGGATTCGCAATAACCTCGCTGTTTTCCTCATTTGCCCCTACCTAACGTCTTTTAGTATCGTAAATTATCTGGCTTTACACATCCGAACCGAAAGAGCGCTATGCGTTGTGTGATCAAGACACTCGCTCTTCTCATGATAGTCATGTTGACAGTCATCGACCATCAACATGTACTCGGGAACACGCACGATGAATGGGAAATCAAAAACACGAGTGGCTTACAAGCCTACAAAGCGCAGCAATACGAGCAGGCTATTCAATTATTCAAAGAAGCGTTACTGACCATCCCCGAAGAAGAGCAACCCAACTCACGTCAAGCGATGACGCTCAACAATGTGGCAGCCGCTCATGAAGCGCTGGGACGGTACGACGAAGCCGAGCTGTATTATCAGCAATCGCTCACGGTCGTCGAGCGCATTCAGGGCCCGAATCACCCCGACTTACTCCCTGGGCTGAAAAATCTCGCGATTCTTCACCGAGAGCAGCGGAATTTTGACCAAGCCGAACGCCTCTACCAGCGCAGTGTATTCATCATTCAGCACATTTTAGGAAATTCGCATCCACACCTTATTCCCGGGCTCCTGGACCTCGCCCATGTGAGCCAGGCGCAAGGAGAATATGGGCGGGCAGAAGGATATTATGAACGCGCGTTAGCAATCGGAGAAGCTGAACTGGCTCCGGCTCATCATCAGACACAAACGATTCGAATGCAATATGCCAATCTTCTCCGTCATCTCAATCGAATAGATGATGCAGAAGAACTGGAACGCCGGGCTCGTCGTGGCCTGGAGAACCCTGGCAACTATAGCGAATCCAAATAAGTTCCAAACGATGATCTTTGAAAGAATGGGGAGAAAGAATGGGATCGGAAGTTCAACTACACGTTGAATTTGAAATGACAGACGTCTCCGTCCTTGACTTCATACTCCTTTCCCTCTGAACGAATAAGTCCTCGTTCGCGTAAAGCGGTCTCAGATCCATGCAGATCGATGTCTGAAAAGGCATAGATATCCGCCTTAATGAAGCCCCTTTCAAAATCAGAATGAATGACCCCGGCAGCTTGTGGGGCTTTTGTGCCTATCGGGATGGTCCAGGCCCGTACCTCCGAGGGACCGCCGGTAAAGTAGGAAGTCAATCCCAACGTCGCGTAGGCGGCCACGATGACTTTTTCGAGCCCGCTGCATTCCATCCCAAGATCTTTCATGAATAAGGCCCGATCTTCACCAGATAATTCAGCGATCTCGCTCTCTAATTTCCCACAGAGCACGACCGATTTGGAACCGCGATTTTCGGTAAAAGCCTGGAAGTCTGAAATCACGGATGCGTCAGGCGATTCATCCGTATTCCCGACGTAGAGCATCGGTTGTGCTGTTAACAGAAAATAGGGTTTGAGGATCTCAGGAGCCAGGCCTAATGCTCGCGCGGGCCGGCCCGCTTCGAGTCCGCTCTTGAGCGTATCCAGAATTTCGAGCGTTTCTTTCGATGCCTTATCCCCCGCGCGTGCCTTTCCTGACACTTTGTCATACTGACGCGTGAGACTATCCAAGTCGGCCAGCATGAGTTCTGTTTCGATGATTTCAATGTCGCGTTGAGGGTCGACTCCTCCCATCGTGTGCACGACTTCGGAATCTTCAAAGAGCCGAACCATATGCAGAATGGCATCGACCTCGCGAATGTTCGCCAGAAACTTATTCCCTAAACCTTCACCCTGCGCTGCGCCCTTGACCAGCCCCGCGATGTCGACAAACCGGCAGGACGCCGGAATGGTCTTTTGGGGTTGAAAAATTTCCGTAAGACGAGCAAGGCGAGCATCTGGAACTCCAACGACGCCGACATTGGGTTCGATCGTCGTAAAGGGATAGTTCGAGGCTGCCGCCGTGCCGGACGTTAATGCATTAAAAATGGTGGACTTGCCCACATTGGGAAGTCCCACGATACCAATTTCCATAGGGAACAGACCTTATCAGAAACCTCAGGGATGAATCCTTAAGCCAAAAGGCCTATGCACAGGCTTTGACATTCTGTTTGGCTCATAGAGGAGCACGGAGAAATGAGGTAAGAGCTTCTAGGATTTCGTCATTCTTAACCAGCTCGGTATGGCTTACATGATAGGCGGACATGGTCGTATGAAACACCCCTCGAAAAGCGTCTGGAAGGGCTGCGGAGCGAACCGTGACTGTTTCATCGCCATCTTCATACAGCCGATCGGGATCGATGGATGGAATGACCTGGGCCTGCTTATCATTGTCAAAGTACAAACACAGACAGTCTTCCGTGTCCTTCTCTATTAAGACTCCATGATCCAAGGTACGGAAACCCTGGCCGTACATGTACAGGAGAGGAGGGGAGGAAGGACTCGAACCAGACTTGGGGACGTTGAGCAGTTCCAAAAACCGCCGTGAACGATCGAGCCAATGGGTCATGTATTCTGCCCGATGTTCGATAACGGTTGGCGGAAGATTCTTTTGGTGATTCAGCAATCCCCATCCGTAGGCTTTCCAGTTTGAGGAAACCCTGATCATGTGAGGGAGTCTGTTGAGGTCAGTGGTGAGCAAACGGTCTCCCTTTAGAATCGGTAAGGTAAAGTAACTCGAAGGGAAGGAAGAATAGGCTTCAGCAGTCAGAAGGGAAGTATTTAGCTTCGCGGTCACCCCATAATTCATGTTGCGAAACGAATTCATCACGCCTTGAAACGGCACGCCGATCATCACGGCAGAAGAAACTCTTTGCGCTCCTTCCCAGGTCTCGATTGCGGTATTTGGATCCTGATTTCCGTATCGAAGATAATAGCTCAGGATCAGCCCCCCCAGGCTATGCGCCACGACCGAGATTTTTTTCGTGCCCTGGGCTTGCAGTTGAAGGATGAGCGCATCGAGGCTCCGCACGGCATCCATCAAATCTTTCCGCCAGTCATACGCCAACGGGATCACTGAGCCAGGCAGATCCTCGATGCCGCGTAGCCGGTCCAGGATCGACCGGTAGACATCGACTTCATACAGGAGGGGAATGACCGGAACGGTTTCGAGCACCTCGGTCGCATGTAAGTTGATAGTGTCGGTGAGTTTCAGATCGTCAACAGGGAGCGTTAATGGTTGTTGACCGAAGAGCAATTCACTGGCTGACACCCACACAACGGAATCATCCGAATCACGAGCCAACTTCGTACCATAGTATCCTGGGATGAAAATAATTGCCGATGGTGGATGAACAGATGGTGCGTCTTTTGAGGTTCTCTGAACGTGACAACCAAACGACAGCACACAGAGGGCGAGTAACATCGACACGGCCCAGAAGTTTCGAGGAGCACTCATCGTATAGAAGAAGATACAGACAGAATGTTTAGTCGTTCATGTCAAGGCGCGCCGGTATAGGGAACATCGAGGTAATCTTTGGTGCGCTTGACCTGTTTGAGGTGGATAGTCCAGGGGCCGGACGCGATGATTTTCAGATAAAATGTCCCCCCTAAAGGATGAAACGCCGTCCCGGAAGAGTCCGCTGAGTTCGCCAGAATGATCGGTTCATACATTTCAAACGATCGAAGAACCTGTTCTGTTTGACTCAGGTTTCCTTCATACAAGTCCGCGACGCCATAGGCCGATAGCTGAAATGAAGGAGAGTCGGTCTCCCACCTGACCTCCCACCCATCTTTTAAGGTAAACATCTGCGTGGTTGTCGAATCGTTCCCGGAAAAATACAGGTCATTCGATGACGGCAGGGAAGATGTTTCCGCCAAGAGTAGCGAATGCCTTTCGAACGCAAAGCATATCCAAATCACGAGAGATAGGATAACAATCAAAAAACCGGACCGGCGTTTACAGAAAGGGGCACTAGAACCATTGCAATTGGACATGGAGAAGTATCGCGTGTTCGTTAATTTCCACGTTCGCTACGGAGAGAAACGGTTCGTCCTTCCTCTAAATCCAGAAGATCCGCCCAGGTGACGACGTCTTGACGCGTCGAATCCACCGCGTTCCGAATTTCGAGAAAATAGTCCCATTTTTCTGGAGTATCGGGGCCTCGATTGAGCATCCTGGTATTCCATTCATGGATTTCAGGCTCTGATCGTTTCGTTCCGTGAGTCTGAACCCACTGGAGAACTTCTTGATCTGTTCGTTCTCGAACGGCGTGAAGAAAATCTTCTGCATTGATGCCTATGAACTCGAGCAGAAAGGCATCGAGAGGACAAGGATAACGATACTCACCTAACACGCCTATCACGTGAGCCCGGCATTTATCGATCATTCGACCCAGATGGACATAGGGCCCTAATCGGTCTCTGAGACTACGGGGAAACTGTGTGCGAAGGTCCATGGAAAGCAGGGGAACGCAAGCATGAGAAGTGGGAGCGGTATCGAGACTCTACACTCCCACTCCTCAAAAAACGATCACAGCATGTGGTGATTTTCGAACGTTAACGTCTTCGTCACGATGGCATTATTTTCATACGAAATAATGCGCCGTGTGGCGGGAAGATCAGAGGCTCCCACGCGCACATGAGTATCCGAAAAGCTCTCGACATTCTTCAAGGAACCATCCTTCGGAGAAAAATAGTAGACCGTATACCGAGTCGTCAGATACTTCTGATCTTCTGTGATGGCACTGTCTTCCACATTGATCGTAAACGCGACATAGGGCATTTTGCGATTGATCTGCGTGATGCGATTATCTTTGACCCGGTACCACGACCCCATCCCATCTCCATGAATGGTCACCCGTTGCCCCAAAGGATGATGATCATCCCCATCCAGCGTGAGCGCGTATTTCCCGTCGGATTCCTCAAAGTTACGGGGGCCGCGATGGACGGCAATCATCCCGATCTGATTTTCAGCCCATTTCTTCAGTTCTTCATCATCAATATTGACCGTGACGTCTTTGGGCCCTTTCACGGTCACAACCCCTTTGGTCTCGACTCCATCGACATTGATACGTAAATCAGCCTCGAAGCCCGAAAAATCAGGTTGCCATCGCGCGGTCTTATTAAACGCTCCACGAAGCAGGTCTTTGGCTTTCGGATCATCTTGAACTGTGGTTTCGTTTTCTTCTCGCGTATACATTTCCATGACGCTCATTCCCTTCATTCAATAGGAGATAAATAATGCGTATCGGGATCGTTAGTACTCGTAGCCCATTATAGAGAAACGGCTTTCTCATGAACAACTGACCGGCGCGGCGTCAATCGGAACACTCAAATCATCCGATTGTGCACGATCGCGTGAAATGACCAGAAACGCACGAACATTTGGCACCCCAATTGCGAGATCACGCGTAGGAGGGCAAATGCCAGATGCATGTTCTCGTGACAGGAGGGGCGGGGTTTATCGGTTCGCACTCGGTTGAAGCCTTATTGAATGCTGGAGCCTCAGTGCGAGTTTTGGACAATTTTTCAACCGGAACCCGGAAAAATTTGCCTAGCAACTCGTCGCTGGAGGTTTGTCACGGAGACATACAGAACTTGGCCGACATTGAAAATGCGTTGTCCGATATCACCCATATCTTGCACTTGGCCGCTCAAGTTTCGGTGCAGGATTCCATCAATGATCCGACCAAATCTTGCGGGATCAATATTCAGGGTTTCGTCAACCTGTTGCAAGCCGCGAAAGCACAAGGAATTCACCGAATCGTCTATGCCTCGAGCGCCGCCGTATACGGACATCCTCATCGTCTGCCACTCTCCGAAGACGATCCAGTCGCGCCGATTTCTCCCTATGGCCTTGAAAAGAGTGTTAATGATCAATATGCCGGACTTTTTCATGCGCTGTTTGGTCGCTCAACGCTTGGGCTTCGATATTTCAATGTGTATGGACCTCGTCAGGATCCCCGGTCTCCCTATGCCGGTGTCATCAGCAAATTTATGGACAACATGCGACACCGACGTGCCCTCACCGTGTTTGGAGACGGGAAACAGACTCGTGATTTCGTATTCGTGAAAGATGTCGCTCAGTGCAATGTCCAGGCTCTCCAGGCAGAAACAACGGGAGTTTGTCATGTCGCCACAGGGACGAGTCGAAGCCTCCTTGAAATGATTCAAGCGCTGTTCAACGTTATTGGCTATGAAGTCCCGGTTGTTTATCAAGATGCGAAGTCCGGAGATATCCCACATTCTGCATCCCATGTCGAGAAGTTAGCTCTGACATTAAAAATGCCGTGTGCAACCCCGTTTGAGACAGGACTGAGACTCCTCTGGGATCACGTGAATTCAGCTGAATAACGAATCATGGGAATCCGTTCATACGCTCGTACATTGGGTCATGTCTTGTGCCTGCTTGGCCTGCTGAGTCTTCCCAATCATTTGGCTCTGGGGGCTGATCCAAGCGTCGCCTTCTATTACGGAAATCATGCCCCCCTCGATGAGTTGAAGGCCTTCGATGTCGTGGTGGTAGAACCTGATCATGGGTATGACCCGCAAGCCTATCGATCATCAAACAGCGAATTGTTTGCCTACGTCAGTTTGGGGGAATTTACGCCTTCACGCAGCTACGCCCGGGAAATCCCGGACAGTTGGGTGTTAGGAAGCAATACACAGTGGGATTCTTCGATTATCGATCAACGACAAAACGAATGGGCCTCGTTTGCGGCAGATCGGATTATCGGGCCTCTGTGGAAACAAGGGTACCGAGGATTTTTTCTGGACACCCTTGATTCGTATCATCTCGTCGCACACACGCCTGAACAGAAAGCGCAACAGGAACATGGTCTTGCCAAGGTCATTCAATCGATCAAAGGCAGGTATCCAGAAGTCAAACTCATTCTCAATCGAGGGTTTGAAATTCTACCTACCGTGGCCGAACACACATTCGCCGTGGCCGCTGAATCATTGTTTCGTGGCTGGGATCAGGGTCGCGCCCGGTACATTGAAGTCTCAGAAGTAGATCGTCAATGGTTGCTCGAGCAATTGCTGAACGTTCAACGAACCTATCAACTGCCAGTCATCGCCATCGATTATCTCCCGCCGCATCAGCGGCAGGCCGCCAGAAACGTTGCCCGACACATTCAACATCTTGGGATTATCCCTTGGGTGAGTACGCCTCAACTGGACATGATGGGTATCGGAGCCCTGGAGGTCATGCCAAGAAAAGTCCTGACCTTGTTCGATGGCGCGCACGATCCCGATCCGGAGCACAGCGACCTTCACCGGTTTCTGGATTTTCCGTTAAACCATCTGGGATATATCCCAGAACATCGAGACGTACGATCGTCCTTACCCGATTCGCCACTCATCGGTCGATACGCAGGGATTGTCCTGTGGGTTTCAGGAGACCGACATCCATGGAGCCAAAGACTCTATCACTGGCTGTTGCGTCAGAAAGAGCAGGGTCTTCCAATCGTGATGTTTGATTCATTTGGCCTTCCTCTGGAGGAGCGATTCCTTTCAGCATTTCAACTTCAGCTCGGAACGACACGGCAGCCGACGGGGAACGTACGATTTTCGATCAAAGATCCACGCATCGGGTACGAGATTCAACCGATACCGAAGCGACGAGAGTTTGTCCCGATCACGACCAAAGAAGGAATGACAATCCTTCAAGTGGAAACCGAAAGCGGGCAACAGCAAGACGTCATCTCCATCACGCCATGGGGTGGATATGCTCTGTCCCCCTATACCGTGATTCAACTTCCAGGCCTCGAGCATTCTCGCTGGGTCTTTGATCCCATACAGTTTCTGCAAGACACGTTACGCTTGCCGTCAATGCCCGTACCCGACACCACCACGCATAACGGTCGCCGGATATTATTGACTCACATCGATGGCGATGGATTTCCTAGCCTCGCGGAATTTCCGGGAAACTTCTATGCCGGAGAAGTGCTCTACCGGGAAATATTGCAGAAGTATCGTATTCCGACGACGGTTTCAGTGATCGAAGGCGAAGTCGGATCGACCGGTCTCTATCCAAACATCAGCAAACGGTTTGAAAAGACGGTCCGGGCGATGTTTGCCTTGGATCATGTGGAAATAGCCAGCCATTCATATTCTCACCCTCTGAATTGGAGGGAATTTGTGATATCCGGGCCAAACCGACCGGGAGATTACAATCTCAACATTCCGAACTACGTGTACGGACCGGAAAGTTTGAGTCGTGAAATTCAAGGGTCTATCGAGTACATCAATGCCCATCTGGCCCCCCCAAACAAACGTGTTCAGGTGTTTTTATGGACCGGGGATTGTGACCCGGACGAAGAAGCCGTAGGCCTCACTTACGAGATGCAGGTTGGCAATATGAATGGCGGGGACACGATCATGACGAAGGAGAATAAGTCACTCACCGCGGTCACCGCATTCGGAATCAAGAAAGGGGAGCATTTTCAGATCTATGCTCCGAATCAGAATGAAAATTTGTATACCCATAGATGGACGGGGCCTTTCTACGGTTTTGAACGCGTGATCGAAACCTTTGAACTCACCGACCGCCCCAGGAGATTGAAACCCATTAACATCTATTTTCACACCTATTCAGGGAGTAAAAAGGCTTCACTCAACGCCTTGCACCGTGTCTATCGTTGGGCGTTGTCTCAAAAGATTAATCCCATTTACGCGTCCGACTATATCCAACGAATCCATGATTTCAACCGTGTCGTCGTCGCAAAGGCCGGTGAGACTTGGAACATTCGAGGAGCACAGCAGTTGCGCGAGCTACGCGTGCCCATATCCGCCGGATACCCGGACCTGTCAAAAAGCGTAGGAGTAACTGGATATTCTGATCATGAATCTCATCGATATATTCATCTCAACGATCCGAATGAGAGCATTATTCAATTCAGCCCCAAGCCAGCTGCGCTACCATATCTTCGCGAAACCAATGGGGAAATATTGGCATGGGCGAGAACCAATGAAAGCATTCACCTCACGATCAAGTCCTATCTCCCCCTGGTGGTCTCACTCGGGAATACCAAACATTGTCAGGTATTGACTAAGGGAACACGCGTAAAAAACCGACAAGAAGGGAAAGTATTCAACCTTTTTGTTGAACAACGACGTGAAAAACCCATCAGCCTTACATGTTCTTAGGCAATCGGATCGCCAATCCAAGGAACGGTTGTTTTCACTATGGTCTATCTTGTTATTCGCTGTTGGAATCGTCTTCGTCCTCATGACGTTATTCCCGAAGCAACGGATTTTCAATCAGGTCGCCCAGGCAAACCAGGCTTCTACTGTGAGCACGTTTTTTTTGGAGAACCTACTTCGGGCCAGGCCGGATGATGCCGATCTTCGTTTGCTTCTTGCGCATCATTATTTGGAAGTCGGACAGATCACTCAGGCGCAGACAACATTGACGCAACTTTTGGACAGTACTCAGGATGATGTATGGCTCAAGGCACGATTGCTTGCACTACGCCTGCAAAAGATTCGAACTCTGGCGCTTCCGGAAGGATCTCTCCAACGCCAGAATGGTATGGGACAACTTCGGGACCAGATTCACGTGATGATCTCTTCCGGGCATTCACTCCAGACAAAAGTCCTGACTCAACTTGCGCAGTCGGCGCAATTAATCGGAGAGCCTGAGCTTGCGCAAATGCTGTATGAACGGCTGGGGACGCAATCTGAGCCTCAATCGTCGGCGTGGTTTGCTAAGGCAGCCGGACTGGCATTGGAACGAAGTGCCTATAAACAGGCTGCATCCTTGTATTTTTCCGCACTGCGTTATGCACAAACCCAGCAAGAGAAAAAAGCCTATTACATGGCAGCACTTAAAGTCCTGCAAGCGGGAAATTTTTTGGCAGAGGCCATTCAGCAAGCTCAAACGCATCTGGAAGACGTGAACCAGGATGAAGAAATATTGTTGTTTTTAATCGCGCTTGGTCGAGCGGCTGGGAATGGTGCGTTTGCTCAAAAATACGTAAAAGACCTCCTGCGGATTGCATTCGTCCCTACTACTGGACATGTGATCCCCACAAGATATGAACCCAAAAGTCAGGAAGCAACGCATTCATGGATCTTCGCTCCAACCGCTTCAAATATGCACATGGACTCCCGAACAGAACGTTGGAGGACAACATACGGACGCCGTGAGTATCGATGGCTTACGAACAGCCAGCCATCCCATCAACATCCCGCGCTGCGTCCATTCGATGATCGAATTTATTCGCTGGCCTATACCGTTTTCCTCGAGAATCAGAACCTTCAGGATGCCTTTGCTCTCGCGCAGGCGGCTGTCCAGCAAGCCCCTCAACGATTGACGTGGAGAAAACGGTTGGCACAGGTCGCGGAATGGACTGGTCGGCAGGATGTCGCACTTGCACAATGGCGATTCATGGCCGAGCGAAACCCAAGTATCGCATCGTTTGAGCAAATTCTTCGTTTAGCCCCCGGTGCGTGGAATGACGCGCAGGTAATTTTTTCATTGTTGGGGCTAGGGAAAATTCGCTCCTTGTCTGATGAAGAATGGCATAGGCTAATCGATGCATTTGAACGAGAGGGACAACCAAAGCAGGCCATCGCGTATCTCACTCACCTCAACCAACAATCACCCGCTCGCCCCCTCCTTGAGGCCATCGCCGTCCTGTACCGGCGGATGGGGAAAAACGATCAGGCTTACGAGTCCTATCGCATCTTGGAAAACCTGTACGGGAAAAATATCCGGTGGGCAATGGAGCAGGCTAACCTGCTCGTCCGTCGTGGTGACTTGCGTGGCGCCTACGACGTGTTGCGACAGGACATGAGCCTGGCTCAGCCGAATGATCTGGACTTTTGGAAACTATTAGGGCATGTGGCCTGGACGCTGGAAGAAGATCAACAGGCGGAAGATGCGTATCGCCAGTTGTGGACTCACCGGGAATTATCAGCGACAGGCCAAGAGCGGTTGATTCTGTTAGCCCGGCAAAGCAGACCGTTTGAAGCGATCGATATCGGCTTGGCGGGATGGAGGAATACCCATAGTCCCAGGTTTTTACTTCAAGCCTTGGATTTGTTGTTACAAGAGAAAAAGCACCAAGAAATTCAAGCGATCTTGAACGGATTACTGCCCTGGGAGGAAAAACTGGTCGCTCAGAACGAACGGTATTGGGTCATCCGCGCTGAAGTCATGGCTAAAATGGGGCAGCCAGAGGAAGGTCTTCACGCCTATCAACGAGCCTTAGCGCTCAATCCTGAATCCAGTGAGATCAAAGAAGCCTTTTTATGGTTCCTTATCGATCAGAACGACCGGGTGGAGCTGGAATTATCTGTCAACGATTGGCGGGACATGGCCGAACAGGACCCACGCCTCTGGGGAGCGATGGCGGCTGCCTACATGGTCCTTGATCGTCCCAAACCGGCGCTTCCCTATTTCGTCCGTCAACTGAAACACAACCAGCATGATTACCTCTGGCTCCTCAATTATGCCAGCGCGTTGGAAGCCTCATCCTACACGGCATTAGCGTGGAAGGTTCGTCAACATGCATGGCTTGGCGTGCGTCAACGCCTGCTCACGACTCCACCGGAAGAACATGCACCTCACATGCGAGAAGCCTACGCCATGCTCGCGAATGTCAAAGACCCGGGTGACGCGCTTCTTGAACTTTTTCGTCAAGAAGACATCCATCGCACGTCGCGCACATCGCCCGTCATGAAAGAGTTAGTCCTGTCATGGCTGCTCTCACAAGAAGCCTTCGACGCGGCCAAGATGTGGCTTTGGAAAAACTATGCACGCCGTATGACGGCCCCCGGATGGGCGGAACTCGCCATCGCGCTCGAGGACAACGATTGGGAATCGATCCATGCCATCGTCACCCGCCACACCAAGACATTATCACGATCTGACAACATTGAGGCGGCCAGCCGTCTCGACCGTCTGACACTCGCACAAACCCTGGCCTTCGACTCCATGAGTCGCGACCCAGACAATACCGTGGCCCATGTTCAATATCAGGAAGCTATCAAATTCGCCGTCGATCAAATCACCTCTCGCATCATGTTTGAAGATCGTCGTCCACTATCGAGTTATGCGTGGAAGACAGCCATTCCCATTCAGCTTGGCAGAATGGAGGTTCGTCCGGAAGCCTCGGTTACCTGGCAAACGAGTACTGACGCCTCGGCGTTTTCCGGCGTCCCCCATGTCGATCGTCAAATCGGCGCATCCGTTGGATACCGGCGTCCTTCCATGTTTCTCCGGCTTACAGGATTTCAACGAAGCGCAGTATCGAACTTTTGGGGTGTAGGAATGATGTATGAACAAGCGTGGAACGACCATTTTTCATCAATCCTCACGCTTGGGCGCAATTACAAAGCTGATGACTCGATTGCGTTGCAAGTCGGAGGCGTCAAGGATTTCATCAGGGGACAGGGCCTGTATTATTTTTCTAAACGACAGTTTGTGTCGCTTCAGTTGGATGCGCCATGGTTTTTCACGCAATCCCGTGACGCCCTCGGGCACGCTCTAGGCGTCGAAGGCGCGCTTGGCCATCACCTTCGACGAGAATACCCAGACGTAACCGTACGAGTCACCGGGAATGTCCGGCGATATTGGCGAGTCAACACTCTTCCCGCGAGCATTCGCCCCATATTCCCTGGCAACCAACCTCTGACATCCGATCTCGTCGTTCCAAGAGAATTTTCCCAGTTGGGCATAAATCTCAGCTTCGGCGATTCCATTCGAGATGTGTATACCAAAGGAATCCGGCCGTTCGGATTACTCGGAGCGAACCATAACAGTACAAACGGATTTGGCTATAGCGTGGAAGCTGGAATGGCAGCCCGGTTACTGGGACAAGACCGATTGGTGCTGTTCGGTAGTCATATCCGCGGTGGGTTTGGGCAGAATGCGAAGACCACCCAAATGAACCTGGAATATCAACGTTGGTTTTAACGACAAGGGTGACAAGATGAAAAACACAGGATGCTTCATGATGAGTCTAGCGTGTCTGTTTGTGGTGAGCTGTACGGCCATCGATCATTCCCAGAGTCCTATACTTGATCAACAGGCATCATGGGCTCTCCTTCCCATCCTGAACTACACCGAAACGCCACAAGCCGGCCGGCGCGCCGAATCGATCACCTCGGCGCTCCTTCATAGCCGGGGGCTGCAACAAGTTCAGCAGTATCCATCGAATCTTCAGGATGGGGCGTCGGTTCTGGGATCCGATCATCAACTGTATGACTCGGCCCTCGCTTGGGCCAAGAAACAAAACATTCGGTATGGGATAACCGGGACCGTCGATGAATGGCGGTACAAAGTCGGCATTGACGGCGAACCGGCAGTCGGCGTCAGCCTGCGATTGATCGACTTGAAGACCGATCAAGTCGTGTGGAGCGCTGTCGGCGGTCAAACCGGTTGGAGTCGAGAGGCCGTCAGTGCCGTGGCTCAAAAGCTGATCAAGCGTCTTCTTGATGAAGTCACGTTGAGCTAATGCGCCTTCCTTTTCATTTACGAGCCGTCCCGAAACCATGGCAATGGGTGGAAACCTGTGTCTTAACCGGTGTCGTCTTGGCAGCCAATCATTGGTTCTCGCCGGGTGATCCGTTTCTCATCACGACCGCATTTCCTTGGATTTGGCTCATTACCCTGCTTTTGGCGCTGCGGTATGGAACGTGGGCGGGCTTGTTGTCTTCAGGCATAATTTTGAGCGCCCTATTTCTTGAAATGCGACTCGGCCATCTTGCCGATGCTGCCATCCCCAAAGTCTACATCATTGGAGGCGTCCTGTTTATCGCGATTAGCGGAGAATTCGGGAGTCGGTGGAACATGTACCTCAAACAGATGGAAGAACGGAACGATTATCTGGATCAACGTTTACAGGAAACTGCCCGTGCGTACCATTTACTCGGGGTTTCTCATCATCGTCTCGAAGAACATTTAGTCAGTCAACCCTTGACGCTTCGCGATGCCTTGAAACGTTTGCGTGGCATGTTACGGGAAGGCGACGAGGAAGTTCCTGTGGCGGCGGCGGAACGCCTCATCCAACTGTTGACGCAATTTTTCCAATTGGAAATGGCCGGGCTCTTTCGATCGATCGAACCGAACCTCGAAGGCAGACCGATGGCTACGGTCGGAGCGATGGGACCGCTCGCCAGCGATGATCCATTAGTCCATCATGCCAGAACCAGCAAAGCATTTTCTCATGTCATGATGGACGGATCGGTCTCCGTCTTGAACACCCAGTACCTGATCGCCGCTCCGGCGATGGCGAGCACAGGATTGATCGTTGGCTGGTTGGTGGTCGAGCGCATGCGTTTCTTAAACCTCCACGAAGAGAGTTTGCGCATGTTAAAGATTTTCTTGAATTACTTCGCCGACGGGTTTCAAACGGCTGTGCTTGCACGCCCCATCCTTGAAGCATTTCCCGACTGTCCCGTCACGTTCGCCCGCGAATTGCCACGATTAGTCCATTTGCAATATGAACTGGGCCTCGATAGCCGGGTCGTCGTGTTTGACGTGAATGGCCCGACGATGCGGGAAGAAATCGTCTTTCATATTCTTCACCATACGCGAGGCTTAGATGTCGCCTGGGACATGCGCCATGAAGAAACTCGTCGTCTTTGTATCCTGCTTCCCTTCTCTGATGATGCGGCGATTGAAGGCTACCTCGCCCGTATTCAACAGCTCCTGCGTGAACGTTTCGGCAAAGGGTTTGAGGAGGCAGAGATCCAGGTCAGTGTTCGAAGTTTACACGAACCGAATCCTTCCACCATTGTTCAAGATTTGATCGTCGGAAATTATGATCGCAAGAATGTTTCTGTGCTTAGCGGTGTTGCTTGAAGGCGGCGTCCTTCCCCTCCTTCTCTTCCACGAGCAATACCACGGAGATTGGAAAGGACTGCTCCTTCTCCATGGCCTGACAAGTATCGCCGTGGGGCTGTTGGGATGGGACAGTCTTCCGCGGACGTACCGGCGCAATCCAATAGTCGTCATCCTGTTTTTCACGGTCCTGTCGTTGTTTATTCCGATGCTCGGAGCGATTGGCGTTCTCGCGCTCGTGCTTCTGACACATTTCACCACCGTGAAAAAAGACCACGCCCAGATTCAAGAACTGCCTGACTCTTATTTTTCCGGAACGGGCAATTTGGATTTCAGTCAATATGGGCGAGGAGATCTTCATTCACGATTTCAAACGGCAGCTCTTCGCACGGAAGCGCGATTAGATGCATTGGGGAAACTTCAAGGGTTTGAGACGCATCAGATTCGCTCCACGGTACGTCAAGCCTTACAGGATCAAACCGATGATGTTCGACTCGTGGCGTTTGGCATTCTCGACAAGAAAGAAAAGTCGATCAATGAACGGATCAACCGCGAACTAGAATGGTATCAACAGTGCAGGGAGAACCAGGAGAAGCTAACCCATGCACGCGAATTGGCCTATGCATACTGGGAACTGGTCTACAAAGATGTCGTTGAAGGCGATATCTTACTGTATGCCCTGGGCAAGGCCGAATATTACAATACGGTGGTCCTAACCGCACGTCCATCCGATGCAGGCATGTGGGCCTTGAAGGGACAGATTTTACTTCGTGCGCATAGGAGTGAGGAAGCGCACACGGCATTCACCAACGCCCGTGACCACGGTATTCCAGATACG
Organism: Nitrospirales bacterium; assembly: GCA_031315865.1. Classification (NCBI taxonomy): domain Bacteria; kingdom Pseudomonadati; phylum Nitrospirota; class Nitrospiria; order Nitrospirales; species Nitrospirales bacterium. Next base: position 3,243,419 of record JALDRJ010000002.1, read on the forward strand.
CGCGTGCTTCCCTATTTAGCCGAGCTCGCTTTTTTGCGCAAGGATTTCTCAGAATTGTCCGGACTGTTTCAGCGGGGACAGAGGTTGTCAGAAGTCCCGGTATTAAAACCCGTGATACGATACTGGACTTCGATGCCAACGCCTGCTCCTGAGACCATGGTCCTCTCGTCACATCCCGACAGCCACTCGGCAAGGGTTTAACTATGTTCATGTCGCAAGAGTTTTCCACCGACCGCTTATTGGCCAGGATATCCGTGCTTGATTGATAAGAAGATGACCTCGCCGCAAGCCGATGAAGTCGACATCGCCCTCCTGCTCGAAGGGACTTATCCCTACGTGAGTGGCGGCGTATCGAGTTGGGTTCACCAAATCATTCAAGCATTTCCGGAATTCCGGTTTGGGCTGGTGTTCATCGGCGGTCATCCGGGTGAATATGGCGACATGCGCTACGTCTTACCCGAGCACGTGGTACATCTCGAAGCTCATTATGTCCACGCGAATCATGATCAACCCCCAATCAAACCGGTTGAAGGGGACACGCACGTATTCCGTTTTATCGATGAACTTCATACAGCGATGAGAGCGCCAGAATCATGCCCTCATGCCGTCGATCTCACGCAACAGATGCTGGCATTGCTGACCACATGCCCTGAAGCATTGCAGGAGCAATTTTTGTATAGCGAACCTGCCTGGGATTTCCTGTGCCAGACCTATCGCAGACATTGCACCGACCCATCCTTTGTCGATTTTTTCTGGACAGTCCGAAAGATGCATGAACCGATCTGGATGTTAGGGAAGGTGGCGGCCAGTCTGATACCAGCCAAAGTCTATCATACGGTCTCCACAGGCTATGCGGGATTTCTTGGAGCCTTACTGCATCATCGAACCGGACGCCCACTTATCCTCTCTGAACATGGAATTTATACAAAGGAACGTCGAATCGATCTCTTTCAAATGACGTCCTTTCGCGATAACCGGTCATTGATTGAAAAACGCGCCGATCATCTTGGCTATTTTCAACAGCTCTGGATTCGGTTTTTTGAGATTCTGGGGACGCTCTGCTACGACGCAGCCAATCCCATCATTTCCCTGTATGAAGTGAATCGCCAACGTCAGATTCATGATGGTGCGGATGAACGGCGCACACTGACCATCCCGAACGGGATTCCGGTGGAACGATTCGAACCGCTTCGAGCTTCTCGCCCATCACATCCCCCTCCCATTCTTTGTCTCATCGGTCGCGTGGTTCCCATCAAAGACGTCAAGACATTTATCCGGGCCATGCGAACGGTGGTCAACCGTATGCCCGAAGCTCAAGGCTGGATCGCCGGTCCTGAGGATGAAGACAAGGACTATGTCCAGGATTGTAAACATCTCACGGAAAGCTTGGGACTCACTCAACATGTCAGGTTTATGGGATTCCAGAACGTTCATGAACTGTTACCACAGATCGGCCTACTGATCCTGAGCTCCATCAGTGAAGCCCTTCCCTTAGTTGTACTCGAAGGATTTGCGGCTGGCGTACCCGCCGTCACGACGGATGTCGGCGCTTGTCGCCAGCTGATCGAAGGGGAAGGCATCTTGAAAGATCAAGCCGGCCGCGCCGGAGCCGTCGTCAGCATGGCAAATCCGACCGCCTTAGCCGAAGCGGCGTTATCTCTTTTAACGGATACGGATGCCTGGCGCGCCGCGCAGAAAGCCGGCATCACACGGGTCGAATCTTTCTACACACAAAGACAGATGATCGATCACTACCGTTCTATTTACGCAAAGGCCCTCGAAACATGGCAGGCATTGGCTTTGAGCTCCGCAAGATCTTAAAAAAAGATAGTTACTGGTCGCTACTCAAAGCCTATGCGTATGCGGGTGTGATCAGTTCCGGGCCATGGATTCTCTCTATCATCGGCATCCTGGTGATTGGTGTCATGAGCCTATCGGTCGTGGCGCCGGAAACGCTGATTATCCAGTTTCAACTCTCGGTCACGTACCTCATCGCTTTGAGTCTCATCTTGACTGGATGTTTGCAAACATCGTTCACACGATATGTCGCCGATCGTCTATATGAAAAGCGAGACGATTTAGTCTTAAGCAACTTTCACGGGGTCCTCTGCCTGGTCACGATCGTGTGCGGAGTCGGAGCCACGGGACTGATCATCTGGCTGTTTCCAGAACAGAGTCTCTTGTACAAGGTGCTCATGATCGGCAGTTTTGTCGTGTTAGGAAATATCTGGATCGCGACGATCTTCTTGTCAAGCATGAAGGAATACAAGGCAGTATTGCTGTTATATGCCTCGGGCTATGGACTAACGGTCGGAGCGGCATTGGCCTTCCGGTCATTCGGACTGGAGGGGCTGTTATTCGGGTTCTTTATAGGGCAATTTTTTATTTTGGTGGGCATGCTCGCCCTCACGGTACGCAATTATGCATCGGAAACCTTATTAGCCTGGGACTTTTTGAAAAGAGGACGGATGTATACGAGCTTGATCTGGCTTGGATTGGTGTATAACTTGGCCATCTGGGTCGACAAATTCTTATTTTGGTACTATCCGGAAACCAGTCAGATCGTGATTGGACCGATTCGAAACTCTCCAATCTATGATTTGCCGATTTTTTTAGCCTATTTATCGATTTTACCGGGAATGGCCAGTTTTCTGGTCCGCATGGAAACCGATTTCGTCGAGCGGTACCAGGAATTTTATGACGCGATCCGGGGAGGGGCGACATTAGGTCATATCCAACATGCCAAAAATGAAATGGTCCGCACGATCCGGCTGGGACTCTTTGAAATCATGAAAATTCAGTTTGTCGTCTCGTTACTCATATGGGCAATCGGCCCACCGATTCTTCGCTGGCTCGAAATTTCTGAACTGTATGAATCGCTACTCTACGTGGATATCGTGGCGGCGGGTTTGCAAGTGTTATTTTTAGGCATCATGAATGTGTTTTTCTATCTTGATAAACGGTTGATTGCATTGGGACTTTCTAGCTTATTTCTTGTCACGAACGTGACACTGTCAGCCTGGTCACTGTACATGGGCTTACCCTATTATGGGTATGGGTTTGCCATTTCCTTGCTCGTAGTCGTGATGTTTGGCATGTATCTTCTGGACAAGAAACTTCAGAAATTGGAGTATGAAACGTTCATGCTTCAATAGTTTCCTCCACACGTTCAGGCTTTTTACCGGCCAAATCCCGCTCTCGTTTCCATCTACATAAGGATGAAAATTTGCACCTGCGTTGGAAAAATTTTCCCTCAGAGGAAATCGTTTCCATGAATGTTCGTTGAGGAACATTCCTATTTTTTTTGATTAGGTCGAGTGGTCCTTGTGCCCGATGCAGATATGTGGGACGATAAAAGAGTAGAAACTGCCCTGAGTAGTCAGGTACAATACAGCCCCCGCAATTGAATCGACTCAACGTTTTTATTGGGCTACCACTCATGTACGAACGTCAAGCTGTCGTCACAGCGGCCAGACAGTTGGTGAAGGTTTTTGGATCGGTTGTAATCCTGGCCATCGGGCTTGTTTTGCTGTGGCAAACACAAACCTGGGAACGACAATCACTTTCGCACGAACATGTGCCCAAGCGATTATCGACCGAATTACCCCAATTCGATGAACAGAAGTTCATGCGGCATGTTAAGACCCGTCTCCCTATGTACCGGGAAGTATTCAAAGAAGCCGGCGGAAAATACGGCCTATCCTGGATCCTTCTTGCGGCTCAAGCTTATCAAGAATCGCACTGGAACCGGAATGCGAAGAGCCCGACTGGAGTTCGTGGCCTCATGATGTTGACTCGAGATACCGCTTCGGACATGGGAATAGAAAACCGGTTAGATCCTCGAAATAGCATTACAGGTGGAGCAAGATACCTGGCCCGTCTTTACGAACAGGTCCCTGAAAATGTTCACTCGGAAGATCGGATGTTGTTCGCCCTCGCGGCTTATAATGTCGGTATGGGGCATGTGAAAGATGCACAAATTTTAGCAAAGCGTTTGAACAAAGATCACAGGAAATGGGATTCGATCAAAACCGTCTTACCGCTTCTGGCGAAAAAGAAGTATTACAAAACACTCCCCAATCGATACGCACGGGGTTGGGAGCCTGTCCAATATGTCAAACGCATCAGAGCGTACCGGAAGATCCTTGAGTACATGGACCAACAACACACCCGCCAAGTCGCTGAACTGTAATCGACGTTTTTTCTTCTTTCCAGTTCCTATTCATCTCTCATCGACAATCCACCAGCCCTTGTCAGTCGTTATTCGATATTGATCGTTACCTTATTCTGCAAACATTTGGCATTATCATGTTCTGCATAGTCATGATGTTATAGTCGAGAAACATCTCTAACAAAAATAAATAACACAAAAGTCTTGACAAACTCAGACATCTGAGGTTAACCTCCATGCGGTTGTCTGTCCTAGATATAAAGAAAGTTTGAAGTTGCCCGACTTCAAGTAGCCACCGGGGTCCCCCTCACCCCATAAATGGCCATAATCACACAGGGTGGAACAACTCAGGGAAAAGAAAAGGGATTACATCCCTAGATTTTGGTCGAGATGGTTTTGATGATCAACGCCTTACGATAAAAATGACATTTTAACAGTCAGAGAGCCCCATAATGCAGTCCGTTTTTTATTTGTTTTCATTCATTTTTATCATTCAAGGAGGTGCGGTGTTATGAAACTATCTCGTATGGTGCTCACATTCATGACGAGTTTATGTATTGGTGTAGGAGGGTTCACGCAATTAGTGTCAGCGGCTCCTGTGTCGCCCATGATGCAGTATTTAACCACTGACTCCTTAAAGAATAACGTACGGCTGACATTCACCCTCAAACTAAGCAATGGCAATACCAATACATATGTGACTGGGGATGATCCTGGCATGTTAATGGTGAATGAGGCTGCTGGAACCATGAGCTTTGTTGATAGGATTCAAAATTCTGCCGGCGATTCAGGGTTTGATCTGGAGTTTCATTGGAAAATCGTAGATTTTTCAAGCCTTGGATTATCTGCTCCTAGATGTTGGAACGATAATTGTAGTGCTCTATATTATACAAACAATGGAATTAACCCCAAAGACGATTGGATCTTTTTTGAGAGTGACACAACGATGAACAATGGGCTAACTGGATGGGGAAAAAATCTAGGAGACAATAGAGCTCTTACGACTAAATGGGGACAATTTGGTGACGGCGCCGGAGGAATACATGTGAAACCGGAAGGCCTGGCTTTGGGTGCCTGGTTAAACGATTACAAGGGTGATCTCAATGTAAATGTTCAACCGGTTCCTACTCCAACGTCCTGGCTATTATTCGGGTCTGGATTGGTCGCCTTAGTTGGATGGCAACGTTTCAAGCGGTTTTCTTACGGAAAGATCTAAATCTTCTGTCACATACAAACTATCAACCGTCATTGCCCTTACCCTTTCAACGAACTGAATGGGTAAGGGCAAAATTTCGCCAAACGGAAAACAATAGGATTGAAATTTCCAACTCAATGATGGCCCCATTGATAAAGCTATTGTTTATCAAGACCGGAGATCGTTTTTTGATGAGGCGTTGGCCCAACGATAAGGAACATGTTGGTATCTTCACGACGAATCAGCATTAAAACCTGTTCAAGATTTTTGTGCGCACGCCGGACTTTATCGAAATCCTCCACGGATTCAATCGCTCCTTGATTCACCTCCACAACAATGTCGCCTTCTTCAAGCCCGGAAATATCGGCAGGGCTTCCGAGAGGAATTTCACTAACGAGCACCCCCTTTCTGTCTTTTGCTAAATCCGACGGTAAGGGCTCGACTTCTATGTCCGACAAGATGTTCTGGTGCGGGAGTATCTTCTGAATTTCGACCGTTTCAGGCGAAGACGATTGTCGTTCAATCATCTTAACCCGTACTTCACGGAGTTCCCCGTTTCGAATTCGAGAGATGAAAATGGTAGTCCCTGGAGGACTTTGAGCAACAAGCGCATGTAATTGATGCGGGGAAGAAATCTTGATTCCATTCAATCCCTGTATGATGTCGCCTTTCTTCAGATTGGCCTGCTCGGCAGGGCCATCAGCGGCTAAATCCGTGACGATCACGCCATGATGGTCAGAAACCTTGAACCAGCGTGCAAGGTCCGGCGATAGCTTTTGTACGGCGATCCCCATCCAACCGCGAATGACTTTGCCCTGTTGGCGCAACAAGATGGAAATCGTCTTAGCAATCTGACTTGGCACGGCAAATCCAATGCCGGCGGCTCCACCATTTTCTGTGAAAATTGCCGTATTAATCCCGACGAGTTCCCCTCTGAGATTCAGCAAAGCTCCACCCGAATTACCCGGATTAATGGCTGCATCAGTCTGGATAAAGTCTTCATAATCGGAAACACCAATCGTGTCACGGCCAATCGCGCTGACAATGCCCATCGTCACCGTTTGGGTTAAGCCAAATGGATTACCGATGGCAACAACGATCTCTCCAACTTGGAGGCGTGTCGAGTCTCCCCATCTGAGAGCCGGCAATTTTCTCATCGAGGTTTTCAAAAGAGCTAAGTCGGTTGTGGGATCGCTTCCAACGATGGTGGCGGGAATGATTTCTTGTGAGTCAAGCTGAATCCGAATATCATATGCACCGTCTACCACGTGATTGTTCGTAATGATGTACCCTTCAGGATCAATAATGACACCCGCTCCGTTACCCCTTTCTTCTTCATCAGGAGACAATTCCTCTTCGTCCTGCGCTGCCGACGTCGAATTTTGCAAAAAGAACGGGAACATGGACGGTTTCGTCATATGTTGGGGCTTAATCTTCACGAGAACACCGACCACAGAGGGTTTCGCTTGTGCCGCGACACGAATCAATTCCTGTGAGAGAGCGGAGGCTTTCGTATCGTGTTGAGCAGAGGGCAGGGGGTGGACAGGCTGAAGATTTTCCGATGCAAAAGCCCGGTCTCTCAAGCCAAACATGGAGATGAAAATTACTATGAAGACTGAAAGAGTAAAAATTTCGATTTGATGTTTCATGCTACTGCACCTCTCTTTTGTGTCTATACCCTCGGTTAAACTCTTTTTTCATCTGAAAAGCCGAGAGGGGAACCTGAATTTAGAGTAAATCTCGGACAGACGAGATTTCCAGAATAGTTAAGAGGTGATTTTTTTAAGTAGAGAGGGGACAGCCTTGGTCAGCCAATCTTTCCTATACACGTCATACACGCCATGGCGTCGCAGATACAGTGAAGTCGTCTCGTTGCTCAAGCAATTCAGGTATTATTTCACTGGAGAATAAACCGGAAAATTTACTCGTCATGGATGCAATTATGCTATGGGGTCCTCTATGGACAAGCAAAACCATTATAACTGGAATTAACTGCAACATATATACCGGTCGATTTGCTTGACGTTTTCATTGTCTCATAGATCTTCTTTTTATTCGAAACCTTTAAATGAGTCACATCGCTTCTACCGAACTGCCAAAATACAAGACAAACTGTCTCGACAACAGACACTCTGTCCAGAGGCATAAGCTCTAGAGAGTCGGTGCTGTGAAGAGAGCCGATAAAATGACGAAGATCACGGATTAAAATGTCCAGAAGCACTGAGTAATACTGGTATACCCTTTGCATTGAATCATGTACTCTACGATCGGTTTTGTCATTATTCGTCAATCGGGATCTTCATCGTGAGGGATGACATGCTTGGCCTATGTGAATCATGTGGCTATCGTGGCTCACAAGTCGTTTATGAACCTGTGACGCAATCTGAACTTTGCCTTCGTTGCTATGCTGAACAAACCTCCGAACAAACTTTTCAGAATGCCTGGACTCGCCTGACAGTCTCATCTTCTCCTCAGGCAGCGTAACTGAGCTCTAGCTGCTTAGGCTATTGCAACCGGGGAAAGGCTTGCCCTAACAGAATGCAGCTTTTCGACTTAAGCCTTTCTTCATCGCCAACGGATCTAATTCCACCATCTATCCTACGTAAAACAGCTTCAGAGACGGTACTTTTTCGATGTGAATCCCTGCAATTTGAAGATGAGTTACCATATGGCAGAACAGCAAAAACTTTTGGCACTGCTATTGCTTTCATCATGGAATTTGTAGATGGAGTTTCCCCGACATAAGCGAATCATCATCGGCGTTGAGATCGAAGCCTACAGTATTAATGTAGCGGATCATAAGATCGGGCGCCGGCTCTCACGACCCAGACGTGGCATGTCAGAGGACGGCGAACGCTTTACTCGCGATGCCTCGATCGGTAGCGAGTACAACAGTCGTCCGTTTCAAACCGTGCGGGAAGCATTGTTCCTGCTCAAGGCTGGCCTAAGAAAATATCTTCGAGATCTTTATCGTAGCCGAGATGAGGAACGAGACTACCGGATTCCCTTGCTGGTAGGCGGTTGGACCAATCGGTTTGCCGGCACCCACCTTCATATTTCGCTTCATCAAAAAAACCTGACGAAATCCTTGGCTTCATCACTGGCTTGGCATATCCATGATCAGATTCCGTTCTTGATTGCCTTAGGGGCCAATTCACCCATCTGGAACCGGCAACTGACCGATCATGCTTCCAATCGCATTCTGCGTGGGAGCGAGATTCATTTTACTACTATAAAAAAAGGCCGGATTGCGTCCATTCCAACTCAGGAACTTGTCTATAGTCCAGGACGCAAGACCAAACCACCCACCTTGGAGTTACGCGTTCTTGATTCAAATATTCCAGAATATGTGGTGACAGCTCTCTGTTGTTTAAAGGCAATCTGCCTACGCTGGTTACGAGGAGTCCGGGCCGCGAATACCCTCAAGCATGCTGATTACCTGAAAGCCCGTCTCGAAGCCGCTTCAACCGGAGTTCGTTGCCGTCTTCCCTGGCGGGGAGACTGGATGGCTTTTCCCGAATATTTTGATCACTTTCTTTGGGAACATCGGGAGGAGTTTGAGGTGATGGACGTTCCCGAGGAAATTTTTGAGGTCTTACGGCTTCTCAAACGTGGATACAATGGCTCACGCTTACTTCATGATGCGGCTCTCCTTGCACGAACCGAACATCCTCAAACCTGGCAAAGGCGATTTGCAAAACGATACCGGACAGGCCTGATGCATTTATTGAGCGGGAATACCTTTCGCGACTTTGCCGAGGAGCTACAGGTGGCTCTTCCAAACACGGATCGTGTGTGGCTAGGCCGAAAACGAGGTTCCATCGATGAGTAAACGAGGACCGGCCCCATTAATCGGTATCACCTGTGAGGCCGTGTCTAAGCGGAAAGATTTTGCCGATTATGACTTACTCTGTGACCATCGGTACAGTTTGATGGTCACACAAGCGGGTGGACATCCCGTCCTCCTCCCCATCGCACACAGGCGGTCTTTGCTACATCGGTATATGGAAGGGATTGACGGGCTCGTCATCGTGGGAGGAGACGATCTTGACCCGCGCTGGTATGGCGAACGTCCCAAACGTGCCACGAAAATTGCTTTCCCCAAGCGTTCGGAATTTGAAGCGTGGCTCTACCGTGCAGGACGACAACGAAAATTACCGATGTTGGGAATTTGCTACGGCATGCAGTTGATCAATGTGCTGGAGGGCGGCACGCTGTATCAACATCTCAGTTCATCCCGCATGGGACACCGGGTCGATCATCAAGGACTTCGTCATGGCACTCATGATGTGAGTATCCTGCCCAGAACGCGCTTGGCCAACATACTCGGAGAAGGCCCCGTACGGGTGGCAACAGAACACCACCAGGGAATCCGCTCCCTTGCCGAAGGGTTTATTCCGTCAGCCGAAGCCGCGGATGGAATCATCGAAGCGATGGAAACGCCTGCCGCGTCTGAATTGTTTGCTGTGCAATGGCACCCCGAACGCCTCCCGGAGAGTCAAGCCACCCGACGGTTGCTTCACGCATTTATTCGTGCATGCTCCCGCTACCAACGAGCCAGATCCCAACAGAGCTGAGCAGGCAGCGCGTCATCTTGCGGGGAGCCTAAGGAAACGGGCAGGTACGGTCTCGCATCCTTTACATCTTCAAAGGATATTGCTCAATCAATTTTGCGATCAACGCGGTCCATCCGGTTTGATGACTGGCTCCAAGACCCGATCCGTTTTCTCCATGAAAATATTCATAAAATTGGATCAGCTCCTGCCAATTCGGGTCGTGCTGAAATTCTGGTATGTTGCCGTATACCGGTCTATGATGGAATTCGTCTTTGAGGAAAATCTTCATGAGTCGGTACGATAACTCTCCCGCGACCTCCCAAAGCGAGCGATAGTGTCCTGATCCCGATGGACAGTCAACACGATACGAATCACCGAAAAAATGATGGAATTTTTGAAGGGATTCGACCAACAGAAAATTTACGGGAAACCAAATCGGGCCACGCCAGTTGGAATTACCGCCAAAGTCCGGCACAGTCGATTCAGCCGGTTCGTAATCGACTTGATACGTATCGCCATTGAAGGGAAAAACAAAGGGAACCTTCTGATGATACTTGGACAACGAGCGAATACCGTATGGCGAGAAGAATTCCTGCTCATCCAACATCACCTTGAGTATCCGAGTCAGCCGATCTTTCCCCACAATCGAGAGCATACGACGGATCTCGCCATCCGACCGGATTGATGTTTCGACATGCCTGGCAAATTCAGGGCGGTTGTCCAAGAACCAGTTCATTCGTCGTTTGAACCCCGGTAAGACCTCAATCATTTCAGGTTCGAGGGTCTCGACCGCGAACAGTGAGATCAATCCGACGATGGACCGGATTTTTATTTTATGAGGGTCTCCATTGGGGAGATGAAGCACATCGTAATAAAACCCGTCTTGCTCATCCCAGAGGTCCAGACAATCATCACCTTTACCGTTAATCGCATCGGTAATATACACGAAGTGTTCAAAAAATTTACTCGCAACGCCTTCATAGGCCAGATTGAATTTTGCGAGTTCTAACGCCATAGCCAGCATGTTCAGACAATACATGGCCATCCAGCTCGTTCCGTCCGATTGATCGAAATGTCCACCAGTTGGGAGCTGTTTGGAGCGATCGAAGATACCGATATTGTCTAATCCAAGAAACCCGCCCTGAAAAAGATTTTTGCCATCAGGGTCTTTTCGATTCACCCACCAGGTAAAATTGAGGAGCAGTTTATGAAAGACCTGCTCCAAAAAGTAACGGTCGGCCTTCCCGGTTATCCGCCGGTCAATTTTATACACTCGCCAGGCTGCCCAAGCATGGACTGGAGGGTTAACATCGTCTAACGACCATTCATAAGCCGGAAGCTGTCCATTGGGATGCATGTACCATTCGCGAAGAAACAACAGGAGTTGTTCTTTGGCAAAGTCGGGATCGATCTGCGCGAGCGGTATGCAGTGAAAGGCCAGATCCCATGTGGCATACCACGGGTACTCCCATTTATCGGGCATCGAGATCACATCGGCATTGTAGAGATGTCCCCAATTTCCGTTGCGGATTTCGTCTCGTCCAGCCGGGACCGGCGGACCGGAAGGATCTCCTTGACTCCAGGTCCGTACATCATAATAGTAGAACTGTTTTGACCAGAGAAGCCCGGCAAAGGCCTGGCGCTGGATGCATTGTTGCTCGAACGATAGGCCTTCAGATCGCATGGCATAAAATTCATATGCCTCTGTTTTTCGTTTAATAAAAATGGAATCGAACTGGCTGCCAAATTCCGCTCCCGAAGGCCGTTGATCAGTTAAGCGAAGTTTGACGGTTTGGCTTGTATTGGGGGAAATCCGTAGTTGGTAGCAGGCCGCAGTTTTCGTCCCAATGCGGTCTGGATTGACAGCATGAGGGTCGTCATGAATGAGATACCGATGAAACGCATCTTTGACGTATGGGGTCCTATTAGGGGTGCCCCAGATTTGTTCAGTATTCGACTCATTTTCCGTGAACAGAAGCTCTGGATTACCGTCACAGATCAGCCAGCGTTTTCCGTAATAGACATGCTCGGCTTCTACGGTCCTCACGCCTTTGGCGGAGGGTATGTGCCGGAGAATAGGTTTATCCCTCTCTGTTCCCCATGACCATGTGTTGCGAAACCACAATGTTGGACACAGCGTAAGAGAAGCAGGGTCCGGACCACGATTAAAAGCCGTAATTTTAATGGCTATGTCGTCGGGAGTCGCCTTCGCATATTCGACAAACACATCGAAATACCGGTTTTCCTGAAAAATCCCGGTATCGAGCAATTCAAACTCACCGGTCTGGCGATCCCGTTGCTGACTTTGCTCAAGCAGTTGCGCATACGGAAAAGCTTGATGCGGATATTTATACAGAAACTTCATGTACGAATGGGTTGGCGTTGAATCCAGGTAAAAATAATACTCTTTGACATCTTCACCATGATTCCCTTCCAGATTGGTGAGGCCGAACAGCCGCTCCTTGAGGATCGGGTCCTGACCATTCCAGAGCGCCAAGGCAAAACAGATGTATTGATGACGATCACAGATTCCACCAAGACCATCTTCTCCCCAGCGGTAGGTACGAGACCGAGCATGGTCATGCGGAAAATACTCCCACGCTGAGCCGTCGGCGCTGTAATCTTCACGCACGGTTCCCCATTGTCGCTCACTTAAATAGGGGCCCCAGCGCTTCCAATGTTTCATGCGTCGATTGGATTCATCCAATCGACGATGTTCTGCCGTCTTTGGAGTCTGTCTGCTGCCCCTTGTTGGAGCCTTGGTTTTACGCCGTTGCGCTGACTTCATCGCTGAAAAATTCTTTGGAAATATTTATTTCGAGAAGGGTGAGTGTCTCAACTGGCATCCCGGAGGAGATTGTCTTCAGAGACTGACCAGAGCCATGGTTGGTATGTATCTCTTATGCCATGAACAGGGTAACAAGATGAAATAATTATAACAGCCAATTCGATGCTTTCTACCGAAAAAGGCAAGCGCCTGGGTCCTCACAAGACTTCAGTCGAATCCTCAGGATCGCTATACCATACTGGATAAGAAATGGGAAAGCCCTTTGCGTGACCGACAATTTGTCGTACTGAAGGACAGTTTGTTTTATTTATGGAGTAAATAAGGGAAATATCAGAAAAACAGTGATGAAAACACTCAGGAATTTGAAAATTTTTCGACCGAATCCTCTGGCATGCGGGTTGCCTTTCAATAGGTGGTGTTGGAAGCGCAAGACAGCGCATTACAGGGAGGGAGGTGAGGGGTAGTGAAAAACAATCAACAAAAATCCAACAAAGGTGCTCAGATTAAACCGGCGGTCTCTCATGATCAGAAAGTCGGACAATCCAAAGCTGATCCCAAGAAGCCCGTTGGAAAACATTAATGTGTTTGAGATTCCTCGAGGTCGGGTTCCTCTCGACCTCGAGTGAGTCTGAACGAGAATTTCTTGCGAACACATGCGTTGTAGAGGAAAAACAAGAGGCGGACTATGGAACATAAAGAAATCGGCGTGCAGAATCATTTACCGTTGAGTGTCATCGCGTTAATGACGGCTGGAGTGCTTGGCCTAGTTTGCGGTCTACTTCTTGCTCCACAGTCGGGCCCTCGGACGCGCCGTCAGCTTCATGATCTGGCGCTTGACGCCAAAGAACAAGTGGATGAATGGGCCGAAGAGGTCAAAGACTCCGTCGAGGATCTGCTCAAACAGAAGAAAAAATTTTCGGGGTTTCAACAGAAATAGTATGCCCTGCGTGAATGACGTAATAAGCCAATGCGACTCGACACGGCAATCGGACAGGGAAAGGGAACATGCAGTATGAGTGGAGTTCAAGAATTAGAGAGAGGCATTCCTCAATTCGTCCTGGAAGCTATTCGACGATGGCAATACGAAAAGCGAACGGATCAGTTAATTCTTAATTTTCACCAGGGTACAATCGGGTCAATTCAGTTTTTCAAGATGAAGGTTACTAAAACAGAAGAATTGGGAAAATGTTTCTAACGTCGAAATTCCTATATTAAAGACTTAAGGGACCACCTGTTAAACAGATGCCTATCTTCCCAAACGGGAAGGTGGGCTTTTTTGTGCAAAAAATCAAGATTCCGATGTTCAATTTGGCGTGCTCATTAACAATCAATCATAACAAGGAGGTAAACAGTTTACCAATGGGTATTATCAGTCAAAGCAGACGTTCCCTTTGGGGATGCGTGTCAGTCGCAGTTATCAGTATGTTTGTTCTGGTGGACAATGCACAGGCTGTGTCGATGCTTCGATTATCGAGCTCACAGGGTGGCTCGGTAACCGTGACCGATCAAGGTGCGAACGATGATAATAGCAATGTGGGCGTGACGGAATTCGATGGATCGCTCACAGGATGGAACGTGAACATCACGACCGGCATCACGCATCCAGTATTAGGGTCAAGTCTCTCACCAGAGTTTGACTTGAATAGTGTCAATGTTTCGCAATCGGCGGGAACGCTGACGATTGCGTTTACTGAGACAGATTTCGGGAATAGTTCGGCGTTTGCTGGCGGCGGTGGATTTTTCGCTGCCATTGGTGGGACGACGGTCGGGACCGTGTCCTATCAAACCTACCTGGATAGTGCCAATACGCCTTTTGCTCAAACGACGCTGTTAGGAAACGTTGGGCCATTCGGGACCAACGCCTTTTCCGGGACAGATTCAGGCTCGTTTGCAGGATTGAACGCGCCCTTTTCCCTGACCTCAGTGGTGACCATTACGCATAGTGGGGCTGGGATTTCGTCGTTCGATGCCAATCGGTCTTTGACCGGAACACCCGGAGGAGCTCCTGTTCCAGAGCCATCGAGCATGTTGTTGCTTGGGTCTGGTCTCCTGGGGTTAGGTTATTGGCGTTGGAATAAGAAAAAAGAAACAGCGACAAAAGAGTAATCATTCCATACCATGACCGCTTCACGAAGGAGCTTGAGGTGAGCCGATTCCCTCAAGCTCCTTTGTTTTATGTATGTTGGGGCCGGCTCGGAACCAGGCACGTTTGATGCATTTTATCTCATAGAGAAAACTAGGAGATGTCATGAAACAACTTGCTGAAACGTGGTCGATCGATGAACAGCTCAAGCACCGAGGGCATTGCAGCATGCAAAAATTTTATGAACACGTGGTCTATGTCTGGATGACTGTCGTTATGACCCTCCTGTGCACCTTGGTCTACCTCGCCGTGAGATAATGCAAAAAGGTCTGGAATGACTTGAAACATACGGTTAGTTGGCCTACATCCATAGGGCAAAGGTTGAAGAAAAAAGAGGTAGACCTCCTCAACTGGAGACACACTTATGATAGACTATAGCAGATCAAAATAACTCATGCGGCAAATACAGTGCGGTACGATGTTGAACCATACGGAAAGTAATACCTGCTTGGCTGTCCAAACAAACATTGATCTTTCTATCACGTCTTGAAGAGCACGGGCATACAAGGGAGCGCTGTATCGTTCCGGCATCACTGACACGGCTATAGGCACAGACCATTACATCCAATCACCAACAGTTTCTTCTTACGATGAGATGACTATGAAGATACGATTATCGAGGGTTGTCGCGGGTCTACTTATCTTGTTCGTCCATGCCAGCGGGTTACCGAATGGCGCAGAAGGAATGAATTTTCCGGATGTCCAATCCTATAAAGGTGTTGCCGGAGTGCAGGTGGCGGTTATTTCGTATGAAAACATGAACGACATCTCACTGACCGCCGCAGATATTATCAAGCATGTCAAGAACAGTCTGGAAAAATCCGGAGTGAGCCTGCATCATGGCAGCCAATTGGTTGCGGCGAATGCGTCGCCTCGAGAAGCACAAAAGGGCAACCAGAGTCATGATGCACTGTTAGGAATCCGCATGAGACGAACGGAAGATTCCGCTCTGTTCGGTGCATCAAAAATCGGTGTCGTGACACTGACAATGTCTCTCTTTCAACCTGTCACGGTCAAAGAGAATCAACACGTAACCCATGCGATTACGTGGAATGACAGTCGCAGCATCTCTGGCGCGTCGAGGCGCCCACGGAAAATCCTTGAAGCGTTGGATGAATTGCTCGCGGCATTTGTGAAAGATTTTGCACCTGCCGCTTCAAAGTAAGACGAACATGACGTGATGCTCTCTCACGCCATTATCCTTATATGAGTACCCGTCTTTCGACCCATTGCCAAACCACACATTGACGTCAAGACACGATTGTGATCAGTGTCGTTGTCAGTCTTCTACCATGCCGATCGGATCTTCTGGCTTGGCGCGTTCAACCGATAACGCTCGATTATTGGGGAGAACGATGGCTTTAATTTTATCCCCAAACTTAAAGTCTTCCGTGTGTTTCGTGTCGGGAGCGACTTCAATCTGAATCTCCCCTCTTTCCCCCCTGACAATGATAAAGTCTCCATCGATCATTAAGACATCGGCAGTAATGGTTTTTGTCTTTTGTTCAGGATTGGGATCAACAGTATCAGTATCGGCAATCGTCGACTTGTCCTGTTGTTGAGGGGCCGTGGATGCGGCAGAAGGGGGAGGCGTTGGCGTCGCCGGTTCGAGGGATTGGACCCCAACGACATCCGAAGGCTTCGCGCGTTCGATAAAGATCGCTCTATCATTCGGTAGCACTTTGGCTTTGATTCGATCACCAAACTTGAACGTCTCTGTCACCTTCGTGTCTGGCGTGGCCTCTATCCGTATCTCTCCACGTTCCCCCCTCACCACATAAAAATCACCATCGACCATCAAGAGGTCAGCCACAATCATTCTGGTCGTCGGACCGAGAATCGGTGGAGGAGCGGGGGGGTCAGATTGAGTCGAAGATGTATTGGGAGTGGGGTCGGACGAGGCGGTTGGAGGTGCTGACGGCGAGGCATCGACCGCGATCCCAGTTGGCTCGTCTTTGGCCGCGCGCTCAACCGAAATCGCCGTGTCATTCGGGCGAATGACCGCTTTGATGCGATCACCGAATGTAAACGCCTCTGAGATTTTTGTATCATCCCTGACTTCAATGCGTATTTCACCCAACTCTCCTCGAACGATGATAAATTCACCTTCCACGACGAGTACGTCTGCAACAACGGTGCGTGTGGCAGGTGGTGGAAATTCGGGTTCTTGAGCTGAAAGAGGCACAACGGCGCAATGGACGAACAAGAAGACACCTAGGAAGCAGCCAAGGTATTTTTCCATGTAAGACTCCGTGATGAGAGAGTATGATCAATGAGGATTATGCACACTCCAGGGATTCATGAAGCGCTGGGTTATGTTACCTGGGTGGACCTGACAGGTAAATACCGGAATGAGCCGGATTAATGGACACTAGGCGACTTCCGCCATGCATTCCTCACAATCCTGTCGCGGATTATTGACGAGGGTACTGACTGGATACGCTTTCATTTCGTCAGATGAACAAGAGCTGAGGAGGGGAGAGAGGGAAGCGGGCTCATGGACGGCTGGATCGAGCCACGTATTAAAGTCCCTCGGGTTGAGGATGACCGGCATCCGTGGATGAATTGCCTCCATGAGCGTGTTCGAACCCGTCGTGATGATCGCGCAGGAATCGATCCTATCCTCAAATTGCTGCCATCGTTCCCACAGTCCGGCAAACGCAAATGGACGATGATCCTTAAAGCAAATGTAGTAAGGCTGTTTAGCCTTGCCTTCGCGCTTCCATTCATAAAATCCATCAGCCAGTACCAGACAACGTCGCGTCCGGAAGGCGTTTCTGAATGAAGGTTTTTCGGTGATGGTTTCACATCGTGCGTTGATCATCTTGCTGCCGGTGCGGACATCTTTAGCCCATGAGGGGACCAGCCCCCATCTCAGCATCACACATTCTCGAGAACCATTCTCTGATGAATGGCGCGCACAGGCAACCATTTGATTCGGGGCAATGTTGTACCGTGGCTTCAACGTCGGCATGTGAGCCACCTGAAGCATCTTCAGCAGCGTGTCAACATTTTCTTTTTGGGTATAGCGGCCACACATGAAACAAGAACTGGTTTATGGCGACATGCCCTGAGGGCACCACACGAGGGGATCATGGTTTTCGGTCGAGGAAACCGCAAATTCATAGTCAACCAGGAGTTGGTTCACACTTTTCCCATCGGCATAGACGATAGCCAATGAATCCTGGTGACGATCGGTCCCTTGAATGTCGAGCTCAATACGTTCTGCCCGTGCCAGAGCATCGGAGACAAACGCCAGCGCAGATCGAGCCAAATGATGTTCGCGGTCACAATGAGCCTGCATCTCAGGCGCATGAATGTTCGCAAGGTGGACGGTGATCGGTTTGTCCCCGACTTGAAACATACACGTATCTCCATCGAGACATGAAAGGAAGATGGCGAGGATTAACGAAGACATGCTTGAAAATACTAGAATTCGTTCGCTGGTTCAAGAAGTGAGAACAGATCTATTTGGGGCAGGATCATGAGGAACGCCTCAGAGATCGCTAGTCACAATGCCATGGAAAACTATAGGAACAATACTGATAAAAAAATAAGCTTATTCGCTATTGAGTTCTCAGTTCTACATGGTAACTTTTGAGCATGGCAGCGTGGAAAAAATTTCCAAAAATTTCAAGCCTTATGATTCTTCGAACGCGAAGAAGTCCAGACTTGCATCTTCATAATTGTCTTCATCCTTGCATGATTCTATGGTGGCATTAATTGTGCTTTACACGTAACTCCTATAAGTTTTACGAACGTTGATCAGTGTGGCAGCGATATGTGCATCTACTCAGAAGCCTGGTTGTGAATTGTCGCGACGATGACCACGCGGCACGACCCGGTGAATGCGAGGATGACGCATTCTGGGTTCTTCATCACAGTTCCTAAAACTGTCAGAAATCTTTAACGGTCTGACACAAACTTCTAATCCGTTAACCAATGTTAGGTCTGTTCGGTAACTCATATGACCTCAACGAGGTTTCAGCAGACCAGAGCATCACTCACATGATCAACCCACTGACACTGAAGAGAGCCGCCGCCGACCAACAGACACGGATCGTCGAATGCGTGGCTGAACCAGGGTATGGTGGTCATCTCATTGTTTAGCGGATTAGTCGTATCCCCACTTAGGAGGCTTAATTGATTCTCCATACGTCGCATTTGCCAAGAGTTCGCAGACAATCGGCATCCTACCGCCAAATCATCGTGTTGCTGATTTCCACAATCACGCTCGCAACAATTGCGCGGATTCTATTCAATCCGTTCCTTGGCGGTCATTTACCCTATGTGACCTACTTTATCGCTGTAGCAGTAAGCGCCAGAATGGAAGGTTGGCGTTCTGCCACCCTCGTGACTGTTGTGGGGTTTCCATTAGCGTGGTATCTCTTTGTGCCATACCAGAACTCGTTTATGATTGAACACAACGTGTTCATTTCCGGCTTTGCGATGTATTTTATGGTGTGCTTCGCTTTTGGGTTTTTGGGTAATGCCTTACTGAGGGAACGGCGGCGGGCTAGTGAGCAGGCTGAGTATCTGGCGACGATACTTGAAAGTATCGGGAATGGGGTGATTGTCGTCGACACAGACCTACGGATTACGAATGTGAACCCCGCTGCACAGAGCATGATCGGGGTCTCAGCGGATGAAGTACTTGGAGAGTCGCTCGTCCAGGCCATAGATTGGAAAGACGAACAGGCCAGGCGTTCATTTGAGTCACTGGCACACACTGCGCTCAACTCTCAAAAAGTCATGACGTCAGCACAGGTCACGTCACTTGTGACCCAAAGCGGCGAAACAATCGTGATTAAACAAAATGCCGCTCCCATCCGATCCCACTCAGGGAACATCACCGGCTGCGTGTTGGTTCTGCATGACATGACTGAGGAACATCGGCTGCAAATTGAAAATACGCAAAAAACCCTCGCCGCCGAACGCCTCGCGAATGACCTCGAAAAAGCTGATCACCGCAAAGATGAATTTTTGGCCATGTTAGCTCACGAGCTTCGAAACCCACTGGCATCTGTGCGTACGGCTGCCGACATTCTGCGCTTGTCTGGACATACTGACGAAACCGTCGCCGCCACTTCATCCACGGTAGAACGGCAGATTCGGCATCTTTCCCTGCTTATAGACGACCTGCTTGATGTGAGTCGCATCACACAAGGGAAGATCCAACTTCGTAAGGCGCCGGTTGAAATTGCTGAAATGATTGAAATCGGCCTCGATATTGCCAGACCTTTGCTTGAGAAGTGCCAGCATACGCTACAAGTTGATGCGCCTTGCAAAAGCATCTATCTGAATGCTGATCGGTTGCGTGTTGCGCAAATTATCGGAAACCTGCTTCACAATGCATGCAAATTTACCAGTGACCATGGAGATATACATCTGACCATTCAATACGATGAAGCGATTTTGACGATAATCGTTCGTGACAATGGTATCGGGCTCGCGCCTGAAAATCTCAATGATATCTTTGAGATGTTTGTCCAGATCGATACGTCAATCAGTCGGACGAGTAACGGTTCTGGCATAGGCCTTACGGTGGTCCGTAATCTTGCGAACCTGCATGGTGGATCAGTGCACGCTCATAGTAAGGGGCTCGGATACGGGAGTACCTTTACAGTGTCCTTACCCCTAGAGAGAGTCGATCCTCCGGCTGAGCCTGCTATGCCATTGCCAAGTGTTAAAAGTTGCCGTGTGCTGGTGGTTGATGACAACGAGAACAATGCAACCATGATGAAAGCGCTGTTGGAAATGGAAAATATTGTTGTTGACCTTGCATTTGATGGATTAAGCGCATTTCATAAAGCTCTTGAATTCGTACCGGATGTCATCCTGCTTGATCTTGGCTTACCGAAGTTGAATGGGTATCAAGTCTGTGAACGTTTGCGCGCGGAGCCTTGTGGGGCCAATATCTTTATTATAGCTCTGACAGGATGGGGGCAAGAATCCAGCCGTCAACGAACTCAGCAAATAGGGTTCGACGACCACCTGGTAAAGCCAGTCGGTCATCGTGAGATCATGGAGGCCATAGCCAAAGGGGTCGCGTTAGTTCACGAGAGGCGTGTAGGCTCAGGTGCAGAAGGTGAATTTCCCATTTCGTGCGACACTGTTCAAATCCATATGCATGCCTCTATGCAGTCGAAGGCCGAGTATCACGCGTAAACCCATGGGCCGAAATTCTCATTCGGGAAGCCATTGCATTGCACTTAGAAGGTCTTCAGACCGACGGTCAACAAATCCCCTTCTCCAAACAGTCAGGTAGAACATAGGTAGGTGTCAGTCTAATCCCAGATACTTCGCTAGAGCCTCTCAAAAAAATGGTGTCCCCCCTTTTTTCACGTCCGCTGGCAATTTCTATCCGTCTCACGTTTTCCCATAAGTTCTGATCATAGAATTAAGTAATTAGAGAAAATCATCCCATCTGCCGTCTCTGTTACGCCTTTGCCCCGTACAATCATGCGTAAGGAAGGCAAAAGAGCCGTAACATTATTTTTCGTTTTTCGCCCCACCAAACACTGAATATCCTTCGGGATACACACCCTGGAATAGTACGAGGATTTCCGAAAAATCATAGACATTTCAGGCAGAAAATCGTAGCAATGCCCCAAAATGCCAACTGCCTGGAGAGGGATGTGCTGGAAAATCAAAGAGATAAACAAGAAATGGTGCCGAGGGACAGAATCGAACTGTCGACACCAGCCTTTTCAGGGCTGTGCTCTGCCAACTGAGCTACCTCGGCACGAGGAATTTCGAAGAGATAAGGAAAATGAGGATTTCTTCTGGCCGTTAAGCAAAGCATAATATGCAGGAATACGAACGTAAAATCAAGCAGAGAAGATGAAATTAGATCTTGAAATTCGTGCCCCACTGAATAGTTTCTGGAAGGTTGCCTTCGCTTGACGGTCCTCCATACCTCGCGGTATTCTCGATTTCCGCACTATATTTATTCTCGTCATCTGCATCAATTCAGGGAACAGAACTGCGACCATGGAAATTAAGGAAGAACTTGAACTGCCAGACGAAGAATCAGAAGTCATTGAAGCGGGGGCTCCAGAAACCGAAGAAGAGCCCTTAAGCAACGAGGACTATCTTAAGGCTTTGCTTACGACAGCTCGTTCGGCTGCGCGACCGTTGAGCGTCTTGACCGCCGCAGCCAAAAATCAGGCCCTCCTCTCGATGGCTGAAGGACTCGAGGAAGCCACCGATGCGATACTCGAAGCCAATGAAGAAGATCTGACGAATTTTGGCGATGATCCCTCGCGTACCGCGATGGCCGACCGGCTCAAACTCACCCCCGAACGTGTAGCGGGCATGGCCACACAAATCAGGGAAATCGCGGCATTGCGTGATCCAGTTGGGGAGTCGCTTGGGATTTGGCAACGCCCCAACGGTATGAAAGTCGGAAAAGTCCGCGTCCCGATCGGCGTCATCGGGATCATTTATGAATCCCGTCCCAATGTCACGGCCGATGCGGCGGCCTTGTGCTTGAAGTCTGGTAACGTGTGCGTGCTTCGTGGCGGTTCTGAAGCGATTCACTCCAACACAGCCATCGCGAAAATCTTAGGAGAGGCTGCCAGCAAGTCGGGGATTCCGGAAGGCGCGATTACCTTTATAGACCGGCCAGATCGCGAAGTCGTGATCGGCCTGCTCAAAAGCGACCAATATGTCGACCTGATTATTCCTCGCGGAGGGGAATCGCTGATGGCCACGGTCACGTCCAATTCCACGATTCCCGTGGTCAAGCATGATAAAGGCGTATGTCATATTTATGTAGATGCGGATGCCGATCTCGAACAGGCGCAAAAGATCGCCTTCAACGCCAAAGTGCAGCGTCCGTCTACGTGTAACACTATGGAGTGCCTGTTGGTGAACGAGAAGGTCGCCAAAACATTCCTCGTTCCACTTGGGAAACAACTGCGTGAAGCCGGAGTTGAAATTCGCGGATGCCCCAAAACCTGCGGAATCGTGCCAGAGGCCAAGCCTGCACAGGATGATGACTACGGGAAAGAATTTCTTTCTCTGATCCTGGCGGTCAAAGTCGTCAAGGACATGGAGCAGGCGATGGAGCATATTGAAACATATGGCTCCCGCCATACCGAGTCTATCTTGACGAACAATTACAATCGCGCGCTTCGTTTCCTGCGTCAGGTGGATGCCAGTGCGGTCATGATCAATGCTTCCACCAGACTGAACGATGGATATGAATTTGGCCTTGGGGCGGAAATGGGTATTAGTACAACACGCCTCCATGCCCGTGGCCCGATGGGCCTGGAAGATCTCACGTGCTCAAAGTATGTAGTGTACGGCTCAGGACAAATCCGAGAATGATCGGACAATGTGTGCCGTTCGTTGTTTGTCCATCGTAGAAGAGCCATCACCGTTTTCGCCTGTGGCTTAACGCCTTCCTGGGTTCTCTTCAACATTTTCACCAAGCACTTGCATTGACCGCGATGGCATTTGATTCGACGATTCACTCCATCCTTCGTCAACCGGACCTCTTCGTCCTCCCTGGCAATCACGCCTATGCCAAAGACTTTCAGGCCGCCGGAGGCAGCGTGAAAGCTCAACACAGCGGACATTTCGTCTTCTACGGATCATCGGGAAGACGAATACTCATGACCGATCCGAAGGGGCATGCCCTTCACGAATGCGCATGGGAGCAAGGCCCAACGGACGAGGAACGGCTTCATTCATCCAGATTGCAGCTCGACTGGGGGAGATGGGTAGGAATCAAGCCTGGGCACATCACCTACGAGACAAAAATCAACCTGGCGGCTCGACCTGGATGGGAAAACGTGACCAAGGACGATCTTCGTACCATGGCGGCCCGGGCGATGAATGTGTCCATCGAGACGATCCGGTTTTTTTACCGCGACGAAGATATCAGGATCGATGCCAGGGGAGAGGCCACCATACGGCAACGGAAGGATGCGTTTTATATCTTGCCGACCGGCGGTTTTGAGCAGACGATCTTTATGTCCTGCATGACGGCCATGCATTGGGAACGGATCGATTACCTGCCGGTCGTGGAGTTGTTCCTCTCTCTTTTGCCCGGTACGGGAAGCGCGACATTTGAACTCATCCGAAATCTCTACGATGATCAGAATCTCCACAACCCAGTACCGTTGCGGTATCGTGGGATTCCTCCCTATCCGTCAGATGGAGCGTTTCACCTGTTTAGCCAATTCTTTACCCCTTCGTCTCACGAAGGAGTGGATCCTCGTACCGTATTTTTAGACCCTGCTCATTCGGAACGAGTGACCTGGCTGCCATCAGAGCAGTACCCATTGAGATATTTTGCGCCGGCAGATCACCTCGGGTTGACGGTCTTGAAAGGTCGCGTGGTGAAAGCGACATTATCGAACGACTCAGCGGGCCTTTCGTATTTTGGCGCGAAACCAAAGGGGTTTCCCCCTTGTGGACGAAGTGTGGGTGCCACAAACACTAGTCTTCTGCTTCAGGATGAAACACACCAGATAGAAATCCAACCCGATGAAAGCTGGGGAATCACGGATCAAGTTTCCAGTCAAAATGTTCCTGCGTCAATTCCTTCCTGGCGATCAGTGTTTCCTCGCGACCTTCCGCATGTGTCACCAGTTGATGCCTATTCCGCAGTCTTACTCTACCCCGAGGATGAGCGCATTATCGGAGAAGCGGAAAGCCAACCATTTATCTTTGATTATATCGATGACTACATGGAAGAAAATCTGGGCCTCGCCCAGGCAGTCAAGGCCGCACACCATATCCTTATCGGAGGTTGCGACGCCGCGCTTGGAACGTGCCTCCGACTCAGCATGGGAAAAGACTACACGGTGTTATACCGGTGGGGAAATCTGGCTCAAAAGCAGGCGCAAGTCCTGTGGAATCAATGTAACTCCATCCAGCGATGGGAGCTGCTCGATACGGTTCGCTTTGTTTCATATGAAGAGAATTTTCAAGTTTCACTCCAGAAATCGTATGACCTTATTTATTTCTCCTGGCTTTTTGAACATTTCGCTCATCCGCAATCGCTGAGGGACATGCTCAACGCCCTCGCCAAGACCTTAACGCCCGGCGGTCTGATCGTGACGTCGGGAGTGCCGCTGCTACAAGAACTCGCCATGCAGCTGGGCCTCACAGTCCTCCAGGCTGAATCTGTTCGTGAGCTGCCGACTTTTCGTCTTCATCAGGCCATTTTACAAAAAGCCCAACTTTTTCCGGATCTCATGGTGTATGTTCTTGCAAAGTAGCAGACTGACGTTTCGTCACTTCATAATAGGGTGTTTTCGGGCTGAATATTCACCCGACCGTTACCTTGACATGACACGTCACGACGAATAGGATAGGGTAACCTTTAACACTCATCCTGTGAGGTGAGTAAGGAGATAAGAGACCAGTGGGGCCAGTGCCCAGATTATGAGAGCAGCCTTCTCGCGAAGTTCGTGGGGAGGTTTTTTTTTGTCATTACGCCATACTCGCGCCTGGGCGCTAGGCTGACTCCGCCACGATTACAACGATTTGGCTTTGGCAGTCAGAAATCCCATGGTTTGCCGGCGCGGTTGGAATTGTGCCTCCCTCAAAGAGTGTAACCATGCCTTTGAATAACGAACATATCGTGATGGACGCGGAAGAAATGGGGCGTGCGCTGACCCGAATCAGTCATGAAATCCTCGAACGCAATAAAGGCGCAAAATCTCTTGCTTTGGTCGGCATCAGAACGGGAGGAGTCTATCTCGCTCAACGATTGGCGGAGCGCATCAAGCAGATCGAGCAAAATGATGTTCCCCTCGGGGAATTGGACATCACGCTGTATCGTGATGATTTAGCCAGTCGGCGAGAGCAGCCAGAGGTGAGGAAAACCTTAATTCCGTTCCATATTTCCGAGATGAAAGTCGTCTTGGTCGATGATGTACTGTTCACCGGAAGAACCATTCGTGCGGCGATGGATGCCTTGATCGACCTGGGAAGGCCGGATGAAATTCAATTGGCGGTTTTAGTGGACCGGGGACACCGGCAACTGCCTATTCGAGCAAACTATGTCGGGAAAAGCATCCCAACTGCTGAAGACCAGAAAGTTCAAGTTTTACTTCATGAATTGGGCGAGAATGATCGTGTGACGATCGCCTCACCGTAAAAGGCCAGAAGATTCTATGGGAATCAAAAGCAAGGATTTGCTTGGCTTGTCGGCGCTCACACCGGACGACATTCGCCTCATTCTCCGCACCTCAGAGTCTTTTAAAGAGGTCAGTGGCAGGGAGATCAAAAAAGTCCCGGCCTTACGAGGAAAAACAGTCGTAAATTTATTCTTTGAGCCAAGCACCCGCACGCGAACCTCGTTTGAATTAGCCGCCAAACGGTTGAGTGCTGATGTGATCAACTTTTCACCATCAACTAGCAGTATCGTCAAAGGGGAAACCCTGCTGGATACCGCCCGCAATATTGAATCCATGCAGGCTGATATTATCGTGCTGCGTCACTCATCACCGGGTGCTGCGGAAACGTTAGCCAAAGGCGTCCGATCCTCAGTGATTAACGCTGGGGACGGTTGGCACGAGCATCCGACTCAAGCGTTGCTTGACCTGTTCACGATCTTGGAACGGAAGAAAGAGATTCAGGGGCTAACAGTCACGATTGTCGGTGATATCGCCCACAGTCGTGTGGCGCGATCCAATATCTATGCGTTAACCAAGTTGGGAGCGCATGTACGGGTCGTCGCTCCTCCGACGATGATTCCCCTGCATATTCACTCATTGGGCGTGACCGTGTATTCTAACCTGGATGACGCCCTGGAAGGTGTGGACGTGATCATCATGTTGCGCCTCCAATTGGAACGCCTTGGTCGCGCGTTTTTCCCCAGTATTCGTGAATATGCGCGTCTCTACTGTTTGAATCGAACACGCCTCAGCCGGGCGAAGGCCGACGTGATGGTGATGCACCCTGGTCCGTTGAATCGAGGAGTTGAGATCACGCCCGATGTCGCCGATAGTCCAGCAGCCGTGATTCTGGACCAGGTCTCCAATGGGGTGGCGGTACGGATGGGGATCATGTATCTTCTTTCAGGATCAGGCGCCGCGTAGGAAGAGCGCTGGGACACGCAAAATGGCAGTCTTTGGGAACATGGCTTACGCATTCCGTATTTTACATTTAGAACATTTAGATTGTTCACGAGAAATCAGATGACGATATTGATTCAAGGCGGTACAGTGATCGACCCCGGGAGATACCATGGTCGAGGCTCGGTATTGATTCGCGATGGCAAGATCCAGGCGATCGGAGAGGATCATTCGGATTCCACTCAAGATTCGGAACCGTTAACCGTCATTGATGCCACGGGACTTGTTGTCGCTCCGGGGTTTGTGGATCTTCACGCACATTTGCGGGAACCCGGGTTCGAGTACAAAGAGACGATTGCCACAGGAACCGCTTCGGCGGTTGCCGGGGGATTTACATCAGTCTGTTGTATGCCCAACACCAGCCCGGTGAATGACAATCAAGCGGTAACAGAGTTTATCTTGAGCCGAGCCAAGCAAGCCGGAAAAGCGCATGTGTTTCCGATTGGCGCTATTACCAAGGGTTCGGAGGGGCTTGAATTGGCAGAAATTGGCGATCTTTTCGCGGCGGGCTGCGTGGCGATTTCTGATGACGGCCGTCCCGTGATGAACAGTCAGGTGATGCGTCGAGCGATGGAATATGCAAAAGCCTTTGACCTGCCTGTCGTCGATCATTGCGAATGCCTGCATCTTTCGGATAGCGGTTGTATGAATGAAGGGCTGGTGTCCACGGAGCTGGGCATGCCAGGCATACCCAATGCCGCGGAAGATGTTATGGTGGCACGAAACCTCGCCCTGGCTGAATTGACAGGGGCCAGACTGCATATTGCCCATCTCAGCACGGCAGGCTCTGTCCGGCTCACCCGCCAAGCCAAGGCGCAAGGGATAGCTGTGACCGCTGAAGTCTGCCCGCATCACTTTACATTGACGGATGATGCCACCCGTGGATTTGATGCCAATGCGAAAATGAATCCTCCACTCAGAACGGCCGCTGATGTTGAAGCGGTGAAAGAAGGCATTTCGGATGGGACGATCGATACGATCGCGACCGATCATGCGCCGCATGCCCCTCAAGAAAAACAATTGGAGTTCGATAAGGCGCCCTTTGGAATCGTGGGATTCGAAACGGCTTTTCCCTTAACCATCGCACTCGTGGAAGAGGGTGTCCTATCGCTCGAACAAGCCATCGAAAAGCTCACGTCCGCCCCGGCAAAGGCCTTCGGCCTGAAAAAAGGAACATTAGCGGTTGGACAGGATGCCGATATTGTCCTCTTAGATCCTTCTTGCCAATGGGAAGTCGACCCCGATCGGTTTTATTCCAAGAGCCGCAATACTCCCTTTGCCGGTTGGCGAGTCAAGGGAAAAGTCATGAAGACAATCGTGGGTGGCGCGGTTGTGTATGAATGTACATAGCACGTGAAACCGGGAACAATTCGATGGCAAGTGGTGGGCTATTTTCTCGAAATTTTGGGGCTCTGCATATGGGTTGGCGGGCTCATCATGATTGTGGCTGTCGTGATTCCAGCCGTCTTTAACTCGTTTGGGATGGAGCCGGCTGGCCGGTTCCTGCGTCGCGTCTTTGATGGATATAGCCTTCTCACGTCAGGCATTCTCGGTCTTCTCGTCTGTTTGACCGGGCTTCGCTATTGGCAAGGGACCTTCTCGGAAAATATGGTGCTTCCCGTTCAACGACTGGAGATTTTCTTACTCGCAGGCATGATCATGACGACCGTTCTCATCATGGGCGTATTAGGCCCGAAGGCGATTGCCCTCCAAGAGCAGGCATTCGAAGCCACGGCTGAAGCCGAAAAAAAAGCCGCGTACGATCATTTTTTCCGGATGCATATGATCGTTCGTGCTCTCCATTTTATCAATGTGGGATTGGCTACCGGGTTGCTGATCTCCAAACTTCGTCGTGGACTTGCCACGGCCAATCCTTTCGTGACGTCAGTTCAAGGTAGATCATGAAGAACGCGTTGTTAGTCCTCGCCGATGGAACCGTGTTTAAGGGAATGCCTCTCGGGTATTCCGGGGAAACGTCTGGCGAAGTGGTGTTTAACACCGCGATGACAGGATACCAGGAGATTTTAACGGACCCCTCGTACAAGGGGCAGATGGTCGCCATGACCTGCTCCCAAATCGGCAATTATGGCGTGACGCAAGAAGATTCAGAATCAAGACGACTGTGGATTGAAGGCTTTATCGTTCGAGAACCGTCTGCCAAACCGAGCAACTGGCGAAACTCCGGCACATTGTCCGACTATTTGGCGACACATCAGGTCGTGGGAATCGCTGGGATTGACACGCGCGCATTGACGAGACACTTGCGTGATCACGGATCACAGCAAGGTATCATCTCGCACGCCAATTCTGATCTGGCATCGCTTCGGGAAAAGGCTCGCAACCTGCCGTCGATCGTCGGAAGAGATTTAGTGGCGGAAGTTACCTGCGCGACGCCTTATCGCTGGGAAGAAGGCACAGGGGATTGGCCAACCGAACCTCCGAATATGCCAGACTCAACGGACCATCAACGCTTCAAGAGCTGTAAAGTCGTCGTGCTCGACTTTGGTGTGAAGTGGAACATCCTCCGGCGTTTGGTTGACGTCGGCTGCGAGGTTCATGTGGTACCGGCTTCAACGACGGCAGACGAAATCAAAGCCTTCGACCCAGAAGGTATTCTGCTCTCGAATGGTCCAGGCGATCCTGAAGCCGTTCCCTATGCCGTAAAGACGGTGCGGGAATTGATCGGGTGGCGTCCCATTTTTGGCATCTGTCTCGGCCATCAAATTCTCGGATTGGCCTTAGGCATGAACGCGCATAAGTTGCAATTTGGTCATCATGGAGGCAATCACCCTGTGATCGACTTACGGTCGCGAAAGGTTGAGATTACTTCGCAAAACCACAACTTTGCCGTGGGACCGTCTCAGATCGACCATGCCCATGCCGATGGGCTTCCTGAATTTCACACCCAATGGGGTCGCGTCCAAGTCACGCATCGGAGTTTGAATGACGGATGCTGCGAGGGTATGCTTGGATTAGATATGCCGTTCATGTCCACCCAATATCATCCGGAAGCCTCACCTGGTCCGCACGATTCAGCGTATATCTTTCGACAGTTCATGAAAAACTTACCACAGCATTCGACGTCATCATGATTGTACGATCGTTCTCTATTCACACACTCGTCAAGAAATGCATTTCAGGGAATCACATGTATAAACTCACTTCCGTCATGCTCATATTCTTGGGGCTGCCCGGGTGTATCAGTCAACCATCGCTGTTCTCTTCCGTCGGACCATTGCAAGAATCCACGGTCTCAGGCGAAGGCGAACAAAAAATTCTGATGATTGATATCGCCGGAATGCTCACATCAAGCAAACCTTCCGGGTTTATCGATCAAATCGTCGATCGCCCAAGCTTGCCCGCGCGGCTCAAAGAGGAGCTTCTTCAGGCAAGTGAAGATCAACACATCAAGGCGGTAATCCTTCGCATCAACAGTCCCGGTGGAACCGTTACCGCCTCGGATATTCTTCATCATGAAATTCAAGAATTCAAAGAAAAATACAATATTCCCGTCATTGCCTCAATCCTTGACCTCGGCACCTCTGGAGGCTATTACCTGGCGACAGCCGCCGATAGGATTATCGCGCATCCTTCAACGATCACGGGAAGTATTGGTGTGATCATGGTGTCGATCAATGCTGAAGGATTATTGCAAAAAATAGGCGTGACGCCTCGTACCATCACGTCTGGCCCGAATAAAGCCATGGGCTCCCCGTTTCATACGATGACTGACGAAGAACGCGCGATTTTTCAGGGTGTGATTGATTCCATGTACGAGCAATTCGTCGCCGTCGTTAAAGCGGGACGTCCAAACTTGAACGAACAAGAGATTCGCCGCCTTGCAGATGGTCGAATCTATACCGCCTCGCAAGCTCTCGATGCGGGATTGATCGATACGATCGGCTACATGGAAGATGCCGTCGCATTGGCTAAAAAACAGGCCAATCTCGACGAGGCGACCGTCATCACCTATCACCGAGCCGGAGGCTATAAACACAATATCTACTCGAGTACTCTGACGGAAAATATCGAGAGCCGGAAGTATCCAAGCCTTGATGCGTCATCTCTTTTGACACTCTTAAGTGGAGGGGCTCCGCAATTTCTGTACATGTGGATGCCATGATTTTTCGGGAGAGGGGTTCCGGTTTGACGATTCACATGCCTGCAATCTCACACATGTCGCTTCCCAAACCCCTGGTCTGCCTAATAGTCATTCTCGCCCTCAACGCCTGTCAAAAAGCTCCAGGTACGGCCAGAGATCAATTTATTTATATCTCGGAAGAAAAAGAAATTGCGCTCGGGTTATCGGCCTTTCGCGAAGTGTTAGCAAGCGCTCCCCTCAGTACCAACCCTGAGATTACGCTGATGGTGAATCGGGTGGGACGTCGAATTGCTGCCGCGGCCAATAAGCCCACATACCATTGGGAGTTCGCGGTGATTCAAGATGATGAACAGATTAATGCGTTTGCGTTGCCTGGCGGAAAAGTCGCGATCTTTACAGGAATATTGAAGTACACGAAAAATGAAGCCGGGCTCGCTACCGTCATGGCCCACGAAGTAGCCCATGCGTTACAGCGGCACGGAGCCGAACGCTACAGTGCCGGTATTCTTGAGCAAATCGCGCAAATTGGCACCCTCGCCGGAGCAGCGGCTGGTGGCGTTGACCCGGGGGTCGCAATCGGAGCGATGTCCGCATACGGGGTGGGAGTGGCCTTACCCAATTCACGGAAACAGGAATCGGAAGCTGATTATGTCGGCCTCCAGCTCATGGCCAAAGCCGGATACGATCCACGAGAGGCCGTCAAGTTCTGGGAACGGATGAGTGGGTGTCCTCGAAAAATGATCGGACGATTTTGCTTCCGTTCAAACGCAGCCGTCCCGGAATTTCTGTCGACCCATCCATCTGACGTGACTCGGATCAATCAGATCGAGGCCTGGCTCCCCAAAGCTCTCGAATTTTATCATCCTCAGGCCGACTCCCCTGATTTGAAGAAAGCAAGCTGAGACGGCACTCTCGCGTACGAGTACTTACGACTATGCCACGACGAACTGATCTTCACCGCATTTTACTCATCGGCTCCGGGCCCATTGTGATCGGACAGGCTTGTGAATTCGACTATTCAGGCACCCAAGCCTGTAAGGCGCTCAAAGAAGAAGGCTTTGAGGTGATCTTGATCAATAGTAACCCCGCGACAATCATGACCGATCCTGATTTGGCTGATCGTACCTACGTCGAACCCATTACCTGTGAAGTCGTAGAACGCATTCTCGAACAGGATCGCCCCGATGCGTTGCTCCCCACGATGGGAGGGCAGACAGCTCTGAATCTGACGGTCGAATTATTCCAGAAAGGCATCCTGGAAAAGTACGGTGTCCGTACGATTGGGGCGTCGTATGAGGCGATTCAAAAAGCCGAAGACCGGGAAGCGTTTAAAGCGGCTATGGAGCGAATCAACGTCAAGGTTCCACTCAGCGGATCCATCCGCTCACGACAAGAGGCCATTCAACTCATCGAGCCCATCGGATTTCCTGCTATCGTTCGCCCCTCATTTACCTTGGGAGGTGCGGGAGGCAATATCGCGTACAACCGGGAGGAATACGAACAATTCGTGGACTGGGCGCTCCTGACGAGTCCGGTCGGGCAGGTGCTGATCGAGCAATCGCTCATCGGATGGAAGGAATACGAGCTCGAGGTCATGCGCGACTTGAAGGACAACGTCGTGATCGTATGTCCCATAGAAAATTTCGATGCCATGGGCATTCACACGGGCGATAGCATCACGGTCGCTCCGGCCATGACACTGACGGATAAAGAGTATCAACGCATGCGAAATGCGGCGGTACAGATCATTCGTGAGATCGGCGTGGATACGGGTGGCTCCAACATTCAATTCGCGGTGAACCCGAAGACCGGAGATCAAATCGTCATCGAGATGAATCCCAGGGTCTCGAGGAGTTCCGCGCTGGCTTCCAAGGCGACCGGCTTTCCGATCGCCAAAATTGCCGCAAAACTCGCGGTCGGGTACACGCTCGATGAAATCACCAACGACATCACCAAGGTGACGAAAGCTTCATTCGAGCCGGCCATCGACTATGTCGTTGTCAAGATCCCGCGTTTCACGTTCGAGAAATTTGAGGGAAGCGATCCGACGCTCACCACCCATATGAAGTCCGTTGGCGAAGCCATGGCGCTTGGCGCGACGTTTAAAGAATCGCTTCAGAAAGCTATACGCTCCCTAGAAACTGACCGATTCGGCTTGTGTTCCTTGTATGGATTAGAGGGTTTATATCAAACAGAACCGGCCGACCCGGAAGTGGCCGCTGAGATTCGTGCCGCATTGCAAACACCAACCGCCGACCGGCTGTGGCAAGTCGCCGATGCCCTGCGTGTTGGCCTATCGGTCGAGGAAATTCATACGATCACTCACATCGATCCCTGGTTTGTGGAAGAAATCCGGCAACTCGTGGAATTTGAGCATGAATTGGTCGCGCAACGTCATGCGTTCTCGACGCCACTCTATCAGGAGGCGAAACGACTCGGGTTTTCGGATGAACGGCTGATGCAACTGCTCGAGCTTTCCGCTGAATCGCTTCAAGAGGTGGCAAAATCCCTTGACGCCACATTCCGCCTGACTTATAAGCGCGTCGATACCTGTGCCGCTGAGTTTGAAGCTCACACGCCGTACTTGTATTCAACATACAGCGCGCATTGCGAAGCTCGCGTCTCGAACCGCAAAAAAGTCATCATTCTTGGAGGAGGGCCCAACCGAATAGGGCAGGGGATAGAATTTGACTATTGCTGTGTCCACTCGGCCATGGCGCTGCAAGAAGAAGGCATTGAAACCATCATGGTCAACTGTAACCCTGAGACCGTGAGCACCGACTATGATATCTCTGATCGCCTGTATTTCGAACCGCTGACCGTCGAAGATGTGACGCATATTCTTGATGTAGAAAACCCCTTTGGCATTATCGTGCAATTTGGCGGTCAAACGCCCTTAAAACTTTCGTGGCCGCTCGACAAAATCGGAGCGCCGATCCTGGGAACCAGCCCGGACGCCATTGATCGGGCGGAAGATCGCAAACGATTCAGCGCCTTGATCACTGATCTCTCGTTACGTCAGCCGGAAAGCGGGACGGCATTCAGTTTTGAAGAAGCCCACCATATCGCCGAACGGGTCCAGTATCCCGTGATGGCGCGACCGTCGTACGTGCTGGGTGGCCGCGCGATGCAGATTCTCTACGATGCGGATTCGCTCGAACGGTACCTGCATGTTCATGCGTTGAATCTTGCCCGGCATCCGTTGCTCGTTGATCATTACCTGGACGGGGCCATTGAAGTGGATGTCGATGCCATTTCGGACGGCCATCATGTCGTGGTCGCCGGCATCATGGAACATGTCGAAATGGCGGGGATTCACTCCGGGGATTCAGCCTGCTCGCTGCCCCCCTATTCCTTGCCGGGATCATTGATCGATGAAATCAAAACACAAACGATTGCCCTGGCAAAGTCGTTGAATGTGGTGGGGTTGATGAATATCCAATTTGCAGTCCAGGGAAATCAGGTCTTTGTCTTGGAAGTCAACCCGCGAGCCTCACGCACCGTACCGTTCGTAAGCAAAACCATCGGTGTGCCATTGGCCAAGCTCGCGACGAAAGTCATGGTTGGCCGATCCCTGGAAGAACTTGGCTTCATGGAAACCCCGCGGCTTTCTCATATGTCCGTCAAAGAAGCCGTCTTCCCTTTTACCAAGCTTGGGGCGGTGGATGTCCTGCTCGGCCCAGAAATGCGTTCGACGGGTGAGGTGATGGGCATCGATGGAGACTTTGGCTGGGCGTTCGCCAAATCGCAAGCGGCGGCTGGCAATGCTCTTCCCAAATCAGGAACTGTTCTGTTAAGTGTGAAGGATAGCGATAAGGAAGGCACGTTGGACATCGCTCGACGGCTACGCGCGCTAGGCTTCACCCTTCAAGCGACCAACGGCACCGCTGCGTTTCTCCGCCAACAGGGAATCGACGTGGAGTCGGTCAACAAAATTAAGGAAGGCCGGCCCCATATCGTGGACGTGATCAAGAATGGCCAGATCGGCGTCGTCGTAAATACGGTCGGGAGCGCCGCTTCACAGGATGATTCCGCTCCGATCAGAAAGGAAGCGTTGTATCAGGGAATTCCGTATTTCACGACGATTCCTGCGGCAAAAGCCGCCGTCCTTGGCATTGAAGCCATGCGTAAGGGCAAACTGCGTGTTCGCCCGCTGCAAGCCTATCAAGCCGCATTAAAACATCATAAGTGATGTTGTTCTATAGGTGTACGTGATGAAAATTCCGATGACTCAGAAAGGCTATCAGGGACTGAAAGAAGAACTGGACCGTCTGCGCAAAGTCGAGCGCCCCAAAGTCATTCAAGCCATCGCAGAAGCCCGGGAACACGGAGATCTTCGGGAGAACGCAGAATACAAGGCTGCGAAGGAACAACAACAGTTCATCGAGAATCGCTTGGCCGAGATTGAATATAAGTTAACGGAAGCGCAAGTGATTGAAGTGACCCCAGGGCCAAGTGAGACCGTGGTCTTCGGTGCGACGGTCAAACTGGCTGACCTGGAATCCGGTGAAGAAAAACAGTATCGGTTGGTGGGACAGGAAGAAGCGGATATTAAAACAGGAAGCATATCCGTACAGTCCCCAATCGGCCGAGGGCTTATCGGACACCACGTCGGGGATATCGTCCAAATTCAACGACCGGCCGGAACGATCGAATACGAAGTTCAAGATATTTGGTTTGAGGAGATGTAAGATGGCATCTGCGACATCGCTTATCACGTTATTGACGGATTTTGGGCAACGCGATTACTTCGTGCCCAGCATGAAAGGTGTTATCCTCGGCATTAATTCCCAGGCGCGCATCACCGATTTATCACACGACATTGCCCCGCAGAATATCGAGCAGGCCGCCTTCTATCTGAAATCCTGCTATCACTACTTCCCCGACGGGACTATTCATGTCGTAGTCGTCGATCCAGGCGTCGGGAGCGACCGTCGCGCATTACTCGTATCGACTTCCCGCTATTTTTTCTTAGCCCCCGATAATGGAGTCCTCAGTTATATTTTTGAACAGGAGCTGTCAGTCGAAGTTCGCGTCATCGAGAATAAGCAATACCGTTTGGATTCCGAAGGGGCGACCTTTGACGGACGGGACCTCTTCTCGCCAGCCGCCGCCTGGCTCACCAAAGGCCAAGTGCCGGGATCGTATGGTCCGCTCGTTCATAATTACGTGACCCTTCCCAAAACAGAACCCAGAATGGAAAATGGAAAACTTGTTGGCAAGATTCTGTACATCGACCGTTTTGGCAACCTCATCTCCAACATCACGCCCAATGACCTCGAGACATTCCGCTCGGTGGCGAAACAGGAACCCGCGACGCTGCGATTAGGCGATCTTACGATTACAGGCATCAAAACCCATTATGCCGAGGGCGCGTTAGGATTGCCGGAATCCTTGATCAACAGTAACGGACAGTTAGAAGTCTTCATTCGACAGGGCAACGCCGCCGAACGGTGTGAATGTCGAGTCGGACAACGCATTGAAGTCGCATAACCGGTAATCGAAGCCAGCCCCATTATGAAGTCGGAAGAACGCAACAGCCATTCCCCTCTACATTAACTGCTTGTGGGGCGGTTCAAAAAGTCCGTCCAGCAAGGCCACAGGCATTTTGACGGGTCCATACCCGAAAACGGATAAAAGGGCTCATTCCCTGGGGATAACTTCATTTTCGGTTCCTGCCTAGTCAATCTTCTGGGCTTTTCTTCCATTCATTTCATCATCTCGCTGCTACGATTCATGACTTTGAGCCTCGAACTTTGAAAACTCGAGCATCACAATACCTCCTTTTTTACCCAAGGAGGTTGCGATGCCTAGAATGGAAGTCCTCAGTGCCGTCGAACGAGAAGAATTCGACTCACCGCCCACGTTCACGTTCGCTCAGCAGCAACATTATTTTGATCCGTCTTTAGACGTCATCCGTACGCTCAAACGACAACGAACACCGACCCATCAGGTCTACTTTCTCGTCAGCTATGGCTATTTTCTGGCTACGCATCGCTTTTACCCGAGCGCCCTCTTCCGAGAATCTGATATCCAATACGTGACACGAATCATCGGATTGGACGTCCAGCAGCTCCAGCTGTGGTCTTATGTGAAGCCCACACAAACACGTCACCGCCATCTCATTCGCACCCTCTGTCAGTTTCGCCGTTGCGACCACGTGGCACGTCAATATCTCACGGCCGAAGTCCAGCGTCTGGTGAAACAGCATTGGGCCCCGCGCCACTTGTTTGTTCGGCTCGTCGAACAACTCTCTGCGAAGCGCATTGAAATTCCGGGCTCCGGGTATCTGAGCCGTCTCATTGCCACGACGATGACTCAGTATCGACTGATGCTCGCTCGACGCTTGCGTGCGCAGTTGACCCCAGCCATGCGTGAGGGGTTGGCCGCATTGCTCAATCCCTCCGTGGAGCCCATGGGATCGGCACGTTATCGCCTGGGGCAATTGAAACGGTTGTCGCAATCCACCAAACCCACCAAAGTCCAAATACGCTTGAAGGATCTTGAGGAGATGCAGACCCTCTACCAGCTGCTTACTCCCGTGCTGCCAGTCCTCAATCTTCCGCAAGCCGGGATCATCGAGTATGCCACGATCACGTTAAAACTCGATCTCTTTGATCTCGTGCGCCGAACAGAACCTGATCGTCTCTTACATCTCTTCACATTTGCCATTCACCATTATTTCCGGTTGCACGATAATCTTGTTGATGTATTTTTGAGCGTCTTGCCATCTCTGTTGTCGAGTGTGCAGCGAGAACACATGGAACACTGTTACGAGAAGCGAGAGGCCCAGTCGAGAAGTCTCACCACGCTGCTCACGATCCTGGAGACGGATGTCCTGACCGCCTTTAAGACGATCAAACGGATTGCGGAATCCTCGACCCTCTCAGATCGTGACAAAATCCAACGGATTCAAACGGTCTTTGCGGCGCGCCAGACACCGCAGCAACAACTGGTTGAGACCATGACTCCCCTGAAGGCCAGTGTGGAGGAGATGCGACACCAAGATGCCTATTACACTGTGCTCGAAAGGCGCTCCCTTCGACTGCAGGCTCGCTTGATGCCGATCTTGAAACATCTCCCATGGCAGGGCACGGATCAAGCCTTACTGGCGGCGATTCGGTATGTGAAAACCCCGAAAGGCGATTGGGGTCGCGAGGCACCCAAGCGCTTTCTCACCGCCACCGAACGGAAGGCTGTCAGCCCGCCTGCTCAGGCCTTTCGCGTCTCCCTGTATAAAGCCCTCCTGTTTATTCATGTGCAACAGGGGATTAAAGCGGGGACACTCTATCTTAACCAATCCTATAAATATCGCGCCCTCGAAGACTATCTCCTCAGTCGTGAACAATGGCAACAGCATCGTCAGGAATACCTCAAGCAAGCGGGCCTTCAAGCCTTCACGAATCCTCATACGGTCTTACACACATTGGAAACGCACCTGCAGCGACAGTATGTCACCACCAATGAGCATATTCTGGCCCAACAGAATGCGCATGTGAGCCAGAAGGCCGATGCCAGTTTTGTCGTACGAACCCCGGCTCAACCAATGGTGAACACTGAGGCGCTCTCCACCTTTTTTCCGGGTCGACAGTATATCGCCTTAACGGAAATTTTAGCGACCGTTGATCGGCTCACGCACTTTCTCAGCGAATTCAAACATGGACATTACCAGCCTCGAGAGTCTCGTCCTCCCACACGTGCGTTTCTCGCGGGCGTACTGGGGCTGGGGTGTGGGATTGGGGTTCGGAAGCTTGCCCGCATTTCTTGGCATGTGCAGGAAGGGCAAGTCGAGCATACCGTTCATTGGTATTTCACTCCCACGACGGTGCGGGCCGCTAATGATCGTATTCTCCAAATGGTGGAGCAACTGCCATTGCCGGACATTTATCGTCGGTCCGAGGACGTGCTGCAGACTTCGAGTGATGGGCAGAAATTCGAAGTCCCCGCCGAGTCCCTGAATGCCAATTTTTCGTATAAATATTTTGGCAAAGGCCAAGGCGTCAGTGTCTATAGTTTTATTGATGAACGCCATCTCCTCTTTTACTCCACCGTGCTTAGCGCGGCGGAACGAGAGAGCGCCTATGTCCTCGATGGCCTGCTTTATCAGGACGGGTTGCCCAGTACCATTCATTCAACGAATACGCATGGGTATAGTGAATTAGTCTTCGGGGCCATGCATTTATTAGGATTTGCCTATGCGCCGCGGATCAAAAATTTTCAGCGGCAACGGCTCTATGCCTTCAAAGAGCTTCGCCGTCATGCACGCTATGCTGCGTTCGCCCTGAAACCTCATGGCACGATCAACACGGACCTGATTTGTGAGCACTGGGACGACATCTTGCGCTTTGTGGCGACACTCAAGTTGAGAATCACGACGCCCTCCGCACTGTTCCGACGGCTCAATTCCTATTCCGCCCAACACCTATTGTATCGCGCGTTGAAAGCCTTTGGACAAATTCTCAAGTCCATGTTCTTGCTTCGGTATTTCGATGAAGTAGAACTGCGGCAACAGATCACCCAACAACTCAACAAAGTGGAGCAGTCGCATCGCTTTGCCCGGGCCCTCTCAGTGGGAACGCCTCGAGAATTTCTGAGTGTGGAGAAGGACGAACAAGAAATCGAAGAAGGGTGTAAGCGTCTCATCAAAAATGCCGTGACCTGTTGGAATTATGTGTATCTCTCAAAGCGACTGATGCAAACAGCCGACCCCACCCACCAACACCTGTTCCTTGAGGCCATTCGGCATGGATCCCCGATCTCTTGG
Organism: Nitrospirales bacterium; assembly: GCA_031315865.1. NCBI lineage: Bacteria > Pseudomonadati > Nitrospirota > Nitrospiria > Nitrospirales > Nitrospirales bacterium. The sequence continues at coordinate 3,283,236 of JALDRJ010000002.1, forward strand.
CAGCATGTAAATCTCTTAGGCGAGTACGATTTTTCCGATGCGCGGTTGGAAGACTCGGTGGGGATTTTCCCTGCCACTTGGCTCACTGAAAACCAATCCTGGTTGAGGGAGGCGTTAGAACGATAACTCGTTGATTGACTGGGAGAGATAACTCGCGGTTGCCTCGCGAACTGCGAGTTATCCCCAGGAAATGAGCCCTTTTATCCGTTTTCGGGTATGGACCCCTCAATCGCGGACTCGATCTGTTCGAAGGTAAAGGAATGTCCGGTTTTCCATTGATCGGACTTATCCTTGTACGACCGAGATAACGTGACAGTGAGAAAAGGTTTTCCCTTCTCCGGTGTTTGTTCCCAAATCGCAACCTGGGCACTGCCGACTTTGAGTTTATGAAGTGGTGTTTTGTGTTCTGTCGCCATGATGTTTTCTCCTTCTGTTAGCTATTGAACATTGGCTTCTCAGCAAAACCGGAAGCCAAATTCATCAGCGCAGAGAACGCATCATAGACAGATGGCCATACGGACCAAATGCCGCAGGAGTGATTAGCTTTGCTGGCGCGAGTGGGGCAGGGGAGTGTGGCCTAGAAAAACACACGAACAACACATATCATGCTGCCAAACGTGCGAGGGAATAACTGACCATAAAAACCACAAAAGTACGGCTTTGGCTGCGAGTCGAAAACAGTAACAAATTTGTCCGAGGGAAAAACCGCTCAAGAGCGGTACATCGAAGACATGTGTCTTGCCCGTTATGACGCGAAAAAGCTTGAGAAAGATGGCTGGGAATACGAGCTGACCTTTCACTACCAGGATGACGAAGATTTGGAGCGACAGGTGTATGATCTCGCCAATGAAATGGAAGGGATTACTGACCTCAGAAATGGGCTCACGGAATCGGACTTTTCAGAGGTGGGCACGGAGAGAAGTTGGTAAAGGGAGTAATGGCTAAATAATGTATTTGACAACATATGTATTATAATACATACTATGGACATGTGGCAGGTCATATTTCACGAGACGTTTGATGAAGAATTTATGGAATTGCCTGCCGATGTTCAAGACGCCATTTTAAGCCATAAAGGGCTCTTGGAAATGTTTGGGCCTCAACTGAGCAGACCGCATGCGGATACGTTGGAAGGGTCCAAGTATTCGAATATGAAAGAGCTACGTTTTGATGCGGATAACGGTGTTTGGCGAGTGGCCTTCGCGTTTGATCACCAACGCCAAGCGGTTTTGTTGGTGGCAGGTGATAAATCCGGGACTGGTCAGAAACGCTTTTACAAGCAATTGATTAAAAAAGCGGATGAGCGGTTTAAGGATTGGCTCAAAAGTCAGAAAGGAGAGTAAATCATGGCCAGAACAATAAATGAAGTTATTTCCAGCCTTCCTAAGGTGCGGCAAAAACGGATAACAAAACGTTCAAAGGAAATGGTCGAGGAATACATGGCGTTACAGGAAATCCGTAAAGCACGGGAACTGACTCAAAAAGATGTAGCGAAGAAGCTTAAGATTTCGCAAGACGGTGTCTCGCGCCTTGAACAACGCACGGACGTGATGCTCTCTACCTTACGAAAATACGTGGAAGCAATGGGTGGCAGCCTTAATCTAGTCGCGCAGTTTCCAGACCGTCCTCCTGTGGAGATTGCTGGATTTTCTGATACCCCCAAACAAAAATAACTACTATTTTCTGTGCGTGTCTGCCCAATCGTTTATATTCCAAGCAGGTTTTTCTTCCAGGAAATTTCGGCACTGTGAACAGGAAAGTCTTAGTAGTGATTTTTTAATGCCTTTTGCCTTCCTTTACGCCAATGTCTTACGTATTGTTGTGTTTATGGTAAGACGAGACAGTGATTGCCGAAACGAATAAATAAGACAGCACCAGACACGAAGAAGTTAGGATCATACGTTAGGGAGTTATTGTCAAAAGTGGTGTCTGCGTTGTTGTTCACGCGGCGACTGGGTTATTCCTCGTTTCCTCAACTCCATCAATAAACTGTCTGCCCTTGATCACGTGAGCTAACTGCTGAAAACCACGAAGGCGTCGCCAGGTCTTCTCGGCACACTGGCCTAGTTTGAACATCATGTGGCGCATGCCGTCTCGCGTGAGGCAGCCGTTGGCCTGTTTCGTCCGATGGCGAATGGTGCCGAACGTCGATTCAATCGGATTCGTCGTTCGTAGGCTCTGCCAATGGGTGGCTGGAAACGCATAGAACGTGAGGAGCTCCTCCCGATCTTTTTGCAAACACGTTGTCGCCTTCGGATACTTCGGTTCATAGGTCTTCCCAAACACGTCGAAGGCCCGTTCCGCCGTGGCTCTGGTGTCCGCTTGCCAGATGTCATGTAGCACTCGCTTCGCTTTCGCCTGTCCACTCTTGGGGAGCGCATTCAGAGCATTCCGCGTCTTGTGGCACCAACAGCGTTGCTGTCGGGTACTCAGATAGAGTTCTTCTCACGCGGCCCAGAAGCCCATCGCGCCATCGCCAATGGCGAGCTCTGGCGCATGCAGCCCCCGCGCTTGGAGATGCACGAGCACCTCCCGCCAACTCTGTGTCGACTCGCGGAGGCCATCATCAATCGCCAAGAAGTGCTTCTCGCCTCGAGCGTTCACGCCGATAACGACCAATGCACACAATCGGTGCTGCTCCGCCCGCAGGCCGCTATAGATGCCATCGACCCAGATGTACACCCAGTGGTCCGCATCGAGGCGTCGCTGACGCCAGCCTTCATACTCCTCCCGCCAGGTCTGCTTCAACCGGGAGACCGTACTGGCCGAGAGGCCTTTGGCCTCAGGGCCAACTAACGTTTCCAGGGCGGCCTGCATTTCCCCCGACGAGATGCCTTTCAAATACAACCACGGAATCGCCGCCTCCAAGTTCGCGGTCTTGCGGACATAGGGCGGCACCAAAGCCGACCGGAAGGTCACCGGCTTACCCTGACGACTCCGCACTTTGGGCACTTGGACCGTGACCGGGCCAATCCCCGTTTGTACTGCGCGTGCTGAATGATGGCCGTTACGCACAACGACCGCACGCCCGTGCTCATCGCGTTGTGTCCTGTACGTATCCACGAGTGCCGCCACTTCGGCTTCCAGGGCTTGCGCCATGAGTTTCTGGGCGCCAATCCGCATGAGGGCTGTCAGGGTGTCGCTCGCTCCTCGATCTTCCTGCTCCGTTTTGCTACGCTGATTCATCTACTGGTTGAGTTGTGGATGTGTCGCAACACCCATTTCAACCCGAGACGCCGCGTCTTTTCAACTCATCCAAACACTACTTTCGAATATAGCTCCACTGTCAGAAATAACCGCCTGAATGTGTTCTCTGCTGCCGCCATATTTTTGAAGACCTGCAAAACCATGTAGTGGTGTATCACTATGTTCTAGAACATTACCAATAAGCTCACCAAATACCGTAAAAGCCGCGACCCGATATTCTTCGGAGGATTGTTGAATAAATTTATTTGTTAATTCTTCAATTAGGTCTTCATTTGTTGCACTGGTATCAATAGTTCCAAATTCAACAAGTGTATCACTTTGCCCCTGATATTTTTGTGCCGCAGATATCAAAGGACGATCTGGAAGAACAACGACATGTTCATCCAAATGATCAAAGAACCCTGAGCGGTTAAGATATGCTCTTGTCTCTCCAGCATTAGAAAAATCCATAGTTACGTTTTTACCGAAGCGGGCTAGCTGATTTCCTAATGCAAGCAATCTCTCGATACAATCAATCATCGTCTTACAACCAGAAGAAAAATTAATTTTGATGTTTTGATTGTCTTCGGTGATAAGATCACCAGCCTGTTTGAGAATTATTTCAAAGTTATCTCCGGTTACCCATTCAGGTGGTAAAACTAATTCTTTGCCCTTTATTAAAGACCACCTGTATTCAGAATCTTGTTGGTATCTTTCCGGATGATCATACAGGAAGGAATTAACTTCCTTGCGACTGATCCCCAATTCTGAGGCTATTTTTTTAGCCTTTATGGGGGAATATTTGAGTAAAATACTGTCTATATCCTGCTTCATAGATTATGATCTCGGTCGTAATAGTCTTTTCAGATTTCTTAAAGCACCACGCTGCTCATATGTCCATCAATAACTTCCTCTATTTCAGAGGGCAGAGCATAGTGGGCCTTGTTTTTCTTCCAGGCCTCCCTAGTTTTTTCTGCTGTTTCCCCCGCTGCGTCTAACACCAGTTTTTTTGGCAACCCGGCCTTTTCCGCCAGCTTTTCAAATAGCTGTAAATCACACAGCATCATATCCTTTGTATTCAAAAATTTTAGAGCCAGCTTGTCGCCCGGAATATAAGGGATTGTGGAAACCAAATCGTAAGCCGGGGACAGTTCCGGCGTCCGCCCGTCCCTGTAAATGAAAGACCAGTTTTTTAGATGCATGTCGCCATTGCCGGTCAGAATCGTAAAGGCCAGATGCCGGATGAAATCCCGCAAACCCTCTTCGCCCGTCAACGTCCAGACCATCCCGGCGATATTGGTAAAACTGACGCCTTCATATTTTTTCTCCGGAAAAACGCTGTAGACTTGCGCAAAATCTTCGATATGGATGCGCTTGCCATCCTCCGTACGATCAAAACGCTTGACTGCAAGCGCCTGCTTACCTCTTAACTTCCCAAAATCCGGCAGGCCGACAATGTCGGATAGAGGAACCAGTTTTGTTTCCGGGACGGGGATCCCAATCTCCGCCGCCATATGCATCATGGCGTATTCGTTTTCCGGGATGTTGTCATAGGCCGGTGACGGCAGTTTGACAATCCAGTTGCCGCCCATGCCGCTTGCCGGGATGGTCAGACCGCCATTACGCGCCATCAGCGCGGAGAATTTCAGCTGAACACCCGCCAAAGAAAAGCGCAAAGGCTGCTCCGCTTCCTTGCTTTCAGATCGTTCCTGTTCTTCTTTTTTCCGTGGGAGCGAAAACCCTTTTGCCGGTTTGGCAATCACCGCGCCGGGCAAATCTTCTCCCAACAGATAGAGAAGATAAAATTCATGGGTCGGCTTTATGCCGCCACGTTCGGCCAGATACGCGCGTAAATGTCCTTCCGGCAAGAGGTTCGAAAAAAACGGCGGCACTTTTCCGCTATAGGCCTTGGGAGGGGTGAGTAAATCTCCCTCTGCGGAAAAATAGGACTGGCTTAATACAGGGCGCTTGGGATCATCTGCATAGGATTCATCAAAGGAAAATAGGTTCCGGCCGCCGGGGAGCAGGGTTAACACGCCGACGCGCCGCTCATTCAGAAAAATGTCTAGTACGCTTGTCATGCCAGTTCCTCTTCATCACTTTCAGATAAACTGTCAGGCTGCCAGGCTGGTTTCCGCTCCTTCGCACGGCCGGATATGACGGACCGGACAGCCGGGGTCAAGGCACGCGGGATCAGCATCGGCTCCAGATCAAGGAGGCGGGCCATTTCCTGCAGGCTGGAGAGGCGCAAATCCACCTCGCTCGCTTCAATCTTAGAAATATGGCTTTGCGGCAGCCCCATCTTTTTACCCAGCTCCGCTTGCGTCAGCCCTTTTTCCTTGCGGGCCTTCTTCAATTTTTCAGCAATTTCTTTCATCTCTTCCTTATAGTCTATACTAGCATAGTATATGCTATAACATATAATATAAAATTAAAATATGCTACTGCATATATAACGGCAAGTCCCCTCTTATACATTATGGATAGTTTCAATTTTTGCTTTAGACAAAAGCCAAAATTGATATTTATTGAAAAACAACGACTTACATCTCTTTTAACCTGTGCTATTTTTGCTTTTATGAATAAAAATAGAAAAGCAAAAATTGAGAATGACCCATGGAACAAGGATAAAGCCGTTGGTCAGATGGCACCCTTTACCCCTGATCAGGCCGGCCTGATCCGATCCTTGCTGGTTGCCGAGAAAAAAATCCGGGATCTGGCTCTGTTCAACATGGGTATCGATACGATGCTGCGTGCGTCTGATCTTTTACCCTTACGTGTGATCGATGTCACCGATCACAATGGTGATGTCGTTCATGAGTTTACGGTCCGTCAGAAAAAAACCAGCAAAGGTCATGTGGTTGCCCTGACACCGGATACCCGCGACTCGGTCGCTGACTGGATGATTGCCTCCGGCAAGGGCCCGGAAGATTATCTCTGGACCAGCATCGGCAACAAACCTTCCGTCAAGCACCTCAGCCGCGAACAATATGCCAATCTGGTAAAAAACTGGTGTTATCTCGCCCGCATGAATCCCAAAACCCATAGCACCCATTCCGTGCGGCGCTCAAAATCAGCCGCCATTTATGACGCCACACATAATCTGGCAGCCTGCAAGGAACTACTGGGACACAAGAACATCGGGAGCACGGCTCATTATCTGGGGGTCGATCAAAGAGCGGCGCTTGAATTAGCCAAGCGCGTCAAAATATGAAGGAGGACAATAAGATGGAAGGGAGATTTCACATCAAACTTGAAGCGAAAAATCCGGAGAAAGGGAATTTCCGGTCTTACGCTATCGATGCCGAGCAGGGTCTGTTCGGCTACTGGAAAGTTGCCGACTGATCCGCCTTCCGGGTTTTGACTGATGACCTGACCTTTCGGAACGGTCGCACTGGGTTCTGGAGTTACATTTCTGATTTCAATACCAGAGTCCTCAAGAGCTTTGGGTGTAACCCAACAAAAGGAGGAAAAGTTGCATAGGATTTTTGCTAACGCGTTGATATCGTGAGCGAATTGTCCAAGTGCGTCCTCCGTTTTTGAGGCTCGTTTAGGCCGTGAGTTTCGGGGGCTTGATGCCCACGGAGTCTTGCAGTCGTTCTTCCGAGAAATCGTATTCCCCGAGCAGATTGATATGTTGCCAGCAGACCACCGACCCATGGCGGATCGCGTGCCGTAACGTCTCATGATAAGAGCTCTCGCTGGCTTCCTCAAGCTTCTGGGAGAGATAGAGATAATTCCAACAAATGATGGCATTTTTGATGAGACGTTTACAGCCTTCCGCAATTTCCTGTTCCTGCTTATCCACTTCGAGGAATTCTCGAGGATTGCCGACCGAGATGGCGCGGGTAAAGCGATGCGTACCTTCACTGTTTACGGTGAACGATCCAGTAAACTCACAGTCAATGGCTCAGACACCTGATTTGCCAATAGCTTGCCGCGAGTACTCTTCCGTACTGAATCTGCATGTTGAGGCTTTCCCTTTCATGAGAGCATCAGAGCAAGAGGGCAATATTTGGATCATCATCGATGACGTGGCGAACTTTTCCATGACGATATACAATTCTTGTTGATGCAGCCACCGGTGTTAGCTTTCCCTCATATCCGGCCTCAATCTTATAACTCGGTAAAAAATCAAAGAATTTCAAATGCTGTGTGACTGAAATTCCAACCTAGCGGACGGACCATTTTTTCAGTCATGAAAGGATTGCCACACTTTCAGTAAATTACCTATATGATTGCCATGTTTTCTATGGTAACTAAGAAGAAGGATCGATCGCGCGCCACAGGCGCCTCCATGCTTTCGCCCCTATGAGGCTGGACATCGAGTAAAGAATACGGTAATGATTTTTCACAAAGTGTACCATCTGGATTTGCCCCATCGCTCTGCAACACGGATATCCCGATAAAAGGGGTTTCATCTCAAGCGCGTGTCTCGAAACCTGCCGTAGGCATTTCGTATGGTAAAAAGAGCATACGGGAATGAACGTTTTGAAGTGCGACGCGAAGCGTTCGTGTTGATGAATGAACGAGTCGGAAAGCAGCAAGGTACGCGCAAACAATCTTCGTCAAATGGATCAACACGATTCAACAGCTCATGAGGCGATTGATCGACTCAGCATTATAGCCCATCGTGCTCCGGTCTTGATTCGAGTGTCAGACGATGACGGGAAATGCACATTCGTCAATCAGCAGTGGTTAGACTTTACGGGACGCCCCCCAGAGCAGGAGTTAGGAAATGGGTGGATGGACGGCGTGCATCCTGACGATATTCCGGCCTATCGTGAGACTTTCCAGGCTGCGGTCAACAGACAACATCCGTATACCATGGAATATCGACTCAGGCACGCCGGCACCGATTATCGATGGGTGTTGGAAACTGGAGTTCCATGGCAGAAAACTGATCATACGATTGACGGGTATGTCAGCTCGACCATAGATATTTCCCTACGCAAGGAAGAAGAGTGCCGAATGCAACAGGCCTACACAGAACTCAAACGCCTGTGCGACGAGCAAACGGACAAGCTCACAAAAATCAGTGAATCTCAACAGCAATGGATCATTCAACGAGAGCGTGCGGAACAGATTCTTCAGCAAGTATCAGGAGGAACGACCTCAACGATTGGCCCAGCTTTTTTCCGTTCTCTTGTTGAACACGTGGCCGCCGCCTTTGAATCGCGCTACGCATTTGTGGCGGAGCTGAGGGAACGTGGTTCCCGTGTACGTACCCTCGCGTTTTGGACACCGGACGGAATTATCCCAAACACTGAATACGATATCGCACATACGCCTTGCGAACGAATCTTAAATGGGAAAGTTTGCCATTTCCCTGAAAACGTATCCTCCCATTTCCCCCACGACCGCCACCTGGACGAATTGCAGGTAGAAAGCTATTTGGCCATTCCCATAACCGATCCATCGGAAAAAGTCATAGGGCATCTGGCGATACTCGACCACAACCCCATTTCGATTCAACCTCACTCGTTACCGGTCCTGAAAATTTTCGCGGCGCGCGCCGCTGCGGAGCTCCAAAGGCAGTCCGCGGAGACGGCCATACGCGCGGTCAAGGAACAACTTGAGCATATCATGGCGTCTGCCATGGATGGGATCATTACCGTGGATGAACATCAGATGGTCACCGTGTTTAACCAAGCCGCCGAAAGTATGTTTCAGTGTTCCGAGAAGGACGCCATCGGGTACTCGCTTGCTCGCTTTATTCCCGAACGCTTTCGTCTGGTCCTCCAAGAATACATTCAGCGCACTGATGCCTCGCATGAGCCTCAGACTCCGGTCCCACAGCTGCCGATTCTCTACGGTCTTCGTGGCGATGGGAAGGAAATACCCCTAGAGGCGTCCCTCTCCCAAGTCAATGTGGGAGGGAAACGGTTGTTTACGATCATCCTTCGTGACCTAACCGAACGATATCGTGCAAAGGCCACGATCAATAAACTGCAACAGACGAGAAAATATCTTCAGGAGGAAATCAACACCGAGCTGAAGTTCCAGAACATGGTCGGGCAGTCTCTGGCCATGAAAAAAATCTTTAAACTCGTACAGTCCGTTGCTCCCACCGATACCCTGACCTTAGTGACCGGTGAAACAGGAACTGGCAAGGAATTACTGACTCGCGCCATCCATAACCTGAGTCACCGAAAAAAAGAGATGTTCATCAAGGTCAATTGTGCGGCCATTCCAGCCGGGCTCATCGAAAGCGAATTGTTTGGTCATGAAAAAGGCGCCTTTACCGGCGCTATATCCCGGCATATCGGCCGGTTTGAACTTGCTCACAAGGGTACGCTGTTTCTGGATGAGATCGGTGAGTTGCCCCTGACGCTCCAGGGGAAACTCCTCCATGTACTTGAAGCCGGGGCATTCGAACGCGTTGGCGGAACACGGACAATCAAAGCCAATGTTCGCGTGATTGCGGCGACTAATCGGGTGTTGGCACATGCTGTGCAGCAAGGGCAGTTCCGACAAGACCTGTTCTATCGCTTAAATGTCTTTACCCTCCATATCCCGCCGTTGCGAGATCGAAAAGAAGACATTCCCTTGCTGGCAGAATTTTTCCTGCAAATCTATAACACAAAACTTGGCAAATCGATTACGAAAATTCCCGAATCGGTCATGGCGAGTCTCAGTGCGTATCACTGGCCCGGGAACGTGCGAGAACTTGAGCATGTGATCGAACGGGCCGTGCTCATCAGTGAAGGGACAGATCTGGCGAACGTGGAAGGATTGCACTCGTCAGTTGAGACAGCCAATCCGGGTCTTTTCCCCACACTCGAAGACATCGAACGAGAACATATTCTCAAGGCATTACACGTCACCAATTGGCGTATCAGCGGCCCCAAAGGGGCGGCCAAACTCTTGGGTCTTAAACGCACAACGCTCGACTCAAAGATAGACAAACTTGGCATACAAAAAGACTCATAGTTTTTGCCGTTATTTCGGAAATATGCCGAAATAATGGCAAACATTCCTCGACTCTCCATTTTCTCCACACGTTCAAATTCGTCATAAGCTCCAATATTCATAGGCCTTTGAGGGCCATCTCAAGTGTCTTGATTCGTGGGCATTCGTATTGCTTATCCCATCTCTGCTGTGCCGCACTTCGATTCATAAAGGCCTTCAGCGCTGCGACCCCAAAATTGAGAAAAGAATTGATCCAGGCGAACGACTCTGCGTCAACAAAAAGCTCGAAAGTATTTGTATCCGCAACAGGCCATCAACACTGATGACGAATCAGCTCTCTCACGATTGTCATCATCGATGAAATTTCAACATCCTGGGCTCAAGAGCAAGAAAAGGAGGTACTCATGCCCGAGACACTAGTCGCATAAGACGGTTACCCCAAACTGGAACCGCCTTCAGATTGGATTGCCCTCACGGGTCTGAAGGATGACGAGAATGAACATGGAGAGGGTCTAATATCCAGCTTGAATACAGGAGACATATCATGCTTTCACGATCGTACGCTCAATCCCTACGCACAATATTTGGAGTGGTCGGATGCCTCATGATCATTTTTGGGGTTCTATCGACTCCATCAGTCGCCAAAAGCAAAGGCGACCGCGTCTATACTTTCAATGACAAAGACGAACTGCTTCAACCGATGGATTGGGCCGTCCCTTCGAATTGGCGAGAAGAATGGATTTATGTCGGAACGCCAGTCACGCCAAACGATATGAATAATGGCAAAGCCTCCTTTCCGGAGTTTCACAGCGTGTATATCCATCCGGATCATTACAACGTCTACAAAAAAACCGGAGCATTTCCCGACGGGACGATCCTCATTAAGGAAATGACGAGCGTGGGATCGAAGCAGGCTGTCAGTGGGAGCGGCTATTTCATGGGTGAATACCTCGGCCTCGAAGCGACGATAAAAGACTCGAAACGCTTCAAGGATGAGCCTGGAAATTGGGCCTATTTCAGTTGGACCAATCATGAGGGTGGGCCGCGGAAGAAGACAGCCAAAGCCGAACCAGCCGGAAAGTGTAACATCTGTCATCAAGCGTTTGCCAAAGATGATTGGGTCTTTACTCAGTATTATCCCGTGCTTCGAGCGGCAAAGCCTGCACGAGGAAAATAATTCGGTTGTCATCATGAAATCTTGCAACGTTCACACAGCAATCGCATGGTCATTGCGGTAACAACTTTAGAGAGGGGGTAGTGATGAAATATTCTGCATTCAACCTGAGTCTTCTATTCTGCCTGTTGGCAAGTGTGGCATGGGCGGAGCATCCGGGAATTGCCACGACTCATCGAGATGCAATCCAAAACGCCATGGGAAAGCATATTGAGGAGCAAATCCGATTAAACGGCAATGGGAAATACCCGATGTTCGATCCCGAAACACGGACGCTCAAACAACTACAATTTAAAGCCTTTCACGACAGTGTGGAGGTCAAGGGAAGAAAAAACCCGTATTTCGTGAGCTGCGCAGACTTTGTCGCTGAGGATGGCACGCTCTACGATCTTGATTTTTTCGTCTCAAAAAACTATGGCGTCGTTTCTGCCATCGTACATTCGAAGAACGGTGTCCATACGGACTATGACATCCATTAAGGATGTCGTAGAGCCCGGTTACTTTCTGAGTGAGCCTACATCGATGACTGTCGCATCACATCATCGAAAGTGTCGGCACTCACCACCGTCAAATATGTAATTGTTGTATGGATGAAGCTCCCCAAGCTCAGGGGAGCTTCAATTCCATTTTTCAACCCATTGGCTTAGGGACGAGAACGTCAATTGAACTTGAGACTTTGAGCTAGAGCAGAGATCGTGGGAAACATTATTAATAATAGCGGACATACGTTTTTGAGAGAACGAGGACGACATATTGAGCGACATATTAAAGGAGTACATTCATGAAAATACCTGCATTCAGGCTGGGAGAGCGGACTGAGAATCATCAATGGCCATCCCATGCCTCAAGAGTCATGCCGTTGCGTGACGACAGATCCGTACGATTCAATCGTTTGATTGTCTTGGGGTTCGTTTTGCTATGGATTGGATTTCTGAGCCAATCATTGTCTGCGCATGCGGCGGAAGGGCGATTCCTGTACATCGAGAGCAATCATGTAGATGAGGGACAAAATTCTATCGTCGCTTATTCTAGACATGCAGACGGAAAGCTTACACCATTGCCCGAGGGCCCGTTTCTGACGGGTGGAACAGGAATCAACAATGACACCCATGGAAAGCTCGGGCCGGACGATAATGATACGCCCCTCGCCTTAAGCGAAGATGGAAAGTATTTATTCGCGGTCAACACGCATAGCAACACGATTGCCGTGTTCAAGGTATTGGAAAACGGTTCGCTGCGTCACGTGAAAGGATCTCCCTTTCCTTCGAGAGGCATCGGTCCGAATAGTCTTTCGGTCTCTGGGAATATCCTGCTTGTATCGAATCGCAATGGAGATTATCATCAATTAGAGCAGCTGCGAGGCGCGGCAAAAGCCAATTACGTTTCCTTCCGCGTGAATGACGATGGAACGCTCACGTTTCTCTCGTCCATAGACGTCGAAGGTGCCCACAAGCCGACGCAGGTGTTGTTTTCAACTCTTCATAACCGGATCGCCTTCGGGAACGATTTCCAGGTTGACGCGGATTTTGACGGAGACGGGGCACGCTCATGGCTCGCTGGCCGTGAACAGAAAGTCCAGGGGCAATTGCACGCCTTCACGCTCGATGCATCCGGGCATCTCATAGAGACCGACCGTGTGACGTTGCCTGAAACAGATCCTGGGCATCTCTACGAAGGTGCACCTGGCGTCCCTTCCCTTCCTTTGGGACTATGGGACCATCCAACCAAAAATCTCCTCTATGTAGGATTCGTCACCCGCAATGAATTAGGTGTCTTCCGTTACTCCCGCGAAGGCAAGCTGACGTTTGTCACCTCGGTCCCAAACGGCGGGCAAGACATTTGTTGGCTTCTTACCAATCGAGCCGGGACCCGTCTGTATGCGGTGAATAACCTCAACAGGCAGGAAACCAAGGACAAATCGGGATCAATTTCGATCTATGACATTTCAGGCGAGAAAGCCGAGCGGCCGGTGGAGATAGGGCGTGTTCAGACGCCCTTGCCTGGTGAGTCGTTTATCAACAATCGGATGTTTTTGCAGCCAGGGAGCACGCCCTTTCAAATGGCTCTCGATCCGACCGAAAAGTTTTTCTACGTCATCAACCAACGTATTAATCAGACGCCAGAGAACAAGAGTTCCGAAGGTAATTTTTTGCATATGTTCAAAGTCGAAGAGTCAGGTCTGTTAACGCTCGTAGATTCACGCGACTTAAGGAAGGATGGGCTTCCTAGCCACTCACGACCTCAGGGAATCGTCATCCTCGATCGGTAGGCGCATTGTCGCGTTCTCAAAGCCAGCGAGTACGCAAAGCAATGGTGATGAATAGCGTCGTATAGACCTCGGAATTCAACGGGTGTACGAAAAATGTACGGTTAACTTATTCATGGAGGACAGTAAGCATGAGAATCAAACAGATGATCGTCATAGTTGTTGCGGTACTTGCTCCAAGTTTGGGGTATGCCAATGAATCGTCCATATCGGACGTGAAGCGTGGAATCACCCCGCATGGCTATGTCTACCAACAAGACTTTATGCCCAAAGAAACACTCGAGATTGACTTAGCAAGGACCGCGATCTTCATCACCGATCCACAGAACGATTTCCTGTCAGAGGGAGGCGGGGCCTGGGCTTTGGTCGGAGGACAGGTCGTCTCGAGCAAAGTTGTGGAGCATGAAATACAGCTGCGGGATACGGCGAAGACCGTAGGCATTCCGGTCTTTTACTCGCCCCATATGTATACCAAAATGGATTACGCGCATTGGAAAAGCCTGAATGCGATCGACAAACTCATGTTTCAGCAGAAGATGTTCATCCAAGGCACATGGGGACATGATTTTCATCCCAAACTCAAGCCAGACGACAACACAGTGGTCATGAATTCCCATAAGGGATTGAGCAATTTTTGGACCGGCGACGCCGTAATTCAACTACGGGAATACGGTATCGAGACGATCATCATGGCGGGCATGTCCGCTAATTTGTGCGTGGAGTCACATACCAGAGATGCCATTGAAAATGGATTTGAAGTCATTATCGTGGCGGATGCCACGGCTGGAGCTGGGCCTTACTCCAAGAAGGCAGCGCTCATCAATTATGAATATATCGCCCATGAAGTCGTCACGACGGATCAAATCATCAAGCGGCTGCTTGCAGCGAAGAAAATGAAAGATGCCAGCGCGACGAAATAATAAGAGAGTTGATCGCTGACACGCGGTGACGACATGGTGTGTCTGGCGCCGGGCCACCATGTCGCCTCGTAGATCAATCGGGAAGAGCTGACCATACAGGAAGGCTGCTTATGCGCTATGCAATTTTGATTCTTGGACTCCTTGTCGTGGCATGTACGCCCACAACAGAAACGGTTGGCGTACGTGACGCCCAAAATCAATTTTCTGAGGGCTGGGATAAGGACAAAGCGGCAGAATGGCTGGATGCTCGCGCGGATTGGTGGCTCCACGCGGAACGGACTCAACGAGTCACAGACGAGCAGGGGAGCGTTGCCTGCTTTGGATGCCACACGGTTCATACGTACACGTTCGTGCGTGCAGATTTGGCGCCGGGAACCGGTTCAGTGCCGCACATCATGAATACTATCGCGCGGCGTCTCGCCGCAGGCGTCAATGTCCCCCCCTGGAACGTAAAGCCTGAAGGCCGAGAACAGCAGTCTCGCGGATCCGAAGCGATTAATGCCGCATTGTTATTGGCGTATCAAGAGGCCCGTTCCGGAGCCGCACAGCCTTCAGACAGACTGTTGACCGCATTCGACCGGCTTTGGCACTGGCAACGACTGGATGGTGGATGGGATTGGTTTAATTTTTCTTTTGAACCTTTGGCGACTATCGAAGCCCAACACTTCGCGGCCTGTCAAGCCGCTATTGCCGTTGGAATCGCCCCAGGCTATTACTCGGATGATTCCGCGAGTCCCGAACTCAGGCGCCATGTCGAGATGCTTCGAACGTGGGTACACAACTCTCGCAACAAAGAGAATCTTTTCGGCGAAGCCTGGCTGCTCAGAGCATCGACGAAACTCAGCGGGCTTCTCGAACCAGGAGAGCGGACAGAAATCGTTGAGAGGCTGTTAGAGAAACAGGTGACCGAAGGTGAGGACTCCGGCGCATGGATGCTCTATAACCTCAACCGCTGGAAATATAGTCAAAGCGCGCCTCCTGCCATCCCACGAGATCTGCTCCCAGAGGCACGAAAGCCTGATCCATACTCGACTGGAATGATAAGCGCGATTCTTATGGACTACGGTGTTCCGGTCGATCATCCCTCAATTATCACAGCTATCGCATGGTTAAAGGCCCATCAACAGGACGACGGTTCATGGAGAGCTTATTCAATCAATAAGATTCGCGATAAGGATGATATCGCCTATCTCTTCATGAGCGACGAGGCAACAGCATGGGCGGCCCTGGCCCTCCTGGAGTTCGAGCGAAGAGGTGGTAAAGGAGTATAGGCCGCATTTTCTTCTCCTCACGGTGTCGCGAGTCCCAGGGGTAGTTTCTCCCGCAATCGTCAATCATTGGGCCACTGAAAGAACTATAAAGATTATGAAAGGAACGTTCTTGTGAAATCACGGCTGCTTCTAGGAATACCATTCGCGCTGCTCGCCTTCCTCATGCTCAAGCAGCCTGCTTTAGCTGAATGGCGGTTTGATGGCAAGCTCAACGTATTTTACACCGATGATACCTCGCTTTTCTCTGCGTCACAGCGACTGTCTTTGCGGGAAGATCCGACACAGCCCGTGATTGATGTGACCAATCAGGGAGAGGATATGGTGTTCGAACCCGCGATCTCATTCGGTAGATTATTTCGGCCATCCTGGGGCGATGTCGAGCTCACCCTCAAAGCTCAAGGCTATGTGTTCGCAGACCATTCCGAGTTCGACCATGGCACGTATGGAGGACAGGTCACTCAAACGCTTTCACCCGAGACGCGGGCTCGGTTGCGGTATCACTATGGCCCGAATTTATTCTTAGGCAGAAACGAAGAAAAGGGAACGGAGAGTGAGCGCCTGGTTGAAGAGCGTGTCTCGACTCACTTTGGTACGCTTGAGTTGGAACACGATGTCCGGGAAAACCTCATGGTTCGTTTGCTCGGCCGGTATGGGCACCGATCGTATAACGAAGCGTTCAAACAACGCGATACGGACTTTTGGACAGTGGGGACTCATGCCGCATGGGAAATGATTCCTGGGGTTGAACTTGTGGTAGGTTATCACTACGAACGAACGCTGGCCGACGGACGAAAGAAGCCTGAACTCGAGGATGATATTTCTTCATTCATTCACTTCATCGTCGCGGAACTCGCGGTCGAAGTGACAGAAAAAACGGCGCTTACATTTGGGTTTGATTTCGAACGAACAGACTTTACGACGGGGATTCGGGGGGATGAGCGGCGGAATGGGAGTGAAAATGTCTATCAGGGCGAGATTGAAGTGAGGCATGCCATTCACAAAAACATTGACGTATCATTGTCATATCAACGAAGTCAGAGAAAGTTCAGTATTGAAGATCGTCAGGCGATCATCAATACGGTATGGATCGGCAGCGCCTACCGATTTTAAATTCCATCCAGCTTCAATACATAAGAGCCAGCAAACATGTTACGATCGTAACCATGTTGTCCCTGGATTCCGGCATCGGCTGGGTCGCAGAATTCTCTGTCGTATGACCGGCTTACCACACGCGTTCATTCCTGAAAGCCGTTACAGACCATTGATATGATACGACACCTACCAGGAGCGTCCCCGCCATGAACGCCTGCCGCAAGGATCTTATCGGGTGTCAGGATTGTGGGCATATTTTTGATAAACCGGCTTGCCCGCATGGGGAAGAATTGAGTTGTCAGCACTGCGGAGCCGTATTATTGGTGAACCGTAAGGATTGGCTTACCAAGGCGGTTGCCTTTACGTTGACGGGAATCATCTTGTTCGGGGTCACGCTTTCCGTTCCCTTTTTGGGGCTGGAAGCTGCCGGTCAGACTCAGTCCAGCCATTTAGTAAGCAGTGTGGAGGCCTTGCTTGAACGCAAGCAGTTTCTGTTGGCCACGCTGGTATTCGTGACGGTTGTCTTGTTCCCCTTAGCGGAACTCATAGGACTTTCGTATGTGCTGGGCGCTCGAATGTTAGAACGCCGCGCGCCAGGGTTCAAATGGGTGCTGCATATGCTATTTTTAGCCCGCCCCTGGAATATGATGGAAATTTTTTTCCTGGGCATGCTCGTGACGGCCGTAAAGCTCGGGGATCTGGCAGAATTGCAACCGGGCATCGGTGTGTTTACGTTCGCAGGCTTAGTGGTTGTCCTGATCTTGAGTCATATGCATCTCAGCCGCGAAGAACTTTGGGATTGGATTAAGGAAGAAAATTACCATACTATGGGCAATAGGGAAGGGGCTACAGGGAGTCCTGTCGATGAGGAATTCGTCACGTGCCGCACTTGTCGCGCCATGGTGTCGATGGCGCTCATCGAAGACAATGCCCGATGTCCACGTTGTCAGAGTCCGTTATCGACACACCATGCACAGAGCTATCAGCGCAGCCTGGGGCTACTCGTGGCCGCCGCAGTGTTATTCATCCCAGCCAATACATTACCCATCATGACGACTGCCACGTTTGGCACGACCACGTCCAACACCATCTTCTCGGGTGTGGTACATTTAATCGAAGAAGGTGCCCTGGGGATTGCTGCGGTGGTGTTCGTGGCAAGCATTATGGTCCCCATTGCCAAATTTCTGATCATGGGATATTTGTTATGGGCGGTGAAGCATCCCGGCACAGGAACCCCTGAACAGCAGATCACGCTCTATCGAATGATAGAGTTTGTCGGTCGCTGGTCGATGATTGATGTATTCGTCGTAGCCCTGCTCGTGTCTTTGGTACAATTCGGGTCGCTCACGTCCATTGAACCCGGAGTGGCCATCCTGTGTTTTGCCGCGGTCGTTGTCTTGACCATGATGGCGGCGGAGACATTCGAGCCTCGATTAATTTGGGATGCATACAACGAGCACGAGAAGGAACCGCACGAAAAAAACCGTGACGATGCCTCTGAAGTCAAATCCCGGCATATAATGGCGATCACGTCTCGATCACAAAACTAGAACCAGATGGCCACGAACACGCCCGTTGTTTCGAAAATTTCATCTTTTTCACCCGTCTGGATTGTGCCAGTGATTGCGCTCCTGATCGCAGGGTGGCTAGCCCTGAAAGCCTGGCAAGAGATGGGGCCGACGATTGAAATCGTGTTTGATAGCGCAACGGGAATTGCAGTTGGCAAGACGCAGGTCCGTTACCGTGATGTCACCGTCGGGCAGGTACAAAACATTCAGCTCAGCGAGGGATTTGAAAAGGTCTCCGTCTTTGTCGAACTCGACCCTCATATTTCTTCGCTGATTTCAGAGAATACCCGGTTTTGGGTGGTCTCACCGAAAATTTCCGGCAGGGGAGTCAGTGGATTAGATACAATATTATCCGGCGTCTATATTGAGATGGCTCCAGGCAGTCCCGGCGCGGAAAAGTTTCGATTTGAGGGGCTCAGTGAACCGCCGGTCGTGCGTTCCTATGAAAAGGGCAATCATTACGTGTTGAAGGCGGAGAGTTTGGGGTCACTCGACACGGGTTCACCAGTTTACCATCATCAGATTCCGGTTGGCGAAGTCACCGGCTACACCTTTTTCCCTGAGGAAGACCAGCAGGTGCATATTCAAGTGTTTGTCAAAGCTCCTTATGACAAATTGGTCACCACACGCAGTCAATTTTGGAATATCAGCGGCATCGATGTCGTCATAGGACCAGACGGGATCGAGGCGAACGTCGCACCACTCACCTCTGTGCTCGCCGGCGGTGTCGCGTTCTACTCACCGTCTTCTCACGGGACAGACGTCGAACTTGCCGAACAAGGGCACCAGTTTGAACTGTTTGAGAATAAGGAGGCGATCAGAGAGGCCGCGATTATGACTTCATACGAATACTTGTTGCGGTTTACCGGCTCCGTGAGGGGACTGCGAGTCGGTGCTCCGGTCGAATTGCGAGGACTGCAAGTCGGTCAAGTGACGCATGTCGGACTCGGGTTTATGTTAGATGATGAACCTGCCACCAATGTTGTGATCGGCATACAACCGGAAAGATGGACTTCTGACGATCTCCCAACTCAAGAACATTTGAACATTATTTTTTCACGGCTGGTTGCCGAGGGTCTTCAAGCGCAAATCCGAAGCAGCAACCTTATTACCGGGGCGACGTTTATTGATCTTGTTCCGAATGCGACGACACATATGAGTCTATCACGCGTTAAAAAGCTGATAGGGGAGCAAGGCTACATAGAGTTACCCACAGGAGACAGTGAATTCACGCAATTGACCAATCAACTTTCAGCCACAGTAGAAAAAATTCAATCCATCCCGTTCGACTCCATCGGACAGAATGTTGACGCAAGTCTCACCAGCCTTCGAAATATTGTGACGACCCTCGAAGATTCTAATGTCGCCGGGAATTTCGGAGATATAGCCATGAGCCTCAAAACAGCGACAGACGGCCTGGATGCGACGGTTCGGCAATTAGATCACATGCTGCAGTCCGTCGACCAAACGATCGCTCCGGACTCGGAACTGAATCATAATATGAATAAAATGATCCGAAACATCGCCAAGGCAGCGAAATCCATGGAGAAGCTAACGGATGAACTCAATCGATATCCGAACGCGGTCCTTCGTGGCAGGGAGGACGATGACTGATGACAAGGGAGCATCCGATTCTTACCTGGGTCGCCGCTGGAGCTTTCCTTATCATGCTGAGCTGTACCGCCCAACCCAAGACGCACTATTATGATTTGGCAGCACAACAGACCTCTGTTCCAGGAAAGTTGGGCCGTGACCTGCACTTAGGGGTCGGCCCTTTCTCCTTTCCGGACGTTCTCGATCGGGAGGGAATCGTCACCCGGAGCTCCTCTGTCAACCTCAACGTCTCCACGTACCACGTGTGGGCCGGTTCTCTAGAACAATCGTTCACCCGGGTACTTGGAGAATCACTGGCCTCTCATCTGAATCAAAACGATGTGTGGACATTTCCATGGGAAACTCGTTTTCGTCCGGAATATCAAGTTAGGGGGGCAGTGAGTCAATTTTCTGGAGAAGCTGGCGGCACAGTGAAGTTAACGCTACAGTGGACATTACTCGGAGATCATGGGAAAAAGATCGTCAAGAGTTCCAGGTTTCAACATACCACGACCGCAGACGATACGAGTTACGATGCCTATGTGACTGCGCTGAATCGATTGGTGAATATGTTCGCCAATGAGTTATCCACAGAAATTATGGCCCACCTCCCTCAAGACTCCCGACCTTAAAGCATGAGATGAATTTTATTCGAGTGACTGCTTGCGGCATGTGTCAATCGTACGGCTGATTGACGCGGTCATCACCACCGGATCGTTAGTCATTCTAAAGGCCTGGACGTGATGGGGCTTTGCTCGCCTTCGCTCGATTTAGAAATATAGACACCCAGAAATAAAAGAACGTTTCCAGTTTATTGCTGATATGAAAGTCAGGTAATATCTTGTTGAAAATTTCGACGATGAATGGCAGGCTCATCACATGTCAGGTTCCACAATCTCTGGAACACACCGTAGAGTCGAATTGAGACGCGGCATATCGCGATACCACTTCACTGAGACTTCCTAAGACATATGAAAACATCCTCAAAATTGAGATCGAGCAAGAGTGGGCTCCCACCCGGCACCCCGATGCACATTGGTGACACACACTCGGTCAAAACGGCTATCACATGCTATCGGTATACGCCCGAATCTCTGCATCGGGAAACGTTCGTCGATCAATGGCCAACCGGTCATATCCAGAACTCTGACGACCTGATATGGATTCATATGCAGGGAGTTCACGACTGCAGTATCCTCAAGGATCTGGGGCACGATTTCGCTATTCATCCACTCGCCATCGAAGATATCGCGAATACCCATGAACGCCCAAAACTTGAAAACTATGGAGAGTACCTCTTTCTTGTCTTACAGCGGGTGATTCTTCGTGATGGGTCCGATGAGTTATCGACTGAGCAATTCAGTTTGGTGCTGGGACCACGATTTGTGCTGTCGTTTCAAGAATACGACGACAAGTTCCTTGAACCTTTTCATACCCGGCTCAACACCCCCAAAACCCCTGTCCGGACAAGAGGGAGCGATTATCTCGCCTACGAACTGCTCGACTTTATCATCGATCAGTATTTCGTGATCGTCGAGCATTTCGATGAAATCCTTGACGATATTGATGACGACTTAGAGACAAACGCGTCACCGTCCATCCTGCAAAAGCTCCACAGCCTCAAACGACAACTCATGCTGTGTCGGCAATCGATCTGGCCTTTGCGCGAAATGCTCAATCACCTTGAACGAAGCCCGACCACCTTGCTTCAAGAGACGACTCGCCCTTTTCTCCGTGACATTCATGACCATACGGTGACGATGTTTGAAGAGATGGAAATTTTTCGCGACCGTATGGGCAACATGCTCGAACTGTACCATACCACCATGAGCACGAAGATGAACGAGACCATGAAACGGCTTACGATCACGGCGACGATATTTTTACCCTTGACACTCCTGACCGGAGTGTTCGGCATGAACTTTCAACACATCCCGGGCATCGAATGGTATTGGGCCTTTCCCATGCTCCTTATCAGCATGGGGGGCATGGCTGCTGGAATGTTCTTTTTCTTTAAACTGAAGAAGTGGATCTGAGACAGTACACGTACATGTTCGTTCCTGTACGACTGAGAACGCTTATTATGGTGTTGCGGTAAGACAGATTCAACTCACAAATTATTGAAAGACAGGTTATGGGTGCAGCCCTCTCCATCGTTGTCCTCCTCACAATCTCAATCTTCTTGATACGAATTGCTTCGGTGGCGCTCCGGTTGACGGGACTGGAAGAGCAAAGCGCAAAGTTTCAGGCGCTGTCGGCATTTTCCGGAACTGGATTCACTACGCGAGAGTCGGAAAGTATCGTCAATTACCCCATTCGACGCAAGATCATCACCATTATGATCGTCGTTGGTAATCTGGGCCTGGTGAGTGTCTTTGCCACACTGGTCGTTTCTCTGGTGCATACGGAAGGCAAAGTTCATGCGATTGCTCAGCAGATCGCCTGGCTCGGAGGAGGGCTCGCCTTGCTGTGGTTCTTCATATTGAACAAGCGAGTCGAAGATCTCATGTGTCTGGTTATCGGAAAAGTTTTGCGATCAGCGACTATTCTTGGGAAGCGAAGATCTCACCGGCTTGCGCAGATCGGTGAGAACGACAGCGTGTGCGAGCATCCCGTAGCGGCAACCTGGCTGGAGCCGACAGGCTCTCTCCGGACATCAGATCTCGACCGACTGGGGCTCACTGTTCTTGCGGTACGTGGGTTGAGTGGGGAGATAACCAACAATTTC
This sequence comes from Nitrospirales bacterium, assembly GCA_031315865.1. Classification (NCBI taxonomy): domain Bacteria; kingdom Pseudomonadati; phylum Nitrospirota; class Nitrospiria; order Nitrospirales; species Nitrospirales bacterium. Next base: position 3,305,946 of record JALDRJ010000002.1, read on the forward strand.
TCGTCGACTGACCAGCTCGAAGCAGGTGATTCGCTGGTGCTCTATGGCAGTGATTCGGGGCATGAACGGCTGGAACAGATGGCTCAGCACTGCGAAACGAATACAGAGTCTGATGAGGCTGCACGATCGACGCCGTAACTGATGAGCCGGGCTGTTGCCTGAGAATGAGAGACCGATTACCGTCAAGCTTAGATGTCAAGACGTGTACGTTGCCAAGTTTCGTCCATCCAACAATCGTCTAAATTCTACCTGTCTGGACTGAGCCCATTGCTTAAGTGAAGTGTCGCCGCAATCACTTATAGGCTTCCCCAACTAACGGCCCGACCTGTTTGCCAACTCCCCACACTCAACCGCACTCAGAATATCCATCCCCGGTATCATATCCTCCTTTGGAGAAGAAAAGGAGGCATTGAGATACCCGTGAAGCAACATGGGGTCCATCACCGAGGCAGGGCAGGTAGTCGGTTGTCTTTTCATGATGAAAACAAAGCCACAAAAGTTTGATCATTAACCCGCGTAACTTACCTTTTGGCAGGTTATATCTTTTTAAGGGAGGTTGCATTATCCTTCCCTGCATCAAGGACCTCAAAGGAAGACCACACAGTGATTGAGATTACTTCGGCCAAAGAGCGCCACGTTAATGATTTTGGATGCTTGAAAACTTATTGGTTATTTTCATTCGCTGATTATTTGAATCCCGAAAATATTCAATTTGGCGCGTTACGAGTGTTTCATGACGACATCGTTGAGCCAAGGCAGGGGGTTGGATCGCACCCGCATAAAGAAATGGAAATTGTGACGGTCGTCCTTCGTGGAGAGATGCCTTTACGCATCGGATTTCACGTATTCGCCCCAAAAGCCGGGACCGGTGCGACTCGCGTGGCCAGCTTTAATTCTTGGGTTTCGTTGTATTGGCTTGTCAGTGGCAAAACCGTTGGAGGCACACCGCTGTACCCGGATTCCAATCGTCTCGATCGGGGGACAGCTTTACAGCTTCACACCGTAGGCAGTAGTTAGTTCTCCAATGAACAAGGACAAAAGGGGACGATTGCGAATGGACAATTTGCCGACTTCGCCGTTTTGTCCAATAATTATTTTCCTATTCCTGAAGAAGAGATTAAGCGTCTCGAATCTGTGCTCACCGTGGTGAACGGTCGTATTGAGTATGCGGCACAAGAATTCTCTCAATTCGCACCTCCAGCTTTACCCGTGAGCCTGTCATGGTCCCCTGTTGGCACCTATGGAGGATTTGCGGCCTCCAACCGCACCATTGTAAAAAATGGCCAGTATCATGCCCAAACCCGTTTGAATACGTCGCAGCGTATTTTGAGCGATAACCTGTCGAATCATTCAAGACTGCTGGAATGTGATTGTTTCGCCTTTTAACACAGTAAGCAATCTGCAAAAGTGAAAGGAGCCTGCCATTGCTCACACAACAACGGCTTCATAAACACAAGTTTCCTTTATCTCTTTCCAGTAAATGGCCTCCTTCTTGTACCTTTATCATTGGGGTATGTTGCGTGTTGCCGCTCGCAGGATGTCTATCGCCCATTGCTATGGAACGAGCCGTGATGCAATATGACGCAAAGTTCAGTCTCACTGAAGCCAATCTTTTGCTCCTCAACATTGCCCGGTCTAAATATCATTTTCCGATCCATTTTACTACGGTTCCCAACATTGCCGCCTCCTTTGAATTTCGAGCGGACACCGGTTTTAGAGGGTCCTTTTTTGCAAACCCGACCGCTGGCTCAGATCAGGCCAATATCTATGGCTTCGATATAGGGGCCAGTGTCTCGGAACGGCCCACGATCTTTATTACGCCCGTTCAGGGAGAAGATTTCACCAAACGGCTCTTGACGCCAATGGATGAAACAAAATTTGAATTTTTGGTACATCAGGGAGTCCCACTTGCCATGCTTCTACGCATCATGGCATTGGGCATTGTCATTGATAATCATGGCATTCAAGAGTGGTTTCCGAATACCCCGTCACAGCCTGAACACTATCTGGAATTTCGGAAGCGAGTCCTACATTTGGCATCGTTGGAAACACGAAACCAAATAGACCTCGGTCCTATCGAGTACGATCGCGTTTGGCCAAAATCCACATCCGATAACATCGACCCACAAGAAATTGAGGTGGCCTACACACAGGGTTATCGGTGGGCAGACACGGAACAACAAGACGCTGTTCTGAAAAAACGGGTCGTCGGCAGAATGTTACTGGCCAATTATCGTCCCTCTCAGTTGTCGAACAAAGCGCGACGTGCCCTGGAGGATCGTGCCATGCAATTTCCCCGAAATTTTATTTTGATAGATATTCATCCCGAATTCCCAGGTGGCGCCTATCCACTGCAGGGATGGATTAAATTGCGCAGCTTTCGGGGCGTTTTGGGATTTATTGCTGAAGGCATCGATGAATATCCAGAATTTCATGTAAATTCCGATTCTCGCACAGAAAAAGTGAATGACAATCCTGTTAGAACCTTGGCCATCGAAGAAACCCCAGATGAACGTGAAGAGCCAGCCTTTTCCGTTCGCTTTCAAGATAAATACTATTCGATCTCTTCGAGTTCAAAATGGGATTTAAAAGCTTTTGAGGTCTTGCATCAGCTTTTTCAGATGACGGTCAGTGACGTGACCAAAGTCCCAGCTCCACCGATCACGATCGCAAAATAATTTCTACGAATGCCTGACTCACCTTTGTCTAGCCAGCCTAGTGCAGGGGAATCCACATCAGCATGGAGTCCATCATCTCAACCTATTTTCCGGTCATTATGAATAACAACCGTCGTTTCTCATATCCGAACTTGGAAATTTCATCTGGCTGGGATTGAGCGGTTCGATCTTACACCGTCAATGCATTGGCCTATCCCTCTCGTAAAGCACATGGATGAAGAAAAAGGGCCAGTGCTGGTGACGATTCGATATCGAATTCATTCTCAAAAAACCCAAAAACTCCTGAAAGCTATGATAGAGATGTGACGGATTCGACGAAGAGACGGTGCCTTTTTCTGGGAAGTGTTTGGTGACATGAGGGATCCTTCACATTTCAGTGAGCACTTCATGATTGAATTTTGGGATGAACATTTACGACAACACGAACGAATTACAAAAGCCAATTTGAAAATTGAACAAAACGTTCACGATTTTCACGTAATGAGTGACCCTCCTGTTGTTACGCACTTTCAAGCAGAACGGTCGACCAAGCATTCAATAAAGTCGTAAAGCCGACAGAACACTCACGATAGTTCACGAAGAAAACATTGATCATGTGGCAAGAACGCACCACATGACTTATCATGGACTTTAGAGAATGAAATCTTTCCTGCCTCTCAGCTCGTATGCAAAATTACAACATCCAGGAGCATTGGGCGGAAACCTAGATTAACAGGTATTACCGATCGAGCCCTACTAAGGAGACCGGGATTCGCCCCAGGGAGTTGACTGACAGAAATCTTTCCTTTTTGGTGAGAGGGGGGGAAGAAGTATCTGACACACCGTCCTTCCGAAGATGAATAAATCTTCACGCTTCCTTCACGACCTCCTCATGTTGGCAGTGTAAGCTTATCGTATAAAGTCATTCATTGTCTTCGTTCACTTACCAAGGAGGTAGTTTCATGAAGCGCTTTTCTTACATGATGTGTGTTGTGATAGTCGGTGTAGTATTGTTGACGTGCGGATTGGCTATCAGTTCTGAAGGTACCCCTCAACAAGGAACCACTGTTTCAACGGCTGCACTTTCGATGGAGGAAGCGATCACTGCGGCCAAAGCCAAGTTTCCAGGAAAGGTCCTTGAGGCAGAATTTGAACACGAAGACGGAAAAGCCGTGTTTGAAATTGAAATTGCCAGTAACACGGGGGGAGTGACTGAGATCAAGATTGATGCGCAGTCTGGTGAAGTGCTCTCCAGTGAAAAGGAAGAACAAAATGAGCATGAGACTGAACAGTCTGAACAGAATGACGATGATTAAGAATTCGGCACACCGGCTCAATATCCCGGTGTGCCGTCATTGTTTCTAAGCAGAGAAGAGGTAAATGAAGTGCAGTTTTTTCAAGGCAAAGTGGCTCAAAATGTTCACCTAAAATGGTGTTGATAGATACACGGGTTTGATATTGGGAGATATAACATGGACAACATCAAAGAAGAGGTAAAGCTTGTTAAAGCCGGGCTGGCCCTGGTGTTAGTCGGGCTTTTATTTGGCGTAATGATGGGGATCACTTTTGGAATCAATGAAGATCTCTATAAAGGGTTCATAGCCGATGGAATAGCGGCTCATCCAACAATCCACGATGCAAAAAGCCAGGAGAAAATCTGGCGGTATGCCCAACGAGCGCATTTTCATGCCACAGGCATAGCAGCATTCGCACTGGGATTGATCTCCCTTGTGATGTTTTCTGACCTGAAACCAAAGATGAAGTCAGCATCTTCCTTTTTTCTTGGTCTCAGCAGTTTCTATCCGTTTGCTTGGTTCACGATGTTTGCCTTAGCACCATCCATTGGACGGGGAGCCGCCCATTCCCATATCTTGACCGAAACGTTCGCCATGATCGGAGTCGGAGGGTTGCTTCTGGGGAGTTTTCTCTTAGTGGCCAATCTTTTTGGAGGGATGTTTGGCAACAAAACGACACCAGAGCGACAGGCTTAGACAGAAAGATGATAGGTAATTGAAAAAGGGAATATCTTTCATGAGGTTGGACACCATACTTGAACGTTGGCGACAATGTTGATGAATGAGAAGACTCGTGTTGACCAAGAAGAACGCAGACATAGACGAATTCTTCATTAAGCATTGTCAAAGAGTACCGGGATGATTACATTTGTTACGTAGAGATCATGCGAATTTTGCTCGTTGAAGACGACTCTGGCGTGGCTGGCTTCATTGTCAAGGGATTAATAGAGGAACGGTATGCCGTCGATCTGGCATCTGATGGAGAAGAAGGGTTTTTAATGGCACAGGCCATTGCGTATGACCTCATCATCTTAGATGTGATGCTGCCTACACTTGATGGCATGGCGGTTTGTCGGCGGTTGCGCAGTCAGGGGAAATCGGTTCCGATCCTTCTTCTCACGGCGAAGGATGCCATTGAGGATAGAGTGATGGGGTTGGACCTAGGGGCAGATGATTACCTCACCAAGCCCTTCGCCTTTCCAGAACTGCTTGCACGAATCCGCTCTCTTCTTCGGCGAGGAAGTGGACAGACCCCTCTGCGATTAAAGGTTGGGGACCTGGAGATGGATCCCGTCGCTCACCGTGTGTGGCGTGCAGGTCAAGAGCAAGCACTCACGAATAAAGAATATGCGATTTTGGAATATCTCATGCGGAATGAGAATCGGGTTCTAACCCGGTCTGCCATCATTGAACATGTGTGGGATATTCAGTATGACAATTTAACCAACATCGTCGATGTCCACATTCGATCTCTTCGGGCGAAGATCGATCGAGATTTTACCGTCACTCTCATTCACACCGTTCGCGGCGTCGGTTATGTCCTAAAAATACCCGAGCCGTCGTAATCCATGCCCTCATTCCACAAACGTATTCGATGGTCGAGTGTTTCATTGATCATTATTCTTCTTTTGATATTTTGTGTATCGCTATACACCACATTGTCTATTCTTCTGCATCGACAGGTCGATGCCCAGTTACTCGCGGTGGTTCAACCTCAGGCTGATCGAGTAAAAAAGGAAACGGGTGCAATCCAAGAATTTCTTCATAAGAATTCCCTTCCTGAATTAGACAGTGAGAACGACCTTGAACATGAAGAGCATGAACTGCGGGAGGCCATTCGGGATAGCGTGGTCCTCAGTTCGGAAGGTCAGGTGCAATGGAAAGGCGAAGGGGTCGAAGTCGTACATGGGCTTACCCCTCTTGTCAAAAATGAAGTGTTAAAAGGGAGAGTTATGTATGAGACGATTCAACCTTTACAAGGTCCTCCAATCCGGCGGGTCTCATTTCCGATCATGTCTCAGGGAGTGGTTCAGTATATCCTCCAAGCACAAACCTCTCTCGACTTGGTGAATGAAACCTTGCAGTGGCTCATCAACACACTGTCGGCCGTCGCTATAGGCATTTTAGTGTTTGGATGGATGGGCAGTAATTGGATCGCGCGAATGGCTTTGTCTCCAATCGATACGCTTGGCCAAACTGCGGCAAAAGTCTCGGCACAATCACTCGATACCCGTTTGCTTCTGGACGCCCCGTATGAGGAATTTCAACAATTGTCAAAAAGCTTCAATAAAATGTTAGAACGACTGCAGCGAGTTTTTGAATCACATCGTCGCTTTGTAGGAGATGCCTCTCATGAATTGCGAACCCCTATCGCGGCCATGAAGGGCAATATAGAAGTTGTCCTGCAACGCCACCGGTCACCTGAAGAATATCAGGACGTGCTGGCTACGACCTTAGAACAAGTGGAACATCTTGCCCGATTGGTCAAATCTCTGCTGACTCTCACCAAATTCTCAGGAGACCACCCTCCAATTGATTTGCAACCCGTTCTCTTGGAACCGCTTATCAAAAGTCTCGTATCTGAAGTCGCGATACTCACGGAGGCAAAAGGCTGTCGTTTGATCGCCCACCTTCAAAACGTTCCCCAGATTCTTGGAGATGTTGGACTCCTGAAACAACTGATGATTAATTTACTCGATAATGCCATTCGTCATACGCCACACGGTGGAGCCGTAACGGTCGACTTAGAATCTTCAGAGAATCAGGTCTTCGTCAGCGTGAAAGATACTGGCCCAGGAATTCCCGCAGAGCATCTATCTCGCATTTTCGAACGTTTCTACCGTGTTAGTCAGGCAAGAGATCGGGAGAGCGGTGGAACAGGCCTCGGCCTAGCTATCGCCAAAGAAATCGCGGTCGCTCATCATGGAAGTATTCATGTGAAGAGCGAAGTTGGAGCAGGAGCAGTGTTCACGGTCAATTTCCCTGTCTCTTGAAGTTCTCTCCCCCCCCCTTCTTTATTGATCTGCGCATGGTTTCGTCTAGCCATTCTCCTCGTGTTCTGGCCTGCCAGGGGCTGAACACGGGCTCCCTTCTTTCATGTGGAAATCTTCATGGGACATTCACGCTCTCTTTATGGTACCCCCCTATACTACAAAATGATAGAAGGAAACTCCCTTTGAGAAAACAACAACAGTAACCGTGGGAAAATTATATAGATGGAAAGTATGAGCAAGCCTTCAAGCATTGTGATGCCTCAGAAGACACTGAATAAACAGCTCATGTGTATTTCAATAAAGAGCTGACCAATCCGAACATTGAAATTCGGAAAACATGGGCATTAAAAAATTTGTTAGACGGCGGCTCTGCGGAGAGCAGCCCTTTGGAAGATTACCGCTTCAATTTTTTAATATGATCGGGGTTTTGAGCCCCATGGAACAGCGTATGAGGACTGGAGACAATATCTGATGATAAACAGTATCAAAGGTCTATTAACATATACAGCGATTGTCTTTGTCGCTTCCGCTCTCTATTTCGTCTATGTCTATACAACATACCCGCCGATACCTGAACGGGAAACATTTCTAAGCGAAATAGGCGAGGGCGTTGGCGAGGTGGGACTATGGGCTTTACTGTTCATTTATAGCCGCACTATATTGAAGTTGCTGATGGGCAAAGGCGCGATTGCCAAACGCATACTCCCGAATCATTCCTCACCCGCCTCTGCATCAATGCTCGAACATGTATTCGGGTTTTTAGATAGAACCCATGTCTATGTCGGAATCGCGACGGTCGCGGTTCTTCTCCTGCATATCGCATTAATGGGTTTGCCGATGAACATTTTATTCTTTCCCGCCATCTTGGGATTGGTCGTTTGGCAGGGATTATTCGGGATGTTTCTCACATGGAGATATTCACCAAAGGAATTAGTAAAATTCTCCTATTTCGTCCATGCTCAGTTTTTCACCGGAATTTTGATCGGCATATTTTCTTTGCTTGGGCATCTGCTCATTGAGGATTAAAAAAGTTCAAAGGGGGTAGTTGAAAAAATCCGCCATCGTCGTTTCGACAGACTTCAGATACCGTTTTGAACGAATTGAATGGCCTGTTCCACGATCTTCACCATTTTCCTGAGGTTCCGGGAATTGACGCTGAGCGGAGGAAGAAGCACTAAGACGTTCCCGATGGGCCGAATGAGCAGACCTCGCTTTTGACATTCTTTGGCGACTCGATGTCCCATGCGGTCGGTAAGTTGGAAGGGCGTTTTAGTTTTCTTATTCTTGACGAGTTCAATACCCACCATGAGGCCGATTTGACGAATATCGCCGACAATTGGTTCGTTCTTCAAAGGCCTGAGTAGTTCATCTAACAATCTAATTTTCTTCTTGAGTTTTTTGAGCGTTCGTTCTTCCTCAAAAATTTCAAGGTTTGCAAGAGCGGCAGCGCACCCGATGGGGTTACCCGTATAACTATGACCATGAAAGAAGGTTTTCCAATCCCCATACTCTCCGAGAAACGCGCCAAAGATCTTTTCTGTCGAGAATGTCGCCGCTAACGGCACATACCCTCCCGTTAATCCTTTGGAAATGGCCATAAGGTCAGGAGTAATGGCTTCATGTTCGCAAGCGAACATTGTTCCGGTTCGTCCAAATCCCGTGGCAACTTCATCAGCAATAAGTAATACGTGAAATTTCTCGCACAACTCGTGAACACGCTTTAAGTATCCAGGAGGGGAGGGGATGACGCCGGCCACGGCTTGCACCATGGGTTCAATAATGACGCCCGCGATTTCTTGATGTTTTTGTTGAAGTAAACGCTCGAGCAGACGAAGACAGTCAATCTTACAGGATGGGTAGGTAAGGTTAAGCGGACAGCGGTAGCAATGGGGGTGGGGAATTTCATGGCTCTCGAATAAGACTGGATGAAACGGTTGCTGAAACAGCTCAACCCCACTCACGCTCATCCCGCCCACGGTATCGCCATGATAGGCCTGGCTCAGGTGCACAAATTTCTTTTTTGATTTCACAGGGACATTGCACTGCCTCCAATATTGAATCGCCATTTTCATGGCCACTTCCATGGCCGTGGAACCATCATCGGAATAAAATACTTTTGTCAGGCCGACAGGCGCGAGAGCAATCAGTTTTTGAGCCAGCAAAATGGCCGGTGGGCTAGCAAGCCCTAACATCGTGGAATGCGCGACTTTCTTGAGCTGACGGCGAATGGCCTGATCGATTTTGGGATGTCGATGGCCGTGGACATTCACCCAGATGGAGGACGTCCCATCCAAATACCGACGGCCGTTCGTATCATAGAGATAGACATCCTCTGCACGCTCGATAATAATCGGATTCTCCTTCATCCATTCTTGCATTTGCGTAAATGGGTGCCACACATACTGATGGTCAAACGAGGCCAATGCCTTCGTGGAATGCCGACGTTTCATTGCTCAAAAACCCTCATTTTTGGCGAGTATAGGCAGGCCTTTCTTTTTTGACAACCTGACAACGGCTCACTACAATCAAAGCATTAGAAATGATGGACCAACCACAGCTAGCTCGCATCCGAAATTTCTGTATCATCGCTCACATCGATCACGGGAAATCCACCCTTGCCGATAGATTCCTGGAGATAACCGGGGCTATCACAAAGCGTGAATTTCGGGAGCAGTACCTTGATGCGATGGATCTTGAACGGGAACGAGGCATTACGATCAAAGCCCACGCGGTTTCAACCACCTATCGAGCAAATGACGGCACTGAATTCCTGTTGAATCTCATCGATACGCCTGGCCATGTCGATTTCACCTACGAAGTTTCTCGTAGTCTCGCCGCCTGTGAAGGAGCGCTCCTGCTCGTTGACGCGACGCAGGGCGTCGAAGCGCAGACGATCGCCAACGTGTACTTAGCCATCGCCAACGACCTGACCATTATTCCCGTCATCAACAAAATTGACCTGGCCAGCGCGGATGTTGAAGGCGTAAAACAACAAATTCAAGATACCTTGGGTCTTGATATTCAGGACACCCATTATATTAGCGCAAAAGACGGCAGAGGCGTACAACAGGTTTTGGAGGCTGTCGTCCAAACCATTCCCGCGCCGGCAGGACAGGCAGACCGGGAGCTGAAAGCGTTGATCTTTGACTCCTGGTTCGATAGCTACCAGGGGGCTATTGTCTTGATACGTGTTTTCGATGGAGAAATTGTTCCTGGCATGAAAATCCAGATGATGTCGAATCAGCGTATTTTCGAAGTCATTGAAGTCGGAATCTTTGCCCCCAAACGGACCAAGACCAAACGACTCGGAACCGGAGAGGTCGGGTATCTCTGTGCGGGCATGAAAGATCTCTCAGACACCAAGATCGGCGACACGATTACCGATGCCGGTCGACCGGCGGCGGCCCCCCTTCCAGGATACAGGGAAGTAAAGCCCGTCGTGTTTTGCGGGCTCTACACGATCGATAACGCAAAATTTGAAGACTTACGGGATTCGTTAGAAAAGCTCCGATTAAACGATTCATCATTTGTCTATGAACCTGAAACTTCCCTCGCGCTAGGATTTGGGTTTCGTTGTGGGTTCTTAGGCCTGCTGCATATGGAAATCATTCGGGAACGGCTTGAACGTGAATATAATTTGGATTTGATCAGCACGGCTCCGACGGTGATCTATCGTGTCTTTACGACCAGAAACGAAGTCGTTGACATTGAAAACCCTTCCAAGCTTCCGGATCCCTCGATGATCGACTACATGGAAGAGCCGTTCATTCAGGCGACGATCATCACTCCGGAGCGATACGTGGGGAATATTTTTCAACTGTGCCAGGAACGCCGGGGAATACAGCAAGGCATGCAATACTTGGATCCCACTCGAGTCATGCTGACCTATGAGTTGCCATTAAATGAAATGGTGTTAGATTTCTATGATCGCCTCAAATCTCGCACACAAGGATACGCATCCCTCGACTATGAGTTGAAAGGCTACCGCCGTTCGGATCTCGTCAAACTTGATCTGTTACTGAATGGGGAAAATGTGGATGCCCTTTCGGTGATCACCCATAAAGACAAGGCCCAACAACGCGGGCGGCAATTAGCGGAAAAGATGAAAGAGCTGATTCCGCGACAAATGTTTGAAGTCGCGATTCAGGCGGCTATCGGAAACCGCATCATTGCCAGAGAAACCGTCGGGGCATTGAAAAAGAATGTCACGGCGAAATGTTATGGTGGCGATATCTCTCGTAAACGGAAACTCTGGGAGAAGCAAAAAGAAGGAAAAAAACGCATGAAACAACTTGGCCGCGTAGAAGTTCCGCAAGAAGCCTTTTTGGCGATTCTCAAAACTGACAGTGATTAACATGGCTTCATCCGAAGAAAATTCTCAAACACCAGATTCCGGATCGATCAAGGACTCAACCACCTCGTCAGACACGAAAGAACATGAAGGGGGTGGCGAGAACAAATCGATCATTCGCGAATATGCCGAAGCGATCGTCATCGCGATTATCCTCGCTCTCTTCATTCGAGTCTTTGTGGTCCAGGCCTTTAAAATCCCTTCAGGGTCTATGATTCCGACGCTGTTGATCGGTGATCATATCCTCGTCAGCAAGATGGCGTATGGGCTACAGTGGCCGACGGACTGTAAGATTTACGTCGGCTTTCCCCCCGTGACGTGTTATTCCTCCAACATTTTCTGGAAATTTGGTGACCCGCAACGTGGCGACATTATCGTGTTTCGATACCCTGAGGATGAAGAAAAGGACTTCATTAAGCGTATTATCGGTCTGCCTGGTGATACCATTCAGGCCCGAAACAAAGTGGTGTACATTAACGGGCAACCTTTGCATGACGAAGCCTATACGCAACGGATTGATCAGGGCATCATCGACGGTCATATCAATCAGCGCGATAATTTCGGCCCCATTACCGTTCCGGAGAATTCCTACTTCGTGATGGGGGACAATCGAGACCAGAGTCTCGACAGTCGATTCTGGGGATTCGTGAAAATGGATAAGATTAAAGGCAAAGCCTTTATGAGCTATTGGTCATGGAATGGCCAGGGCTCATGGGTTGACTGGGTTCGATGGGACCGAATTGGCAAATTGATTCACTGAGCTTGACGCAACGGCAAACTCCTGACGGATGGTTTTTCGTATTACGCCAATTTAAAACCCCGTCAGGGCAAGTAAAGGCACATATCTTTGAGCACGACAAAGACACTGGAACGGTATATTCAACGATTTCCGCGTGCCAAGATGCTGGTGCTTGGCGATCTGATCTTAGATCATTTCATTTGGGGAAAGGTTGACCGGGTCTCACCTGAAGCTCCCGTCCCCGTCGTTCACGTCGAATCTGAATCGCTTTGCCTGGGAGGGGCTGCTAATGTGTACCGCAACATGGTATCTCTCGGAGGACAGGCCGATCTCTGTGGAGTCATCGGTTCTGATGAAGGTGGCCATGCGCTCTTGAAAGCGCTGGGAGTTTTTCGCCGTGATCGGGGAGGAATTGTCATTGATGCGACAAGACCTACCACTCGAAAGACTCGCGTGATCGCGCATAATCAGCAGATCGTCCGGTTTGATGTTGAGCAACGGCAGAGCTTATCAGCCGGCATCGAGAAAAAAGTGCTACGATACGTGGTCTCGCGGCTTCCTGAGCTCTCCTGTCTGGTTATTTCAGATTATGCGAAGGGCGTAGTCACAGCGTCACTGATGCAGGAACTTTTGAGAACGGCCAAACGTTATCATGTGCCGGTCATCGTGGACCCGAAAGTCGAACATTTCGCGCAGTACTATGGCGTGACGGCCATTACACCCAATCACGTTGAAGCCTATCATGCAGCAGGGGCCGTAGGCCTTACCGATCAACCGATCGATGAAATCGGCCGGAAGCTCAGGGAAACGCTCGATTGTCAGGCGGTGCTAATTACGCGAGGCGAACAGGGGATGAGTTTATATGAAGGGAAGAAAAAGGGGTTACATATTGCTTCTCGTGCCCGTCAGGTCTTTGATGTCACAGGAGCTGGTGATACAGTGGTGAGTACGATGGCGCTCGCCCTGAGTACCGGAGCTTCCTTTCGCGATGCAGCATTCCTCGCCAATCAAGCGGCAGGTGTCGTTGTCGGAATGGTCGGAACCGCGAGTCTGACACGAGAGCAACTCAAGAGGGCCTTACGCAATGCCTCATGATGTCTCGTCGATTGCCGTGCTCATTCCAGCTCGCTACGGGTCTTCTCGCTTTCCCGGGAAGCCGCTCGCGCTTCTGGACGGCCGTCCCCTGATTCAGCATGTCTATGAGGCGGCCGCTCGCACGAGCGGAGTTTCTGACGTTCGAGTCGTGACAGACGATGAGCGTATCGTCCGAGCAGTCAGGGCATTTGGAGGGCTGGTCATGATCGTCGACGCTCCTTGCCGGACGGGCACCGATCGAATCGCCAAAGCCGCTGAACAGGTCGACTGTCCGATCATCGTGAACCTTCAAGCCGATGAAATTCCCCTTCACTCTGAGCTTCTCCGCGATTTAATCGACCCATTCGTCGCGCACGAAGGAGCTGGCATGGGAACGTTAAAACGACGAATCACGGCTCAGCAGGAGTTGGAGGATACGGCGTTGGTGAAAGTCGTCACCGATGCCAACGATCAGGCCGTGTATTTTTCTCGTTTACCGATTCCCTACGTTCGCGACACCCACACGGAACCTCTTCGGGCTTTCACCTACTACAGTCATTTAGGCATCTACATTTTTCGTCGAAGCACGCTCTTTCAATTTGCTCGTTTACCAACCGGATCTCTGGAAGATGCTGAAAAGCTCGAACAACTTCGTGCATTGGAACATGGCCTCTCGATACACGTGTGGGAGACAAAGCGGCCTTCGCTTCGGATTGACCGGCCAGAAGAGCTTGAGTCGGCTTCGGCACACTATGAAAAATATTCGAAGCCCACGGTGCGTTCACTTGCCACTGAATTGACATCTTAACCTTCATTGATGATGGATCTATGAGTAAATTTCTCTTTATCACTGGCGGAGTCGTTTCCTCTTTGGGCAAGGGCCTGGCTTCTGCTTCAATCGGGCATCTGCTCGAAAGCCGCGGGTTAAAGATCACCTTCTTAAAACTTGATCCGTACATTAACGTGGACCCCGGCACGATGAATCCCTATCAACATGGGGAAGTGTACGTCACAGATGACGGCGCAGAGACGGATTTAGACCTTGGGCACTATGAACGATTCACGTCGGTCGGGTTAAGCAAGGAAAACAACTGTACGACTGGACGCATTTATGACTCGGTCATCAAAAAGGAACGCAAGGGAGAGTATCTGGGAGGGACCGTGCAAGTCGTTCCTCACATCACCGATGAGATCAAACAGACGATCCAGCATGTCTCCCATGACGTAGATGTCGTGATCGTAGAAATTGGCGGAACCGTCGGGGATATCGAAAGCCTGCCGTTTCTTGAGGCCATTCGTCAGATGCCCTTCGATGTCGGACGCGAAAACGTCCTGTATATACACCTGACGCTCGTTCCTTTCATCAAAACAGCTGGAGAGCTGAAGACCAAACTCACTCAGCACTCCGTGAATAAATTGCGTGAGATCGGGATTCAAGCCAATATTCTTCTCTGCCGGACCGATCGGTATCTGCCGCCATCCGTCAAACAAAAAATCGCCTTGTTTTGCAATGTCGACAAGGAGTCCGTCATCACCGCGAAAGATGTCGAGACGGTCTATGAAGTTCCGATCGTATTGCGAAAAGAAGGGCTGGATGAATTAATCGTTCGATCTCTCCGTCTTGAGACCGGCCCACCGAATTTGCGCGACTGGGATGCCCTAGTCCAAAAAATCAAACGTCCCAAGCATGAGGTCATGATTGCGTTAGTTGGAAAATATGTTGACTCGAAGGAGTCCTACAAAAGTCTTTCAGAAGCCTTGGTGCATGGGGGGCTTCAGGATGAAGCTGGCGTTCGCATTTCGTGGGTCGAATCAGGAGACGTGGAAAAACTCGGTCCGGACCGTCTTCTCCAAGATGCCGACGGCATCATGATCCCCGGAGGCTTTGGGATTCGAGGCATTGAGGGAAAGGTCAAAGCCATTCGCTATGCCCGGGAACGAAAGATTCCATATCTCGGCCTGTGCCTTGGGATGCAATGCGCCGTTATTGAATTCGCACGCAATGTCGCTGGCTTAACGAAAGCGAATAGTTCCGAATTTGATGAGCTTACTCCTGATCCAGTCATTCATTTGTTGCCGGATCAACATGACGTTCAAGACTTGGGCGGGACTATGCGGTTAGGAGCGTTTCCTTGCCGGGTTGTGGAGGGCACATTGGCCCACAACATCTATAAGCAGTCGGATGTGAGTGAACGTCATCGGCATCGTTACGAGTTTAACATGGCCTATCGAGAGGCCTTAACGACAAAAGGGCTCGTATTAAGTGGATGCTCTCCTGATAACACATTGGCAGAAATTATTGAATTACCAGATCACCCCTGGTTTATCGGGACTCAATTTCATCCGGAGTTTCATTCCCGCTTTCACCACCCCCATCCTCTGTTTACGGCCTTTATCGGTGCGGCACTTCAAAGGAAATTGGGTCGGTAACGTAGAAGTTTTCAACCATGACCGTCGCAAAAGAAGTTTCTATCGGCCCCCTCAAGGTAGGAGGCCAACAACCTCACTTTCTGATAGCGGGCCCCTGTGTGATTGAAAATGAACGGTTAGCCTTGGAAACGGCTGAAGGGATAGCTCAAGTGACGCAAGAGCTTGGTATCCCGTATATCTATAAGTCTTCGTATGATAAAGCGAATCGAACATCCATCTCATCATTTCGAGGGCTGGGGCAGGAAAAGGGGTTGGCCATTCTTAAAAAAGTTAAGGACAGCATGAAGATTCCCATACTGACAGATATTCATGCGATCCACGAAGTTTCGAAAGCAGCGGAAATCGTGGATGTCCTTCAAATCCCAGCTTTTCTCTGTCGCCAAACGGATCTTTTAGTGGAAGCCGCCAAGACCGGGTGCGTGGTGAACGTAAAAAAAGGGCAATTTTTGTCGCCTCATGAGATGGGGAATGTGGTCAAGAAGCTTGAGGAAAGTGGGGGAGAAAACATCCTCTTAACAGAGCGAGGCACATCTTTTGGTTACAATAATCTAGTCGTTGATATGCGAGCTCTTCCCATCATGAGTGCGTTCGGTTACCCCATCGTGTTTGATGCCACTCATAGCGTGCAACTGCCAGGTGGAGGCGGGACTCGATCGTCCGGACAACGTGAGTTCGTCGCGCCATTGGCTCGAGCAGCGGCGGCAGTAGGCTGTCACGGATTTTTCATGGAAGTTCACCCAGATCCAGACTCGGCCCCATCAGACGGACCGAATATGGTGCGGCTATCAGAATTGCGCACCTTACTGGTAGAATTACTCGACATATGCAAAGCCAGAGCCGGAGCCAAAGTGGATTCAGCCCTGCCATCAGGCTCACGCGTTCGTGAATGAGTCGTGCCATGTCCACATCAGAAGCCGTCAAAATCAAACATCCTTCGGAACATGCTCAGAGCAAGGAAACCTACCTAAATCTCCCTAATTCTCTGACCATATCGAGAATCCTTCTGATTCCGGTCTTTGTCTACCTCTTTTCTAATCCCACAGAAGATCGATCTTTTGCGGCCGCGGTTGTCTTTGCCATCGCCGCGCTTACCGATCTGCTGGATGGGTATGTGGCTCGCCGTCGTGGGGAAATTACCAACTTAGGCAAGCTGCTGGATCCCGTCGCTGATAAGCTGCTGGTAGCTGCCGGCTTGGTCCTTTTAGTCCAAGTCCAACGTGTCGAGGTTTGGCTGGTTATTGCGATCATTGCTCGCGAAATCATCGTAACCGGAGCGCGAGCGGTCGCAGCACGGGAAGGGTTCATCATCGAAGCCGATTCGCTGGGAAAAGTTAAAGTGATCGCTCAGATCATCGGCATTATTGCTTTGATCGTACAGGATATTTTCGTCTTGCCATTCGTCACATTACACAACCTTGGGACCTGGATGCTCTGGGCAGCATTGTTCTTTGCGGTGGTTTCCGGCACAAAATACATCGTTGAAGTTTTGCGGAAAGTTGGCCCGCAGTACCTCTGACAGACTTCAGTATCCAAAACATCACGAGAGAGACTATCGACATGGAAGGGATGTCAGTTCTGGTCGGTTTTATAGGCGCGTACCTTATTGGCTCCATTCCCTTTGGGTTGCTTGCCTCGAAATTCTGTCATGCGAAAGATCCTCGAACCGCAGGAAGCGGCAATATCGGGTTTACCAATGTCTTGAGAATTTCCGGGAAAAAAGTTGGCATCCTGACGCTCATGGGAGATGCAGGAAAAGGCTTTCTCGTCGCATGGCTGGCCAGGCAATATTTCCAACATGAACATGAATATTTACTCATTACAGTCGCAGTTGTGTTGGGCCATATCTTTTCAATCTTCCTGAAATTTCAAGGAGGAAAAGGTGTCGCGACGGCCCTGGCAGCCATCGGTGGATTGCACCTGACGCTCGGACTGGCAGTCACCGGGATTTGGCTTGCGTTCGTCGCCATCTTTCGTTACTCATCCGGAGGAGCCATCGCTGCGTTTCTCGCGCTTCCAATACTTTCGGCTACCGTATTTTCTGGGTCAGTGGCATTTAATCTTTTTGCGACCGGAATCAGTCTTTTGATACTTTTCAGACATCACGAGAATATCTCCAGATTGTTGTCGGGAACTGAAAGTAAGCTGAGCTCGAACTCTAGTTGACATAATAGTTCTTATCAGACATTAAGGGTTGGTCAATGGAGACCAGGATATGATGAAAATTTTCAGATTGTCCCTCAAAATTTCTTTGATATTGTTGTGCCTCATTTTGTCCTTACAGAGTGTGGAGGCTTCTGCGGGTGACGCGTCTACGAAAGAATCTGAAGAGCGAGGGCTCCAGTTCCTGGAAGATATTCAAAATTCGATTGCCGCCCTGGCTGAACGCGTAACGCCCACCGTGGTGAATATCGCGCCGATAAAAAAAATCGGGAACTCGCGCGGATTGCGACAACGCCCTTCTCGTGTCGCCGGGACCGGCTCCGGAGTCATAATCAGCGAAGACGGACTGATCGTGACCAATAACCATGTCGTCGGCGAAGACACGACAGAAGCCGAGATTCGCCTGTCCGACAAAACGAAAGCCTTCGCGCGGGTCGTCGGACGAGATAAGGATACAGACATTGCTCTTCTGAAGATGAACATCGAACGGACTCTCCCCAAGGCCGAATTTGGAAAATCCTCAACCTTGAAGGTCGGACAATGGGTCTTAGCCGTAGGAAATCCGCTTGGCCTAGATCGGACTGTGACGCTTGGAGTGATTAGCGGCATCGGCCGGGAACGCTTGAATCTTTCGAAATATGAAAATTTCATCCAAACCGATGCAGCGATCAACCCGGGGAATTCAGGAGGCCCGTTATTCAATTTACGTGGGGAAGTCGTCGGCATCAATACGGCGATTATTCATATGGCACAAGGAATCGGCTTCTCGATCCCTTCCGACATGGTGGCTCGTATTGTTCGACAACTTCAAGATCATGGGCGTGTGGTTCGTGGGTGGTTGGGAGTCGGGATTCAACCCATGACGCCTGAACTGGCCAAAAAGTTTCAGGTCCAAGCCAATCACGGAGTGCTCGTCAACGAAGTGTTTGAAGATCAGCCTGCCCATCGCGCCGGGATCAAACCCGGTGATATCATCAGCACCATTGGTGGCGCGCCGGTGAATACCCCGAATCAATTGTCTCGCCTGGTCGCGCTAGTGGGTCCTGGCGAAACCACCATCGTCAAGGTCATTCGCGATGGCGTGGAAATGGACATTCCGGTCGCGATGGGAGAACGAGAAGAACAGCCAATCGTCGCCTCACTCCCCGCCGAACAGTCTGACGTTACGTTGGGCATCGATGTGCAGGGGCTTACGGCTGCCCTCGCAGAAAAATTCAGCTTGCAGGAGGATTCCGGCGTCTTGGTTTCTCGCGTGGAACGTGGAAGCTTAGCGCATTCGGAAGGAATAAAGGCCGGAGACCTGATCAAAGAAGTAAACCGGAAGGAAGTGCGAACGGTCAGTCAGTTCTCTGAAGCCCTAAAAAACATCACTCCAGGAGAAACCATTCTCTTACGAGTCATCCGCAAAGATCGAGCATTTTTTGTGGTGCTCAAACCTATTCCCTAAATCCCGCCCCGTGCCTCTCTAGCACAGATGGGGGCGGATTAGGATGAAACGGCGACGAATTCTTTCTTGTGTTCTTCGATGATTTTATGCGTTTGCTCTTTCGGCACTTCTTCATAGCCTGAAAATTCCATCACATAACTGCCTTTCCCAGCCGTCATCGAAGTCAGGGCCGGCGCGTATTTAAGGATTTCTGCCAGAGGAATCAAGGCTTTGACGATCTGATGATGACCTTTCGTCGACATCCCTTGTATGCGCCCTCGTCTTGCATTCAAATCGCCAATGATGGTTCCGACCATGTCATCAGGTACAGTCACTTCCACATGCATAATCGGTTCAAGCAAGGTGGGCTGTGCCAGTTCCATGGCCTTTTTGAATCCCATGGACCCTGCGACCTTAAACGCCATTTCGGATGAGTCGACGGGGTGATGCGACCCATCATAGACCGTCACCCGAAGATCCACAGCCGGAAATCCTGCGATCGTTCCATGAAGCATGGATTCCATCACGCCTTTTTCAACAGCAGGAATAAAGTTTCTCGGTATCACGCCCCCGACGATCTTATTCACAAATTCAAACCCTGTTCCGCGTGGGAGCGGATCGAGCTGAAGCCAGCAGTCGCCGTACTGACCATGCCCTCCCGTTTGCTTTTTGTATTTCCCCTGCGCTTGCGCCGGCCGTTGAATCGTTTCTTTGTAAGGAATTTTTGGCGTATGGAGATTCACCTCGACCCCATACTTTCGCTTTAACTTCTCCAGCGTGACGTCGATATGGGTTTGTCCGACTCCACTCAGGAGCATTTCTTTCGTTTCATCATTCCGTAAAAACTCTAATGAAGGATCTTCTTCCACGAGTTTATGCAGCCCGACACTGACTTTGTCGATATCATTCTTGCTCTTGGGTTCAAGTGCGTACGACATGACCGGACGCACGAACTGCGGAGAGTCGAACTCAATCTGATGTTTTTCTTCAGCCAGCGTATCACCTGTTTGGGTGTCCTTGAGCTTTCCGATGGCCGCGATATCCCCCGCTGATACTTTCTTGGTGGCCGTAAATTTTTTCCCGAGCGCGTAAAAAAGATGCCCGCCTTTTTCTTTGATCCGTTGAGTGACGTTAAAAAAACCGGAATCGGCCTGCAACACCCCTGACTGGACTCGAATATATGTCAGACGACCCATAAACGGATCGATCGTCGTTTTAAATACCTTTCCTGAAAACGGTTCACTGTCCTGCACCTCTCGCGTGAGAGGCTCTCCAGTAAGAGGATCTTTTCCGTTGATGGGATGAACATGTGCCCAATCAGCTGGAGACGGCAGGTAGGTATGAACGGCATCCAACAACAAGGATGTCCCGATATTGTGAAGTGCCGAACCGCACAGAACAGGAATCAGTTTCCCTTCCAGCGTGCCAAACGTCACCCCTTCAAGCATCTCCTCGGCAGTCAGCTCGCCATCAGTCAGGTACTTCTCTAAAAACTGATCATTCATCTCGGCAGCCCGCTCGATCACCTGCTTGCGCAGTTCTTCAGCTGGAGGTTGCAGCTCCAGGGGAATTTCATGTTGTTGCCATTTAGGAGAACTCGTATCGGACGTGATGGCAACCGATTGGATCACATCGATGACCCCTGAAAGCTGTTGTTGCTGACGGAGAGGCATGGTGAGAGCGACTCCGTTGAGTTCCAGGGTTTGGCAGCATTCCTGAAAGGTTCTCGAGAAGTCCGCATGCTCTTTATCCAATCCATTGATAAAGAGGAGGCATGGCAACGACCGCTCTCGGATGTAATCCCAGGCTTTTTCGAGCTCGCTCTTTATGCCATCTCCGGCATCGACCACCAGGATGACACCATCGACAGCTAGCAAACATGACTTGACGTCGCTAAAAAAATCTAAAGAACCTGGCGTGTCAATAAAATTGATCCTCGTTCCTTTCCACTCAAGTTGAAGAAGTGAAGAACTCACGGAATGATGACGATGAATTTCTTCGAGTTCAAAGTCTGAAATGGTGTTTCCTTTGCTGGTCGTGCCCATTGAGTCGACCGCTCGCGTGGTAAAGGCAAGCGCTTCACTCAAAATTGTTGTACCTGAACCAGGGGCAGAGACCAAGGCGACGTTACGGAGGGCGGGTTGGCTAACATCGTTCATAATGAAGCCTCCTAATGTGGTTTCGTAAATTCTAGGCATCCGTTTTCAGGGAGTCAATGGACAGACCACAGAAAGCTGTCAAATACCACAACGCTTATGTTTGAACGTTGTCATGATTTCGACGAATCAGAATGTCAGGACCATGACATGTCGGCATTATTTTGGAGACAGACCTCTGATTCACTGGGATAACTGCCAACTTCAAAGGGAGTATGACATGGACAGGGAAAAATCGGACATGGCATAGAGGTTGCTCTACTCCCGAACATCGCCTCAATTCTTCTTTCATTCCCTCTTAAGAAAACTGAGGCGAGTCAAGGCAAGCTCTACGAAGGCTTGCTGAGTATCCTGATTCACCGAATAACAACTCGTTCCTGATTCATGGCAGTCAACACTGCCGGTGGATGGGTTTTGTCAAAAACGCAAGTAGAAATAGCTAGTAAATTTTACAAACACTGAATGCATGAGGTGCGGCGATGAATTCCACGATTTCTCAACAGGCGTCTGAATCTCTTTCTCTCGTCAGCGGTGCAGCGAATCATCAGGCTTCCTATCTCAGGGTAAGCAAATCGGTAGAGAAATACCGATTGAACTGCGCGATCTCACTTCATGGGTCCGGTGCGAATTGGAAAGGAACGACTCATGAGTTCACCCGCTCAACCATGACAATCATCATCGAGGGTTGTCCATTAGTCGTGGTCTCACAATCTCTCAAGCTCTGTTTCGATTCACCCCAATCACGTTTTGAAATTCAAGGATGCGTTCAACACGTCACTCCTATTGGTCATGACACTCAAGGTCGTTGGTCTCGCGTCAAACTCGATGTAGTGATTGAGGGCTTGGATGACCTGAAATGGCAACGTGTCAAGGCGTTCCTCAGAGGCATCGCGTCATCCTCTTCCCGTTCTTCGCTACAAGGCACCCTGGTTCCGTTGGACTCCGGAGATAACCTTTGGAATATAAAGTCGGTCCGGCTTTCAGATACTGATTCCTGTCAGGATTCCTCGCGCGCTCCCATTGCACGCGTCATTGAACCGCTGACGCAGAGTTTTCAAGCAGGCAGTCCGGAGAGCACGTCCTCAAACATATCTGTCGTGAGTACCGAGGTGATGTTTCCAAGCCAAGATGGACGAATGATTCGGGCGTATCATGATACTCCATCTATCGCCGTGTCTTCTGACAGCCCCGTGATCATTCTTTCTCCTGGTTACGGCGAAACCAAACGTGAGTACATCATGCTGTCGTACTACTTTGCGGTCAATGGATTTCATGTTCTTCGGTATGATCACAGCAATCATGTGGGATCCAGTGATGGCGACCATCTGTACACGACACTGTCGACGATGCGAGAAGATCTTGTCGCCGTGCTGAACTACGCCGCCTCACGGTGGCCTCTGAGCGCAAAAGGACTCGTCGCCACGAGCCTGAGCGCCCGAGTCGCGATCAAAACCCTCGCACACGAAGCCAAAGTGGATTTGTTATGTCTGCTGACGCCCATCGTTGACGTTCGCAGCACGCTTCAGTCCGTACATCAGGAAGATTTGATCGCGGCGTATTATCAACGACGACACAAGGGGGTGACCAATGTGCTGGGATTTAATGTTGAACTGGATGATTGGCTGGCGGATGCTGTTACTGGTCAGTTTTCTGACCTGGAAACAACGTCTGATGACATCGGCAAGATTCAAGCTCCGGTCGTGATCGTGAGTGCCGAACATGATGCATGGGTGGATTTGGGAAGTACCACAGCCGTGGTAGAAGGGTTGGGCGAACACTTACAACAATGGACAGTCATTCCTCGCGGTCTGCATCGTGTGCTGGAAAACCCCAAACGCGCCAAGGCTGTCTATCGTGAGCTGATTCATTGTGCACGACATACCTTGCTAGGAAAAGCAGGCAGGTCTGACGTCCAGGAACCGGTCAGGAAAGCCATCGGCTGTCAGAACAAGATTGAACGGGAGCAGAAGAAAGCGACGCAACCATCGCTCGAATTATCAGGGTTTTGGAAAGACTACCTGGATCACTTTCATTACATCGTCAATTTTTCGGATTACCAACAATTACTGGACCACATGTTTCAACTACTCGGTCCCGTACAATCTGGAGATCGCATCTTAGATGCCGGCTGTGGAAATGGAAATTTCGGATCACTCATGCTTCATAAACAACACGCAGCCTCACGCGCACCTCGCCAGGGTCAAGTGGACGACTTCCAATACGTAGGGATCGACTTCGTTCCGACCGCGTTAGCGCATGCACAACATCAATACCACGCGACCTACAATACTTATTTTTCAGGACGTACATCAGACGGTTCAGAAAATGCTTCGGCGTTCCATTGTGTCGATCTCAATCAACCGCTCCCATTCAAAGATGGTTCATTCGATAAGGTTGTCTCGAATCTTGTTTTAGGGTATTTAGACAATCCTGCTGCCACCATCCAAGAACTGATGAGGGTTCTGGCCCCTGGGGGAACGCTTGTCTTATCCAATCTTAAACCCAACTCAGATCTATCGCGAATTTTCATGAATTTCGTAGGAGAAACATCTAAGACTGAAGAAGTCGAAGAAGCCAAACAATTGTTAAACAATTCTGGAAAAATTCGGGAAGCGGAAGGCGAAGGATTGTTTCATTTTCCTGACAGTGATGAATTAGAAGAACTCTTTCTCACGGCCGGCAAGTCCGGCAAACTCAACATCTACAGCACATTCGCGAATCAAGCCTATATCGTAGAATTCCGCAAAGCAATGGCGCATGAAGGGCAATCTGACATTTCGTATAGTGAAGCCTTACGAGCGGCCTGACGCCCTATCCGAGCCAGACGTCCTCGGGATCTTAGAGAGGTATTTAGTGGAACAGTCAACATCCCCTCAAGATTATCTCACATGAACACCGACCAGTCCTTACCTTTAGGGCTCTGAAAGATATTCAGGGTCCTAAAGCGCTGCTTCACTCCTCCCCCTCCCCCATTGATCAATGAGCTGACGCTAGCTTTTTCACAAAGTCGTCAACCCAGCAGCCCCTATTTGCAAGGGATAGAAAGTAGTGGTAATCTTGGGCTTTATACGTTTTCATCTTCCATTATCACTACCGTTTATTTCTTCGCCATTCTCCTTAATCGGGCTTTATCGTCCTTTTTTCGTTCTCGACAATTCAGTGTTCCCCTGAAAACAGAACGTTGACACTCGAAATGGTCAACGGCAGATCCGTGAATGTGTAGAGAGGATCATAGATGAACTTTTATGCCTTTAGTGGCTTGATTAATGGTTTCATCAGTTCGGGGCTCGGACTATTCATTTTTTCTCGAGCCCCCAAAAACGCCAAACATCAAACGTATGGGCTGTATTGCTTAAGCTTGTCTATTTGGAGTTACGCCTACTACTTTTGGCATATCCAGAATGACCCCGATTCCGCATTATTTCTTACCCGCGCCTTGATGGCCGGCGCCATCCTCATTCCGATTACACACATTCAACATGTGGTGACATTGCTCGGCATTCAACAGCGTCATCGCGTGCTCCTCTGGTTTGGATATGTCCTGACGGGAGGCTTCCTCCTGAGTGATATGACGACCCTTTTCGTTTCAGAGGTCAAGCCTATCGCAGAATTTCCGTATTGGCCTGTTCCCGGCCCAGCCTTTTCTTTGTACCTGGCTTGGTTTATTTTTTCCATTGGGTATGCAGCCTATCTGTTCGGGAGCGAATATCGGAAGGCCACAGGCATTCGGCGAACCCAGTATTTGTACCTCTTGGTGGGTTCACTCGCCGGTTATCTTGGGGGGGCGACGAACTTTCCGTTGTGGTACGGGGTGCCAATCATGCCCTATGGCACGATCCTCGTCAGCCTCTATGTCGTGGCGGTTGCGTACACGCTGGTTCGCTACCGGATGTTGGATTTTTCAATTGCCGTCGAACGAAGCCTCACATTCTTATTCTTACTGGTTGCGCTCTCCATTCCCGCCCTAGGCGTCTTACTCTATCTCGAGCAGATTTATTTAGGGCAGGTGAACATTCAGTTCACCGTTCTACTCTTGTTGGTGGCCTCCATCTTAGTCGCGTTAGCGTACCGGATGATGGAAGGCATGCAGGCTGCCGTCTCGAAAGCGCTCTTTCGGGAACGACATGACATGTACCAAGCGCTGTCGACGTTCTCAAAATCCCTCGTCACGAATTTAAAACTGAAGCCGCTCGCACACGAGATTGTCCACATGCTCGGGCAAGTCATGGGCATTCAGCATGTCGTGTTATTTATCTTGGACAAGGAGCGAAAAGAATATGCCCCGATTTCTCAATTCGGGTTAACGACTGACATTGAGCAGATCCCGAAACCGACGCTCAACGATCCCCTGCCCAGGCACCTCACTGCCTCTCAATCACTCATTATTCGTGATGAGCTTGAAGATACGGCTGATTCCTCATCGATCCTGAGCAGCCTCAAGGCTACGATGGAATCCATGGGGATTGATCTGTGCCTACCCTTGATCAACAAACGACGTCTTCTGGGGTTTTGCGTCCTTGGCCCTAAAACCTCGACGGCTGCATTTACCTCGTTGGATATTGATCTCTTGACGACCTTATCGCATGAAGCGGCGATCGCCATCGATAATGCCATGCTCTACGAGGAGCTCAAGAGATCCCAAGCTCTGGTTCGACGAACGGATCGTTTACGAAGCTTGGAAACCATGGCGGGAGGGCTAGCGCATGAAATTCGAAATCCCCTGACATCGATTAAAGCATTCGTGGATCTCGTCCCCGAACGAGCGACCGATGAGTCGTTTTTATTACGGTTTGGACAAGTCGTCAAAGATGACGTCTTGAGGATTGAACGCTTGACGAAGGAAATTTTGGACTACGCACGTCCGGCAGAACCGTTCTTGAAACTCGAAGACGTGAATGAGATCGTCGAATCGTGTTTGTATGCTCTCCGGATTAGGGCATCGCATCAAATCGTAGTGATTGAGACTGATTTGGCCAACGGCCTGCCGGCGGTCTACGTCGATCGACAACAACTCAAACAAGTCTTCCTGAATCTATTTTTAAATGCGACTGAATCGATGGCTGAGAAAGGGGGAACGCTGACCGTTCGAAGTTCTGCCATCCTTCAGCAAAACGGAGACCGCAGGGTCAGAGTCGAGGTTCGCGATACGGGAGGAGGGATCGCTCAGGAAGATCTTGAGCATATTTTTGACCCCTTTTTCACGACCAAGCACCATAGCGAGGAACATGAAGGCACAGGATTAGGCCTCGCGATCGCCCATCAGATCATCCAGGAACATAAGGGGCATGTCGAAGTCAAAAGCGAGTTGGGAAAAGGGGCCATCTTTATCGTCGACTTGCCGGCGCAGAACCGCTCATCACCATTGCTTGAGGATGTGTTGTCTGTGTGATGCGACATCTCACGTGTCCTTGGCCCATCTGAATGTTATAGTGATCCCTGGATTAACCTACCCTCCCAATCTCCTGTGCCTTTTTTGAGTTTGACCATTCCCTGTTTTCGGTATCCAGCTTTCTTCAGCCAAGCTTGAACGTCCGTGGCCTGGTACGTATTGCCGGATTCGGTGAACAATAACATGGTCACGGCAAAAAGATTGGATTCGGCAGGCCGGCTGCCGGCACGATCCACTAAAAAGGTGTCTTGAATCAAAAGACGGCCGCCAGGATTGAGATGGGGGCGCAGGCGTCTGAATAATTTGAGATTCTCCGCTGCAGAATAAATATGAATGACATTCGACAACCACATGACGTCATATTTCCTCTGAATCGGATCCATCAAAAAATCCCCGGCCATATACGATACTCGCGCATGAGATCGACGAGTTTGAGCAATTTCCCTGGCCACATCCAAGGCCTCAGGCCGATCAAAGATCGTGGCGCGCAGTGAGGGATTCTTATCCAGGAATTCCAGCGCATAGGTCCCTGGCCCTCCCCCGACATCTAAGAGAGATGTTGCGGTTTTCAGGTTCAGCTGTCCGGCCACCTGCCGGGCGACGTCCAATGATCGTTCATGCATGGCCCAGCTAAAACTCCGGCGATACTCAGGCGTCCCAGGCCCTTGGGGCTCGATCGGTTTTCCAGTTTTAACAGCCTGCGTCAGGCTCGCCCAATCGCTCCATTGTCGTTGGATCAAATCGAGATACGCGCCACGATAATCTTCGCTGTGTCGATTGAGAAGGCGTCGGGCAAACGGACTATTTTGATAGCGGGCCCCATCCTTGCGAAGGAGTCCGGCGCTCAGCAAATTCCGGCAGAGTATGTCGAGGCCGCGTTGACTCACCCGTAAGGTCTTGGCCAAAGCGCGAATCGTCCACTTCTGACCGTTCATGACGGTGAAGAGTTCAAGCTCAAGGGCCGTCAAAAGAATGCGAGGCAATCGAAACTGAAAAACGGCCTCACGAAAATCTCCAAATTTGTGAATACTCATTACACCCCCTCAGCAAACGTTTCGTCTTGATTGAAGGAATGGAAATTAGGTGCGAGAATTGGAAAACTGGGAACGATATTGTTGAATAGTGATCTCAAGGGATGAAAGGTCCTCAAAGTCGACCGGTCGCTCAAACATCATGGCCACGTATTCATCATTCATCTCCGTCCGTTCCGAAAAGCCTGCAACCTGCAATCGTTTCCGGTATTTCGACACCGTTTGTTGCAGGTAGAATTTCGCCTGTTTCGCTAATTCATCTGACCCTAGATCCTCGGCTGTTCCATCGGACAAGATACTCTGCATGTCTTCGAGCATATAACCGGCTTGGCACACGAGCTTTCCATCCGGAGTAATTTCCAACAGCCAATCTTCATCATCAAGCTGCATGGTCAGCGATTCATCAACCGATCCAGGCAGCCAACCCGAAACATGTTCGAGCAAGTACGTTCGGACATGCTGCCAAGATGGCGGATGGAGTGATGGTTGGCTCATCAACAACACTATTCTTCCCGCGAGTGACGCTCACGAAGATGCTTGAGACGTTCAGTATTCTCCAGAAGCTTTGGCAGGTCGTATTTTTGGTCAACACGCACGACACGCTCAAGATACTGTATGGCTTCTTGCCAATATCCCTTTCCTTCATGGCTGCTGGCCAACACGTACCAGGCGCCACCCATGCGAAGCTCGTCTTGAAGCCGTTCCGCCATAGCCAGGCTCGTCTGGGCGCAAGCGATCGCTTCATCGTACCGCCGTTGGGCCAGGTATAGTCGCGCCATCATCCGATAGACGTCAGCTTGTCCGGCCTGATTACCGACTCTTCGCATGAGAAAAAGCGACTCTTGGTAATACTGAAACGCCAGGTCATACTGTCCGGTTTCACGAGCGACGAGGCCGAGGTCCGACAGCAAGATCGCTTTGCCTGCGTAGTCACCGGTATCGTTCATCAAGTCTAGGGCTTCTAAATAAAAGGCGCGCGCGCGCTCCCAGTCGCCAGCATCAGCTGATAAATTCCCCAAGTTGGCGAGGGTCGTGCTAATCCCGCGTTCATCCCCTAAAATTTTTTGAATTTCCAGCACCTCATGATAGTACGTTTGCGCTTGCATGCGTCGCCCACTGACCGCACAGATATTTCCTAAATTTCCCAACGTCATAGCCAGGGCCCGCTGATCTCCACTCTTGCGATCGGTTTCTAACGCTTGAGCATAACAATGATACGCATCCGTATAGAACCCACGAGAAAAGTGTTCATTCCCAAGACGGTTTAACTGTGTCGATCGTGATTCATGCATGGACGGATACAGGATCAAGGTGTCTCGACGACTTCCTCGACAACGGCCTTAGCATTGGTGAGAATAGAGGTGCCGTCACCCACAAGCAGTGCGTCAAATTGATACTTGAGAAGACGGCCGAGTCCCTCACGAGCTTTGGCAGGATCAGGATACTTTTCGGGGGGCAGGAGACTGAGAGAGCCAGCGGGCTTCCCGATGAGGGCATCACCGACGAGTAAGATGCCTTTTCCTTGCTGCACAAACAGCGCGCTTTCCCCGGCTGATTTCTGGCCAGTCAGTTGAATGACCCATATACCGCCCGGTAAAAGCTCACCATCTTTGAAGGTTTTATCGGCCTCCACTGACATATCTGGAGCATCCTTGTCAGGAACGAATAGTTGACAACCGAATTCAGTCTTATATGTCTGAGCCTCTCGTTCATGGTCACGATTCGTCAGGATGATGTAATCAACAGGATCACCTTGACGGATTCGCGCGATATCCGTGGAGGACAACAGTGGAGGATCGACCAGGATGCGATGTTCGCCGACCTCCAGCAGATGGCCGTTAAAGTCTAGTTGCTTCTCATCGGAAAACCATTGCCATTCCCAGATTCGAGGCAGAACTTGTTTCATAACGACCCGATCGCTTCTTTAAGCATCGTGGCGGTTTTTCCAACGACCGTTTCTTCATGGGGGAGATCAAGCACATCATCCTCTGGGACCGTGATAAATTTTCGATTACCCCCCTTCGTGAGGGATATCAGGAAAAGATTGTTCGAGGGTGTCGTCGGAATCACCACATCGACCGTCGCATCGATGCCTTGAACGATTTCCAGGAACTTTTGTTTTCCCTCTTCTAATTCATCCATACGTCCCCTTTAGTGTGTGAATTACATGTTTGAGATGATTTCGATGCAGTATGTGCTAAAACATGCCCGAGGCCGTCTCAGGCTTATAATGAAGAAGACTCACTTGAACTCAAGAGTTTATTGACTTCATTCAGAATGATTTCATGCCCGGCCATATTGAAATTTCCGACACGTTGCCATCGGATGATTCCTTGTTGATCGATAATATACACGTTGGGGATAAACTTTCCCCCTCCATACAATTTGTCCGTCACTTGTTCGGGATCGAGAAGATACGGATAGGTCACCTTGCTGGGAAACGTCCCAAGAAAATCGAGCACATGCTGTTTCGAATCTCCTGACGAATTGACCCCGAGTACAACCACGTTTTTCCCTTGTGTCGCTTCATGAACTTTTTGAAGATTCGACCCTTGAATCAGGCAAGGTTCGCAAATGTGAAAAAGACCTAGGACGACAACCTTACCTCGAAACGCCTCGAGGTTTATGGGCTCATCGGTCAATGAGGTCAGAGAAAAAGTTGGGGCGGTTTCCCCTACTTTGAAAAAGCCAGCGGCATGGGCCAAGACACCAACTCCCCCAACTATCAACATAGTCACGAACAAGACCTTGATCGTATCCCACCGTTTCATGTCACCCCCCTTTCCGACGAGAAGAACCATAATCCATCCTCTCGCTCGTTAGCTTAGCATAGGAAAATTTTCTGCAGCAACACAGAGAAATACGCGTGAGGCGGCTTATGGACTAGAAGTTGGAACAGTCTCGAAAAGACCAAGCTGAAGTTGTTCCGCACGTGTGAAGGAAATTGGGTATTGGTCGGTAAAGCAGGCACTGCAATAATGGCCGGCTTGTTCCGGCGCCACGCCGAGCATCCCCTCCAAGCTTAAATACCCAAGGCTATCCGCGGTAATGTACCGGCGTATCTGGTCGAGACTTTGGCGAGCCCCGATAAGTTCCTTTTGAGTTGGGGTATCAATGCCGTAAAAACACGGAGCGACAACGGGGGGAGAACTGATGCGCATGTGCACCTCTTTAGCCCCAGCCTGTCGAATCATTTTCACGATTTTTCGGCTCGTGGTGCCCCGGACGAGTGAATCGTCTACCACAACCACACGTTTACCCTGTAAAATATCTGGAACGACGTTGAGTTTGAGTTTCACGCCAAAATGCCGAATGCTTTGCTCCGGTTCGATGAATGTCCTACCGACATAATGATTACGGGTGAGTCCAATCTCAAAGGGAATCATCGCACCTTCCGAATAGCCTAAGGCAGCCGGCACACCGGAGTCCGGAACAGGAATGACCACATCGGCTTCAATGGGACATTCCTTCGCCAGTTGACGCCCTAACGCTTTGCGTATGGGATAAACGGCATGGCCTCCAAAAATCTTCGAATCCGGTCGGGAGAAGTAGACATATTCAAAGATACATTGGGCAGGCGTTTTTTCGGAAAAGGGATGGAAACTTCTAAGGCCGGACTGATCGATCACGACGACCTCGCCAGGGTCGATCTCTCGCAAAAACTCCGCCCCCATCAGATCAAACGCACATGTCTCCGAGGCCACCACCCAACTGCCCTTATACCGCCCCAAACAGAGTGGGCGAAAGCCATGCGGATCTCGCGATGCGACCAAACACTCATCCGTTAATATTAATAAAGAATAGGCCCCCCGAATCAGCCCCAACGCTTCGATAATCCGATCGAGTAAGGTATCGCCGTGGGAGTGGGCAATCAGGTGGACGATGACTTCGCTATCGGAATCGGATTGAAAAATAGCGCCATAGGCTTCCAGCTCGCCACGAAGCATCGAGGCATTAATGAGATTGCCATTGTGTGCAAGAGCAAGATTACCGAAGGCAAAGTTCACAGTCAGCGGTTGTACGTTTTTCATATCGCTCTCTCCTGCTGTCGAGTAGCGATTATGACCGATGGATTTTGTACCGGTTAACCCCTTGAGTATTTTTTTTGAGTAAATATCCGCGACCAGTCCCATGCCTTTTCGTTGATATAATCGTTCGCCATCCGAAGAGACGATGCCGGAACCTTCTTGCCCCCGGTGTTGCAGGGCATACAACCCCAAATACGTCAAATTGGCGGCTTCGCGATGGCCATAGACTCCAAACACCGCACATTCTTCTTGAAATTTATCAGGAGCTGTTCGGAGCGTTTCTTCAGGGATGAATGTCATCATGTGGCTTTCTGGAAGTCCTATGTTTATTCTACCTGTTCTTCAAGTGACATGTTCCAGGCCGTCCCGAGGGCTTGAAGAGAGACATCCAAGAGACGCGACGCGGGTTGCGTACGAGAGGTCCGGATAATTTGAAGAGAATCGCCCCCGACCGTCCCAATGAGGGAAGCTGGAACTCCATGTGTCTCGGCTATGTGAAGGACCTGTTCAACATGTTGGGGAGAAACGCTTACGACGGCTCGTGAAGGACTTTCTCCAAATAAGAGCGCGTCCAGACGAAGATCGTACGCATCAAGTTCGATGGACGCACCGCATGGTTGAGATGGATGTGTCAGACAACACTCTGCTAGTGTAACGGCTAAACCGCCTTCCGAGCAATCGTGAGCGGACTGAATGAACCCTTGACGAATCATCGTTAGGAGCGATCGATGTAGGGCACGTTCCTGCTCGAGATCAAGCCATGGAGGAGTACCCTGTTCACGGAAATGGACGACTTTTAAGTATTCCGTCCCACCCAGATCTTCTTTGGTTTCCCCTAAAAGAATAACCTGATCGCCGTCTTGTTGGAACCATTGGGTTGTCGCAAGATGAGCGGGTTCAATGAGTCCCACCATTCCCAGCACGGGAGTGGGATAAATTGACAGTCCATTGGTTTCATTATAAAAACTCACGTTTCCACTCACGACAGGAACCTCAAAATGCCGACAAGCGTCGCTGATGCCTTCAAGAGCCGCGATAAATTGCCACATGATGTCTGGACGCTCCGGATTGCCAAAATTCAAACAATCCGTGACGCCGATCGGTTCTGCCCCTGAACAGATTAAGTTCCTGGCCGCCTCTGCCACGGCCAACATGCCTCCCATGTAGGGGTTCAGGAGACAGTACCGGCTGTTCCCATCCGTCGTGAGCGCCAGGGCTTTATCGGTTCCTTTGATTCGCACGACGGCCGCATCAGAACCTGGTCGTACGATCGTATTCGTTCCCACCATATGATCATACTGACGAAAAACCCATCGCTTGCTCGCAAGCGTGGGGGAACGCAAGAGACGCAACAAGACCTCTGAAGCCTCTTTGACATCCGGAAGATTTTCCACCATGAGCGATTGAAGCATCTCTTGATATTGTGGGGCTTCGGCCGGCCGTTCATACCGTGGCCCTTCTTCGGCGAGTGCCTTAGCCGGAATTTCGGCCACGACCTTCTCGTGCTCTTTCACTCGCAACATCCCATCATCAGTGACCGTTCCGATGATGGCGGCATCGATACCCCATTTCCGGCAAATGGCCAGGACCTCATCTTGTTTGCCGGGTTTTGCGACTAACAGCATGCGTTCTTGTGACTCGGATAACAGCATCTCATAGGGAGTCATGTTCGGCTCCCGACATGGAACATGCTTCACATCAATCTCAATCCCGGAGTTCGATCGAGAAGCCATTTCACAGGATGAACTGGTGAGACCCGCCGCGCCCATGTCTTGAATACCGACAAGTAAATCTTTTTCCATGAATTCCAGGCACACTTCCAAGAGTAATTTTTCCAAGAAGGGATCTCCGACCTGCACGTTTGGACGCTTGGCCTCGGAATGATCGTCGAAACTATCCGAAGCCATGGTCGCGCCATGGATCCCGTCCCTTCCTGTCTTGGCCCCTATATACAAGACAGGGTTCCCTACGCCTTGCGCCAATCCACGCAGAAGCTTGTCTTTCTCCACGATGCCGAGACAAAACACATTCACGAGTGGATTTTTGGAATAGATATCGTTAAACGTAATTTCTCCTCCAACCGTCGGCACTCCAATACAGTTTCCATACCAGGCAATGCCGGAAACGACGCCTTTCAGGAGGTGCCGGTTCTTGGGCACATCCAACTCTCCGAATCGAAGCGAATTGAGCAAGGCAATCGGTCGTGCCCCCATGGTAAAAATATCGCGAAGAATCCCGCCAACTCCGGTGGCCGCCCCTTGAAAGGGCTCAATATACGAGGGATGGTTGTGAGACTCGATCTTGAAAACGGCCGCTAACCCGTCTCCGATATCGATAGCCCCAGCATTCTCCCCGGGACCTTGGACCACACGTGTCCCGTCGGTCGGTAATCGTTTAAGGTGCACTCGAGAGCTTTTGTAACTGCAGTGCTCGCTCCACATCACAGAAAAAATACCTAACTCCGTCACATTTGGCTCGCGCCCCAGGCATGTGATGATTTGCCGGTATTCCTCCTCGGACAAACCATGCTGCGCGATCAATTCTTTTGTATTCATGGATTCAGCCGATGACATGTGACGAAGCAATTGCTCTTACCGGGAGGGCATGCGTAGTGGAAGATGATCGGTCACGTACGACGCATATCGTAATGCAGTGAGGACCTGTTCGTAAGTCAACTGAAATGCCTCTTGAATATCTTGAAAGCTTTGTCCGGTCCCAAGAGCGCCGACGACTGTCGCGACATCCACGGTGGTTCCCGTCACGCAGGGTTTACCCGAACAAACTTGAGCATTCATAGAAATTCCAGGGAACACTTCCAACAATTTTCCTCCCGTCAACCTACGTGACAGTCTGTTTCATGGTAGACAGAAGTGAAGAAAAAATCTTCAAGCCATCGGTATTTCCGAATAGATCCTCGGCGCATCGCTCAGGGTGAGGCATCATCCCCAGAATATTGCCCCTGCGGTTTCGGATGCCGGCGATATTTCCTGTGGAGCCGTTGGGATTCGCCTCACGTGAAATATTTCCTTCGTGATCACAATAGCGAAACATGATTTGCCCGTGAGCCTCTAATGTTTCGAGTGTAGAGGAATCGGCATAGTAATTCCCTTCTGCATGAGCGATCGGGATCGTGAGGATTTGCCCAGGCTCGCATTGATTCGTGAAGGCGGTATCAGCCTGTTCGACTTTGATGTGCACATCTTCACAGATAAAAGCCAGACGGCTGTTTCGTAACATGGCTCCCGGCAAAAGTCCGATTTCCAGCAGGATTTGAAACCCATTACAGATTCCGAGGACTATCCCCCCCGATTCAGCAAAAGCGGTTACCGCCGTCATGATCGGTGAGAATCTTGCGATAGACCCAGTGCGAAGGTAATCCCCGTATGAAAACCCTCCCGGCAAAATGACGCAGTCGATATCGGCAAGCGAGGTATCTTGGTGCCAAATGAATCTGACTTCCTGTCGCAAGACTTCGGCGATCACGTGATAGCAATCTCGATCGCAATTGGAACCGGGAAATGTCACAATACCGAATTTCAAGGAAATAGGACTCCGTCAATGCCTTGAGGCGTATGAGGGCGACTCACGAGCCCTAGTGCCTCGAAATTAGGGTGATACCTCAAATCGGTAATCTTCGATGACTGGATTGGTGAGAAGTTTGTCACACATGGATTGAATCGCGGCTTCAGCTTTCCCTTGATCGGTTTCTTGTAGGTCAATCTCGAGGAGTTTTCCCATACGCACGCCACTGACGCTCTCGAATCCCAGGGTCGCGAGTGATTGTCGGATCGCATGCCCTTGGGGATCATGAATGCCTGGTTTGAGGGTGACATAAATCGTGGCTTTCATTCAGCGTGATCCAATCTGTTGTGTTCAAGCACAGACTCGTTTTAAGACTTCTTGATAGGTTTCTTCGAGTCGTCCGAGATCTTTGCGGAACCGATCTTTATCCATTCGTTCGCCTGTCTGAATATCCCAAAATCGACAGGTGTCCGGAGAGATCTCATCCGCCAGAATCAGTTGACCGTCAGAGTCGCCAAATTCCAGTTTGAAATCCACGAGCATCATGCCACGCTCCTTGAAAAACGGGAGAAGGACTTCATTGATTCGCAACGCGACGCGACGCAGTTCGGCGACTTGTGCATCCGTCGCGAGTTGTAATAAACGGACATGGTCTTCGGTAATTAATGGATCGCCAAGGGGGTCGTTTTTGTAGAAGAATTCAACGAGCGGCGGATCAAGGATCATGCCTTCTTCGAACCCCAACCGTTTGACCAGACTACCCGTGGCCCGGTTTCGGACAACGACTTCAATTTGGATAATCTTCAGATGTTTGGTGCGCATTTCACGATCACTCAATTCTTCGATGAAATGAGTCGGAATACCGGCTTCTTCAAGCAGGCGAAACAGTCTGATCGAGATCTTGTTGTTGACGATGCCTTTGTTGAAGATCGTTCCCTTTTTTTCTGCGTTAAATGCGGTCGCGTCATCCTTGAAGTATTGAATGACCTGCGCAGGGTCTGGAGTGGAGTAAACTTTCTTGGCTTTGCCTTCGTAAAGTAGGGTTCCTTGTTCCATGGGGCTTATACTTTCCTTGATCGAGATGATTGATGGATATTCCGTCGTTTCGCGGTTGGCGGAGTGACGCGTGCCCTTCGTGGTTGGCGCCCAAACACTCGTGAAAAGACCAGATTTTGATGACGAAGATACGATTTTGGTTCGAAGCAAGAGGCAATCTGTCCGGGAGAAAGATATTTTTTAATGTATGGGTCCTGTGCGATCAATTGTTGAAAGGTGCCCTGTTTCTTCCAAGATGTCATGGCATGTCGCTGAACGACTTCATAGGACTCTTTTCGCGTGGCGCCTTGTTCGACAAGAGCCAGTAAGAGTCGCTGAGAATATACAAGCCCGCCCGTGAGGTTCAAATTGTGAAGCATCCGGTCGGGGTACACATCGAGGTGTTTCAAAATTTTGTTCAACCGCACGAGCATATAGTCGATTAAAATCGTACTGTCTGGAAAAATGATCCGTTCAACGGATGAGTGACTAATGTCGCGCTCATGCCAGAGCGCGACATTTTCTAAAGCAGCCAGACTATGGCCACGAATCACTCTGGCCAAACCACTCAGATTTTCTGATCCAACGGGATTCCGCTTGTGAGGCATGGCGGATGAGCCTTTTTGACCTTCTTCAAAATGTTCCTCCGCTTCCAGGACCTCCGTCCGCTGAAGGTGCCGGATCTCAACCGCGACCTTTTCGATGCTCGCGGCGAGGAGGGCTAACGTCGAAAGATAGGCGGCGTGACGATCACGTTGAATGACTTGATTGGAAATGGGTGCCGGTTTCAGCCCTAATTTGGCGCAGACTCGTCGCTCGACGGATGGCGAGAGATGCGCAAAGGTTCCCATCGCCCCAGAGAGTTTTCCGACGGCGATATCCTTTCTGGCTATGAGAAGCCGTTCTCGCTGTCGGCTAAATTCCTGGTACCAAATCGCGAGTTTCCATCCGAATGAAATGGGTTCCCCATGAATCCCATGCGAGCGGCCGACCATGATCGTGTCCTGATGTTGCAAAGCCCGAGTCTGAATTGTGCTCAAGAGATCGGAAAGATCGTTTAAGATCACGTCCGTTGCCTCGCAGATTTGCAGGGCAAGCGACGTGTCAAGAACATCCGAAGAGGTGAGGCCGGCGTGAAGATGACGCGCGTCTTTTCCGGCCTGTTCCGTGATGGATTCTAAAAAGGCAATGACATCATGTTTGACGACCTGTTCGATCTCATCAATCCGTGTTGGGTCAATCTTGACCCTTTTGCGGACACGCGCCGCAATGCCCTTCGGCACACGCCCCTGCTCTTCCATTACTTCACAAGCCGCAAGCTCGACCCGCATCCACGACTCATACTTCCGTCTTGGGCTCCAAATGTCAGACATGGCTTGCCTGGAGTACCTGGCGATCATGGGAACGTTCGTCCTGTTCGTTGGCCGTCGGCAGTCATTCCCGAGGGCTCATCATTTCTGCGCGTTTCGTCTCTAATCGCGAATCACTTTGAAGAATGCGATCCAAAAGGCCATTGACGAATCGTTTGCTTTCATCGTCTGCGAACCGTTTGGCCAGTTCAATCGCTTCATTGATCGTCACTTTCGCGGGAATATCCGGAAGCCAGAGAAGTTCAAAGAGTGCGCAACGCAAAATATTTCGATCAACGACCGGCATCCGATTCAATGACCATTCCGTCGCGAAACGATTGATCAGCGCATCTAGTTCTTCTTGATGAGTCTGAACACCTTCAACAATGTTACTGGAATACAGACGAACATCATCAGAAGCCTTTTGTGTCATCCAGAATTCCTCCAAGAGAGCTGGATTCATTTCTTGAAACTCCTCTTGGAAAAGGATCTGGAGCGCAAGTTGACGCGCCGAGCGGCGGGAGCGATGCTGAGAAGACTTATTAGTCGTGGTCACGTTGTACGGAATTGAAGAAACCATGGAAGAGTAATTTGTTCGACCCGGGACATCCCCAATGTAGCGGAGTTGGGCGAGACGATCAATTGGTCTTTTGGCTCATATTACCAACATTCTAAGGGGTCGATTTCTTCTGGGGTTGAGACACGGGAAGGTGAAGGTGGCACATTGGCCTGAAGAAGCGGATGTTTCATGAGATTAGCCATTTCGATGGCGGTGCGAGCGGCATCGGCACCACGATTTCGCTCTAGCGCACCCGACCGCTCCAATGCCTGGTCCACGGTATTGGTGGTCAAAACGCCAAAGATGATGGGGGTGTTCGTCTCAAGGGTTGCCTGCGAGATACCCCGTGCCGTTTCCGTACAAATATAGTCAAAATGCGGCGTGTCGCCTCGAATGACAGCCCCTAAGCAAATGATCGCGCTAAACTGCTGAGAGGCTGCCAACTGGCGTGCGATGAGTGGAATTTCAAAGGCGCCTGGGACGCGAACGATTTGGATATGTTCTTCGCGGGTCCCATGCTGCTGAAGGATGTCAAGCGCACCGGTGAGTAAGCGGGAGGTAACGAATTCGTTGAATTTACTGACGACAAGCCCAAAATGAAGATCTTGGGCTGTCATGCCGCCTTCGACAGGTTCCATGATGATCAGAGACTATTCAGAGCGCCAAGAGGCGCAAGGGAAGAATATCGTGTGCCATGCTGGCCATTGGAAGATTACGAGGGGACATTGACCTTTTTACCGGAAAGTCTGCATTCCTAACATCAGAAAACATAACGAAACTGAATGGACCTACACATTATTGAGAATATGACCCAACTTGGTTTTCTTCGTCCTTAAATAATGGACATTGGATTCTTGGGGGATCATTTCGATAGGGATGCGTTCGACAACGTTTAAGCCGTACCCCTCGATACCGACTATTTTCCTTGGATTATTCGTGATCAGTTTAATTTTTCGCAGACCAAGATTGACGAGAATTTGGGCCCCGATTCCGTAATCACGCAGATCGGCCTTGAACCCTAATTTCAAGTTAGCTTCGACGGTATCACTGCCCTCATCTTGCAGATGATACGCGCGAATCTTATTAAGGAGCCCGATCCCTCGTCCCTCCTGATTTAAATAGAGCAACACTCCCCTCCCCTCTTTCTCGATCATTTTCATGGCATGATGGAGTTGTTCGCGGCAGTCACAGCGCAATGACCCGAAGACATCGGACGTCAAACAGCCGGAATGCACTCGCACCAGCGTGGGGGTTTCGTCTATGACTCCCTTTGTCAGAGCAATATGGGTTCCGCTGTCGAGTTCATTCTCAAACACGACCGCTTCAAACTGACCAAAAATCGTCGGCATTTTGGCCTTTTCAACAGATCGGACAAACGTTTCCCTGTGAAGCCTGTACTGAATGAGATCCTTGATCGTGATGATTTTGAGTTTGTGGTGCTGAGCAAATGCCAGAAGCTCTGGCACACGTGCCATTGTCCCATCATCATTCATGATTTCACAGATCACTCCGGCTGGATATAGGCCGGCGAGTTTGGCCAAATCGACCGAACCTTCCGTCTGCCCGGCTCGCTTGAGCACTCCCCCTTTATGGGCTTTGAGAGGAAACACATGTCCCGGGCGAGCAAAGTCCGTGGCTTGGCATTCAGGATTCACGGCCATTTTGATCGTCATCGCACGGTCAGCCGCCGAAATCCCCGTCGTGATATCGCGGCCGGCGTCGATGGAAACGGTAAAGGCCGTACCGAAGGGCGCTGTGTTTTCCGTGGCTTGAGGGGGAAGCTTCAATTCATCGACGCGCTCAGGCGTCAAGGCCAGACAGATTAGCCCCCGTCCATATTTCGCCATGAAATTTATGTCTTCGGCTGTGACCTTCTCAGCGGCCATGACCAGATCGCCTTCATTTTCTCGATCTTCATCATCGACCAGGATAATGGATTTCCCTGCCTTGATATCTTCAAGAGCCTCTTCAACAGTATCGAATTGATCGGTCATCAGTAGATATTCGGGTTATTGGAATAGTTCAAATGCCTGAATCCCCGAGTCCATTCTAGCATACATACTCATTCTAACCAGACTGTGGAACGGAAAACTCTCTTGAACGCTGTATCACAAGAATGCTGACGCTGGCAAAGCCGGCGATACAGGCGAGCACCCAGAACCCGCTCGCAAACGTGCCGGTCAAATCCTTGAGTATCCCGAACCATGCGGGTAAGAGAAAGCCGCCGAGAGCCCCAGCGGCCCCTATCAGACCCGAAGCCGTTCCCAT
Source organism: Nitrospirales bacterium (assembly GCA_031315865.1). NCBI lineage: Bacteria > Pseudomonadati > Nitrospirota > Nitrospiria > Nitrospirales > Nitrospirales bacterium. The sequence goes on from JALDRJ010000002.1 coordinate 3,346,408, forward strand.
ATTGTTCCTGAAACGCAGTGAGGCTACCTGGAATACGACCCCGTTGCCAAACCCTAAGAGCAGGAGAACACTGACCGACAGGGGAAAAGCCCATGACGGTGGTAAGAGCTGGCCAAGTCCGATACAGAGGATTGTCACGACGGGAAAGACGCCTTGGAGCAGCTGGAGCCCCCCTTTACGGTCAGCGAGATGTCCGCCGAAGGGCCTGGCCAGACTCCCAGCCAACCCGCAGAAAGCGGTCATAGTTCCCGCCATCACCATACTGACGTCATATTGATCATGAAAAAAAATCGGCAGAAAGCTTGAGAGCCCGACGAACCCGCCAAATGTCACTCCATACAAAAAACACAACCAATACATGAATTTCCTCGATAGTGCCTCACGTAAGAGTTGCCATGGAGAAGACGAGCGTCGCATTCCAGCAGATTGGCTTCCGGGAAGGACCGTGACCCAGAAGACGACCGCAGTAAGAATCACAGGCAGCATCATGAAGCCGAATGTATTCCGCCACCCAAACCCTTCAGCCAATCGAGGAGCGAGAAATGTCGCCAATAAGACCCCGCTATTCCCAACGGCTGCGACTCCCATCGCGAGTCCTTGATGGGCTGGAGGATAGGCCTGACTCGCGATCGGAAGCGCGATCGCAAAGCTTGCCCCGGCAAATCCAAAGAGAAGACCGACTCCAAGAAGCATCAGATAATTGGTGGACCAAAGCCACGCAAAGGCAAGGGCAATTACTTCCAGGAGTAAGATGAGCAGGCCGATAACTTTGGGGCCATGATGATCAGCCAATGGTCCGATGAAGATGCGAAGCACGCTTCCACCCAACAATGGCGTAGCGACCAAGAACCCTTTCTGTGTGGCTGACAGCCCAAATTCTTGAGATATGGCAATCCCTAATGCTCCCATCAAGACCCAGATCATGAAACTTACCTCAAAATGGAGCCAGGCTCCCACCAAAGAAGGCCAATATCCGAGCTTGAGTGCTTGAATTCCGCTACGAATCATTGAAAAATTCCCGAGACTGGCAGAGCAAGTCAATGGGTAGCAGGTCATATTTCATTCGATACATGACCGATGATGTTTCATGTTGAACTATAGTTGAGGGCTCGAAGAGGGTGCAATTACATCTCAAGCAGGCAAGATTGAAGGGATTTACGGAAGGGTCGGCTCACTGTTACCGTCCTGAGTGTGGTAATAATGACTTTGTCGTTCTCCTGAAAGTCATTACAATACCTGAATGTAGCTGGTGGAGAATATGGAGATCATCTATTGGAACCAGAGACATCCAGGCAATTCAACCTTGAGACATGTTGAAAAGGACTCGAAGCAACTCGTTAGGTAATTCATGAGTGTGAATAACCCAGACATGAATGAACTCGACCAAGAGCCATTCGACCAAGATTGGCCTCTGGATATCGATGTGGACGTGGAAGATGCTGAAATTCTCCCCCCTGATGAGGAGTCCAGCGCTCCCCATCCTGATACTCTTTCTGATAATGAGACAATAAGTACTCCATGGGAGGTTGTTTCAACCGCCCTTGTTCCGACAACGACACTTGACCGTTATCTTGCTGAAGTCCGCCGCTATCCGTTCTTGACGAAAGAAGAAGAGGTCCGCCTCTTTCACGAATATCAAGTGAAAGGAAAAGAAGATGCTGCCGTCAAGCTCATCTTAGCGAACTTGCGCATATCTGTGGCCATCGCCAGCGAATACGGTAATGTCGGTATGGACCAGATGGATCTCATCCAAGAAGGCAACGTGGGGCTCCTTCAAGCCATGAAAAAATTTGACCCAACCAGGAACGTCCGTTTTTACGCCTATGCGGCCTGGTGGGTCCGCGCGTATATCTTAAGGTATCTTCTGAACAATTTCCGTCTCGTCAAGATAGGCACCACTCAAGACCAACGGAAATTGTTTTTTAATTTAAAAAAAGAAAAGGCCAGGCTTGAGCAGCAAGGCTTCGTTCCAGACCCGAAACTTATCGCAGACCGCCTGCAAGTTCGCGAACGAGATGTCATCGAAATGGACCAACGGCTCGGAAGTTGGGAATTGTCGCTCGATCAACCGCTCACCGATGATAGTGAAGGGACATTGTATGACCTCTTCCCCTCCACCCAGCCAGGAGTTGATGAAGAGATCGAAAATAATCAGTTGCGTGTCCTTTTTCGAAAAAAGTTAGGCGAATTTGCCAAGACTCTCAATGAGAGGGAAGAAGATATTCTCAGGAATCGACTGCTTGCTGAAACACCGCTCACACTCGAAGAATTAGGGAAAAAGTATTCAATCTCCAAAGAGCGCGCGCGGCAAGTCGAATCAAAAATAATCAAGAATTTACAGATATTTATGAAGAAAAACTTAAAGGACTTCGAACACATTCAACTGTAAGCATCCCCCCCCCAATCCCATCGTTCAGCCTGTAAGCGAGTCACTCACTTTCAGAGTTTTTTAAAATATATATTTGACAACCTCTTGACTTGCCTCAGAAAGGGTTTATCTATGGATCAGTCTTGTGAGTATAGTAGCCAGGTGGTCGTTATGACCACGGGATAGTCAAAATATAATAGTCGATTTGTCATAAACAAAGGAGGAGGTTTTCACATGGCAGCATCAACGAAAGAGAAAAAAGAGAAAGAAGAAAAATCTGGTAGCAGCGCCAAAGGGTTTCGTCCCCTGGGTGATCGAGTGTTCGTGACATACACGGAAGAACTCGAGCGTACGGCTGGTGGAATTTACGTGCCTGATTCAGCCCGTGAAAAGCCACAACGCGGTACGATTGAAGCTGCTGGTCCAGATGTGGAAAACGTGAAAGTCGGCGATCAAGTGTTATTCGATAAATATTCCGGGACCAAAATTAAGATTGAAAATGACGATTGTCTCATCCTGAAAGAAGAAGACATCCTCGGTGTCTTTGAAACCAATTAATCAACATCAATATATTTCCCCAAAAACTTGAAACCTGGAATGTAGGCCCAATGGCTTACAAGACGTGAAGGAGGATCATTCATATGGCAAAACAGCTCCAATACAGTGAGCAGGCACGATCATCAATTCTCTCGGGGGTCAATCACTTGGCCAATGCGGTCAAGGCTACCCTGGGACCTAAGGGTCGAAACGCTATTCTGGATAAAAAATTTGGCGCCCCTACGATCACGAAAGACGGCGTAACCGTGGCCAAAGAAATTGAACTTCAGAATGCGTATGAAAACATGGGGGCCCAACTGGTGAAGGAAGTGGCCAGCAAGACCAGCGACGTGGCAGGTGACGGAACCACGACGGCTACCGTGCTGGCTCAGGCCATATTCCGAGAAGGGGTCAAAAACATCACGGCCGGCGCGAACCCAATGGATCTGAAACGCGGGATCGATCAGGCCGTCGAAGTTGTCGTGGAGGAATTGAAGAAAATCAGTAAGCCCTGTCAATCCAAGAAAGAAATTTCTCAAATCGGTGCCATTTCAGCGAACAATGATCATACGATTGGTGATCTGATCGCCGAAGCCATGGACAAAGTCGGAAAAGACGGCGTGATCACGGTTGAAGAAGCAAAATCCATGACGACCGCCCTGGATGTCGTTGAAGGTATGCAATTTGATCGAGGATACATCTCTCCCTACTTTGTGACCAACGCCGAACGCATGGAAGCTTCTTTGGAAGATGCGTTTCTACTGATCAATGAGAAAAAAATTAGTGCGATGAAAGACTTGCTTCCCATTCTTGAGCAAGTTGCCAAGATGGGGAAACCCTTGGTCATTATCGCGGAAGATGTCGATGGGGAAGCCTTGGCAACTTTGGTTGTCAACAAACTTCGGGGAACACTCAATGTTTCAGCGGTCAAAGCCCCAGGATTTGGAGACCGACGCAAAGCCATGCTTGAAGATATTGCAACCTTAACGGGTGGCCAAGTTATTTCTGAAGAAGTCGGCCTTAAACTCGAAAACGTCAAATTAACTGATCTTGGGCGTGCAAAACGCGTGACCATCGATAAGGATAATACGACGATCGTTGAAGGAGCTGGTGATCCCAAACGTATTGAAGCACGGGTCAAACAGATCAAGACGCAAGTTCAAGAAACGACCTCAGACTATGATAAAGAGAAACTACAAGAACGGTTAGCCAAAATGGTTGGCGGGGTGGCCGTCATTAATGTTGGTGCCGCGACTGAAACTGAAATGAAAGAGAAGAAGGCTCGGGTTGAAGACGCGCTTCATGCAACCAAAGCCGCCGTGGAGGAAGGAATTGTGCCTGGAGGTGGTGTAGCCCTGCTCCGGTGTATCGGATCGTTAGACTCTTTGAAACTTTCCCATGACCAACAAGTTGGCGTGAATATCGTCAGACGAGCCTTGGAAGAACCTCTCCGACAAATTGCGATCAATGCCGGTGAAGAAGGCTCGATGATCGTTGAAAAGGTCAAGAATGAGTCAACCACCCGTGGCTTCAATGCCGCCAGTGGCGAATATGTGGATATGGTTGAGGCTGGAGTCATTGATCCAACCAAGGTTTCACGTTGCGCCCTACAGAATGCCGCCAGTGTTTCTGGTCTGATGTTGACCACTGAAGTCATGATTACTGATCTCCCTGAAGACAAGAAAGAGTCAGGGATGGGTGGTCATGATCATGGTATGGGTGGCATGGGCGGCATGGGAGGAATGATGTAAGATAGTCAGTCAACGCTCACTTAATAGATTTTTTAGGAAGGCCTGGGGAAATTATGCTTCCCAGGCCTTCTTTTTTAAGGCTTACAGTTCATTCCCGCTTTGTTTCAACCCTCTGAGTAAAGTCTTCACGACTCATGTGAAACGAGGACTGCAGATTACTCCACGTATAAAACGCAGGATAAGGCACTCGCTCTTTATTCATGAGCCCCCATGCCGATTCGACTGGCTGTCCACTTTGTTCAGCTTTCCAAGGCAATGAAAATGCCTCAAAAGAAGTGGCGAACGAAACCCATACTTGAGAATCAACTTGAGAATACACCAGTCGTTTTTCTTTCAGATACATGTCCCAGAATTTCTTTTGCGACTGAGGCGTAAAATGTCGTTCTCCAGCTTGAGGAAATCCGGTTTCTTTCACTAGCACAGGTTTGTGTGCTTTTTCCATTAATCCAATGGCCTGGTTACGCGTCCAGAAGACCGCATCTTTAGGCGGAAGAGCAGGCTTTTCCCATACCGGATGAATATTCGGGGCCAGAAAGTCCCCGAAACGATAGAGGGCGACGTCACGATACTGGCTCATCGGCTCACTCGTGGTGATGGGAACCGAAAGATCAGGACCGAGCTGCATTTGCAGAAAATTTTTGGCCAGAACCAGATCGTCCATCGTATAACGATGAAAGTACAGACCTTCATTACCTAGGCATATAGCCAGGGCCATCTCATCGGCATATTGATGAACGAGCGTGATGACGCCTTGAATTTCTCTCGTCGAACGAGCGCCCCAAATTCCGAGAATGACTGCGCGAAAACCAAGCGACTTGGCTTTTTCCAGAATGATCGGAGTCACTCTTGGGTGATAACTATAGACCACCAACCCGTCGAAGACGGATCGAAGAGCGAGGAGGTCCTTTTCAATCGAAAGCGGTGAGGGCAAATGAAAGTTTTCCCCATGACGGGGATCAAAATCAGAAGGTGAATAATCGATCAGCACCGGTGGCCGTTTTGCATCGGTTAGATACGAAAAAAATGGAACATTTTTCGTACCAGAGGCTCTTTCGCCATAGGCCTGGTCTGTGAGTGCCAGTGTCGTACATTGAAAGACCAGAAAAAACCAAACAATCAGTCTGTATACCCGTTTCATGACATTTCTCCTGATCGAAACAACCCATGGAAGATCCATAGGCTTTTTCGGCTGCGTTACAGGAGAAATGAACTGACATTAGGGCGATACAATCATGGTTTCTCTATCTATATGATTGCATTCATTGACATTAATTACGCGATGTGGATAGTTTGTGAGATTGGGCATGGAAGAGCCATGCATGACGTGAGGGATGGCCTGAAGGGATGATCGAACAGCAACGTACGAGAGGAACACCCACGTGACACAGATAGCGTTTTACATCGGGTTGTTCTTGATTACGTCATGTACGTTGATGTTGCAGGTCATTCAGACCAGGATACTTTCGGTCGTGACGTGGTACCACCTGGCTTTTTTTTCCATCAGCATGGCGATGTTTGGCCTTACGGCCGGAGCCGTTTGGGTCTATGTCCGTCGTGATCGCTTTACGGAAAACACACTTTCCTTTGACCTTTCCTACTATAGTGCTGCGTTTGCGGTCACGACAGCCTTGTGCTTCATGATTCAGATGACCTTGGCTCCTGTTGTGTGGTACTCGATCAATTCAATTTGGACATGGATCGAGTTAGCTCTCTGCTTGGCCTTGCCTTTCGTGTGCTCAGGGATAGTCGTAAGCCTGGCTCTGACTCGAAGTCCGTTTCCCCTCGGCCGTGTATACGGCGTAGATCTAGCGGGAGCTGCAGTTGGTTGCCTTGGAGTCTTGTTTGTACTTGATCAGATCGATGCCCCATCGGCTGTCCTGTGGGTATCTGTCGTGGCAGCGTTAGGGGCATTGTGTTTCCGCAGCTCCGGCATGGGAACAGCTCCTCAAATACTTCCACCGTTTTATGCCATCTTCCGACATCGGACAGTCATCTTTTCGGTACTTTTTCTCTGTGCCGTGTTCAATGGACTCACTGAGTATGGATTTCAACCTCTCGTCATCAAAGGCAGATTTGAAGGTCCACAGGACCCCATTTTCTTGAAATGGAACAGTCTTTCTCGAGTCGCGGTTTATCCAATGGGGGAAACCACCCCATATTTATGGGGACCTTCTCCCACACTTCCACACGCGAAGTATGCCGTTGAACAACGAAGACTATATATTGATGGAGATGCTGGGACTGTCGCGACTCGTTTTACCGGAGATCTTGATGAGGTAAGGTATTTACAATACGACATCACGAACCTTGCCTATCATTTGCCAGATCGAAGCCGTACCGCCATCATCGGAATTGGAGGAGGACGAGAAATTTTATCTGCGGCCGTGTTTGGATATCGACAGATCGTCGGCATTGAAACAAACCCCATTTTCATTGACCTGTTGACCCAAGAACCGAATTTTTCCGATTTCACCAACATCACGAAATTGAACGGCGTGACACTCATCATGAGCGAAGCGCGCAGTTGGTTTTTACAAACAGAACAAACCTTCGACGTGATTCAGCTAACATTGAACGATACATGGACGGCCACCAATGCCGGAGCTCTTTCTTTGAGTGAAAACGGCCTCTATACGGTCGAAGCATGGAAAATTTTCATGAATCGATTGCGTCCACAGGGAGCGTTGTCCGTCAGCCGCTGGTATGATCCAAAGACACCCGATGAAGCGGCACGTCTGCTCAGTCTAGCTTCTGCCACCTTACTTGACATGGGAGTGAAAGAGCCTTTTCGCCACATTTTCATGGCAAAATCTGAAAACATCGCAACTCTGATCGTAGCTCGTGAGCCCTTTTCTTTTCATGATCTCACGGCACTGAACCAGACTATCCTTCGATACCAGTACGGAATGTTCGTTCACCCTTCATCGGAATCCAGCTTTCGCATCTTTGAAAGCATCGTGACCGCTCATGATCGTAAGGAATTGGAAGAGTTGACTTCCCGTCAAGAGTTTGATCTCACGCCAGCCACCGATGACCGTCCGTTCTTTTTCAATCAGCTCCCGTTAAGGAATCCATTCGAGACCTTCTCGCTCGCCAGACGTCTGCTCGACGAAAAAAACAAGGACCATGGCATCCGTTATGGAAATCTTGTCGCGACTGCAACATTGATCTTTCTCTTTATCGTCTCTCTGATCTTGGTGCTGTTGACGATCGTGATGCCTTTGCGAGGAGCCCTTACAAACACGGGTAGAAAATTTGTGATGAATGGGACCTTATACTTTCTACTTATTGGCATCGGATTTATGGTGGTCGAGATCAGTTTACTCCAGAGACTAAGCATCTTTTTGGGACAGACGGTCTCGCTCAGTGTGGTGTTATTTACACTCATCCTATTCAATGGGATCGGAAGCCTTTTTTCGGATAGTATCACGCTTGATCGCAGTTGGAAGTTTGCGACTTGGTCACTGCTGACGGGAGGATATCTTATGGCCCTTCCCATGTGGCTACCTGATGTATTGTTGATGTTCGGCAATCATAGCCTGTCACACAGAGCTATGCTATCTATCATTGTCATCGCTCCGGCAGGATTGCTCATGGGATTCGGGTTCCCAACCGGGATGCGGGCGATCGCTTCGATCGATCGAACCCCAACGGCGTGGTTTTGGGGAATCAGTGGTGCAGCGGGCGTGCTGGCCTCTGTCGTTGCCGTTTCGACAAGTATCGCGTTTGGAATCAGCACGACCTTAACGATCGGAGCATTGTGTTATGTGTTGCTCTTTCCAATCATTCTTTCCTCTGTTCGGGCGCCAGATCTAAAAAGAGCCTACTAAGATGACAAGTATCGATTTCGAAAAATATAGCGGTAGGAGTTTTAGCCACTAGAGCTTTCAGTTTCGTGCCTGGAGGAAATTTCAAATCCATGGCCTCTGAGCTATGATAAAGTCATCATGCGAAAAGCAGACTGAACATTGGAGAAGTTGAACATGAGGATATGGAGTGTAATTTGGTGCCTCTTGTGGCTCACGTTGCTGGCTCTGCCTGCCATGGCCGATGATGGTCAGGGAGAATCGATCGTTTCAGTACGTATCGATCAGCCCGCGAATGGAGATTTAGGCGAGTGGAGGACAAAAGTCTCGGGGACCGTCTCAAACTCCTTGGCCAAGATTTGGGTCGTGGTTCGTCCTCTGGAAACAAGAGACTTCTGGGTTCAACCTCGGACGACAGTGGAGGCGAATGGAGAATGGGAAACACTTATCTATTTAGGCGGAGAAGACTCTTCACACGCAGGAAAAATATTTGATGTGCAGGCGATAGCGAACCCAGAATATCCTTTAAATGAAGGACTAATCTTGCCGGGTTGGCCAAGAGCAGAGGGCAAGTCCAATGTCGTAAGAGTCGTGCGAAAGTAACTGCAGGCACAGTTCTGGCTTGGTAGAGGGTGAGCCGCTATTTAGTTAACCACACATTAAAATTTCCAAACCCCTCTTTGGCAGGATTATGGGAATGGCTAAATCGTTTAATCGTAAATCCTGCTTCTTGAACCACAGCCTTTAACTCCTCAGTGTTATAATGCCAGATGTGATCGTCAGTCCACTCAGCCTTTTCGTTCAGTCGTGGCAAATCCGATAGTTGTTGATAATATTTATAATTACGTCCCCAGCCAATATCGGCATCAGGCGTCGAGAGAAAGAAAGACCCACCTGGCTCGAGCGCGTCATAAATTTTCTTTAACGTTGGGACAGGCTGAAAATTGAGATGCTCCATGACTTCGGTCATGATGATGACGCTGAATTGTTTGTCGTCCGGTAACCGCCCCCGTTCGATATCGCCTTGAACATGCGTGAGGTGATATTTCTCGTTAAAGCTATTGATGCCATACGCGCCAAAATAATCATGTATATCAAAACAAATTCCTTCCGCCCCGTAGATGGTCGTGGCATACGCCAGTAATGTCCCAAACCCACAACCCAGGTCAAGTATGCGTTTCACCGGCTTATTTTTGGTATAAATCCGATCAATGACATCAACAGCCATCCAGCCGGCTATTTCAGACCAAAAATAGACCTCATTCTTGCTGTATTTATCCTTATAATATGAAAATCCAGTTTTCGACTCTTCTTGCGCAAGATCATCCTGAATCCTCTTGACTAAGGGAATAAGCTGGAGTGGCTGGTGTTTTGAATCTTTTGAGACACTAATTCTCTGTCGCTCAACCAGGCCTTCAGGAAGGTTGGTCTGTGAAATCCCTTGATAAATTTGTCCCTGACTAGTTGTGTGTTGATATTGTTGTTGAAGGAACAACGACGCCACCTTTGTCGCCGTATAAATCACGATCTCGTAACGTTGAGGAGGATCACCGAAATGAGCGTTGACCGACCAATGCCCCCGGTCTTTGTTCGCAGGAGCGGCAACGTGAGAATCTCCATACTGTGGCCAGCCTACGCCTTTGGTCTTTTCTGGCCAAATCATGACCCAAATATCGTCCCCCAGAGATTCAGCGTAAGTTCCCAGGAGGGTCACGTCATCGCCGACGATGGAACCATTTTTTGGATACGTCATCTCGACAAGTTTGTTCCTGACCCCTTTGTCTGTGTCCGTATAGCCATGAAAATGTCCCGCATCGTTCTCTGCCCAGGCATACCCAGAGAAAAGACCGACAAGTATCCATAACAGAATCACAGGGAGGAGGCTTGGAAGCCATGTGGCCACCTTGAGAGATTTGCAGGCAGAAGGTTTTTCCCTCCTGATAAGGAAGAACATATACTGAAGTCTGATCATCGTCCATATATTGTTCATGAAATCTCCCTTATACCGTATGGTGGATCACGCTATTTCAACGAAGCGATGAGAAAGGCAGGAACCAACAGAAGTCCCCAGGTATCAAACCATCCAAAAACCCATCCTTCTGTAAAATAAAACGCAATAAACAGAACACAAACTGAAAAGTTCACGACCCGGACAGTGGCTGAGGCACTGGTCAATGGACCCACCTGATAACGCAGAAATTTGGGCGTCCGAAACCAGTCAAGCCTAGCCCCGAACAAACCTTTCATGTTCGCGGCGATGTACGTCAGCATCACGCTCCAGCCATACCATAGAACCATCGGAAAATGGAACAAATCTCTGTAGGAATGACGTTTGAAGACCACCATCACGAATGGCTGAATCAGGTTTGACGCCAAGCAAATGCCAATCGCAATTACGAATGGAATCTCCACAAAACTCAAGAGGTAGAGGTAATATTCGACCTCATATGAATTCCATCCGGTTGCCAGCCACCAGACCGTCATGATACCCAACACGATGACCGCGCCCGTAAGCAGGGGGGTCGCATAGTAGGCGTTTTGTCGAATCGCGGAGCACTTCTCCGCAACACTCAAGTTTGAGGAGGTGACGATCTTCCAGAAATACTCCCGCAGAACTCGTGCCGTGCCGGCACACCAGCGTTCTTGTTGTCGGCGAAAATGGTCATGGGAAAACGGGACTTCTCCATGATTCACCACGCTACCTAAATAGGTGCCCTTCCACCCTGCAAGCCAAAGTCGGTTGGTGAGATCAATGTCTTCCGTCAAATGACCAGGCGTAAACCCACCCACTCGTTCGATGGCCGACAAACGAAGCATGGTACAACAGCCAGAGAAAAGTGTTGGATGGTTGAGAACCTGACGTCCTTCAAAATCCACGTAATAACATCCCTCTTCAGACAAGGCGACATATTTTTGAAAGACATTCATGCCATAGGGAAAAGCCACTCGTTTTGTTTGAACAAACGCCACATTCTCTTGGGCCTCCAACACTTCAAGGGTTCGTTCTAATGCGTCTGGCTGTGGTTTCCAGTCTGCATCGAGCAGATACATGTACTCGGTCCCACGCTGTTTCAGGTAGGCCTGAAGTTTTCGTAAACTTCCGGCTTTGAACCCCTGTTTGCAAGGACGGTGAAAAAGCACGAATTCATCGGATTCCCATATTTCAATCGGAACCTCCTTCACTTCTCCGTTTTCCGATTGAACCTCCTGGACAAACGGATGATCAACGAGCTGCGTACATCCACGGGCGATGGCAAATTGACGAATTTGGTGAATGATTTCAGGATCCGTTGAATCGTCCGCTAACACCGTAAACCGATTAGGATACGTTAAACGCTCGCACCCCCGAATGGTCCGTTCCAACACATACTTTTCATTATAGGAGACGATCACGACAGCGACTTCTTTCCCACTATGTCGCGTCCGAGGAATCGAAGGCTTGCGGAGGCTCGCGAAGGCATAGAGATAGTTATAAAACGCAAAGGCAAAAAACGCCACAAGGCACGTGAGTTGAAGGATGAATATCAGAGAGGCTGACCAAACCATCGTCACCACTCATGCAATCTCGAGGTTTTATGAATATACCGGGACAACGCTCCAAGCAGGATAAAACAGGCAATTCCCAAGAGCGACGGGAGAAGGCCCCAAGAAATTTCTCCGCCCATGAGTGTCCGCGCCGACGTTACCTGAGGAGAATGAGAAACGACGGAATCAACTAACGACGGGTTAACGAGCCAATAAAAACCCAGATGGCGTACCGAAAATATTCGAAACGTTTCAGCCTGTTCTGCACCCGACCAATGTTGGTCTACCGCAAGCTCTTGAGAAAAATGTTTCTCCCATACTCCCTTCACGTTCTCCAGCAGCACAAGACTTTCATGCAAGCCCGCCGTGTATAGTGTTGCGCGCTGGACGCGGGATTGGATTTCATCGGGAGCCGTGAGCAGTAATGTTTGTCTCCCATCTCGGGTCAGCAATTCTCGAAGGATGAGATGCCCCTCGGAAAGACCTGGAGCATAAACGGTGATCATTTTCACGAACGCATGTTGTGGTCGTGCAACCAATACATTGCCTGACTTTTCTAATTTTACGAATTCACGAACCGCCGTTGACGATCCTCCCTGGGTAAACAGTGGACCACCCTGTGTCACGCCGCCCATGGTTCCCAGGACTACGGAGGAACAAAGTAGAACCGATGAGCAAATAATCAAGAGACTGATGGAAAGGGTCTTGAACATCATCGGTCTTCTCATGGAGCAATCGACTCGACAGCCGGCTTGGGTCGACCTTGAGCATCATGTAGTCCCCAATGTCCCTCAGCTTCTGGTTGGTTAAACATCTCATGTTTCCAGGGCTGATCAAAGGCTTCAAAGTACACGAACTTTACGCCAGTCGATCGCAGTGTCTCAAAGAATTTTTTTTGCATTTCTTCGCTGCGGGGGTGATTCGTTTTGGAAGGCAGCCCCGTTTCTTTCAGGATGATTTTTTGTCCGGTTGCCGCTTCCAAATAGTCGGATCGAGCGACGACCCAATCGACCGCTTCTTGGTAATGCGTTTTCCCCCCCCAAAAGGGATGCGTGTTAGGAAAGAGCCAATCGGAATGCTCCCACAACCATTTGCGGTAAGGTCCTTCAAGATAGCTATCAATCGGCTCACCCGTGGTGACCGGTTTCTTTGTAGCGTTTCGCAATGCCGACATCTGCTCTTCCAGTTCATCTACGGTGTATCGCAGGAAAAAAAGTCCCTCATTTCCCAAACAGTACCCATCAACATATTCTCGTTGAGCCAGAGCATTGTTCCACTCCTCATCCGAGTAAATATCCCAAATTCCCATGATGATCATCCCGGAAAACCCGACGGACCTCGCGATCTTGGGAATGGCCCCCATCGCTCCCCGCGCTCCATACGTGACAAGGCTCTCAAATCCAAGCTCATGCAATTGTCTGAGTTCGTGACTGATTTGATCCCGTGCAGAAGGTTGAAACTCAGACCCCGGGAAAAAACCGCGAGGTTGATAGGCAATGCCAGGAGGAACGAACGCTTGAAGAATGTCTTCGCTTTTGGAAGCGACGGCCTTCTCGATAGGCAGAGAAAAGATAAGGCAGATCAGCACTCCGCTAAACCATACGATGAGGCACCGCGTCATATGTTGAGTGGAATGAGTCATGGTCTATCACCGGGTGAACAACCGTCATGGTTGAGAGTTGGAGGGGGTACCGAACCAGATATCATCTAGGTAGAGTGTGCCCGACATTTGCTCCCATTCAAATACGACTTGCAACGTCTCCAAATGAGTCAAGTCCACGCCATGTTGAGCAAAGGCCTCGAGAGGAATCGCCACGGATTGCCATTCCGTGGATACAGTCATGTAATCCTCAAGATTCACGCCCCACCGAACGTTGCCATCATCAAGGTAAATGTTGGGTCTCTCTCCACCTTCTCCTCCCCGGACACGAAATGACACCCTGGAACATCGAGAACAATCAACCCCCCCCAAATCGGTCGCCCAACCGGCATAGGTCAAGAGATCGCTGGCGTAGGCATTGATGGCGCCGATGTTTCCACCGTACGAAAGCCGATACAACCCATTGGGTGATCCCCTCGTGTACGTACCATTGATGGCAGCCGCACCATTCGCGAAAGTCCGGTGTTCGCCGCCTAGTAAATTTTTCCCATGCCATTGTTCAAAACTGTCCACATGATACGCACGCACATGTTTGTGAAATTGAATATCATCGAGAAGAATGGTGCCTTTGGACTTTGTACTCATATGGGCAAAGGAAAAACTGACATTTTCAACCGCTCCCCAATTGAGTTCAGAACCAAAGACCGTCAGAGGGATCTCGATCCGCTTCCAATCCGTATCGAGCCTTTCTGGATGATAGGTACTGAGAAGAATTTTTCGTTCTTGACCGGATGAATCCCGAATCCCGACAAACATGTCCTGATTCAAGTCCGCACTTTTGACGGAAAAACTCAAGGCATAAAACCCGCGAAGGTCAAGACGTGGGAGGGTCGTGGCATACCCGCTGTATGTCTTGGGCCTGGAAACATCATACGAAAGAACGAGTGAATGCCCACGCCCTGAAGCATCATCAGAGGCAAAGGCTATTGTAATGATGCCACTAGCAGGATTGGATGGATTTTGAAACGTAAACATTGGACGTCGAAAATGATTTCTTCCTTTTTTTTGATTGAAATTGTCAACCACAAGAACATCTTCATTCGGATGGAGACCCGCCTCAATTTCTCGACTAATCCCAAAGTTATCGATGTAATACGTGGCTCCAGCAGGGTTGTGTCCATACTGAAGTCGCATGTATCCCGTGACATCCCAGTCTGCCATGATCAATTCATCAACGATGAAATTTCCGGTTTTCGTACGCAACATGTCATAGAAGTTGAATTGCGTCGCATGCCATTCCCCATCAGCCACAATATCCGGCACAGTGCCGATCTGTGCGATATTCACGCGTTTGTGTAGAAGTTCCATGGGATCATCGGTCAACCTGACTTGATACCATCTTCCTGACACTTTCGCGTATAGATTGGTCTTCACCCCTGGGTCCATTCGATAATCAAACTCAATGATGGGAAATTCGCGGGCGCTGAAAGGTGTTGTCCTAATATTGACAGCAAAATTGCCTCCGGGTTGGGAGTTCACAATTTTCAAAGCTTTCGTTCCGTCAAATGTGGAGGCCCCATCGATACTGACGGTCGCTCCCGCTTGACCGTCACGGTTGGACCATGATCCGACTCCCTTCTCAAAATCTTCCTGAACAAGATAATGTTGGGAAGTTGGCACTCCGGCATTGACCTGATGAATTGTTTTGGTCCAAGAATTAACAGGGATGGGATCGGACCCTTCCCCTACCCGATTCGTAGACATCACGGCATACAATGCATGTAATCGCCTGACACGGGTGAACAGGGCACCCGATTCGATTTCCTGTTGAAATGTGGGGAGATGGACCCACTCCTGAATCGCAGGATCGTATCCGTAAATGGCCATACGCTCTCGTTCAGAATGGTGAAGATTTTCCGGGATTTTTATTTCTAGAACGGCGCTTTTGGTAAACCTCTCACCTGGTTCTTTGACCTCATACACATCACCAATAAGTTGTCGGCCATGACCAGATATCTTGGGTCTCTGATTCGTCGATTGAATAAGGATGAGTCTAAATGGGGCGGTAATAGACTGCTCCTGGATCGATAGCCTCACCTGCTCATCGGGGCTGATCACCTGCCCACCCCAAGCATTGGGTATCACATTCGCTACATGAACCGTGACTCGATCCTCGATGCGTTGTCCATCCGTCGAGATAACAACCAGGCGAATGGTGTAGGTTCCCTTTAAATTAATCGGATGATCTGGAGGGTGAGTCGGGAGATAGACATAATTTTTCAGCCCCGTATCCCAGGTACCAAGATTGCCTTCGATGGAAAGGTCCGCGGACAGATAGAGGGGATTGGGAGTCACATTCTGGGTTTGAGGAGTGGTTGATCGGCGCAAAAGTTCCCAATGGGTTGGATTGGAGCCTTGGCCATATTCGACTCGATATTCTTTGAACTTTTTCCCGTGGGCTTTACCAAAAATTGGCACATTTGCCCGAACTAACGCCTGATGGGTTGGAATAAAAATCTCTGCTGTTAATGCGTCGGGTTGACCCTGGGCACTAACCCTGGATAACACTGGAGTCTTTTCTGTAGAGACTTGGATAAATGTCGGGTCAGTGCTGATAATATCCTCTTGACACCCTCCACCGAGCGCGCAAGGAAATTGCTCCATTTGCATTTCGCTACCCACTCTTTCAGAAAATGGGCTGACTTGAGCCATTACCATCAACTGACTTGATAGCATCACGCTTGTGACAAAACCCGTCAGCATTGTTTGAACCTTCATGACCCTCCCCTCACGATATGAAACTCACTGGATACATGACTTGCAGGTTAAAATGTTTCATGCGTCCTCTATCAGGGAAACGTCACTCCGACAAGACGGCTCTGTCGATCATAACTATACTTGCTGGTGATCCCATTAGCATTGGTTACTGAAACTAAATTACCGACACTGTCATGCTCATACGAGACGGAACGACCCCGGCCGTCACGTATTGTCCGTATACGGTGGGTTTCTTGATCATAATAAAAGGTAATAATGTTTCCTTCAGCATCACTGATGGATTCCAAATAGCCATCTGCTCCGTAGGCCAGCGAAATCTTGTTCCCATATTGATTACCTTGGATATGGGTGAGTCTGCCTTTACGACTAAACTCAAACATCGTACCTGCTTCGTCAAGAAATTTGTGCAGCCCCTCTCCGTCACTCTTGATCAGACGTGAATCCTTCTCGTCTCCAGTCGATAAGGTTCCCGACTCCGTTTTAGTAAAAACGGTATTCTGACCCTTACCATCAAATAATTGAATTCTCCTATCAGAAGTATTACGTATATGCATCAAATAATTATGTGTCCATCGCTTCCCTACAGGGCTATCAATTCTGGTATGTGAAAGATAGCTCCTGACAATTTCGATCTGGACGCCCTTTCCATGAAAGCCAATATCAATAGCTGAATCGTTTCCTCTTGGTCCCACCCACCAGCCAAACTTATGAGGAGATGCTTCTTGTAACGGCTCACTACGACTACCCCCAGATATCGTACATCCGGCCAGGAACGTGAGCATCACAACGAACACTACCAAGGTGTCTTTCCGAAATACGCGTCGTCCAAGCACTCAATGCTCTCCAATTTACAATCGCTCTCCACCTCATCAAAAAGGTGCTCTCGCTTCTACAAAAGTTTTCTCTAAAACGATGTGCCCGTAGATAAGGTTGGATATCTATGAGTTTTTTCTCAATTTAGCCACACACATTCTCTCTCACGTAGAAAAGACTGAGCATAGTATACGGGGCTAAACAATAGGATTACAACCGGCCAATATGTCAAAATGTTCAACAATTACAAAGTGTTCTGCGTTCTTACGTTGAAAGTCAAAGAGTTCCTGATTGGTAGAGTCCTCCAGGCTGTCCTACCCTTGAGGCCAGTCTATGGGTAGTACCGGCACTCTTACGGTCCCATGGTCCTGGCCTTGCCTTATTGATTCTACCGGTAGCTCTAAGGTAGACTCCCTCGATTTTTCAAGGTTTTCATCATTTTTATGTACTAGCTGCCTCCTGGAAAATTTAGTATTTTCCATCAGCCTTCATCTTCAGTCATTTATTTCTTCATACTTTATTTGTACCGGTCTCAACCAATATTCCAACACTCGATTTTCAATTGATGTCATGTCATTACCGTTAACATGCAACATGACTTTCTCAACGTGAGTAAATCTGTTTGAAGGCCATCATTTTCATGTTTCGAGCCTGACATCTACCAAAAGGAGCAGAACATTGTCTGGTATAGCCATGCGCACAGCAATCGATAGTTCAATCATGAATCAGGCGGAACAGTGCTCTATGCTGTGGAAACGCGCAGGGTTAGGGCTTTTCGTATTTCTTCTGAACCTGCCTCTTTCTTTGGCAACTGCCGCAGAACGAATAGATCCACATGCCTGCTCCTGGTATGCAGGAAAAGTTTCACCCTCAGACTATCAGGAGGAAATCGAACGCCGCATTGCAACTCCACTCGCGGAAGATTCGCCTGAATATCCTTACCGGCTCTGTATCATCGCCGAACTCATGAAACGGAATGGTGATGCACGCGCCACTTCTTACTATGAACAAGCGATTGCACTCCATCCTGAGGAACCCGGCCTAGAACTCATATATGGTGAATATTTGCAATGGATGCGGGGGGTAAAAAACGGCGGAATGGTCGTCGAAGCGAAAGAACATTACAGACTGGCGCAAGAAAAAATCGCGAGCCTCAAGGCTCAAGATCGATGGGGAGCGCGCAATGATGAAAAAACCAGCGATGACATCAAGAAAGCCATTTTCTACCTCAACCAAGCCAATGGGGTAGGCATAGCCGTCGGAGGCAAGGAACCAACCGTATTTTTCAGTACGATTACGGAAACACGGAATGATACGGTGGCCTTTGAATATCAATGGGTTGACAGTCGGTCCTTTAACTCAGAGGCACTCTATTCCCAAAGCAGGAATAAGCTTGCGAGACCGCTGACAAAAGATGAATTGAAAGGCATTGCCCGGCATAAACTGAGCGTGGTGACCTCAAATCGCCTACGAATTCAGCTTGGAAAGTTACGCGCGCTAGATTTCACATATCGTTACTTACGCTTTAACGATGCCAAAATTCCCAATTATAACGAACCCAAAAGAAACGTAAATGATGTTGGCCATGAATATGGAGTCTCTCTCTCTAACGACTTTCAACTGCCTATGGCCATTGACTTATTCGTTCAGGCAGGGGCCAAGTTTATTCGCCGGACGACATCTGCAGAAGGATTTAATGATCGCAAGGAGGATTCTCAATTGTTCAATTTGCTTTTGGGTGCTTCAAAGCTGATTGGACAAGGAAAAATGACTGGAGAACTTGAATACAGGCATCAATTGTGGGATCCAGGGTACAATTGGGAATCAATCGATACAATCCAGGGCAATCTTCTTTACCAATCTCGTCTGTTTGGAACCGATCGTTGGATCCTCGATGGAACATACGTGTACCAATTTGTAGATCAAAGTTCATACAATCCATTCAACGACAATATGAAATCTTTCATCGTGCAGGCAACCTACGTCTTTACCGTCCCGCAATTTATAAGAGATCGTGTAGGCGGAGGAGATGTCTTTGGGGGGTATGCGGATGCTTCGACACTCATTGCCTCGCAATCGGAAAACGAGGTAAAAAAACGCCAATTTTTCGGAGGTTTTGCGCTGCGACGAATTGATCTGGCGCCATCACTCAATCCATTTGATATCCACTTTCGCAGTTCGTACTACATTAGCGATGTGAGACAAGACTCCTCACAAGACCATTCTCAGTGGAGAAACGAATTGACATTTGGCTACCGTCTCGTCGAGAACCGTCAAGTGCAATGGCTCCCGAATAGGAATAGCATGATTCAACCTGCCTTACTGAACCTCGAAGTGCCAGTTCGTCATGACGGCTCCGTCGAAGGGCTCAGAGAATACGCCAATTATCGCGTAGGCTTACAATTAAAAGGCGATTTTATCTACTCGCAACATAACGTATCCTTCCCCTTCTATGGCACGATAGGATACGCCTTTGAACGGTTCTACCATCTGAAAGAAAATTTCCACATCTTCCTTTTTCGACTCGGAACGGGTTTCTAGTCCATGCCGTCACAGTCTTCAGTGAACTTGGGTCGGATGGCCCCATAGCTGAGCTTGGGCTCGACATCCCTCATCATATTCCATGCCTCCACATTTTGTCCTTCCATTTCAGGTCGGTTTTTCGATAATTTGAACTTGCAGGTGTTTCTGGCAAATCGGTAGACCGAATGATATGTTCATCCGCCGGACATTCTTCTTTGGGACATAGCTTGAGTCTGAACTGATCGCGGGAGAATTTGAGCATGCGATGGATTTCTCGAACTCTTATCCTTTTTTATGCTGGTCTTGTCGGATGTTCCTCCGCCTTAACCTGGGTGCCAGACCACCAGTCTCATCAACCTTCCTGTGTCCCTGACAGACTGCCTTCGTGGGAAGATTTCTCCAAACGAGAGACCCCCACGGCTACTCCGGCAGCACAGACGGCCATTCGGTTTCTCCTCCATGATTCACCGCCTTACCTTATCGCGAAATTCGACCATGAGCATTCATGGGTTAAACCTCAACCGGCCAATCCTGAGTCGCCAGCAGAGTGGATCGCCTCACAAAAATTATTGGCGCATGAACAGGTTCATTTCCTCATCAGCTGCCTTCTGGTTCGACAAGCCAATCGTGTGACCCATACTGAAGAAAACCCACGAAAAATGCTGGAGTTAGTCAAATCGGTTGCTCAACGGGTGAATGTCCAATATGATACCGACACGAAACATGGCACTGATGAGAAGGCCCAAATGACCTGGGAAACGCAAGTCCAAGAGCAATTCGAAGAAGTGACCGCGCAACCCAGTGAAGCATTCGGCACACAGGAAAAACCTCGGTAAGGGAGCGATGTTTTCTTTCAAAGAATTCCTTGTGTTATAAGCAGGGTGACATTGGATATATCCGTAGATTCGGTCTTTTATCAATCATTGAGGTGATCATGATTCGATTTCAATACATTGCGATATGTTCCCTGAGTGTTATTTTTTTTGTCATTCATTTCCTGTTATCTCCAGAAGCTTTTGGCCAAGCCCGAACGGAGACGAATTGCAATTTCGGCATGGTGAAAGGACAGGAAGTTGGCAGTTGCAATGTCCCAATTCCTTCCAGCTGCACTGTTGCGCAAATTCCCGGCTTTGATAAGCCCTGGGCTGACATATCCAAAGGCGGAAACACCAATTGTCAATTTGACGAAAAACAATCTGACTGGGAAACTACGATCGTCGGAACGTGCGATACTTGCAAAACCGATCACTGTTCAGCTCGGTTTAGCGTGATGTTTAATTGTTCGAGTACAACCACTCCGCCCAACATGCAACGTCAAGCTCACTAAAATCTGGCCCCATCGTTGCCCCGTTCTGCCGATGTCGCTTACCGCTACGATCAAGTCCGAGGCATTGCAGGCTGGCTTCGATGCCGTCGGAATCATTCAGCTTCCTCTTACCCCATCTCCGGCTCACCCCCCTGATATCCGCGATGTGCCTTCTGACGCTTCAACCACTAATACACTATACCTGCGTTTACAAGAATGGCTCCAACAAGGATTTCACGCCACGATGGACTGGATGACCCGGTCTCCGCACAAACGCAGTCATCCAACGCTTGTGCTCCCTGGTTGCCGATCAATCATTTCTCTCGCCATCAATTACTTTATTGACGAGCTGCCTGACGAAAGACCGGGAAATGGTCGAATTGCTCGCTACGCATGGGGGAAAGACTACCACCATCTCTTTAAGCGGCGCCTCAAAAAACTCAACGCCATCATTCACCGGCTGGCTCCCGAAGCTCAAACCAAATGGTATGCCGATACAGGCCCTATCATGGAAAAAGCCTGGGCGCAAGAAGCAGGCCTGGGGTGGATTGGCAAACATTCCAACCTCGTGTCTTCGGAGTATGGGTCTTGGCTGTTGTTGGGCGAAATCTTGACGACGTTGGAACTTGAGAGGGATCTTCCTGGCACGGACCTTTGCGGTTCTTGCACATTGTGCATCAACGCCTGTCCAACCGGAGCGATCGTGGAACCCTACGTGGTCAACGCAGAAAAATGCATTTCGTACATTACGATCGAACACCGGGGAGCAGAAGAAACCATTTCACCTGAAGTCAGGAAAAATATCGGCAATCGAATTTTTGGTTGCGATGATTGTCTGGATATCTGTCCATTTAATCACCGAAGTGTGCCCACCGCTGAATCTACGTTTCAACCCTCGGAGGTCACGATTGCGCCAAAGCTGTCAGCGTTGCAGACCCTTTCACCTGAATGTTTTTCCATGATGTTTCAAAACAGCCCCATTCGACGTGCAAAACATGAAGGCTTTATCCGAAACATTCGCATGGCCCAAGAGCCAACGCACGTTACCGCAGTGAAACCACAGTAGCTCCATCTCCACCCTCTCCACGTTCACCAGGACGGTAGGTCAACACATAGGGCGATGCTGAACACAGTGTTCGTAACGCGGCTTTGAGCTTTCCTGTGCCATGACCATGAATGACGAGAATAGCTTGATGGCCCTGCAGGACGGCATGGTCAAATGCAGCCTCTGTGCTCTCGATCGCTTCATCTACCGACTTTCCCCGAAGGTCAATAGTCAAAGATGGCGTGACCGACTGAAGAACATGGCCACCCGAGTTCTCGGAGACAAAATCTTTCTTAGCCTTCCCTTTCATGTTCATGCGTTGTGATGACGCAGAAACTTGAGGCGTCGCTGAAGCATGAATGCTTCGTAATAATTGCGCATCAACGGAAATGATTTTTTCGCCAACCTGAACTTTGACGCGCGGGCTAGCGTCGATGGGCTCCAAGAGTATTCCGTGCGTCCCCAGATCTTTGATTGCCACCATCTCGCCCACCGAGGCATGACGAAGCGGTCCGGTCTCGCCATCATCCAATAGTGCCTCGCTCTGTTGTTGTAACTGAACGATCTTTTGTCGGGTAGACTTCACCTGAAACAGCGTCCGGTGGCTCTTGAGTTCTTCCATCATCGTATGGAGCTCACGCTTCACATGCGCGAGTTCGGCTTGAAGATTCTTACGGACTTTTTGGCGCTCCTGACGTTCGGATTGGCACACACGCTCTTTCACCTCTCGGGCTTCCTGATGAAACCGTTCAGCTTCGACGCGCAAGGATTGAGCCTGACGCAATTCATGATCCAACCGATGTTGTGTATTCTGTAATTCTTGAAACATGAATTCGAGATCCCGTTCCTGACCTTGCAACAATGTTGAGGCATGCGACAGGACCAGAGGATCTAACCCCAGTTGACCGGCAATCTCGAGAGCTGACGATCCCCCAGGAAGACCTTCGATTAAACGATACGTTGGCGACATGGTGACTAAGTCGAATTCATGACTTGCGTTCATAAATCCGGGCTTGCGTAGTGGCATGGTTTTGAGAGAATGATAATGGGTCGTGACTATGACCTTGAACCCCTGTTCATGCAAACGACAGAGGAGGGCTTCGGCAATAGCGGCTCCTTCCGCCGGGTCTGTAGCATTCCCGATTTCGTCCAGTAACACGAGGGAGGGAGGGAACGCTTCGGGGCGGCTCGAAAGGGTATCATTCATGATCGCGATCATGTTCGTGATATGCGCAGAAAAACTCGATAAATCTCGCTCTAGGTCTTGGGCGTCTCCGATGTCGGCATAGATTCGTTCAAAAATAGCCATTTCTGAACTCTCATGACACGGCAGATGCAAACCAGCCCGAACCATCAACGCAAACATCCCTAAGAGTTTGAGAGTCGCCGTTTTCCCTCCCGTATTCGGACCTGACACGATGCAGACAGGGGTTTCATACGGAAGATGTATGTCGTTTGCCACGACGTCCCGTTTATTCATGACAAGAAGCGGATGTCGGGCTTCTTTTAACATGACATGTTGCCGTCGATTCAAAGAAACGGGATTGGCCCGCATGGTGATGCTGAGCCGAGCTTTTGCGCCCAAACAGTCCAATTGCCGGAGGGTCTGAAAATTCTGAAGAAGAATCGTTACATGAGAGGCCACCAAGCTAGAAAGATCTTGCAAAATCCGACCGATCTCTTGCTTTACCTGAAGGTCCGCGACTTTAATCGCATTGTTTAATTCGATGAAGTCGCGTGGCTCGATGAATACGGTTGCGCCGCTTCCGGAAATGTCATGCACGATCCCGGAAATATGATGTTGCTTGTCCGATTTGACCGGAATCACATAACGTTCCCCTCGCTGGGCAAAATACTGCCCTTGGAGCAGCTCTTCAAACTCATGAGAGGACAGCAATCGCTCAAGCCGTTGTCGAATTTGTTGCCGAAGTTGATGGAGATGCTGGACGAGTTGAGACAATTCTGGAGTTGCCGATTCTTGAATGTTCCCTTCATGGTCAACGCACTGGACAATTGCTTCATACACTCTGGAGAGGGGATCTAACGTATATGCCAGGACAGAGATCGTAGGGCAGGACTCTTCAAAGTCCATGATTGCCCGACTCACTTCAGCACATAGGTCCAACAGTACCGACACGGAGTACAGTTCTACCCCTTCAAGCTGCGCACCTTTTGCTGATCGATTTAACAGATCCTCGATATCGTCGAACGCCAGAATCGGAAATGAACGTGCACATTCCAATATCATCCGCATCTCAGTTGTTTCTTGTAGACGCATCGCGGCAGTCGGTAAATTTGTTTCTAAGGGCAACTGCAAACAAGCCCTCGCGCCTGGTTTTGACTGTGCGTACCTCGCCAAAACGCTGAGGAGTTGCTCCCATTCTAAAGCCTGTCTCGCTTGCAACTGTAGAGAGTCCTGTGACATACAACGGAGTCTACTATGTTTTCACGTTAAAAATGTAGCGAACATGCAGAGCACCGGGTTTTAACGGTCCAATATAGGGCACGCTTCTCATGTGAGAACGCCGATATAAAACACAGCCAATGTGAGAGAACGTAGATCCGGTATGGCCTGTTCGCGACACTATACCTTGGAAGATTCGCAACAAGAACATTCATCGGAAAAAGTTGAGCAAGCTTGTACGAGCTTTGGAGAGGTGATGAGAGGGGGCGCAACGGCTCAGGGCGATGGCATATATTGAGAAAGAGACTGTTCAAAGTTTTCCATCATCTTGAGGATATTCTCTCGAACATCTTTCCACTTATTTTCTCCGCTGTTTTGCAGGTCCTCCATTTTCGAGAGAAGTTTTTGCTTTTGATCATTTAACTTTTCAAGTCTGTCGTTGAATTGAGACTTGGTCGTTTCATGAAGGTTCGAGCTTTTCTCCCTGAGAGCTTCGACTTTATCTTCGATGAGCTTGAGTTGCGTTCGGACATAGTTTTCGAATTTTTGCTTCTCCTTGACGGCTGAATCTAAATTTTTCTTTAAAACTGTTGATGCCTCAGTTGAGATAGGTGTAGAAC
Organism: Nitrospirales bacterium; assembly: GCA_031315865.1. Classification (NCBI taxonomy): domain Bacteria; kingdom Pseudomonadati; phylum Nitrospirota; class Nitrospiria; order Nitrospirales; species Nitrospirales bacterium. Next base: position 3,371,484 of record JALDRJ010000002.1, read on the forward strand.
CTTTTTCGTCTGCCCGGGCCTGATATGGAAGCAAACACCAAATACTAACGGTGAACATCATGAATAACCCAACTCGATCACTCCATTTGGTGGAAGCGAAAAATCCTGACATAATAGGCCCCCGGGAAGAAGATATATAAAGGAAACCTCGACATTTCATGATATCATACCCATCTAACCTTGCATAGAATAATGGATTTTATCATGATTCCGACAGCACTCATGCTTCAAGCCTTCTGTGTAAGAGAAAGGTAGTAATAATGACCCAAGAAGAAGCCAGATCGTACCTCCATTATCTCTTGACCTTACATCTCCGGCGAGAAGAAGCATTCGGTCCTCTCGCACTTGCGTTCATTAAAGAACAAAACCTGGGTGACTTGGGACTCACGCCGGAGGAACGATTTAATCTAATGATGGCCACGGCACAGGTCCTGGCCACAGAACCCAAACGTTATACGCTGAAACTCGAGCTACTCCAAAAAGCGCTCAAGCTCCTCCCGGAAACCCGCTACAATGACCCAGCCTTGGCACAAGAGCTCGGACATGGGATTCGGAAAACACAGGCAGACCTCGGCATCTACAACGAAGCCATGAAAACGTCTCGCTCTCAGAGCGATCGTCAACGTCTCATCGTGGAGTCAGATGCGCCACAATATTTTCTCGATATCGCACAAAAGCGTGCCTCTTCCTATTATCAAAACAAATATCGCCTGTCGAAAGAAGCTAAAACGGCTCAGAATTTTGGCGGTTCTCCCAAAAAGTTTCAGCCAGATAATGCAGACATCCATACCGAATTTCCGGGAGCCTGTGCGCCATTCATGGCTGTCCGGAGTAATGCCTTTCATATGATGTTGCCCTTCGACCTCAAAATCAGCCGCGACCCCAGCGACCCTCTTGAGGCCGGAGTCAGAATCTTTTATGGCAAGATGGGATATTCTTTTCCGCTTCGGTACGAAATGGGGAAACTGTGCAGCTATCATGATGGCGAAGTACTTGATATCGACCTACGAGATCCAAACCTCATTTTTGTTTCGGCCTCTCGTGTGCAAGACCAAGAGTTTCAGTCGTACACACGATCAGATGATCCGAATATTCCACCAGAATTCGCTTACCCAGTGGCAATTCTCGAACATACTGGAAGCCTTGGCCCATTTATTCAAATAGCCTGTAACTTTAAAGTTTGGTTTGATGCATCCATGGTATCGCTCCTGATTCAAGGGGCCCCAGATTTACATGAATATGGCCTTCAGGGGGGAGCGGGGCTCATGACGAGAAGCTATGCTTCAGACAAGGTCGAAACCTATGCGGAATCTCGTTCACAGCCATGGCAAGAAGGTTTAAGCTTTAATTTTGTCAATCTTCACCTACAGCTTGCGTCTGGAGTCACGACGGCTTTGATTCCGCACAGTACACCTATTTTTAGCATCTTTCCTGTTTTGAATCGTCAAAATTTTCGATTTGAAGATCGTGGTCGCATGGAGCGAGGCAATGGTCATTAACGAAAAATATTCACGCAAGACTTTAATATTTAACGATAAATTGCTGATTTCCATAAATCTTCTTGAACCATTACCCCATGAATTTCAAGTATTTATTTTTCAGCCGTACGTACTTCCTTACTTAAAGCAGATTTCAATTGCCAGAAACCACATGCATATGATAGCCTAATGACTATTGATGGATGACGATGAACCTAGACCAAAGGTTTTGTCAAAGCAACTGAGCACGAATATTAACCCCGCATCACTTTCCCTGTTTATCCTTCCCCATATAACCACAAGTTTTCAAGAATTGGGCTTGTCCCATGTACATTCATCTGCCGTGTTGAATCGTCCCTGATACGATTATGGATATCTTCGCAGTTCTAGTCTGTTTAGGGCTTTCTGCATTTTTCTCTGGTGCAGAGATTGCTTTTTTCTCGATCTCGGAAAGCAAGCTCAGAACGATGGCTGAGGAAGGGAAAAAAGCGGCAAACCTTGCCCTGAGGCTCCGGGCGAACCCACAACGCCTGCTTTCAACAATCCTTATTGGCAATAACTTGGTCAATATTTCGGCAACCACGTTGACAACTCTCATTGCCCAACGGTTATTCGGAATCGAGGCAGTGGCAATCGCGACGGGAATTTTAATCTTTGTCGTGCTGATGTTTGGTGAAATCGTTCCTAAATCACTCAGTCAAAAGCATGCAGAGACTGCCGTGCAACTGATGGCCTACCCTGTCTATTGGTTCGAACAAGCCTTTTCCCCCCTACTCTTTGTCCTTGAACCATTCATTTTGAAAATGACGGGCGGTCGCTCTCTTTCGTTGCACTATGCGACTGAAGAAGAGCTCAAACTCATGCTTGATGCTGGGGATAAAGCTGGAGTTCTTGAGACAGAAGAAGTCAAGATGATCAAGAACGTGTTCGAATTTACAGATTTGACAGCAGAAGACGTGATGACACCTCGGATCTACATGTTCGGGTTGGATGGCAATGAAACGCTCGAAGAAGCACGCGATGAACTTTTCAAATCTAAGTTTTCGCGAATTCCGGTCTATGATGACGACCTTGATAACATCACCGGTATCATGTACCGCAGTCACGCATTAATGGAACTGGCCCAAAATCAGACCACGACACTCATAAAAGACATTTCCAAACCCGCTCTCTTCGTTCCCGCGAGCAAACCGGCTGATGACCTGTTAAAACAATTCCAGCAAGAAAAGCGTCATATTGCCATCGTCGTGAATGAATTCGGCGGGGTACTCGGCTTGGTAACGGCAGAAGATCTTCTAGAAGAAGTCGTCGGCGAAATCCTTGATGAAGGTGATGTCACAGAAGAATTGATCAAAAGAACAGGTAAAAATCAGATCTTGGTTGATGGAAGGACTGAAGTCCGAAAAATTAATGAATTCCTGAAGGTCGAGTTGGATGAGGAACAGAACACGATCAGTGGACTGATTCTTGATGAGCTAGGACATATCCCTGGCATTGGAGAACGCGTTTTCACCGACCACTGCCACCTTGTGGTTCGTGATGCCGATGAAAAGTCCATCAAAAGCGTTCAAATTATTAAAGAAGAAATCGTACCTGATCCTCCCGCCCAAACACCGTCGCCTGTCGGACAATCTACGTAACGCCTTCACATCCCTCTCCAATGGGGCAAGCAGTTTGACGCATTCCTCCGGAAAGTCACTTCCTTAATAAAACAATTTACCCTCTGCCACCATCACGACTTGTCCACCAACTTTGACAGCTTGGATCACGTCATCGTCGGAAAACACCTGAATGAAAATTTTCGATGGTCGATCCATTTCATAGCCTTGCTCTGCCACAATTTCAGTCGTTGGTCTCACCTCGACAACGCCGTTTTTGACCAGATAGGCTCCCAAGGCCCCACTTGCACTCCCTGTCGCCGGATCTTCGTCGATACCAATCGGGGCTGCGAACATTCGGGTATGGACGGTTGAATAATCGTCGACCGTCATCGTACTGAAAACCATCATGCCATTGGAACCATATCTTTGACAAACGTCAGTGATGGCTGCCTGGTCAGGCTGGATTGATTTGACTGCCGTCAATGTTCGCGCTGGAATAATCATGACCGGTAGCCCCGTCGAGACAACTTCCACGGGAAACGGAGATGGGGCAATGTCAGATCGATTGAGCCCCAACGCTCGCGCTACTTCAAAGAGTTCTTCCCCGTTTTTTACCGTTTCGATGAATTGTGGCGAGGGCTGGCCCATCTCAACACGATCAATCGCCCCCTTGAGAACATAGAGCTCTGCAGAGAATACGCCAATGTTACATTCGTACTGAATATGGGTAATAGGCTCATGAATGGGGAAATGGCCTAATTTGCCTAAAACATAACAGGTTCCCAGAACAGGATGCCCAGCAAATGGAAGTTCATGGGTTGGGGTAAAGATGCGCAATTTTATCCTGACGTCAGAATGGGACGAAGGAAGCACAAACACCGTCTCTGACAGGTTCATTTCATTCGCAATTTGTTGAAATTCTGAGTTGGATAAATCCGGTGCATTCGGGAAGACAGCGACAGGATTACCGCCGAACACTACATCAGTAAAGACATCAGCTTGATAGAAGGAAAGATGGCGGGTGGTCAAGTCCATCGTGGACCGAGAAGAAATGATATGAAAATATTATGAGAGAAAATGCTCAATACCTATCGACAGGCTTGCTGGTCATCATACAGCATTATGCGGAATGCGGCAAAGCTTCATAGGAGCGAGCCATGGGATTTCTGACATAATCCTCCACAAAATTCTTTAAAGTGCCATTTCGGTACAGGCGAGCATTCGCAAACTTCGTATCGATTTTACGTAATACTTTGACCGTAACCTTTGTTTTTCTGGTGAATTCTTCCAAAGTCACTCCGGTAATGTCCATATTCTGCCCGCGTCCAGATTCCATGACAGATTTCGGGATGTGAATAATCTTTTCATCGGTAAGCCGCTTGGCAATATCCTCAAACGTGAGTAAGACGGTACAGTCCGAATCGCCACCCAGCATTGCGTTTGGAACATGGAGGTAGCGCGCGCGTTTTTTTCGAAAAGTATTGAGTATCTTATAGACGCTTCCCGCCATCACCACATGGTCTTTCTTGTCCAATTCCAGTGAGTCAAAGAGGCTCACGATTCGCCTGCGATTCAAGAACGCCGTGACATAAGCCTCGGTATGGATCGTCGTAAGGTTTGGCAATCCAGCATCATAAATACGTTCCGCTTCAATTCCCAAATACCGTCTCCCCTTTCTCATCAATTCTGCCGTCGACTGCTTCAACCCGCGAACCGGCGTTAAACACCCCATCCATAAGACACATTGCTGATTGAGGTTGGAAATCATTTTTGCATCGTCGGACATCGTATGTTGGTCAAAGGCATAGAAGTTGGCGGATGAAACGGCTGGACCATCCAGGACTTTCATCACATGTTTCAAGGACGGCGCATGAGGCATGAGTTGCTGTCGGTAGGCTCCCAGGGTAATGACTGATAGCTCAAAATTGATTCGCCCTGGATATTTAGCGGCAAGCTGGTGAATTTTGGGGACGTGCACAAAACCAACGGTAAAGAACTGTATGCTTTTGTCGGTATACTGCAAAAAGTCTTCGACCCATTCCATGGCCTTGGGGTGCAGAAAGAGATCCGTCCATTCCATATATTCATTGCCCCCTAAACACCAGAATTGCATCGGATCAGTCGGTTTGCTGTTGATATAATTCAAGATAAATTCCCAATCATCTTGAGTCGTTTTTGGGGGATCGAGGGTTTCGCGGTAGGAGTGATCGATTTCGTAGCAAAACTCACACTTCACCGGACAATTTTTCCCAAGACTGATGGGGATTTTCCCGGCATCCATTTCTCGCCTTAAGACTTCACGATAGTCTTTTCCTTCCAGCACCTTCGTCTGCTCCAACATCGGAATGCTCCGGCTCACAATGTTGCCTCACCTCGTTGAAGATTCGTAGGCCCATCTCTATTTCGATTCGCGAGAGACTTTCAACTCATGAACGACTCATGCTACAACAGTTTAAGCCTCTTACTCATCGTATCGTTTGCCCATACCGTATGTCAGAAACGAACCATTCAGAAGCTCTTATCTTATTCGAATTATCCGAGCCCTATAGCTTGCAAGAATTGAATATTCGCTATAAAAAGCTCTTACATACCTGGCACCCGGCCCGATACGCCAGCCTAACGAATAACCCCAAAAAATACATGGAAATGTACAAGAAAGGCGAAGGAAAAACGAAGGAAATTCATTCTTCCTACCAAGTCCTTCTCGATCGCGTCGATGGGCAAGACGAGACAGTTACGAACCCGTAACCGACATCTTACGGTGTGGCATGGCTAACAACCCGGCTCATGCCTGTTTCTTTATCTTTGCTCGATGATTCCGCATTAGCCATAGGCCACGTGATAAGTCCCTGAACACCGTCAGTCCGTGGAAGCTCTTTTCCGGCTTTGGTCGCGTAAATTTGAGGAAGCGAGTTGGTACCGAATTTGGAGATATAGAGAAACACATGCTCGCGAGCGTTCACGCGTACCGCCCACGGCTCAAAGTCATTCTGGTAGAATTCTTCACACAGCTGCATCGCCTCTAAACAACTGATGCCCGTGGGTTCATTCAGCGTGTAGTAGTAGTCGAGAGGCATGTCATATTCATCCTGTTTGTGTATGGTAATGCCGAATTTTTCAGGATTCCTGACCATGGGAGTATGTCGGTAGGCCACAAAATAAAATAACTCTGTGGAATGGATGTAGCGTTTATTGTCGATCAAAAATCGCCTGGTGTCTTCGGCCTCCTGGCGGGTTTCGCCGGGAAATCCATAAAAGGCCATGACATGATTCCAGATGCCGGCCTTGGCGGCTTCACGAAGATTATTCTCGATGACACTCTTCCTGGCATGTTTGTCCATGAGCTCGAGCACCCGTTCATTCGCCGACTCCATACCATAGTACAATGTACAGCACCCTGCTTTGACTGCCTGCTTCCAAATTTCCGGATCTTGTAACGTTTCCTCAAACCGGATTAATGTAGTCCATTTAATCCCGACGTTCTCTTCGACAAGAAGATTGATCACCTTTTTGAACAACGCCGGTGGATAAGACTCATCGGCGAACAAAAAGTGTTGGGCCTGGTACCGTTCTTTGAGTGCAGCGATTTCACGAACCACCTCGCCGGCCGGCTTCCCGCGATACTGATCAAAATATCCTTGTCCATGATCACAGAAGGTACATCGCCCCCAGTAACAACCGCGGGTAGCGAGATATGGAAGGATACGAACAGGGACAAAATACGAATCGAGAGGCAGGCCTTCGAAATCTGGCAAGGGAAGCGACGTCGTTTTCTCTGTGTAAATTTCCTGGCTGACCTGAACGATGCCTTGATCCCGGTACATCAGATTAGGAACCTGACTCCACGTACGTTCACCGGCAAGCGCTTCGAGTAACCAGAGTAAAGCATGTTCCCCCTCGTACATGATCGCCGAGTCAAAGAGCATGGCAAAAAACTCTTCTTTCTTGGGGATTTCTTCTTGCAGCCGTGTAATAACATTGCCTCCGACAGTAATATGGATATCGGGGAAGGTGGCCTTGATCATTTTACAGAATGTCAGACCAGCCATCAGTTGCATTTGAGTGCCAATTGAGACTCCGACGACATCCGGCCGCTCTTTATGCACGGCAGGAAGAACGAGTTGCTGACAGACATCCCGATAGACATTGACTTGTTCGTCTTCCAAGCAAGCAAACACTTCTTTGGAAACACCAGACCGATACCCTAAATTACTTTCCATCGGATAAAAAACCAGAGAAGCGGGGTAGTAAGCCGCAGAGATAAAGTGCATGACTTCCCGGAATACATTCAGCGCCTGTTCTAATTTTTCGGCGTCATAAAATTCCTCACCACGAGTGACGGCCTTAGCCCATTCTGCACGTTCTGCTAAATCCATCACATCAACGTCAACCTTTGCGAACAAACAGGCTAGTTGATTCCTCTCGGCATCGGTCAACGGAACTCCAGACTGTTCTTTTTCTTGCAGGATTTTCCGTTGTCGATCCATACGAATTTTGACCCAGATCAAAAATGTATCACTAAAGAACCAGTCATACATCTCGATATTGATGTCTTTTTGGATGACTTCATGGCCATGTTCCCGAAGGACCGCGGTGAGACTGGGCAGCGCAAGATAGGGGGCCGTAGGCACCCATTCGGGCGGAAACAACAACATGGTCTTGAACTTTTTCCTGGATTCTTTGGTTACCGAGGGCGTATCAACTTGGATGAGGCCTGATGACATGACAGCATTCCCACTACATTTAGAATCAATAACGTCGGTTCTTCATCATATGCGATCCTCTATCATGAGGCTGATGCCAGAGCCTGAGGGTTGTCTTGAGAGGCTATTTTAAATTGTAACGCCGGAAGTTTATTCGTACCAAAATGGGCGACGTACAGAAAAACGTATTCACGAATGAACACCCTGAGATCCCATCCTTCATAATGGTCTCGTTCAAACTCTTCAAACACCCGCTCGGCATCCTCCACGCCTAGCCCGTCCCTTACCGTAAAGTAATAGTCCAGGGCCAAATCCCATTCCGGATTCTTATAAAACGTCACTCCAAATTTTTCGGGGTTCTTCGCCACAGGAGTATGTTTACTCAAATCAAAGGTCCCGAAGCCAATAGAGTGCACATGTTCTTTATTCTCTTCGAGTAACTGCGTTGAGACCTTGGCATCTTCATATCGTTCTCCGGGAAACCCAAAGAATCCCATGATATGATTCCAGACGCCATGCCGGGAAGAAAGCTCCAAGCTTCGCTGAATGACATCTCGGGTCGTGGCCTTATCCATCAACTTCAAGACGCGTTCACTCCCCGATTCATAGCCCATATGCAGGTATTTGCATCCCGCCTGTTGCGCCGTTTTCCAGACATCATCGTCGAGTAGACTTTTTTCAAAGCGGATGTGCGTGGTCCAGGCAATGTCCAGCTGATGTTCGACCAAAGCATTCGTGAGTTTGCGAAACAAGGCCGGAGGATAGGACTCATCGGTGAAGTGGAAATGCCGCGCGTGATATTTGTCTTTCAGATAGGAAATATCTTTGATGATCTCTTGAATCTTTTTGGTGCGATAGCCTGCCGTGTACCCCTCGCCATGATCACAGAACTCGCAACGTCCCCAGTAGCATCCCCGCGTCGCAAGGTAGGGCAACACCCGATCGGGAACGAAATATTTTTCCAGTGGAAGTCCATCAAAATCAGGAGGCGGTAATTCAGCCATATTTTCCGCATAGGTGGCGGAATTGACATGTATGCCATCGGCATCCCGGTAGAGAAGATTGGGGACCTCTGAAAGATCGCCACTACCCCCCACTGCTTCGATAAGTCGAAGAAACGCCGTTTCGCCTTCATACACGACGGCGCTGTCAAACAATGAAAATAAATTCGTCGCTTGGGGCAAGACATCGCGTAGACGCGTGACGGTATTCCCGCCTATCGTGACATGAATGTTCGGGAAATGTTGCTTGATCAGGGCACAGAAGGTCATTGATGAGAAGAGTTGTTGCTGCAACACGATGGAGAGACCGATAATTTCAGGCTGCTCGGCTTCAATGGCTGGCTTCAGAATGTGGTCAAATACCTCTCGATACACATTGACCTGCGTGTCTTCAACCGCTTCCAGAATTTCTGAAGACATAAAGACTTTATAAGACAGGTCGGTTTCCATCGGAGGCATACAGATTCGTGCCGGGGCATAGACCAAAGAAATGGTCGCAGTGACTTCGCGAAAGATTTGGATCGCCCACTCCAGCTTATCGATATCGTATAATTCCTGGCTGCGTACGATGCGTTTCGCTTCTTCGGCCTTTTCCGACAATGCAGCGATTCGACTGCGGGTACACTCACACAGAGCCAGTTGCAATTCTATTTCTGACTCCGTGAGATCGCGAATCCTCGATAGTTTCTTGAGACGATCTAATTGCTGCGGGACTCGCTTGAGGACCCGACGAAGAAAGTCATGACTAAAATACCAGTCATACATCTCAAGATTGACATCTTTTTGGATGACTTCATGTCCGGCGGCACGGATAAAAGCGGTCAGAGTTGGAAGACTCAGATACGGCTCCGAAGGAAACCAGTCCGGAGGGAAAACCAACATGACCTTTCTTTTTTCCTTGGAAAGTCCCGTGTCCCTTAGACCTTCAGGCTGTATCAAGTCCGGACTAATCAACCCTCCTTTATTGTAATCAATTTTCATAAAAAATCCTTATGAAACAATTACTTAATAAGCATTTACCCATTAGATTTTTTCAAACCGATCTTTTCAGAAACCCTTAAGTGGTGAGCATTCCAAAATTCTACTAACGGGCCATTCTATGCCCCAGTAAAATCCGTGGTCAAGCTTTCATAAGTCCTGAACATACATGAAGAAAACTGCATTGACAGACTAAGCCTGTCTCTATATAATTAAAGATTGTGAATGGCTAATTGACGGATGTGCTTGTCTCCTCAGTCCTGCCAACTTATTTCCCGTTTTCCCTAATCCTATAACCATCCCTTCCAGACTCCTGGCAAAGGGGAAACTTGTGAGGATTCACCCATGATGACATGTGTTGAGAAGAAACCAAAAAATTGGATGTCGTATCTCGTTGATTCTCTCATAAATTCAGGTGCTCTACCCAGTTGGGAGGCATTGGAATACGTGACCATGAATCTCACAGGCGAGTCTCCCAATCCAAATCTACATGATTCAAAGTCGCCCTATGAAGCGATACAACAGTTTTTGCATCGCGTATACGGCCCCATTGTGGAAGCGGCTTCCCGTACCATGGAGTTGCCTGCCTCTGGCATGATTCATATGTTCACGGATATTAGCTTGATCGGAAAGTCTGCGGTACTGGTTGTCTATTTCCCTGGGAACAATCAACCCCATCAATTGTTGCTCCTGGATTCGGCTCCGGCCTGGGACCTCGTTTTCGACTCTGATGCCGCGTTTAATGCCTGGGCACAAGAACGTTATCAGTGGATTGCCGAAGCTCTTCAGAGCATCACAAGGAATCCAACAAACGTTACGGTGACTGCTGAGGAAAGATCGTTAGCTGGTGTCCATATCCAATAAACATATCCCTGGCTATAGAAGATATTCATTCACATTTTCGGATGTGGTTGCTGAATCACGCCTTACTTCTTCCCTCATTTTTCCTTATCGAAGTTTTGCGAATTTCTCATGATAAAAGTCCGTGAATAAGGCGATTTCCCTTTTCCCTATCTTCTTCCCCAACGCCAACGTCGAAGGAAATGTAGATTGCATAAGTCCCTCTCACCATACACATTGACCAACGAACTCCATGCCATAACATATAGAAGTTATAGGAAACGGCTCTAGACGGGGGTAGGACAAGTATCGTAGGGTAACTGATTATCCAAATAAATTCACGACAGTGGAGAATGATCATGGCAATCAATGCGTTGAAAAAGAAGACGGCGCGTGGAAATGGCCCACCGACAATAGAGGCGAGCAATAGAGGGGGCGGCGAGGAAGTGTCTGCTGAATCGAAAGAGAAGGAATCGGAACTTGCCGCCCAGGAAATCGAGGCGATGTGGGAATCTCAAGAAGTCGGCATCACACGTTGGTCAGAGAGCGATGGACAACGATACGCGGATTAGTCATCATTTCGTACTCGTACCATTTTCTTAAAATTTATACGTCAACTCAAAAAGATTGACGTCGACACCTCGGTTATCAGATCCCCAGATCCCCGCATCTGAAATATGATGGAAGCGCCAGCCCAATCCAATGTGATCCGTCACATAATACGTGAGGCCACCCTGACCGACGATTTGAATCGGGCCTCCTAAATCTTGCTCACCGTACTTTTCCCGACTCACAAAGGCAACTCCCGGTCCGCCATTGATACTGATATTCCATTTAGGATACCAAAACACGATCCCTGGAACAATGGTTGCGATAAACCCCAACTCACCGGCACCTCTCAAGACACCCATTGACCCATTCATGCGAAACCGAATTTCCCACCCAGAGTCATAATTGTACCGTTTTGGAAATCCTATAGCCCCGAAAAGCGCGATATGTTGAAAATCCTCCTTTTCCGTCGGAGGAATGGCCACATATTTCGCGTTAAATCCTCCCTGAATGCCAATGACTTCGAGTGGAAGGCCTAACCAACTGTTCTTGCTTGACTCGTTTATTTTCTTATGTGAATCCGAGAATATGGGCTCATGCGCTATCTCACTTTCTCTTGTCATAGATGATTCGGCATCGACGAATGGCTGTTCGGGCTCCATTGCAACCAGATCATTCTCAGAACCGTCTTGATCTATTTCGATAGATCGTGGCGAGACTATCACATCGCTCTCAATGAGCTCCTTGTCTGGTCCCATACCTCTACGGATTGAATCGTTTGACGATTCTTTGATTCTGGCAACACCGTGCGATGAAGTCCTCGTCACACCCTTTGGCACATCTTCGTTAAATTCCAACACTTTGTTTGACCGTTCATAGGCATGATGGGCCGATGCTTCGAAGGAATCCGTGACAGGGTTGCTCGCCCTGCGCGAAATATCCTGACTATCAGCATCCGAGCTTGTCGAGAACGATAGTTCATGTGGCCTGATAGCCTTCCGTCCATCGAGCGGAGCAGTTTGAGCATAGGCTTCCGCTGGCTTATCAAGTTTCGACATTTGTTCTCTAGGTTGAAGGTCCGCAGTTCGCTCAACCAATGCCGGCTCCGATATTGTGTTGTTGTTTTCCGTGCCAATCCAGACAAGTGCGCTAATGCCCACAAGACTAGCCAAACCTATGAGTATATATTTAGCCATCAGCGTAATGGGAACCATCCTTTCAGTGGTGAAATGGCCCGCACGATATCCATAGATATTGCGAGCGTATTTGTTTCATGAAGGAATTTCATCCACATGTCTAGACCACAACTCGATTTCATCTCGTTCGAGCATGTAAAACATTTAATGTAGGATTGCCAAAAAATAAGGGAGGAGGTGTTAATGACAAGTCGGAGAGGCAAATAAGTTTTGTCTTATCTCTTTTTCCTAGAATTTCTTATCTTATTAATCTTAACAGTGCTATGCGCTTGCGACAACCAGAGAATCCTTTGAAAAATCACTATTCACAGGAGAACAGAACGATAGACGAATTTAATCTCCCTCCTACTGATTCAACGTATGGGCAATACAGAGTCCCAATACATTCATAACAGTTGAGAAAGCGCAGACCCATTACTCGGGGTCATAGCATAAATTCGGTGATAACCACCGCTCCACTTCGTCGAGCTTCATGCTTTTCCTCGCAGCATAGTCTTCAACTTGATCTCTATCGATTTTTCCAACACCGAAATATTTGGCTTGGGGATGTGAAAAATACAGGCCACTGACCGACGCAGCTGGGTACATGGCGTATGTTTCGGTAAGCTTGATGCCCGTATGCTTTTCGGCTTCCAACAAGTCAAACAAGATTTTCTTTTCCGTGTGATCGGGGCTGGCAGGATAACCCGGGGCTGGGCGAATGCCTTGGTATTCCTCACGAATCAACTGTTCATTCGAGAGATCTTCTTCTAGACCATACCCCCACTCCATTCTCACCTCACGGTGAAGCCATTCGGCGAAAGCTTCGGCTAGACGATCGGCCAGAGCTTTGGCCATGATGGAATTGTAATCATCATGATCCTTTTCGAATCGTTCACAGAGTGCTTCAATCCCGATTCCTGCCGTGATCGCAAACCCACCGATATAATCTGCCACCCCAGTTGATTTCGGCGCGACAAAGTCGGACAGTGCATAGTTCTTGTCGCCCTGAGGTTTCTCCATCTGCTGACGAAGGGTATGAAACGTCGTGAGAATGTGGGCTCGCGACTCATCTGTGTAAACGTCTATATCATCTTCCATACTGTTGGCCGGGAAGAAGCCATAGATACCTTTTGCCTTCAGCAATCTTTTTTCGATGATTTCCTGCAACAGGGTTTGAGCATCGTTGTAGAGTTCCTGAGCCTTACTCCCAACAGTTGCGTCGGACAAAATTTTTGGATACCGGCCTTTCAGTTCCCATGCTTGAAAAAAAGGCGTCCAATCGATGACTGGCAACAAATCATTCAAGGGCATATCGTCAAGTACGCGAGTCCCGAGAAAGTGTGGTCTTGCGATCTCTGATGTTTCCCATTCGATCGCCACTCGTCGTTTTCGCGCTTCCTGGATCGGCACCAACGTTTTCGTCGTCTTCTTGTTCCGGTGAGCTTCACGAATCGCAGCCTGCTGCTGTCTGACCTTTTCGACGAATGCGCTCTTGGCATCCGGACTCAGTAATTGTCGAACGACATTTACGGCTAATGATGCGTCAAGTACATGCACGACAGGTTCGTTATACCCGGGCGCAATCTTGACCGCTGTGTGCGCTTTACTCGTCGTGGCTCCCCCGATTAACAAGGGAATATTCATGCCTTCGCGATTCATTTCTTTCGCATTGTGAACCATTTCATCGAGTGAAGGAGTGATCAATCCGCTGAGGCCAATCATGTCAACATTTTCATCGCGAGCGGTTTGCAAAATTTTGTCGCAGGATACCATGACACCCAAATCGAGCACTTCGTAGTTATTACAACCCAGGACCACGCCCACGATATTTTTCCCAATGTCATGAACATCTCCTTTAACGGTGGCCATCAGCACTTTCCCTTGGGCATGGCCACCCGTTTCTTGTTTTTCTTTTTCCATGAACGGCAACAAATACGCCACAGCTTTTTTCATCACCCGCGCACTCTTGACAACTTGAGGAAGAAACATTTTGCCTGCCCCAAATAGATCTCCGACGATATTCATGCCATCCATGAGAGGACCTTCAATAATGAGCAGCGGTTTGTCATACTGCTGGCGCGCCTCCTCCACATCGACGTCAATATATTCGACGATACCTTTGACCAGGGCATGCGAAAGACGCTCTTCCACCGTTCCTTTCCGCCAGGCTTCATCCTTGACGATCGTCTTCCCGCCCTGCTTGACCGTTTCCGCAAAAGCCACCAAACGTTCCGTCGCATCTTCACGTCGATTGAACAAGACATCCTCGACTAACTCCAACAAATCTTTGGGGATTTCCTCGTAGACCCCCAATTGCCCCGCATTGACGATCGCCATGTCCAGACCGGCTTTGATGGCGTGATAGAGAAAGGCCGTGTGCATGGCTTCCCGTACGATATTGTTACCACGGAATGAGAAAGAAATATTACTGACTCCCCCGCTGACCTTGCAGTAAGGCAACGTGGCTTTTATCTGACGCGTAGCTTCGATAAAGTTCATCGCGTAATTGTTGTGCTCTTCGATACCGGTGGCCACCGTTAAAATGTTCGGATCGAAAATAATGTCTTCCGGTGGAAAACCGACATCTTTCGTCAGAATCTTGTACGCACGTGTACAGATTTCGACCTTGCGTTCCATCGTATCGGCCTGTCCAACCTCATCAAATGCCATCACGACGACAGCGGCACCATAGCGTCTGACAATTCTAGCTTGTTCTTTGAACGTGTCTTCGCCTTCTTTGAGGCTAATGGAATTCACTACTCCTTTTCCTTGAACACATCGCAACCCGGCTTCGATCACCGACCACTTGGAACTATCAATCATGATCGGCACACGGCAAATATCGGGCTCGGAGGCGATAAGATTCAAGAAATGCACCATCGCTTTCTCTGAGTCCAGCATTCCTTCATCCATGTTGACGTCAATGATCTGCGCCCCTCCCTCCACTTGTTGACGTGCCACAGACAAGGCTGCTTCAAAGTCTCCACTGAGGATAAGCTTGGCAAACTTTGGAGATCCTGTGACATTCGTCCGTTCTCCAATATTGATAAAATTGGCTTCAGGACGAATGGAAATGGCCTCCAACCCGCTGAGTCTGGTGATTGGCACCTTGGGGTGTTTCTGGTGCGGCGGAAAATCCGACACGGCCTGAGCGATAGCCTTGATGTGATCGGGAGTGCTTCCGCAACACCCTCCAACGATATTCAACCATCCTTGACTGGCAAAATCCCGCAAGTCAGCCCCCATACGCTCAGGAGTCTCATCAAACCCGCCAAAGGCATTCGGCAACCCAGCGTTTGGGTAACAACTGATATAGACAGGTGCAATACGGGATAACTCCTCAATGTAGGGCCGCATCTGCTTCGCCCCTAAGGCACAGTTGATGCCGACACTGAGAACATGGGCATGTGACACCGAGTTCCAGAAGGCCTCGATCATTTGCCCGGACAATGTTCGTCCACTCTGATCGGTGATCGTGACTGAGATCATGATGGGCACGGTTCGCTGTTGCTCCTGACAGTATCGGTCAATAGCGAACAGAGCCGCTTTGGCATTCAACGTGTCAAAAATCGTTTCCACCAGCAACAAGTCCACCCCCCCATCTATCAGTCCTCGCACTTGCTCATGGTATGCCCGTTCCAATTGTTCAAACGTCACAGCACGAAAAGCCGGGTCGTTGACGTCCGGAGACATTGAGGCTGTACGATTGGTTGGCCCCATGGCCCCCGCCACAAATCGTGAGCGATTGGGGTCTTTTTCCATAATGGCGTTCCTGGCCTCACAGGCAACTCTGGCTCCCGCGACGTTCAGTTCGTATGCCAAAGATTCCATCTTGTAATCTGCCATGGAAATGACGTTCGCGTTAAAGGTATTCGTTTCAATAATATCGGCTCCCGCATCCATGTAATCCTGATGGATCGATTGGATGATAGTCGGCTGCGTGATCGACAAGAGATCATTATTGCCCTTGACATCACACGAATGGTCCGAAAACCTTTCCCCACGAAAATCTTTTTCACCTAATGTATGCTTCTGGATCATGGTACCCATCGCACCATCCATGACCACGATTCTTTTTTGCAGTAACTCTTCTAATTCCGACATTCGTTCGATCTCCTCACAAAAGACAATACATGACTAATTTTCAAACGATCGAATTCCGTTCTAACATGACGCCCATGACATGTGCACAATTTTCTTGACATCCCTTCATCCTAAGAAATACGATGAAAAATAGGAATTTCACTTATGCCCTGTTTGACTTCTCAATCTGTTTCTCCGGTGGTTTTCGCTATCCTTATTTTTAGTTTCTGCGTCTTGGAATTTCTCACGCCTTCGAAGTCCTTAGGGAAACCCTACTTTGAAGATGGATTTCTAGGGCTTACGCAAGCTGAGTTGCACCAAAAACTCGGACAACCGATGGCTGTGAGGTCTCGAAAAGCCGCCTTACGCGTGTTTAGCTATTACACCTTTCAAGACTGGAAAAAATATTTCAGTAAGCTCGTCTCTCCGGAAAATGGTGAAGATGTCTACACCTACAAACGAGACAATGTTCAAGTCCGGTATTCATTCGTTTACATTCCAGACCTCAATGAAGATAAAGATTTTCCAACACTGTATGTCAGACGTATTGAAATTGAATTTACCCCCGCCATTCCTCTGAATCAAATTCCATCCTTGGTTCCTGAATTCGTTCCGCCGACAGATGCCGGAGCTTCTGCATTTCGCTCCAATCTCTGGGTGCTCATTTTTAAAGGCTCCCCTTCGAAAGAAGCATCATTTATCGTGAAAGAGCGCGGAAAAGAAAATTTACCTTGGTCTCTGGCCTATCAGATGTTTGCCCTCGACGGCCTCCCTAATCATTTGACGCTTGACGCTCCGATCGACCGTATGGAGATTACCGCCCAAAGTCTTGAAATCGTGAGAACCAACCAACGACTCACTCATGAACCGATCGTCAATCCCTACTCTCAAGAGTTCCCCAAACACCCTCCGCCACCAGACACACAACAAAAAAGCATTCCACGTCCGCAGTATGCTGATTAGACGCTTTGCAAGCATTATCACGTAATTATTTAAGCAAACCGTACGTCATCTTCTCCACTTAAGAGAAGATAGGTTTCTCCCCATTGATTCGGACTCTTAAGGTCCCACGGTTCACTGGAATCTTCAGCCTTCAGTCGAACGCCATGGATTCCTCCATAGATGAGTATTGCGACCCCGGAGCCAGAATCCTCGACCTTCTGAGCGTAAGCGTCGCATGTTGCTTGCTCATCATTGTTCCCCCATCCCGTAATTGTATACCATTCTCCTATTGACGAACGATCATAGATTCGTACGTGCGAAACGAGTCGAGGGGCAGAGACTTCCTTGAATCTCAGGAACACAGAGTTCTCGACGTTTAAATTATCCTCGACTTCCACGAACATGCGCATCATCCTTTCTTGACCCTCTAAATTCTGGACTGATAATATCTATCACTGGCTGTAAATATGAACATACCATAATTCTAGCCAGTTGATTTTTTGCATGTTTGCCTGACGCTCTCGCTTGATAGATCAACTTGTCAAATCACCACGTTCATTCAGAATCCAACCCTGTTCCGTTTCCCTGCCGCCGACCCGTTCGCGTCGCTGTATACGTCGGATTAACGGCTTTTTTGCTTTGGATGTTGGGCTGGGGAATTCTCCCACCCCTCTTAGACCCGACCTTCGAAAAACACATTCAAGAAAAAAACGTCATGGTAGGGATGACTCGTGACCAAGTCATGAAGGCGTGGGGATCACCCTATCAGATGAACGTGAGCTATACCGACAAAGGCATTCGGCGCGAAGAATGGGTCTATGAAGACTGGCTGGACGCCGGTACGGTCACCCATCGATACCTCTATTTTGAGGAAAATCGGCTCGTGGGGGGATGGAAGTAAGAGCCAAGAATTACTTTTGTCTAATCATGGCGTTTCCGTGATTTGCGCTCGCCGCTCACGGCCAACTCCCCCACTAATAATGAGCACTCGCTTCCACTCCCGAATTTGATAAACGGCCCATGCGTTTGGGCGTCCCTTGTAATACGCATCAGCGTCCTCACCTTTGGCTTGTAGGTAAGTTGGTTCCGTAAACCCTTCATCTAACACGTATTCCATTAAATTATCTGTCGTCACTCCACTTCCCTTGAGCGAGACATCCGATAAAAATTGAAAAATGTCGTCTGGATTGCCCAAATTTACAGTTTCCATATGCTTACAGCTTCCTCAAGAGTGTGGTATCCTATAAAAGAGATTACCGCAACTAATATTTCGTGATAAAAGGTTCATGCCAAGCATTCGTTGTAGCTTGCCTTTCGCTGTCTTTACCCCAGCTCATTTGTATTAACTGAGAAGAAATCCCATGCGCACTCTTTCCCCTGATCAGTTTCGTGAGAAGTTGTTCGATGTGCTTCGTCGAAAACGACATTGGGCCGATTCGTATTTTAATGGGAATACCATCACGATGGAACATCTTCACCGATTATACCATCAAGAATATGTTGTCTACATTCGCGATTTTGCCGTGTTACTCGCACGTATCCTTGGGAAGAATCCCCCTTGGGAAGTTCGACGACGACTCGCGACAACAATCTACGAAGAAGAAACAGGGGGGTTATCCTTCCATCAGCCACATCAAGAGCTCTTTCTCCAAATGATGATCGGACTAGGGTTTGACCGATCGGGCTTCCGCGATGTCACACTTCTTTCCAGTAGCCGTACGTACCGAGAGTGGCTTGATCATCTTTGTCAAGAAGATGACTGGCTTGTGGGCGCTACTGTACTTACCGTATTTGTCGAAGGCACGTCGATGGATCCTGAAGACGTGATGTACCCGAAGGGGCCAAAATCATCGGCAGAAATTGAAGACATCATCATGAAACATCCGTTGGTCCAATATCAAGGGGTGTCTCCCAAGTACATGGATTATATCCGCGTCCAACAGATTGTGGAACCAGTGAATCGGCGTGCGATCTATGACATGATCATTCATCACGCTATCGAAGCCGATCAACAACAATCTGTCTTGCAGCAGATGGAAGAAACACTCCAACAATGGTCACGATATCAGGATGGGATTGCTCGGGCCTGTGGCCTTCGTCAATAAGACTGCCCTCCTTGCCATCGTGACGCCTAGGTTTGACTACCCTGCCACTGTTTACGTTTCTTCCAAATAGTTTCCTTATCTCGTCAATCCTGTTCCCTGATCCGTGCACCAATGATATTCCCGAAGAATGAGATCATGAAGAGAGGCTCCTCTCGAGCAGGTGACGTAGAATAGGTGCATTGGCAGGGGGAAATTGGTAAGCCTTGAGGTCTTCTTTTTTGACCCAATCAAACGTAAAGCAATCCACGGCCTTAGGCGTTCCACAAAATGACATGCATTCAAAGACGGAGAGCTCTACGGATTTTTCAGGATACTCATACGAACAGCGCATGACAAAATGCAGTTGTTCCAAGTGAATATCTAATTCTTCAAAGACCTCGCGAACGACGCATGCTTCCAATGATTCTCCGGCCTGACATTTCCCTCCTGGAAACTCCCACAATCCGCCCATGTGAACTGAAGGGTTTCGGCGAGAAAGAAGAAAGCGATTATTTCGCCTGATGATCGCGACTCCAACTTGTATGTGAGGATTCCCCTCCATTGGCAGGAGGGTTAGGACGGCTTAAAAGGAAAGGCTTTGCAAAATTTCTGCATCGGACATAATAAACAGTATGGCTTCCTTGCGGTACAGACCATAGCTCCAAAATCCATTAACGCTTGATTAAAATCATAGCCTTTCCCTTTCGGAATAGACGCTTCTGAGATGGCCCACAATTGAGTCTTATGATTCTTTGGATCTCCCTCTCCGACAAACACTCGATATAAGACTCGCATGACATTGGTATCCAGAATCGGAGCATCTTCTTGAAAAGCGAATGAACGTACGGCACCCGCAGTATATCGACCGATTCCTTTTAACGATAGCAATTGCTCATGATCATTGGGAATTTCCCCACCGTACCGCTCGACAGTTTCACAGGCAATGCTATGTAAACGATAGGGTCGGACATTGTACCCCAATGGGTACCATGTTTCTCGCACCTGTTGCGGTTTTGCAGCGGCAAGGTCGGCCACGGTTGGATATTTTTCCAAAAATTCATGATACTTGGGTATGACCCGATCAACTTGGGTCTGTTGAAGCATCACTTCTGACACGAGAATTTTATATGGATCGTTGGTTCTGCGCCAAGGAAGGTCACGACCATATTTGTGGTACCATTTCAGTAAATGTGACTGAAATTTTCGCTTTATCCTATCATCAAGAATTTTGGGACGAGAAGAGGCTCCTGAAGATCTCACCTTTTTCTTCGATTGCCGCATGCTACAAGGCCTCCTCTTTGAAGAACACGTCGACTAGAAATCCACATGATTGTAGGGATGACACTTGTTGAATTCAAGACGGTTTCCTGGAACAATACATGTGCTCAGACGACCATCGATTCTAGACGAATCGAGACCGATCGGCCTCAGGAGGAGTTCTGCATGCTTCAAGCTTTCCCATCCATTGATATCTTCGACGGACAATGAATCGATAGATGAAATCTCTAATAGATCGTGGGATGAGTTTTCCGACATACCACAAAGCTTTTATGCCCTGTAACTCTTTTAGAACCTTTAAAGCAGCCGTCGATTTGGTATAGACCTGCCCGTGCTCAAGATACAAGAAGGTTTCAAAATCATGGATACTGAAATGATGGGTCATTAAAATCTGCTGACCAACCTCTGACTGTAAGGCTCCGAATTGAAATTTTCGCTCAGGGTCATGGCGGATGACAAAATCGACAGAAGCAATGCAGAACGTACATACTCCATCGAATAAGATCAGTCTTGGATAACGCCTCCATGAGTGCCCTTTGAGGTCTGCCATAACTACCTCCTGCATTCGGTGAATCACGGAAGTCAGTGGTATTTCAATAGAAAGTGAAATTTAGCTTCACAATATCCTATCGGGGCATAAATGCTTGAGAAGCCAACGGCAAGTCTACTGAATAAACGACGGTTACGACCGATCCTGACGTATGTCCTCGTTCTAGGCTTACTCCCTTCTCACCTTATCGCCGGGTCATCACTCGGCGTCAACATCCTCTTGGATCGAACATCGGGGAATGGAGAGAAATTGATTTATGGCTCCGCACGTCCTCTTTTTTCTCAAAACGACCAAGAAGCATTCATGACAGAACTGGAACAGACTCCTCCGGACTGGGACATGTTGCACGATCATCCAGGGGAAGAGCAAGGACATCGGCTTTTTCAATTTAATCGAAACCGGGACAAAAAAAGAGCAGGACACCCCTTACTGCAGCAGCGTGTGGCTTTTTATTGGAGTGGGATTTTACGGCAATATGTCGACGAGCTAAAGGGCTTCAGAGTTGCGATCGGTCCTATCCACACACAAACCTCCTGGGGAATCGTCAGATTTAAGCCAGTGAATATTCCCTCTGAGATGGTTGCCATACCAACTCACAAGGAAATGTCTGACGATTTACAAGAAAGGCTTACGAAAGGCTCGGAGATTGATGTTGTGATCTTGCTTACCGGACGTCTGGTACCAGATGAATCACTCATGTATGCTTTTTCTCATGAAAATTCCCATCAAGGCATGGTGCTTCCGTTTGTACGTATTGATAACATTCAGTACATTTTGCAATGACCTCTTGGGAAAGGTTTCCCGTTTCTTCTCCAACCGGCCCGACCAACTCCCTCCAGTGGACAG
Source organism: Nitrospirales bacterium (assembly GCA_031315865.1). Classification (NCBI taxonomy): domain Bacteria; kingdom Pseudomonadati; phylum Nitrospirota; class Nitrospiria; order Nitrospirales; species Nitrospirales bacterium. The sequence goes on from JALDRJ010000002.1 coordinate 3,393,595, forward strand.
CGTTAAAACCGTACCCTTCATGGCTGAGTAAGCTTCTTGAGCCACTGATAATTTCTTCTTTCAAATAGTCGGTAAATTAATTAGGTACAATAGCTCACTAGACAGACAGGAATCATTTCGTTACCCTTGTGGATATCCTAGCTTTTCATCACAATACTAGCGTTCTTGGGCTGACGCGTTTCCGACAGATTTTCTAACCTTCGAATTCATAGTTACAGATAGCCCTCTCTTCTCGTCGTTATCTATTATCTTTCTTTTCCATTTTCAAATTATATTCTTAATGCCTTGAATGTGCGGGCAAGGTAAAGAATAAAACCTCTTTGCGTACTTAGGATTTTCCTCATGTGGAGGGACCCTACCATTCTTGATGTGCCTCCTTGCTACCCTGCACACATCCGCAGACAATTCTTGCGAGAACTAATGCAAAGCCTCGACACCAATCAGACACTCTCTCCACATGGGGTGGAAGGAGTAACGCTATCAAGGAGGAACCCATGCAAAGATTTTCTGCAATCACTGAAGCCTCAAACTCTGATGACACGCAGTTATCCCGATGCGGCGAAAGGATTTTAGAATCAACGATCCGAGACATTAAACGATTGGTTCAAAAAGGAGGACCGACGCCCCAAGAATATACCTCACTGAATCAAGCAATGGATAAATTAGTGTTATGCAGAAAGTCAGGCGTCCTTTCCCAGCAGCAGTTCACGAAAATTCTGCATGCCTTTGGGAATGCTTTATCGATTGAAACCATACAAGGATTCGTGTTTCAAAAGCCCCATGGCTATGCAGGTGATTTTGAGGTGATCGAGCGGATTTACAACTACTGGACAGCACCCGATCCGAATCTTAAAAACTGGGATCGATTCTTTCATTCTCACAAGGCGCCTCAAGCTGTCAGGAACCGTGTCTCATATTTTCTGGAACAAATTTGGAAAATGAAGAATCAGTTCCAAATGGAGGCGCGAGTCTTAAATGTGGGTAGTGGACCAGGACGAGATTTGTATGAAACGTTGAAAGTTATTGGTCCCTCCAATATTGTATTTGACTGCATTGACCAGGACCGTCAAGCGATCCAATATGCTGAGACACTCTGCAAAGACTTTTCAGACACGGTCAACTTCCTCCACAAAAACGTCCTTCGGTTCAATCCAACTGAAAAGTACGATCTTATCTGGTCCGCAGGATTATTTGACTATTTCAGTGATGCCCTGTTTAAGCGTGTGATTAAGCGCCTTCTACCAGGCTTGAAGAAAAACGGAAAACTGGTGATCGGGAATTTTTCAGATGACAATCCCACTCAAGGGTACATGGAACTCTTTGATTGGATCTTGATTCATCGTAGCAAGCGAAAATTGCTCGAGTTGGCGGAAGCCTGTGGTGTCAGTCCAAAGAATGTTTGGATCGAACAGGAGGCAGAAGGCGTAAACCTCTTTTTACATATTCTTAAGACGTGAGAACAGCCGCAAGGATCTTGGCCTTCGAGGATTCTCACAACTAGGTTTCAGCATTCACTATTACGCAGAACAATGATCGTATGGTCAAATTTTGCGGGTTAACAAACGTGGTCTCTTTTACTGTAGGCTTCGCAAGAGGTGCGTTGCACCTCCTGACTCTCACCCCCCTCGCATACATGAAAAAGACCTATGTAATAGAGACGCAATATCCTGACGATAAGGGAGCCGTCTGAATGTAAACTTTGTTAATTAATTAATTCTGAAGAAGTCGCATTGGCTGGCGGGGTATAGCGAATCCAAATACGTTTCAATCGATACAGACGATAATCCCCGCGCTGTACGACATTGAACCATACTGAAGTTATTGGAAACGGCTATACCTCTTGTTTTTTGACATCCTAAGCTTTCCATGTGCATATGAGCATCAGATGTCATCAATAAAGCACGATGCATTGCGTGATGATTCTTTTTCCCGAGCGACAGCTCAGCCCTAAATCTAAGCAGTTGGACACAATCCGCAATCTGTTAACTCGTGGCTGGATGAATTTCTCTAAAACATGCTGACTATACTTCACGACAACATGAAAATTTCAGCGAGAATCTGGAGCGGCAAAGTTCCTGAGATTAACCGGGAAGTGGTTATAGTTGGAAGAAAGATCACAGACAGTTCGGGGTGGACAGACAATAGGAGGTAGGATGCATTACTTATTCAAGACTTGTTGAATAGCATCACTGACCTCATTTAATCGAAATGGTTTGGGAATTCTCCCTTGAAAACCATACTCTTTGAAGTTTGAAAGAACAGGGTCATTTGAATATCCGCTGACAACGATCGCCTTGACCGAAGGATCGATCTCAAGGAGTTTTTGAATCACGATACGGCCACCCATTTCTCCAGGGATCGTCAAGTCAAGTATCACGGCATCAAAGGGGGTCCCATTCTTCTTCGCCTCACAGAACAATTCGAGTGTTTCATGGCTATTTTTGGCAGTTTGATAACCATAGCCACACACCTCGAGCATCTCGCAAAGGACTTTTCGAATTGGTGCCTCATCATCCATGACAAGGATAGTCCCCTGCCCTTGTTGAATGGGGGCGTCTCGTCTGGGTGAGATCACACGGCTCTCAATCGAGGCGGGCAACAATACCGTAAAAGTCGTTCCGATTCCCACTTCAGAATCTACAGTGAGATCTCCTCCGTGATTTTTGATGATTGAATACGAAGTCGCCAACCCAAGACCATGGCCTGAAGCTTTGGTCGTGAAATAGGGATCGAAAATTTTGCTGAGATGCATCTTGGGAATCCCGATACCCTGATCAATAAAAGAAACTTTGACCCAGTTTCCCGATGAAACTTGGCAATGGCCAGCACGCTCTTCCTCCGTCACAGTCAGATTTTGACCGAATACCGTTAACGTTCCACCACTAGGCATGGCCTGCATGGCATTGATCACTAAATTTTGAATGACCTGGCTGATTTGCCCGACATCGACATCCACAGTCCAGAGTTCTTTGACGATGTGTAATTCTGACTTGATATTCGATCCCGTAAGGACAAAATGCGTATTTTCTTCAACGATTTGACTCAAGGAGGCAGGCTTGCGAATCGGCGTTCCACCTTTTGCAAAGGTTAATAATTGTTGCGTAAGGTCTTGAGCTCGCATCGAAGCCAGCTCGGCTTCATTGAGACGCTGAAACAACGGATTATCCGAGGCGATAAAGAACTTCGCCAATGACAATTGGCCTAAAATGGCGGTAAGTAAATTATTGAAGTCATGGGCCAGTCCACCCGCGAGTAACCCCAATGAATCCAGTTTACTCATTCGTAAACGCTCTTCTTCAAATTGTTTTCGGATCGTGATATCTTCAGCCATTCCCGCGACGCGAAAAATTTCCCCTGCATCATTGGTTATGGGGAATGCACGATTATGGATCCATCGTACATTCCCGTCATGATGAAGAACACGATATTCAATATCGAGGGTTCCATTCACAACCTTCTCAAAAAACGTTTTTTCGATTTTGGTTCGATCTTCAGGATGAATTGTACTGAGCCAGGCACGAGAATTTTCCAATAATTGAAGGGAACAAGCCCCCCAGGATTTTTCGTAGGCAGGACTGACATAAAGAAATTTTTCGGTCCTGGCATCGACTAGCCAAAACACATCGGTAATGGATTCGGCAAGCTGCCGAAAACGTTCTTCACTTTCCCGAAGAGCACATTCTGCAGATTTTTTTTGGGTAAGGTCTCTCGTGATAATCAGGACGGTTTTTACTCTGCCCGTTCTGCCGAATTCCGGTATGAAGCGCGATTCAAAGATTTTTTGATCATTGTTCAAAAAGCACGAAAATTCAAGCAAAGAAGGCGTTTCCTCAAACCGAACTCGCGCGCACGCTTTCGACCATGCGTTCGAGAGCGCGTCAGGCATTTCTAACTCTTCTAAAGTTTTCCCGAGGTACGACTCAGGATTCATTGGGTGACAAAAATCAAGCCAACGATTGAGGTATAACACTCGCCCTTGCCCATCAAGACGGGCAATGATATCTGGGTGGTGTGTAGTCAGCGCACGGGTTTCCTCATCCCAACGAGATAGTTCATCCTCAAGACGTTTCTTTTCCGTCACATCGTGAAAAACCCCAACAAGATTTACTGAGACTCCATCTGCCTCTCGTACAATGCTGGCCACATCACGAATCCATACCATCCTTCCGTCATTTGAGAGTATTCGATACTCCATTTGCACTGGTTCATGAGACTCAAGTCTCTCTCGATGTTCATTCCCTACTCGTTCTCGATCATCCGGATGAATATGTTTCAGAAAAAGATTTGGATTGTTAATCCATTCTGATGGATGGAAACCCAAGACCGTCTCCAATTGAGGGCTCACATAGTTGAATGCAATTTTTCCCCATTCTATGCGGGCGGTGTAGGTGATAGCGGGAATTTGCTCGACGAGCAGACGATATTGATCCTTCGATAATGTCGTAAGGCTATTCATTCGAAGAAAGACTTATCTAGGCTATTCACGGGTAGCAAGAAATGAAGAAGATGGCTGCGCCTGGCTATGGCTGTCTTCTAGAGCGCGCGCTGGAGGTCGTGGGGCTTCGGGAATGCAGCTTCCCTTTAAATGCTTCTTCGCAGGCAGACTCAAGAGAGACAGCATGATGGTCTCGGAAGTACCGTATCCTTGAATGTATCCTCCATACGATTGGATAATATCTTGGGCGATACGAATGCTTTCATCATTATGAGCACATTGTTCTAACTCTTTATAGAATGTCCTAGGAGAGCCAAGTGAGGCGCATAAGACTTCATGTACAGATGGTTGAACTGGCCGATTTGAGACTTCGAGTTGGACCCATGGATCATTCGTCGAACTCCGAATCATTCTCGTCGTGATACAAAGAGTTTTATCATGATGCCCCACAGGATGAAGGTGAAAGAGCAAAAGATTAAAGAGCACCTGACGGATGTCTTGCCTCTTAAACATCAAGCTCGGCAGGTTCGGTTCTAATTTTTGCTCTATTTTGATATCGTGAAAAATCGGATTACGAGATATATAACAAAGGCACGATTCAATAAGTTCGTTGAGGTTCTCTGGAGTCCATCGCCGTGACGGCTCATTAGACACATAGTCGCGAATCTCTTTCGTTAACTGCTCGATTCGTTGAACATCGGTCGATAGCACGGATTTCAAGCGCTCCAAAAACTTTTCATCATTCTTCCGCATATAGGCCAATTGCATAAAGGCCTTGATGGAAGCTTGTGGCTGCGCAAGTTCCTGCGTAAGTCCCATGGACATGGTTTCTAAGGATCGCAAACGATCGATATGCCGGATCGTCTCTTGAGAACGGATGACTTCTTCACGTAGCAAAGCGTTTTCTAGCGCTAAAGCCGCTTCACGCACGAGTGTGGCAACAAACCTCGAGGTCTCATCCTCCATGGGGCTTTGCACATACGGAGAAATCATGCAAAACCCGATCAACTGATTCTTTTGAATGAAAGGAAAGCAAGCCTCAGACCGTAATTTCTCCATATCTTGCAATATTGCCTGCTTCCACTGATCAGGAAAGGCCTGCTTAAGCTCATGACAGACGACACAAGATTGGACGATGGCTAAATAACGAGGGAGAGCATCAGTCACTCCAAAAGTGTGGTCGACAGGACTGTCATAAGACTTGCCAAAATCCGATACTTGGACGTACTGGTTCTTGTCCTTGTTTAAGACAAAGAGGATCACTGTTTGCGCTTGTATGCCTTTGCCCAAAGAGACAACGATCTCTTTTCCCAATGCGCCTACGTCGTGAAGCGTAGAGATGTTCGTAGAAAATTGAGACAAGGTTTTCAGGCTTGCGTCCCGCCCTTTCAGGATTGAAGAGGCAATGGACCGGCTAGTGCCAAGACGCATTTGATACGCACCGGCGACCGTCAGGAGATGGACAAATAATTGAACCATGGAATACCGATAGCTAATGGTCCCAAAAACCGACTTTTGAGCAAGTAGTAATACCGGATATGCAGGCTGAGAAATAAGGAACAGGACAGCGAGGTAACTCAGGCCTCTTTCTACGAACACAGAAAAGTCCATCAAATGATAGCGTAGGAGTGTATAGGCCACGAGAGAGATATGGAAGGTAAAAAGTATCGTTCCATAGGGAAGGACTTCTATCCCGTACCATAGCGGAAAATTTGTTGAACCGCCTATAAATCCAACACTGGAGGCAACAAGAAGGTAGAGATATTGCTGTTGCTGTCCCCTCCCTCCCGTAAGATAGGTCTTGACTAATAGATAATGCGCATAGATCACGATGCCTATCCACCAAATCAGGAAGAAATGAAAAAAGATTCCTGGTACTGGCCAAAACGTAAAAAAATTATTGGGCTGAACATCAGCGACAAAAAGTGGAGTCAGATTCGACAAGAGGAACAGTCCTCCAACGATATAATTCTTCTGCAAAATCCCCCACTTGCTTACAGCTTCATCACGCAGCGTCATGATGTGATGAAGAAAAGTAACGGGAATAAAAATGGCGCCTACCATAAGAAGGCGAACGAAGAAGAGTGCAAGTTGATGAGACTCGGAGAGTTGCCAGAAAAAATACCCAAAGCTCCAAAGGCCTGTGGTTAGTCCAAACAAGACATAGGTCCGGTGCCTGGGATTTTGAGGAGAATGGAAATAGACAAGAAGAGTTAACCCGATAGCCGCTATTCCATTTAACAGTCCGCTGATGGCAAAAAAATTCACAACGACTTCAATCCTCAAAGCGGATCTTGATGAAATCTTTACATCTTTGCTAAAGGACCCGGCTTCTGTTCTACAGTTTTAGAGGGACAGAATGAAACAGTACGTAAAATCTAGAAGAAGGTCAAGTTTTTGAATAACTTTAGAGAAAGAAAAGTGTGACGAATCATCAATTTTAGTCGAATAGCCATAGACGCCAAGATACAGGCTTTAGTGTCTTCCCCCATCAATAACCCACGTAGTTCGCTTATTATAACAGAAGCAGCCTGGAAGATGAATCTTAAGAGTGAAAATCCAAGAGTGCGGAGGACGGGGCGTATCGTTAGGGTGAATGGCCTCTTTCTCTTTTTGGCAGAGATCCTTCAAACATGATACGTGCTTAAAATATGTGGCAGTTCACGTAAATGACTGATTTTTACGATGTGCTGTGGCAATTTGTTCTTCTCGCACAATAAAACAGCCTTGAGCCCGGACTTCGTCGCCCCCTCCCAATCCTCAGTCAGACTATCGCCGACGTGCAGGGCTTCATGAGGCTCAACAGCATGTTCGTCCAATGCATACTGAAAGATTTCCCGAGATGGTTTCACTGCCTGGACGAGGCTAGAAATCGTGATGGTATCAAAATAATTGGAGAGCGAGAGATCATTGAGAATCTGAAACAAGCGCGTATCGAAATTTGAAATAATGCCTAATTCAAACTGCTGTTCTTTTAACTCTGTTAGGAGCGGTATGAGTTCAGGTTGAATCTCCCAATGTTCTGCACGACCAAATGCCTCAAACACTTCGTCAAAATATTCATCAAACCCCTCAAACATTCCGACTCGGTAAAATACTGCGTGGACAATGTCAAACCACCATAAGCGTTCACATTGCTTCAATTTTTCAGGTTGGGAAACGGCGAATATCGGAGGAGGGGCCTGTTGGAATGCATATGAAAAAGCGGAATTGATGGAAGATCTAAGTGAAAGAGATTCCTGCAAACCGTACTTTTTAGCGTACTTAAGATACACATCTGCGACTGATCCCTTAATATGAAAAAGTGTTCCAGCTGCGTCAAAGAAGATGACTTTCAGGAAAGAATGTTTGACGTCAAGCGTACCCATGACCTGCCTTTTTTAAAGTCAGGGACGGTACGGAAAGAAAACTGGCAGGGTTAATCTCGAAAATTAGAGTCAGAAACACGATAGTGGGAACAGTTGATCATTTTCCCTTTTTCGTCCTTCGGTCACGCTCCAGTGCTTTGAGACGATTCTTGTTTTTACGGTGTTTTTTTCGAAGATCACGATCTTTCTCTCGTCCTCTTGGCATGAATATTTCTCCTCTGATGAATGTGAAAACTGTAACACTATAGTCTTTTAGCACATCGCTGCCAAACCCAACAAGTATCAGGCATTTCAGTTGAAGCCCTGCTGGGTGCGTGATAAAATCTGGCTCTTCAACCGATTAGCTCTTGATTCACATGCCCCAACAACAACTCAATAAAACATACGATCCGCAAAGCGTCGAAGAGCACTGGGGAAACTACTGGCTCCGTGAAAAACTCTTTACTCCAAGGCTGAAGGAATCGTCTCAAGCCTATTCCATTGTCATCCCCCCACCCAACGTTACCGGAGCTCTCCATATCGGACACGCATTAAATAGCACCCTACAAGATATCTTAATTCGTTGGAAGCGAATGCAAGGATATCAAACCCTCTGGGTGCCTGGAACGGACCATGCGGGCATCGCCACACAAAATGTCGTTGAGCGCCAACTGATGGCAGAAGGCAGCTCTCGAGACAAGATTGGTCGACAAGCGTTTATTGAACGCGTCTGGAAATGGCGTGAACAGTCAGGTGATACCATTCTTACGCAACTGAAACAATTAGGAGCGTCGTGCGATTGGAGCAAGCAACGATTTACGTTGGACGAAGGATTATCTAAAGCTGTCCTTGAAGTTTTCGCGTCATTGTATGAAGAGGGATTGATTTATCGAGGTGAGCGACTTATCAACTGGTGCCCCAGGTGTTTCACCGCACTCTCTGATGTCGAAGTAGAGCATGAGTCGACAAAAGGCAAACTCTATGAGATCCAATATCCCATCGAAGACGAAACAGATGCCTACTTAACGATCGCCACCACTCGACCCGAAACCATGCTCGGCGACACGGCTGTCGCCGTTCACCCGGATGACCCTCGATATAACCGCTTCATCGGAAAGAATGTTTGCCTACCACTGACTCATCGAACGATCCCTGTCGTGGGGGACTCAATACTGGTTGATCGAGAATTCGGGACAGGCGCCGTAAAAATCACTCCGGCCTGCGACTTTAATGATGAAGAGGCAGGAAAACGCCTCGGACTTCCATCAAAACCCATATTTGACTATCGCGCAAGGATTGATACGAGCCTCTTTGCTGATCAGGACATCGACCCGCAACTCAAAGAGCGCATTCATCAAAAATCTGAGCAGGATGCCCGAAGCCTCATCGTTGAAGCCCTCCAGGACAAAGGGTTGCTGGCAAAAATCGACGACCATTCAATGGCTATTGGCAAGTGCTACCGGTGCAAAACGGTGATCCTTCCCTACCTTTCCCCACAATGGTTCGTCAAAATTCAGCCCCTCGCTGACCCTGCCATTGCGGCCGTGGAGTCGGGAGACATTCGGATCATTCCCGATGAGTGGAAAAATAACTACCTGGGATGGATGCGGAATGTAAAAGACTGGTGTATTTCACGGCAAATCTGGTGGGGCCACCAAATCCCCGCATGGTACTGCAAGACCTGCAACAACGAACATCTTCTTTTTTCCAACAACGAGAGCAAGGGGCAGAACGCCAACGAACAGGAAACCACAGAGACGGTCCGATCATGTTTCATCAGTCCCGATGCTATCCCCATCATCTCCAGAACTCCTCCTACGGCATGTCCTGTCTGCGGAAACAAAGACCTCATCCAAGATCCGGACGTGCTCGATACGTGGTTTTCTTCCGCTCTATGGCCTTTTTCAACATTGGGTTGGCCGGAAGAAACGCAAGACCTTAAGACTTTTTACCCGACTTCGACGCTGGTGACCGGATTGGACATCTTGTTCTTTTGGGTGGCACGCATGATTATGATGGGCCTTAAATTCACGGGAAAACCGCCATTCAGAGATGTCTACATTCACGCTCTGGTGCGGGATGCCGAAGGGCAGAAGATGAGTAAGTCGAAAGGCAATGTCATCGATCCTTTAACAAAAATGCGGGAATATGGCACCGATGCGTTACGCTTCACCCTGGCCTCGATGGCTTCGCCGGGAAGAGATATCAAGCTCGCCGAAGGGCGTATAGAAGGGTACAGGAATTTTGTCACGAAAATATGGAATGCAGCCCGATTTATCGCCCTGCATGGCGAAGGCGAGCAAAAAGTCCTTCCCGTGCGTGAGCGGTCATACGCTGATCGCTGGATTTTGAGTCGATTGAATCAGGCCATCACTCGTTGCACGGAGTCGTTAGAGGAGTATCGATTCGACCTGGCCACCTCGTCTGTCTATCAATTCCTCTGGCGCGAATACTGTGATTGGTATATTGAACTGATAAAACCCGTGTTCCAGGACCAGGATTCGCCTGAAGCTCAGTCAACTCGTCATACGCTCTTTGAATCATTTGATGTTATTCAACGCCTCCTTCATCCATTTATGCCATTTTTGAGCGAAGAAATCTGGCAGGCCTTCCCGCATTCTGGAAAATCCATCGTGACACAGCCCTTCCCTGTCGCAGACGAAGAGTGGAATGCCGCGGATGTTGAAAAAACCTTCGAGACTTTTGAACAATTCGTGGTAACGGCGCGGACAAGCCGCGCGCTCCTGAATTGCTCTCCGACTCAAAGCATGATGTTTTGGGGAACCGCGGCCAACCAGGAAGAACGCGCGTCACTCTCGAACCTCTCCCCCTACCTCCCCCACATGGTGCGAGGATCGGTAACGCTCACTGAGGAGGATGACTGGTCGAAGGAAAACATCCTCCGACTTGTCGTCGGTTCCGTAACGGTCGGGTCAGAAATCAATCATGAAATTGACGTGCAACAGGTCGTTGAGCGAATACGGAAACAGATGCAGGAAAAGCAAAAAGAAGCTGCCCGCCTTGAAAAACGTCTCGCCTCCACAGACTTTGTCGCGAAAGCTGAAGCAAGCGTGATTCAAGAATCCAAGAATCGCCTCACACTGCTTTCTCAAGAGCTCGCCTTGCTGGAGAGCAGTGACCACCAACTTTCCACCCGGCTCTCAAAGTCCTGAACTCGCGAGCGTTGACATGAAAAACGGGCAATCTGGACTGAAGGCACTGATACGTATCGCCCTTGAAGAAGATCATGTCGCGAATGATATCACCACACGCCTTCTGTTCCCGGACCCCGTTCCTGCCGCCGCCAGTATCATCGCCAAGGAAGACATGGTCCTGGCGGGAATAGATGTGGCTCGACAGGTATTCAAGCAAGTCGACCGTCGATTACGCTTTTCTCGATCCTGCCGTGATGGCGATTCTGTCAAGGCCGGGACCACGTGTTGCACCATACGTGGTGACGCCCGTTCACTCCTCAGCGCTGAGCGAGTTGCCTTAAATTTCCTTCAGCATCTTTCAGGTATCGCTTCCCTCACTCACCAATTTCAGCGGCACATGAGAGGAAGAAACACTCAAATACTCGATACCCGAAAGACCACGCCAGGCCTTCGGATGTTACAGAAAATGGCCGTGAAACTTGGAGGGGGCCGCAATCACCGCATGTCGCTCAAGGACGGCATTCTGATAAAGGACAATCATCTGGCGATACTGAAGTCGCTAGGCATTGATATCACAGAAGCCTGCCGAAAGGTTAAGAAGCGCTCACACTTGAAAATCTGCGTAGAGACTGAATCCTTACCCCAGGTTGAAGCTGCGGTTAAAGGAGGGGCCGACATTATCATGCTTGATAATATGTCTCCGCGCATGCTTCGCAAGGCAATTCGGCTTATCAATGGACGAGCTCTGACTGAAATCTCCGGGGGAGTCACCCTCAAAAATATCGCAACTATTGCTCGAGTTGGCGCTGATTTCATTTCAATCGGCGCTTTGACGCATTCAGCTAGAGCCATGGACTTAAGCCTTGCCCTTGATCCATTACCGTCCGGTCGTTAATCAAAGTCTGGCGATTGAATGGAGCAATATCCGTTGCGCGATGATCTGATTCGGTCATATGACACCTTCTCGCTACAACTTCCGACCAAGAATATTGGTCATCCACTCGTCTTTTTTGAGTCTTGCCTCTCAACTAATACTGCATGTTTTCAGGAAGCCGAACGTGGAGCCTCTCACGGAACTCTGGTCTTGGCCGATAGCCAAACGTCTGGAAGAGGCAGAAAAGGTCGAGCCTGGTATTCCCCTAGAGGGAAAAATCTGTATTTCTCCATCCTATTAACCCAACTTCCAGTACAATCCGGCATCTCGTGGATCCCATTAGTAACAGGACTCGCGCTAACGGAAACCTTAGAGAAAATCACAAGCTTAGCATTTTCCCTGAAATGGCCGAATGATATTCTTTTCAAGAACAAAAAAATGGCAGGCATTCTTTGCGAATGCAAACAAGCGGGGAAAGCCGGCTCTGCTTGCGTGGTGGGCGTCGGCATAAACATTAACAGCACCTATGGGGACTTCTCCCCTGACTTGTCAGAGATAGCGACGTCACTATTCATTGAGTGTCAGTTTCCATTCAATCGATCGGTTGTTCTCACTTCGTTTTTGGAAAAATTTGAGTCCTATTACGAAAACTTACTGAAATCCGGCGCTCATAGCATGAAAATCCCCTACACTAGACGTTGCTCAACCATCGGACGACAGATTCGGATAGAACTTATGACAGGAGAATCCATACAAGGAATTGCGGTCGGCATAGGGGATGAAGGAGAATTGCTGGTATCGGAGTCCGAAAAATCTTCTGAAAGCTTAGTAGTGAAAGTACGAGAAGGGGACGTCATACATTTACGATAAGCATGTAACCTGCTCGAAACAAGCCTCAAAGTACTTTCATGGTATAAACGCTTAAGAGTCTCACGATGTTACTGGCGATTGATATTGGCAACACCCATATCGTTGGGGGAATTTTCGAGAATGATCACTTGCGAGCAAGCTGGCGATTGGCCACTGATCACACAAAAACCTCTGATGAATATGGCATTCTGTCCCTAGCCCTCCTCAACTCTCACCGGATAGCCCAATCGAATATCACGGGCTGTATCATCTCGAGTGTCGTGCCTCCTCTGACCATCGTCTTTGAAACGATGGTGCAAACGTACTTCGGACAGCATGCCCTTGTCGTGAATAGCCAAAGTCCGTTGGGTTTAACCTTGCGCTACCAACATCCCGAAGAAATCGGGACCGATCGACTGGTCAATGCGGCCGCAGCCTTTGCCCGATTCAAAAAAGGATTGATTATCGTTGACTTTGGAACGGCCACCACCTTTTGTACCATTACCGCCTCTGGTGAATACTTAGGTGGCGCGATCGCTCCAGGACTCAAGAGTGCGGCAGATTCCTTCCATGAACGAACCGCACAACTTCCGAGCGTTGACCTCATCCTGCCTCCCTCAGTGATCGGTACCAATACGATTTCCAGCATGCAGTCTGGCCTTGTGTTTGGGTACGCCGGCCTTGTTGACGGGCTCGTGACGAGAATTCAGACTGAGATTGCTCAACCCATGCATGTCATCGCGACGGGAGGCCTGGCAAACATCATTCAGGATATTTCTCGAACCATCGATGAAATTAGACCTCACCTTACCCTAGAAGGGTTGGAGCTTCTCTATCGAAGGATGACGACCCAATATTCGGCCTAGTCTGTGGATAACTCGCCTGGCTTCTCTTTTTCTTCAATATAGCCGCTCCTAATAACTTCCGTCTGGTTCAACGTCATACCGCGCGGGGTTTGCCGTAATTTTGATTGGAACGTATTTAGACTCGCTATATTCATTAAAATTCAAGAATTTTCCTTTCATGGGTTGACTTCGTCCATTTCCATGTCTATCTGGATGGCACGCAAATCTGTCTAAAGAAACGCCTGGACAAATTGAAGGAAAAACAAGAATTTCTATGAGTCGGGACGAACAGATGAAAAAACCAAAGCCTAGAGCAGACAAAGGAATTGATTCCGATTCTGCTGATGAATCTAGAGTGGATCAAGAGCCAGATGAAATAGGTGAATCCACCCATCTTGACTCTCTACGCCATGACCTTGAAGTCAAGACTGAAGAATCACGAACCTCTCAAGATAAGTATTTAAGACTAGCGGCAGAATTTGAGAATTACAAACGACGGGCACAGAGAGATCAAGCTGATGCGATTAAATTCGCGAATGAAAAACTTATAAAAGACTTATTGCCCACTCTGGACAATCTCGAACGAGCGATTCAATCGGCAGAAGAGCAAAAAGCTATTGGGCCACTGTTGGAAGGCGTGGCCTTGACCTACAAACAGCTCCTGGAATCCTTGACGAAAATTGGTCTTCAACAGGTATCCAGCCTGGGAGAGGCATTCGACCCGGCTAAACATCAGGCTGTAGCCCAAGTCGAATCAGATTCGGCCCCACCCAATACCGTCGTTGAAGAATATCAAAAGGGCTATTTTTTACACGATCGCATCGTTCGCCCAGCTATGGTGACCGTCGCCAAACAATCCACGGAACATGAAACAGATATTCACAGTGAATAAAGCTTGACCGTAAGGAGGATACGCGCATGAGTAAGATTATCGGGATCGATTTGGGAACAACAAATTCTTGCGTCGCAGTAATGAGTGGAGGCGACCCTAACGTTATTGCCAACTCTGAAGGAGGGCGTACGACACCTTCGGTCGTTGCCGTCAATGACAAAGGTGAACGATTAGTCGGGCAAATCGCCAAACGTCAGGCTATCACAAATCCAGAAAATACGATTTTTTCCGTCAAAAGGCTGATGGGCAGAAAGTTCAACTCTCCCGAAGTACAGGACGCGATTAAACGGCTTCCGTACAAGATTACTGAATCCCCAAATGGAGATGCGCAAGTCGACATTCGGGGCAAACACTATAGTCCGCCAGAAGTTTCCGCCATGATTCTCCAAAAAATGAAGCAAACCGCTGAAGATTACCTTGGCGAAAAGGTAACGGATGCCGTCATTACCGTTCCAGCGTATTTTGATGACAGTCAGCGCCAAGCGACGAAGGACGCAGGGCAAATCGCAGGGTTAAATGTTCTTCGCATCATTAACGAGCCGACGGCTGCTTCGTTAGCCTATGGTCTCGACAAGAAAAAGGATGAACGGATTGTCGTCTACGATCTTGGCGGCGGCACATTTGACGTTTCGATCCTAGAGATCGGCGATGGCGTGTTCGAAGTGAAATCCACCAATGGTGATACCTTCTTAGGGGGAGATGACTTTGACCTTCGTATCATCGACTGGCTTGTCGAAGAATTTAAGAAAGACCAGGGGATTGACCTTCAAAAGGACAGAATGGCGCTCCAACGTTTGAAGGAAGCGGCAGAACGGGCCAAAATCGAGCTTTCATCCTCACAAGAAACCGAAGTGAACCTTCCCTTTATCACGGCGGATGCGAGCGGGCCCAAACACTTAGTCCTAAAATTGACACGGGCTAAACTTGAGCAATTAGTCGATGATTTAATTTCTCGCACCATCGAGCCCTGTAAAAAGGCTTTGAGCGATGCCGGTCTGACTGCGAGTGAAATCAATGAGATCGTTCTTGTTGGCGGGATGACAAGAATGCCCAAAGTGATCCAGAGGGTTAAGGAATTTTTTGGAAAGGAGCCCCATAAGGGCGTGAACCCAGATGAAGTCGTCGCTATCGGGGCCGCTATTCAAGGTGGCGTGCTCAAAGGTGACGTGAAAGACGTCCTGCTCCTGGATGTCACACCGTTGTCCTTGGGCATTGAAACACTCGGTGGAGTCTTTACGCGTCTGATCGATAGAAATACGACGATTCCCACGAAGAAAAGCCAGATATTCTCCACTGCCGCTGACAATCAAACTGCTGTCACGATCAGGGTTTTTCAGGGTGAGCGTGAAATGGCCAACGACAATAAGCTCTTGGGACAATTTGACCTGGTCGGCATTCCTGCCGCGCCAAGAGGACTTCCTCAGATTGAAGTCACATTCGATATCGATGCCAATGGGATCGTCCATGTTTCGGCAAAGGACATGGCGACGCAAAAAGAGCAATCGATCAAGATTACAGCCTCAAGCGGTTTGAGCAAAGAAGAAGTTGATCAACTCGTAAAAGATGCAGAAGCCCATACCGAGGAAGATAAAAAGAAGCGCGAACTTGTGGAGTTGAAGAATCAAGCCGATACCCTCATCTACAGTACTGAAAAGAACCTTTCTGAGCATGGAGACAAAGTCGCCGAAGACGAAAAAACCAAGATTACGACAGCCGTAGCTGAATTAAAAACCGCGTTAGAAGGTTCGGATGCTGAAACGATCAAAACAGCCATGCAGAACTTGACGACCGCCTCGCATAAACTCGCAGAAGAAATGTATAAAAAAGCTTCTGCTGAAGCCGCCACCGCCGGTGGACCTAACAATGCTTCAGGACAGGCCGAAAGTAGCGAGCCTTCTTCCTCCGACGAAAAGATCGTTGATGCGGAATTTGAGGAAGTCGACAAAGAAGCAAAATAGTATAGAATGAAAGAAGGGATGCGTTCATAGAAGAACAGCCTTGTATGTCATGAATCTTGACATAGAGCTTACTCAAAAATTATGGCACAGACTGGAAAACGAGATTATTATGAAGTTCTCGGCGTTGACCGTAATGCCTCGGATGATGAAATAAAGAAGGCTTTTCGCAAGCTTGCCCGGCAGTATCACCCTGATCTTCAGAGCGACCCTGTCAAAAAGAAGACTGCAGAAGAAAAATTCAAAGAATCTGGGGAGGCCTATGAGATCTTAAGCGATCCTGAGCGTCGGAGAAAGTATGATATGTTCGGGCATACTGGCGGCCCCCATGGATTCGGTGGAGCTGAAGGCTTCGACTTTGGTCGAGGATTTGATGATGTCTTTGGAGATATTTTCGAAGGCTTTTTTGGTGGAGGAAGGGGACGATCCCGGGCTGAGTCCGGTACGGATCTTCAATATAACCTGGAATTGTCATTCGAAGAGGCGGTCACAGGCAAAGAAGCGAAACTTAAAATTCCAAGATGGGAAACCTGTGACACCTGCCATGGAACAGGAGCTCGCTCTGAAAAGTCTGTCAAAACTTGCGCAACATGTCGAGGCGTCGGGCAGATTCGTCTGCAACAGGGATTTTTCACGATCAATCGGCCATGTGGAGAATGCAAGGGATCGGGAAAGATTATTTCTGACCCTTGCAAAGAATGTCGAGGGAAAAAACAGGTCTATCGAGAACGAACTCTATCTGTCACCATTCCTGCCGGAATGGAAACAGGAATGCGGTTACGACTGGCCAACGAAGGTGAACATGGATCGAATGGAGGACCTCCAGGGGATTTATACGTTGCCATCACGGTCAAACCTCACCAATACTTTTCACGAAAAGGCAATGATGTGTTATATGACTTGCCCATTCACTTCGTGACCGCTACGCTGGGCGGAAAAGTGGAGGTGCCCACCTTAAAAGGCAGTACAATGGTGAGGATTCCAGAAGGAACGCAGCCAGATAAAGTCCTTCGCCTAAAAGGTATGGGAATTCCTAGCGTGAAGAGTGGACAGCCAGGAGACCAGCTTGTCCGTATACGCATTCAAATTCCGACGAAATTGTCGCCACGTGAGCGCGAACTGCTCACTGCGTTTGCACAAGAAAGTCAAATTTCTGCCGAGCAAGGCGAAGGGGAAGGACTTTTTGACAAGGTCAAGAATCTGTTCGAGTAGCCTCTGCCTCCATTGCTAACCCCGGTGTTCCGGCTCCTGTCTATGCCGGTTTTTTTTATCTCCTCTGCCAACATCCAAGATCAACGTCTCACTCTAGACGGAGAACTGCATTCTCACCTCGTCAAAAGTCTTCGGATACGGCCAGGTGAGATAATTCAAGTCAACGATGAATATGCACGACGCTATATGGTGCGTGTAGCAAAGGTCACGACACGCGCCTTGATCGGTGAAATCATAAAAACATTAAGTCGTCCTCAAGCCGAAAAACCCACAGTGACCCTCCTGCAATCAATACTTCGTGGTCCCAATATGACTTGGATTATCCAGAAGGCGACGGAATTGGGGGTCGACAAGATTCTTCCGGTCATTACCGAACGAGTGAGGAGTCGTGCAGACCTTCCTTCGCCGGCTCATTTCTTGGGTCGTTGGAAGAAAATTGCCCTAGAAGCCTCACAGCAGTCTGAACGGTGGGTCCTTCCTGAAATACTCACCCCGCAATCATTCCAGGAGATGCTCCAGTATCTTCCGTCAAATGCACAAAGATATATATTAACCGAGCGTCAAGACGTTCGTAGTTCCATATCCCCTCACCTTTCTTTAGGTCAGGAGTTTCTCCCATCTCATGTGATTCTTGCCATCGGCCCGGAAGGAGGGTGGACTCAGGAGGAACTACAATCAGCACGGACTCACGGATTTGAAGGAGTCACGTTAGGTGAGAAAATCTTACGGTCCGAAACGGCGGCGTTAACAGCACTGGTCCTGCTCAAAGCTAAATTCATGCACATTCGGTTTTTATCGCTTACTGATGCACCGAGTCTTTCTGATTGAGTTTGACGATCATTCCCTGATCGCCCACGGCCCACCCGTTAAACTTATCAGGAACCGAAAGTCCATATAATGATACTGGGCTCACGGGTTCTGATTCTGTCCAACTAAATCCGGCATCTGTCGTAAATAAAAGAATTCCCCGCTCTCCGATAATCCAACCATTGGCCGAATCCATGAAATGAAGCTTCACGAGGTCAGATGGCTTGATGCATGGAGCTCCACAAGGGCGAGTTTGATCAATCCAGGTCTTCCCACCATTGATGGTCTGAAAAATAGCCCCTTGCGTGCCAATGGCCCAACCGATTTTCTTATCTATGAATTCAATGTCAAAAAAAGTCGCGGGACTTTTGGTTTGCTGCAAATTCCAATGTTTTCCACCATCTTCCGTCGCGAGTATTACACCCAACGCTCCGACAGCCCACCCAGTATCCTTATCAAAAAAATTAATCCCAAAGAGGTCGGCCGTGATGCCGCTTCCTTGATCATCCCAGGTTTCACCTCCATCTGTGGTGAAGAGCAATGTCCCCCGCGCGCCCACAGCCCAACCGACATTTTCATCGAGAAAATACGAACCATACAATATGGCGTTCGTCCCACTGACCTGAGGGATCCATGTTTTTCCACCATTTTTTGAATGAAGAATCGTACCGTTTTGCCCGAAGATCCACCCATGTTGATCGCCCACGAACGTCACATTTGTCAAGAGCACATTAGTACGTCGCGGAAGACGGTCCCATGTCTCCCCTCCATCGCGTGTGCGCAAGAGCGTTCCGGCGGCACCCACAGCCCATCCCGTGTTTTTATCCTGAAAATACGTGTCAAGTAGCGTCACCTTGGTCCCGCTGTCCTGCACGATAGATTGAACCGATTCCGGATTCGCATAAACAACAGAAAACTCTGAATACATGCTTATCCAGATTATCATGCTAAGGCATACGGTGACGGTGCGAATGTACTTCAATGGCGTCAGTCTTTCTTGTTTGGGGGTTATCTTAATCGGGGGAACGTTCGAGCTTGAAAGTCTCTTCATTTGGAAGTCCACGCTTTAATATCGTGAATGGACCAGCTAAGGCGGACACCCATTTTTTGGGCGTGCAACACTTTCCGTTTTCTAAAAGATCCCATGAACCACGTTTGACAATGAGTTCTCCCTTTAGAAGACTAAAGTCAATGCCTTCTGGATTTGTCACGCCAAACGCCTGCCGACGAGGGACACGCACTTTAATCTCTTCATCTGTCCAGGAAATCACTTGAGTGCCGAGCCCGTTTAACAATACTTCACTTCGTGAAATGTCAGAACCTAACCGATAGTTTTCCCAATTATGTCCGTGATGATGCATGCTCAATTTTGTCGATTCCGCGTTGAACCGTAAGTATTTACCGAAACCAGACCCTTTGATGGTCACCACTTCATCTAATCCAGCAGAGGTCGGAGAATACGATGTGACGTGAGGTTGTACGACATGAAATTCTCCGGCAACGTATTTCACGACCTTTTCGGTCACACAGCACGTTCCATCTGCTTTAGGGATCGCGCCCCCCCTCTTCACCACCACCTCACCAGATTTAGCGCTAAATGGGACCCATACATCTATCTGATTATCCAACCACCGATGAATGATGGCAGGTACTCCACCCACATCAACACCATTGGCCCCAGTTTCAAAATCAAATGCATAGGCCGTGGAACCCCCTTCTGACAAGATACCAAAATGCTTTCCCTTAATGGTGATTAAGGTGCCTATGGGACCATGCTCAGGCATCATTGAGGTGATTTCACTCTTCTCAAGCTGAAAATGACCAACTTCACGAGTTTGCCCCTGGCTAGTTAAAACCACAGGTCCGCTTTTTGCGTTGAGAGGAACATGTACGACGATCGTCCGGTTCGACCATTCAGCTATGCCGGCACGTTCTCCTCCAATTAATACGGCCCCATCCTCCGGCCGGCTGCTTCCAAAGTCTTGTCCAGAGAGAACGACCTTACTTCCCAAGGGACCATGATCCGGCTGGAGCGAAATAGACGGAACGACTGTCAGCGGGATCGCGTTGCTGACGATATAATCCACAGGGGCACAGCAGGATCCGTCAGGCAATGGGTCCGATGAGGCAAGTCGGACTTCTACCTTGCCTGAGCCGGAATTTGCAGGAATAGCAATTTCAATTTTGTTCGAGCGCCACTTTTGCACTTGTGCTCGAATTCCGTTCACGAGCACTTGATTGACACCAAACATCGTGTTCTGATCACGTGATCCCGCCGTGTTGCCAAAGTTTTTTCCATAGATGATGAGCGTTGAACCTGCTTCTGCGACCGGTGGCTCGACTTTGGTAATTTCAATATTCTGGACTGAGAAAGAGCCGACGCTAACTTTGGAATTTCCGTTCGTGACTGTGACCTCTCCTGTTTTGGCTTTCATAGGGACCTTGACCATAATAAAGTCATCTTCCCACTGCTGAACGAGCGCTGAAGCTCCATTAAAATCTACACGATTGCTTTGTGTAGACTGAAAGGCTCCAAAATTTCCGCCACTAATGGTCACAGTTGTACCTAATGGTCCGGCCTCTGGATGGATGTCTGCATTGGCCATCCCTACGAGACCGAATAACAGAATAAGATTCGTGATATAAATGATTCGATTCATGATCCTCTTACCTTGTGTCACATTAATGAGATGGATGAGTCAGGGTTCTGGTAAAGATAAGCATTCCGGGAAAACACTGCCGATATACGCAGTTCCTGAAGCAACGATTATGATACAGGAGAACGATTGAAATAACCGTGCAAAAACAACTGAATCGACTATATCAAGCAGTCTTTTGGGGAGTCAAACAACACTGGGTAAAGAGACGACAGGCAAAGCTGACAACGCGTCAAGTGACTGTAATGCCTGACGGGCTCCATGACGAACCTGTTCATCCGGATAATCAAGTAGGCGATCCAAGATGGGAATCACTCGACGATCATGACGACGAACCAATTCATTGATTGACCTGACCATCGCGAAGGGGAAATAATATTCATCTGAAAAATTCATGGAATGGTCCGCATCTTCAAACAAATCTGCTTGACTGTTCGGAGGATCAGAACTGGAAGACCGGAGAGCTTCTTGTTGAAGCACCAGTAACAGCGCTTGCTCTACAGATAATTCTTGTTCAATAAATGTTCTGAGCAAGAGCCCGATGAAAAAATAATACGGATTACTGTCGAGCTTTTGAATCACGTCTAGATATGGTGGTGTACCCGACACAGAATTTTCAGAACGTTCAACCAGTGAGACCTCCCACACCGCCTGTGTTGCTCCACGAAAGAGAGAAAAGGTCGCACGAAGTATGGTTCCATACTCGCTAGCAGTATAGGCAGGACCTTTTTCTTCCCGATAGCGGACCAACAAAGTCCAGTCATGAAATTCCTGACGGCTTCGAGCAATCTGAAAGCCGGCAGAATGCAGTTTACGAAATAATGATCCCTCAACATCGTAGAATATTCTTCCACGTGTCTTCCAGGTCGTCGCATCAACATCGACCAATATGGTAGGAGGTGGGCTGAGCGCTGAAACCGATGCTTCGGCGTTCGCATAGACAGGATTTAAACCTCCAACAACAAAAAGACTCACGATCGAAAAAAAGACAAGATATGGCTTCATGTCGATATCATGGTGTTTCTGATGTCGATAACTAGTTGACTTGAATAATGAGCTCTAATTCGATCGGCGCGTGGAGTGGCAGTTCTGCAGCACCCAGCGCAAGTCTCGCATGTCGCCCATTTTGTCCAAAAATCTTTTCCAGTAAGTCTGATGCGCCATTGATAACGGCGGGTTGTTCGGAAAATCCGGAGGCCGAAGCAACATGTCCGGTCATACGCACAACTTGACGCACTCGCTCCAAAGTACCTAGTTCTTGCTGCACGATGGCCAGCCCATTCAACACAGCGGTTTGCGCTGCTTGGTAACCCTGTTCCACCGTCACGGTATCACCTAACTTCCCGGTGATGGTCAGCTTTCCATCCTGAAAGGGCAATACTCCGCTCACGAAAAGCAGATCGCCGGCAAGACAAGCCGGGACATAGGTCGCGACTGGCTTGGGCGCGGGTGGAAGCGTGATGCCTAAGGTCGATAACCGAGTTTCTATATTCATACCATTTGAGCGTGATCAAGAGGCATGCTTGGGGCGTTTCTTTTGATATTTTTCGACCGCACGATTATGCTCAGCGAGCGTTACAGAAAATTCATGACTTCCATCGTTCCGGGAGACAAAATAGACGTAGTCTGAAGGTGTGGGGTAGAGCGCTGCATGAATAGCAGCCTCTCCAGGATTGGCAATTGGCCCAGGCGGAAGACCGCGAACTCTATAGGTATTGTAGGGACTATCGATCGATAAGTCACGTTTTCGTATGTTTCCGTCAAAGTCTTCTATCGCATAAATGACTGTTGGATCGCTCTGGAGCGGTATATTACGGTTCAAACGATTGTGAAACACACCAGAAACCATGGAACGTTCGGTCGACAGGCCCGTTTCTTTTTCGATCACCGAGGCCAAGGTCAAGACTTCCTGAACAGACATCCCGATTTCATTAGCTCGATTCAGGAGTGTGGGAGAAAAAGCTTTCCATAATCGAATGACGAATGTTTTGATAATATCTTCTTCCGAGGTTGTACGCGTGAAAAAATAGGTATCAGGAAACAAATAGCCTTCGAGCGTCTGAACGTTCAGGTCTAAACTCCGAATAAATGCTGGGTCTTTTGTTAACCAGACAAATCGCGTTTTATCGACGAGACCCTTTTTTGAAAGAACGTTCGCGATCTGACTGATCGTGTACCCTTCGGGAATCGTGACTGAATGGTAGTACACTTTTCCTTCTGCCAGTCGCTCGAGAATTTCTTTGGGCGTCAACCCTGCATGTAATTTGTATTCACCCGGTTGAATCTTCCGATCAGCTCTGGAGAGCGTGCCAATGATACGAAACCATTGAGCATTCGCGAGAAGCCGTCGCTCCGCCAAGAGGGAGGCCACTTCTCCGAGTGACATGCCGCGTTGTATGTTCACGATTTCTGAATGTTCGGAATTTCCAGCCGCCTGGTTGAACGTCCACGCACCGGCCAAAAGAGCCAAGACGAGGGCAATTGCCATGAAGAAGAAAAACGATTTCATGAACGAAGATGCTCGGTTAGATCATCGTGAATTCCCGCTACCGACTTTCACCACCTCTCATCCTGAGTTACATGTGTGAATGGGGCATCAATCCCGTATTGTTACCTCAAAATCGACGCATAAGATTATTGTTCGGCCACTTGCTGGCACAAATTGAAACCCGGTGGAAATACGCGACAGTACCCCCTTCTAGCACTATGGATATATATTATGTGAGGTTTTGTTGTTGTTCTTCCACGTATTCAAAAACCCGTGCGAGAGCCTTCGGGAGCCCTTCCGGATGAGTCCCGCCTGCCTGCGCCATGTCGGGTCGCCCTCCTCCTGACCCGTTCACATCGGTCGCGATGGCTTTTGCGATGTCTCCGGCTCGAATCTTCTTCGTTAAGTCCTTGCTCACGATCACTAAGAGCGAAACCTTTGTATCCAAGGCAGAGCCTAGTACCAAAATGCCACTGGGCACGGTGTGGCGAATCCGGTCAGACAGCGCCCGTAATTCAGGCATGGACAGACCATCGACTCTTTGAGTCTGTACAGGAATGGCATGAATCGTGCGGACATCGACCTTCGCCTGGTCTAGTTCTTTGGCCGCCAATTTCATCTTTAATTGTTCAAGTTCTCGCTCAGTCTCCTTGAGAGTCGTGAGGGTTTTCTGTGTTTTAGTGAGTAAATCGTTGGGGCTGACCCTCATGACTTCAGATAACTCACGGAGCTGGCCTTCGATTTGCTTCGTGTAATTGAGGGCTCCTACGCCGGTCAAAGCCTCTATCCGCCTGACCCCGGCAGAAATCCCCCCTTCCGAAACGATGCGAAAAATTCCGATTTCTCCCGTATGGGTGCAATGTGTTCCGCCGCATAATTCCTTACTAAATGTCCCCACCCCCACAACACGGACTTCCGTCCCATATTTATCGCCAAAAAACGCCAATGCGCCGTCATCAATCGCTTCCTGAATGCCCATGACCTTTGTCTGCACCGCCGTATTCGACCGTATCTGTTCATTGACCAGTGCTTCAATGTCATCAATGTCTCTGGGTGAAAGAGGCTTGAAGTGTGCAAAATCAAAACGGAGACGATTGGGGGCGACAAGAGATCCATATTGTTTGACATGCGGCCCCAACAGCTCGCGTAAGGCCGCATGTAACAGATGCGTGGCCGTGTGGTTCCTCGCGGCATCTTTCCGGCTGGAGACATTAACATGAGCTTGCATGGAATCCCCGACATTGATCCGTCCTTCTGCGACAGCTCCGTGATGCAGAAAAAACCCTCCATCGGTTTTTGTCGTACTGAGAATATTCACACGTCCGTTCGGAGCCAAGAGACTTCCTTGATCGCCGACTTGTCCTCCCCCTTCAGGATAAAATGGTGTCGTCTGAAGCACGAGATCTACCTTCTCGCCTTGCAAGGCTTGCTCGACAACGTGTTCATCCTTCACGATGGCTTGCAGGGCTCCCTCCCCTTCACAACCGGTATACCCGACAAACGTCGTCGGAGAGGCAATCTCTTTAAGACGACGGATGTACGGTTTCGACTCAGCCGCTGCAAATATCGCGGCTTTTCTGGCACGTTCTCGTTGGACGGCTAATGCTCGCTGGTAACCTTCGCGATCTAACTGTAACTGTTCTTCTCTAGCTGCATCTTCCACTAAATCCAGGGGAAACCCATACGTATCATACAGTTTGAACACGGCTTCCCCCTCAAGTATGTGATGGCCTTTTGCCTTGGCCTCCTGCACGAGCTTGTCAAGAATGGGCGTCCCCTGCTCCAGCGTGCCGATAAATCGCTCTTCTTCACGTTGCACCACTTCAACAACGATGGAAGAACCCTGTGCAAGAGCAGGGTAGGCTGATTTCATTCCTTGAATAACCGTGTCGGTTAACTCATGGAGGAAGGGTTCGGTGCACCCCAGGAGACGGCCATGCCGGGAAGCTCGCCGAAGTATGCGACGCAACACATAGCCGCGTCCCTCATTAGACGGCAGAATACCGTCAGTGATAAGAAAAGTCATGGCTCGAAGATGGTCAGCGATGACCCGCATGGACCTGTCCACCGCGATGTCTTTTCCGTATGACCGTTTGGTCCTGTTACCAATGGCTTGAAAAATTGGAGAGAACAGGTCTGTGTCGAAATTGGACAAGACACCTTGACTCACGGCAGCCAAACGTTCTAAACCCATACCGGTGTCAATACTGGGCTTGGGAAGAGGATGTAAGGTGCCTGACGCATCTCGGTCAAATTGCATAAAGACAAGATTCCAGATTTCTAAATACCGGTCACAATCGCACCCCACGCCACAGGTTGCCCGCCCACATCCCAAGGCTTCGCCTTGGTCCAGATGGATTTCTGAACATGGGCCGCAAGGGCCGGTATCACCCATTTGCCAAAAATTGTCTTTTTCACCCAAGCGAATAATACGGGATTCTGGGACCTTCATGCGGCGTTGCCAAAGGTCGAAGGCTTCATCATCTTCACGATACACCGTCACCCACAACCGATCGGCCGGCAGTTCGACGACGTTCGTGAGAAACTCCCACCCATAGACGATGGCCTCTTCCTTAAAATAATCCCCGAACGAAAAATTGCCGAGCATCTCGAAAAACGTATGGTGGCGGTTCGTGAACCCGACGTTTTCGAGATCATTGTGTTTCCCCCCAGCCCGCATACATTTTTGCACGCTCGCGGCCCGCACATAGTCACGTGTTTCTTCGCCGAGAAACACCCGTTTAAACTGGTTCATACCGGCGTTGGTAAACAGGAGCGTGGGATCGGCTTGCGGAATCAGCGGCGCGCTTGGAACGGTGGCATGGCCGCGTTCAGAAAAATACTCGAGGAAGGACTGGCGAAGTTCATTGGCAGAAAGTGTCATACCTTTGTTGTCAATACCACATGAGTTAGCGGGGGGTAAGCCATGCACATCACCGCATTATCGCCTTCAACAGCTACCCTTTGCCTCCTACTGTTTTTTTCGTGATGGGTTTAGGGTCGGGTGGCTCAGTCTGAATACTTTGGGAAGGGGTGTTAAGACCGGCCGCCTCTCGAATGCGTCGTTCAATATCTTTTGCGATATCCGTGTTGGATTTCAAAAAACTCTTGACGGCTTCTCGTCCTTGCCCAAGCCGCTCGTCTTGATAGGAATACCACGCACCCGCTTTATCGACGACTTTTCGCTCAACCCCTAGGTCTACAAGCTCGCCGACTTTTGAAATCCCCTCTGAGAACATAATGTCAAATTCAGCTTGTTTAAAGGGTGGGGCTGTCTTATTTTTGACCACCTTGACACGAACCCGGTTTCCCACCACCTCCTGGCCTTCTTTAATCGTCTCGATCCGACGTATATCCAGACGAACCGATGAATAAAACTTCAAGGCGTTGCCGCCCGTCGTCGTTTCGGGATTCCCGAACATCACTCCGATCTTCATACGTATTTGGTTGATAAAGATAATGGTCGCATGTGATTTTGAGATGGCTCCCGTCAGTTTTCGAAGGGCTTGCGACATGAGGCGGGCTTGAAGCCCCATGTGTGAGTCGCCCATTTCACCCTCGATTTCCGCTCGAGGAACCAACGCGGCCACGGAATCGACGACAATAATATCGAGAGCTCCACTCCGGACAAGCGTTTCCGTAATCTCCAGAGCCTGCTCACCGGTATCGGGTTGAGCTACGAGTAAATCATCCGTTTCAACCCCAAGCTTTTTGGCATAGGAAATATCCAGGGCATGTTCGGCATCGACAAAGGCGGCGGCACCTCCAGCCTTCTGCGCTTGAGCGATCACATGCAGACAGAGAGTCGTTTTTCCAGAAGACTCCGGGCCAAAAATCTCGACGACCCGTCCCCGAGGCAAACCACCAACTCCAAGCGCCAGATCAAGCCCCAAAGATCCCGTCGGGATGGCGGCAATATCGGCTTGGACTTCCATCCCCCCGAGTTTCATGATCGCCCCTTTCCCAAATTGCTTCTCAATTTGCGTCAAGGCTAAATCCAAGGCACGCTTTTTCCCATCTTTTTCAGCAGCTGGTGTGCTCATTCAAGTTCCTTTTGGTGGGTTTCTGATCTATTGCCTTCTCATTAATGGATCACAAAGAAGACATTATCATACCGAACCCTTTGGAAGAGGTAAATGGGCTTCTTGAGACTCTCAAGGCAGCTATCAAGAGGATCGATATATTCGCATAAGACACTCTCTGACAATCTCCGCCCTCATCCACCGGCCTTCCTCGCTAGGACAAAATCGCTGATTGCCACCAAAACGGGTACCTCAACACCTGAAACTGATCCTCAGAAATTGAATAACGTTATCGAAAGTCAATGATCTCCCTAAGTTGTGGGGATGTCGGAATTTTTCCATCAGCGACATTACCTCAAACCGTTGATTTTTCATCGCATTCACCACTGAAACTGGACACATGCCGATAGCACCGTCGAGATTTTTTCCACTCTCTCGTTCTTCATGTTTCATTTCTGATTGTATGGTCTTAACAGCAACAAAACGGAATGACAACAATCGTACGCTCAAGATCGTTTATCGGCCACTAATTTGACATCTGCTTTCAGATCAAAAACATGGCTTCACAATGCGGCACACAAGTTGCGGTATTCATGCCTCATGAAGGTGGCACTCACGGAGACATACCCCTACGTGCCAAATACGTGAATTAATCAAGCCTACTCATAGAGGAGGACATCATCATGAAACATTTGCTCGCACTCGTCGTCACAACGGGGATCCTGCTGACCGCCATCAGTCACGCACAAGCCGCCTCCATCACCACGACCTTTGCCAATAATAACAGTTTCGATGGCAATATGTTCGATCTTACCACCTTTAACAATGCCTTAACGGTGAATAGCCTCGCGATCAATCTAGCAGCAGGCACCGCCAGTGAAATACGCGTCTATACGAGAAATGGAACCTACACGGGATTCGAAAGCAACGCGGCGGCATGGACGCTCGTGTCACAATCTTTTAATATTCTGTCGGCCGGAACAGACAATCCAACCTTCGTCGATGTCATGGATTTTAGCTTATTGGCCAATTCGGTCACGGGCATTTACATCACAACCACCGGCCAGGATAATGGCAATCCGTTTATGCTCTACACGAATGGGAGTAATACCTTCGCGAATGCCGACCTTCAGCTCAACCTGGGGGTTGGAAAGGAGGCGTTGTTCGGACGTACCTTTTCTCCACGAACCTGGAACGGCACCATTAATTATACAGTGCAGAACAGTGGAACTCCTGGTGCTGTTCCAGAACCAGGCACGATCTTCTTAATGAGTACCGGCCTCACAGGACTTGCAGTCTGGCGTATGCGCAAAGGCAAGGAAGTCACGGAAAAGTAAAAACGCCACTGTTTAGATTCATCCGACCTGAGCCTGACATCATAATTGGTGTCAGGCTCTCTTTTTGCTTTGTCATTAATGTTCGTCAAACGGCCATTCCCGAAGCTTAGAATAGATCGCTCCTTGCGGAGTAAGCTGACTCCGAAAGAGGCACAAGCGATCGACGCTGAGCTCACCAAACAGCCACGGTTTTTTAAACAGGTCAACTGATTCAATGAGCCTTCCGATCTCTCGAGAATATGTCTTAACTCGCGAAAGCGTCAAATGGGGATGATAGGGTCTGTCCTCCTGAATGCACCCTGCTGCGCTCAGCGCTGATTCAAGACATGAGACCAGGACTTCTAACTCATCGATATCGCCAGATACTCCCGCCCAGACGATCCGTGGCCGTTGAAGAGTCGGAAACCCGCCAATACCTCCAATCATCAGCGTAAAGGGTGCCATGTCCTGAACCACGTTCTGAACGGTTTGCTCGATTATAGGAATTTGCTCTGCCTCAATGTCACCAAGAAATTTTACGGTGAGATGCAGAGCCTGCGGAGTCACCCATTTAACAGGGAGAACGTGACTGACCTGTTCTTGGAAGAGGGTATACGCTTGGCGAATGGCGTCATTCAGATCGATGGCGAGAAATGTGCGAATGGACATGGAAACAACGCGATTCTATGGACGACCTAACAGGTACAGACGGAGATAATTCAACGCCGCCTGAGAGGCTCGGATCTTGACATCCTGTCGATCTCCAAACAGTTGGAGTTTTTTCGTGTATGTTCCGGCCGCTCCATCGATTCCGAGAAACACCAGACCTACCGGCTTGCGCGCTGATCCTCCACCGGGCCCGGCAATGCCAGTGACACTCAGTGCGACATCGCTGCGACTGTGATTTCTCGCTCCCACAGCCATCGCTCGAGCCACGGGCGCGCTCACGGCCCCGTGACGTCGCAAGAGCCTATCCGGAACGCCTAAGAAGTCTTCTTTAGCTTGGTTGCTGTAACACACAAAAGCCCGATCGAGGTACGCTGAACTGCCGGGGACCTGCGTAAGACGATGACTGACCAGACCGCCCGTACAGGATTCGGCCAAGGAGAGGGTGAAGGCAGCAGACTTGAGCTGGGTTCCCACCACCTCTTCCATGCTCTGCCGACCTTCCGCATACACATGGTCTCCAAGCGCATGCCGTATGAGAGGAACCAGTCTGTCGATTTCATTGAATTCTCTCTTTCCTCTTTGTTCACGAATCCATTGCCTGACCGCCACTGTCACACCTAATGTCGATGCCAGAAGGCTGTATTCCACTGATGAGGCTTGTGAGAAGATCAGTTGCAGCCGATCGTCAATCTCTAACTCCGTCAAGCCAAACGTGGACAGCACCTTCTGCTCCAAGACATGAAAATGAGCGGAATGAGCCACTCGTGCCGCTATTCGAACATATCCCTCAGCTTCGAACATGGCCCGGGCTTCCTTCGCCACACCGGGAAGGGCCAGCAGAAGACGGCCCTTCCACTCGAGCAGAAACCCCGGCGCCGAGCCTACGGGATTGTCAAGCATCTGAGACCCTACGGGGAGATAGGCCTGACGCGATACGATTTTCGTCAAGCTTCTCCCGCGTAACGCATACAGAGTTTGTAATTTAGCCAATGCCCGGCTGCGGCAACGCAATGCCTTTCCCGTAACCTGGGACACAGCTTTCCGCGTACAATCATCAAGAGTTGAGCCCAACCCTCCCGTTAGAACAACTACGAATGCGCGTCGAACCGCCGTCTTGATAGCCAAAACGATTTGGTCGACATCATCACCGACAAGCGTCTTCCATCGCACCTCGACTCCAGATTTCGCTAAACCCTCTGCGAGAAAAAGGGAATTGGATTCGATTCGGCCGCCATGGAGAAACTCTGACCCAATCGCGATGATTTCTGCACAAGGACGTTTACCGGACATTATTCATCATCTCGTTTCTCCACTATGGCAGGTATGACAGGATTGGCTGCATGATAAATTGGAAACAACGATCATGGAATCTTTGAAAAGTCCAATTCAAACCGCACTTCTCCTCCTTCTCCTGGAAAAACGAATACCGTCGTCGAGGCAAGTGGGTCAAATGTTCCGTACGAAAAAAACGCGACAATCTTGGCTTGAAAAGGAGGATCGTCCGGCCAGACCTCACTACGATGAGCACGGGCATCTGATCGAACTCGTGCAGGTTTGATCAGGTGCGTCCCCTGTTTGAGCAGGATATAGCTATCAACGGCAAATTCTGGAAATGCTCCAAATACGGTTACGCTAAGTTGAAGGTCTGATTCCTTCGTCACTCGAGCAAGATCTTGGGACGACGGAACGGCTGAACGAAACGCATAGTGTGCGGACAGAACGGCCACTCCACCTAATTTTGTCATGATCAAACCATGTGGTTTCAGGCTACCGGATGGTCCGAAACGCCAATAGAGCTGACTGGGAGGGGTTTGCGATCGTACAGCAGATTGTCCTTTTTGAATCGCTGCTTGAACCTGAGAAGAACTAGGGGTGATCACGATAGCATACGCATGCGGTCGCTCGCTGATGGGGATGTAAATAAGTATGAGGAAGAGAATGGCTTGAGTACGAACCGACATAAAAAATCCCTCCTATTTTTTCAGCTTGTTGCGGTTAACAAATACCCAAGAAACTGTCAAGAAGATCTACAGTGCAAAAGCTAAAGAAATAGTTGAATATACGCCTGCAGCACCGTCCCGTTTATAATCTTCCATCAAACCATAAAAAACCTCATCGAACGTACGACAACTGGGATGTATCATGGACCAATACGATCCAAACTGAGAGAAACATTGACAAATTTAATGAAGAGGTGCTAGATAGGCCCTGTCTAAAAATTATCACTCTGTTTACTACTAATCCTCACAGGTGAGTCGGAGGAATCCTCATGTCCAGTGCAGAACCCGCCAAGCGTCAATTTGTCAATTTTGCCTATTACAAAGTCGATCCTCAGTGGCGTCGTCTTCCTAAAGATGAACGCGATGCCGGAAAACAAGAATTCATTCGCTCGATTGAAGAGTATGCAGGAAAAGTCATCGTCGTTCCCTACACGACAGTCGGGATTCGAGGTGACTGTGATTTCCTCCTCTGGCGTATCAGCTATGAATTGGAACTCTTCCAGGAAATGTCGTCGAAGATGCTGGCGACCGGGTTGGGACAATACTTGACGACCCCATACTCGTACCTTTCGATGACCAAGCGGTCAGTTTATGTCGACAATCATGTTCACGAGGGGCAAGAAAGTCGTCGCCTCAAAATTACGCCTGGGCGGGCCAAATACATCTTCGTCTATCCATTTGAAAAAACGCGTGACTGGTACCTACTGACCAAAGCCGCTCGCCAAGGTATGATGGACGAACACATTGAAATCGGTCATCGTTACCCCTCGGTCAAACTCAATACCACCTACTCGTTTGGGTTGGATGACCAAGAATTCGTCGTCGCATTTGAGACCGACTCTCCTGAAGATTTCCTGGACTTAGTCATGGCGCTTCGTGAAGCGGAAGGCAGCCGGTATACTAAACGCGATATCCCCATCTTTACCTGCATCATGAAAAGCCTTAAGGAAGTGATCGATACGCTAGGAGGATAGTTCGTCCAGTTATTCTCAAATCGACAGACCTCTCAAAAATTCGTTCCTCTTTACCCCGTACTGTTGTGTATCGCCCGTAGGTGGTGAGCCTTCACTCCTCTAATTACTCTCCTCGCCTACTGGCCTTCCTTTCGCTCCTGATCCCAGGGCTTGGGTTATTCATCAGAGGACACACACGGCAAGCCATTCAAACGGTTTTCATCAGTGTCGTTCTCGCACTCACGGTCTGGTGGTCAAGGAATTGGGGAGGCGCCGGCACACAAATATTCGCAGGAATACTCTTTTTTCTCCCATGGTGGACCTTTCAGAGCTATCATGCCTCACTGCCGATTCCGCTTAGCATAGTTGCGACATGGAATCGCGTGTGGGAACGCGGGCTCGATATTCGCTACCTGGGCGGACTCTTTCTCTTTTCCGCGGTGATGGACCTGTCTATTATCCTGGGGAACCCGGATTATCAGCTCCAAGTGTTTTGTACAAGGCCCGGCGGCATCCTTGGTTTGCTGACAAAGCTTCAATCACCATTCTTTCATGTATTGATTGGATACGGGTTCTTACGTCTCGTTCGTTGGGGACTCTCTGCCTATTTGGTCTATGCGAGCTATGGATTAATGAATGCACTCGCGAACTTTGCCTGCGAAGGCTATGGACGAATTCGCATGGTGTTCTTTCTCACGTTACTTGTGTTTACCTTGTATGTATTCATGCGTAGAAAGTGTTTCGGCCAAAAGTCTCAGGAGGGCTTGAGCAGAGCATGAGGGATGATTTTGACAGTCTTTACATGGGTATGGTATCTAAATTTTCTGGAAAAATACTGAGTTTCGAGGAGACGCATGTCTGAGGAAGAACAAAATACGCTGCTCGTTCGCCGTGATAAAGATGGAGCCATCACCCTCTACGCTGATGAAGATTGGGCCATTGAACGGGGGGCCGATCCGTCTGAATTAGTGACCGTACCCATTCCTCGCGAGCTCTACGTCTCAGGCACCGTGCAACAACTTCGCGAGCATGCCGCGAACTACTTGGAGTCTCTGGAAGAAGCAGGGGGGTCGTAAACGATTCACCCGTGCTGCTTTCTCCAGCCTTTATTAAGATAGGATGTGTACATGACAACCTTGGTCTATGATCATATCGAATCGTCGTTGAACGAGCTTCCGATTCAAAACCGTACGATGATCCGCTTACTATTGCTCCAATATTTCAGCGTGCCGCAAGAGGAAATTGAATACATGGCCGCCGATCAACCGGATTCTCGATTTATGGCGGGAGTGCAGCCTGCGGAAAAACGGGGATCAAAAGAGGCTATTGACAACGTGTCTGGTCGGGCTGGTCAGTATCACCTCCTGCTTCGACAAAAACGGGAACGCCCCGGACTTCAGATTGAATGCCTCGAACAGCTCATCGCTCACACCGCCAAAGAAATACAAATGGCAGAGACCATGCTATCGACTGAATTCGAACTTGGTCGCGACCGCATACAAGAAGCCAAAGATCAGGCTTTCACGGCTTTGGTCAGAGAAGCCCGCCGCCAATTAGACCGTGGTGTCGAGCAAGGCGAGATTGCTGAAAAAGAATATCCGGCCAAACGTCTTCTCTTGGAATATCAATTGCTGTTGCGGCGCCAGGAACGGCAGCGACGTCGCCTCAAGGTGGCCAAGCAGGAGTTTCACATCGCGGGCAGTTCACCATTGCAAGACCACGAAATTGCCCACATCTGGGGGATACCTCTGGGAAGTTTGGCCGCAAGAAAAGTCAAGGCCTTGCAACAATACCTTCTCACCGTCCAGGGATATGTCCAGAAGACGAACGGTCAGGCCAATTCCGCCGAGCCCCAACAGGATCAGGCTCGACCTGATTATTGGCAACAAACCCTCGGGGTCTTATCGACCCGCCCCCTCGAACGATCAGTCGTATCTTACACCGGACAGGAACGCTCCGAAGACACGCTCATGGAAAAACTTCAATCATTGGCCACACGACAAATGGCCGAAGATGAAGAAACACGGTTTTGGGGAAACATCACCAAAATCCATGACAGTGAGCATTCTGGAATGTGGACCTCACACGAACGTGCCATCTTTTCATTGCAACGCCTCTCGGCCATCCTCAAGGATATCGACCAATCGGATGATGCGATCGAAGAAAATCTGCGATCACGAATCACGCCGCCCTCATTAGCCGAACAGCTTCCTGAGCCGGAACAGCCTGAAGAAACAGGAGAGCTTAGCGAAGAAGCGTTAGGAGTCTTGCAAAAATTGGTTGGAGAACTTGACGACAAGCGTCGGAACTAACCACTTGAGTTGAGAGCCGCCAGGCAGAGTCTCTCCTGCCACTGTCGAAATTTCCTCGAAATCTTGCCTCTACCCCTTCATGTTCGACAAGATTTGCGTCGACCATTCAATGGCTTGAATGTAGGCATTTTGAATGACCGAGGGATCTATCTGAGCACATTGCATGTCCTTCCATGTCCCCTGTTCAAATGCAATCACACATTCCAAGACCTCTCCTAACAACCCAGATCGATCCAATAATGCATGACGGACTTCTTGGGATAGCGGCAAAGAGTCGAGGACATCCGATAATTCACAATCAAAAAACCCATCGAGGACAGAGAAAAGACCGATCGTAAAGAATTGATCACTCCCATTCTGTCCCATGGCCCGTCCAAGCTGTTCACACATATGAGCCCGAACGGTCGCCGTCACTAACAATTCATATGGCTTATCTTCCATACTGACCAAGCTCATGAGCGTCACCCACATTCTGAGCTTATCGATCCCGACCATACAGGCAGCCTGCCCGATCGAATCGACCTGTCGTGGTAACCCGCAATACGCTGAGTTGACGTAACGCAGCAATTTATGGCTGAGAGAGACGTCGCTTTTGACCTTCCTCGCAATCTCAGATATTTCAACATCACGCTCTTGCAACTTCGCGAGTAACATGAGGATCGCCATCCGGTTCGCCGGAACACGTGCGCCAGCAATGATCTTGGGCTTACAGAAAAAATATCCTTGAAAATAGTCAAACCCCAGAGATCGGCAAAATTCGAAATCTTCATGGGTCTCGACCTTTTCGGCCAGCAGCTTGACAGGGTACTGTCGAAGCCAGAGCACGTGTTCAGCAATTTCTTCGTGCGAAAGGGCCATCACGTCAACCTTGACCATGTCAGCAATTTGAACCAGGGGCTGGAGTGACGGGTGATAGATAAAGTCATCCAAGGCAATCGTGTATCCCTGGCTGGAAAGATCGGTTAACGCTTCGATGATCTCATCCGTCGGTTCGATGTCTTCCAGCACTTCTAACACGACCCGATCTTTAGGCAGTGTTTCGCAGAGTCGGTTCACGAGAAGATTCGAGGTCATGTTGATAAAAGCCAATCGGTTGCCCACGATATTTTCAAGGCCAATCTCGAGCATCGTGTTCAACATGACATTGGCCGTGGCAGAATCACCATCGACAATAGTTGCCTGATTGCCGTCTCCGCCCCGGTACAACAATTCATAGCCAAAGACATCCACCTTCTGGCCGTAGATGGGCTGACGCCCAACAAGTGCCGAGGTCTGCGCTGGAATAGAGGTATGCGTGGTGGCCATACGGGTAAAAACGCTCACATCCACGTCAAGGACATCGAGGAACGTACTCGACGCCTTTCATTCGTATAGGACTTGACCCAGTAAGCATATGAAAAACTTGCAAAATCAAAGGGTCATACGTAAAACCTTATCGGTTTAGACACGTCCAGTCTTAACCATTTGCCTACGGCCTTCACAGCAGAACACTACCGCTCAAGCTCAAACCGATGATTGAGAAGAGACACGAGAAAGCTTGCGGTTTCCGGGTCCGCTTAAAGAATCATATCGGATCAAGAAAATCTTGATTCCTCCAAAACTGAATTGAGAGAACCCCTCGGCCTATGGTATAGAAAGAAACGCGTCAATCCTCCCGTTGTAGACTTCTTCTGAAACGCGTGGCGGTGTAGCTCAGGTGGTAGAGCAGCGGACTCATAAGCCGCGGGCCGGGGGTTCGAGACCCTCCACCGCCACCATAATTTTCTCGTCAACAATCAGCAGGTCCCCCATGTTGAGGCCTCCTACCCAATAAGAAACCTCTTTCCTCTGACAAAGTAGAAGTTTGTGGAACGAAACCTTTGTGAGAAGTGGAAACGATTTCCTATACCTAAACACAAAACCCTAGGTTAATTATACAATAAGAGTAGTTAGGTTTCTGCCGCGACAGACATAGGCTGTATGGGGATTTCGACATGGACTCGCGCACCATGTTTCGGCTTGCTCTTGATCTTGAGTCGTGCGCCAATTTTTTTTGCCCGGGCGACCATATTGCCCAGACCCTTTCCTTGCGCTTCAACCAAATCCACCTCGAACCCCTGTCCATCATCCAGCACCTCCAGAACAACTGTCTTGTCGTCGCTTGTCAAGGACACACGGGCTTTTTTGGCTTTGGCATGCTGCTGGCTGTTGCTGACCGCTTCTCGGGTGATATGCATGAGCTGAAAGCTCTGATCTTTGGTGAGATATCCCGCGGACTTGGGATCAATCGAGAGTTGGACTGGCAATTCACCCTCTTCAGTCATCTCCTCAATAAGCGCTTGGAGTGCAATGCCAAAGTTATTCCCGACGACTAACCCCGACTTCATGTTTTCCAAGAATTCTTGAATGAGTTGGGTAAGGACTTGCACCTGCTCGACGACCATATGCATAGGTTTTCCAACTTCCAGTGCAATCTGCATCTGTTTGAGTGAACGTAATTGATCCTCGTGGTGTTGTTGGATCACCATCGTTCGATCTTTGAGGACTTCTCGAAGTTGCTCGTTGCGTGCATACGCCCGGAGTAAGGGCGCGATCAATGCGACACCAGCGACCATGAACAATGAGATGATCAAACTGACCAACGCATGCGCCAGTGCGATAAATTGCCCTTCTCCGTCGTGAGTCGTATCGAATATCTGTATCATGGCCTGACTCGACAAGAGAAATAACGCTCCGCCAATCAAGACCCATGGCAGCGTTTTCTTGGTCTCTCGAATTAAGCGTAGCGCAAAAAGAGCGGCCAATACATAGAGGGCGACTGTGAGAGAGAAAATAATCGTGGAGGTCATCGCTTCGGCTCTCTAGTAGACATACGTATCCTCGAGCGCACCTAGCGGCAGGTATTTCGGCTGGTTAATGCAAAAACTTGAAAAAAGGGATAGTGTCCTCCTTATAGATCTTGGAACGACGACTCAACGACCGATGCGGACGTTCCCTACCTTTGAGGTATTTTCCTTCCACCACCAGGTCCGCCACACTAGACTTCATGCGCTAGGACGGATGATACGTGACAATGGTCACGGTCCGAAACGCCGGAGGGAGTCACAGACTCTCCAGATTCAAGATTTTTTCGTATCTGAGAAGAAGCCACAACAATGTCCATGTACGGAAAATTGTTCACAGCAAGCGTCATCGGGGTTCTCGTCTGGACATTGTCGATTCATGTCGTTCCCGTTCAGCCAACGCCCCTTTCCCCTTCCCTCTTCACCTGCCAACAGGAACACACAACCCAACATTTATTTCAAAGCATGACTGATGGCATTGTGACACACATGTGGAACGATGGACTGGTGCTGTCTGTCACGGTTTCAGAAGCATGGGTAACATTGCCCCCCAGTTCACAAGAAACCCTGTATCGTGCGCTTGGATGCTTTGCCCATCAGAAAAATATAGCGTTTCAAATTCTTCCCTCCTGGCATACAGAATCGTCATAACGCAAACAAGCTGGCGTCCTCTGTAATCATAGAATCTATCGTGACCGGCGATAAGGCGAATCAGCGGGGGGGTGACTCACGAACTGACGTCTTCATCTCATGAATGGCTTCGCGATAGTAGCGGACGAACCAATCAGCATTGGAGGAATCGGCTAGGATGATTTGGCGTTGATCAAGTGTGTTCGCCCAGTAAAGATAGGTCAATGGTCCTGATTCCCCCAGCTCAAGATGCATGGCGCGTCCATCGGACGATCGATAGGTCTCTTCTTCCTGAAGACATCGGGCAGGCAATCTCTCCCAAATGAGTTGTGCTGCAGGGGTATGGTTCTCATAGCATGGGATAGGACCCTGACTGTCATCGCCTTGTCCATCGCCCCACAATGTTCGAATCGTTGTTTGCAAGTCAGGATCACGCTTGGCCTTCAACCGCTCAAAGTATTCGACGATGATGGATTCATCTTCTCGACTCGCCAATATCATTCCCTGAAAATCCATCCCAACAGAGACGTAGCCGTACACGATCGCTTCGCGCCATATTCCCCGGTACGTTTGAAACGATTGAGAATGTGCCTCGGGCGGCTCCGAGGTGCACTCTTCTTGTATGGCACCGATAGCGATGGCCATCCGTCGAGCGGTTTTGCCAGTACACGTATACACACTTTGTCCCTTCGGCCATTCAGGGTTCTCATCCCAAACAGCCCGAACCTCGGAAGGCCTGCGACCCACTTCATACAACGGACCGTCTTCCACTCGTTCGCCAAACGAGCCGAAAGTCAGAGGGAAGGGAACACTGAGGTTATGGAAACCTCTTGCCGCAAGTGCGCGTTGCAATACGATTCTTCGTCCGAGGTGTCGGGCTTTTTCGCAGAGTAACATTTTGCCATCTTCCACTAAAATTCGACTCAGCTCATTCAAACGCGCTCCAATTCCCGTTTCCGCCTCTATCTGATGCTGCAAGGCTGAATCCTGACGGCGATGAAACGTGTTCCAGTCATCACTGCACAAGCCTGGGGAATCTTCCGCCTGAAACAGCGCTTGAGTGCATATGACACCATCAAACATGCCGGTTAGTGAATCGTGTGGAAGGTGAGCGTACACAAAACGCACGTTGGGTAATTGACGTCGTGTGGCTTCATGGGTGGCGATGGCAAGAGATGCCGAGGATCGATCAACACCGACAAATTGCACATCAGGGAACAAGGTGGCCCAAAACGTGGTCAGAATGCCTACCCCACAGCCAAAATCAAGCACCTGTCGTGTGGAGGCTAACCGCTTCGCGATCGCGAGCCCGGCGGCGACGAAATAATCATAACGTTGACTGTATAAAATAGGCAGAATTTCTGGGGAGGCAGTCAAGTCGTAGAAGCGAATATCCGCGCTAGGATCGCCTTGCTTCAGCCTGGATGTGGCGCAATCATGCAAAGACTCAAGTTGCTCTTTGGAGAGCACCGTGCGCTGCCAGTTGAAGTAGGCCGGTTCATCGGTAAACCGCTTGAGTCCCCACGAAGCCAGATGTTCGGAAATCAGACGCGAATGATGAGTGTGCGAGAGAGAGTCCTTCATAGCACATGAAGCCACAAGACACGACCGAGTGGAAGGAATATCGAACGCTCGTCCCCAGTCGCCCGTGATACGACTCTATCGTTCCTAGGGGGATACCCAGGGCCTAGAACTTTGATGACAGCATCATGGCATCTAGATACGCCTGAGGGACTGGATGGGGTTGCTGTAATTGGCCAGTTCCCAACGCCACAAACTTTTCAGTCGTGAGCGCGTCCAGGGTCAAGGGGCCCCGAGCGTGAAAAGGCGTTGTACTCATGCCAAGTTCTGGCCCTAAGCCCATCTGCTCTCCTCCATGAAGACGCGTCGACGCGTTGACCATGACAGCACTGGAATCAACTTCTTGAACGAACCGCATGGCCGTTTGATAGTTTCGCGTCACGATCGTGTCAGTATGGCCGGGGCTAAATTTTTCAATATGCCCAAGGGCTTCTTCAAGATCGGTCACGATTTTAATATTCATCGCCATGGACTGATATTTCTCTCCCCAATCGTTCTCCACGGCATCTTTAATCCCCAAATGGCCGGTCATCTCCATGATTCCCATCATGGAGACCGTTTTGGGACATCCAGTTAACGTGACCTTAAACTCCTCGAGCAATCGACGCATGAGTCCAGGGAGAATATGTCTGGCCACTTTTTGATGTATCAAGACCGTATCGACGGAATTCGAGGCTTCTGGGTCTTGGACTTTGGCATTGACCACTATGGTCTGAGCCAGTGGGATGTCGACTTCTCCGTCGACATAGACATGAGAGATGCCACCGTCATATCCCAGCACCGGGATTTTGGCTTGCCCCATGATACCTTTCCGCATCGAAGTGTTTCCTCGTGGAATGACGGCATCGACATATTTCACCAATCGAATCAGCTCAAGGGCCGCTTCCGGTTGCGGGCGATCGACAAATGTCATGGCCCCCTCCGGCAAACCAGCTTTCGTCCCAGCTGTGCTCAGGCAATCGGCAATGGCTTTGTTGGTATGAAACCATTCCGATCCACCTCGATAGATACACACATTGCCAGTCTTGATACACATAGCAAAAGCCTCGACGGCGACATGAGGGGCCATGTCGGAAATAACGGCCACAACACCAAGCGGAACGCGCATTCGACCTACCTGCATCCCATCATCGGTTAGCCACAACCTGGACACCTCTCCTATGGGGTCCACAGATTCAACCACTCGCTGAAACCACTCTTCCATACGAGTGAAATCGTCTTCACTGACCCGAATACGGTCGACGGCTTGACGATAGATTTGTTTATCAATCTCTTTGGAAATCGCCTCTAAATCGAGACGGTTGGCTTCTAAGAAACAGGATTTGCTTTCCTGAAAAGCGATTAACATTGCCTCAAGGGCGCACGTTCTTTTCTGGCTTGAGAGTTTGGCTAGTGGTCGTGCGGCCATTTTGGCTTTTTGAGCTAGTCCTTGAATATATAGTTTGACAGGGACTTCTACCATTGTTAAATACCTCCTCTGCTCTCACTTCATGATTGCGAATAAACCCGTCGACTATACCGAGGCGAAAACGAGTGAGTCAAAGTCTGCTTGGCCACTGAAGCATCAATATGTTCGTGATTCTGAAAACAAGCTCGCTTGAATTAGCATGGTCGCTATGCTACCCTTTCTAAGTTTGTGAATATTAAAGTATTTTAAGTCTATTGCGGCGTCAGGAACGCCCGTAGACGATGGACCATGAACAGGTGGCGGTAATGACAAGCAAAGGGTTTCATTTTACGATTCAATAAATTGGTTATAGATGACTGATTCTGTCTAAACCAACTCATGAAAGGGGGTGGGAAAATCTTATCATGGTGACGATTAAATCTTTATTGGAAGCAGGCGTACATTTTGGGCACCAAACCAATCGGTGGGACCCCAAGATGAAACCGTATATTTTTGGTGAGCGAAACGGCATTTATATCATTGACTTACAGATCACACTCCAATGTTTCAACAAAGCCTATCAATTCGTTCGAGACACCGTGGCCAATGGCGAGTCCATTTTATTCGTGGGGACGAAGCGTCAAGCGATGGATATCGTCGAAGAAGAAGCCACACGGTGTGACATGTTCTACGTCAATCAACGATGGCTGGGTGGCATGTTAACGAACTTTCAAACGCTTCGGAAAAGTATCGGACAACTGAAAAAACTTGAAGCGGCTGAAACCGATGGAACATACGAACGATTGAAGAAAAAAGAAATCGTCCGCATGGAAAAAGAACGAGCCAAATTACAAAAGTATCTAAACGGCATTAAAGAGATGTCCAATTTACCTGGTTGTATATTTGTCCTCGATACACGAATACAGCATATCGCCGTCAAGGAAGCCAACCGTTTAGGTATCCCCGTCATCGCAATCGTCGATACCAATTGTGACCCCCATGGGATTGATTATCCGATCCCAGGAAACGATGATGCCATTCGTTCACTCAAGTTGTTTTCTGCAAGCATCGCCGACGCCTGTCTCGAAGGTCTGGAACTGCGAAAAAAACAGGAACACTCGGCTGATGGTGAGGATGGGATTATGGCGGAGATGCTGTCAGTCCGTACATCGACTGACAGCGTTGAAAGTGTACAAACGCCGTAACCACACCCAGGCTAATCGTTCAAGCATCAATCAACACATCACCTCTACGTCACGACAAAGGAGAGACTCACTCATGGCTAGTACAGCTGCCTTGGTGAAAGAGCTTCGTGGTAAGACCGGGGCAGGAATCCTAGATTGCCAAAAAGCTCTTCAAGAAAATGAAAACGACATTGAAAAAG
Organism: Nitrospirales bacterium; assembly: GCA_031315865.1. NCBI lineage: Bacteria > Pseudomonadati > Nitrospirota > Nitrospiria > Nitrospirales > Nitrospirales bacterium. The sequence continues at coordinate 3,436,187 of JALDRJ010000002.1, forward strand.
CCATTGACCATTTACGAAAAAAAGGGTTAGCCGCTGCGCAAAAAAAAGTTGGGCGTGAGACGAAGGAAGGGTTGATCTATTCGTATATTCATCCCGGCTCGAAGGTCGGCGTGATGCTCGAGATCAACTGTGAAACTGATTTTGTCGCCAGGAATGAAGAATTTTCAGAACTGGCCAAAGACCTGGCCTTGCAGATTGCCGCCGCCAAGCCTTCATACGTCAAGCGTGAAGATATCCCCAACGAGTTAATCGAAAGAGAAAAATCGGTCTACCAGGGCCAAGCCAAGGAAACCGGAAAGCCCGAGGCCGCCTGGGAAAAAATCGTCACTGGCAAGCTCGAAAAATTCTATCAAGAACAGTGCCTCCTAGAACAAGGATTCGTGAAGGATCCCAATACCTCCATCAAAGATCTGTTAACTCAAAAGATCTCCAAGCTTGGGGAAAATATCCTTGTGACCCGGTTTATTCGCTATCAGTTGGGACAGGAATGAACCCTCCAAAGTACCGGCGTATTCTCCTGAAAATCAGCGGAGAAATGCTTGCCGGTGAACAGGGCTACGGCATCCAGCCTGAAATTCTTGAGAACCTGGCTTCCGAGATTCTGGATGTTCGGCGCATGGAGGTCGAAATCGCGCTCGTGATCGGTGGCGGGAACATTTTCCGTGGATTGGCAGCAAGTGCATCCGGGATGGAGCGTGCCTCGGCTGACTATATGGGAATGTTGGCCACCCTCCTCAATGCACTGGCCTTACAAAATGCGTTAGAGGCGAAAGATATCGCGACAAGAGTCTTGTCTGCCATCGAAATGCGTCAATTGGCCGAAGGTTACATCCGCCGCCGCGCGATTCGTCATTTAGAAAAAAAACGGGTCGTCATTTTCGCCGCCGGAACTGGAAATCCGTACTTTACGACTGACACCGCTGCTGCACTCAGGGCGATGGAGATCGGTGCGGACGTGATCCTGAAAGGCACGAAAGTCGATGGAATCTATGAGGCCGATCCCGTCACGCATCCAGAAGCTAAACGGTTTTCTGAACTTCCTTTCCTCTCAGTTCTGAACAAAAACCTTAAAGTCATGGATGCGACCGCCATCACCCTGTGCATGGATAATAACCTTCCGATTATCGTCTTTGATCTGACAACGTCTGGGAATATCCGCAGACTGCTCGAAGGTGAGACCATTGGGACTTTGGTCGCGCAACATGCTACGATTCAGTAAAGGAACGCGATGATTATGGCACACTCATCTCTTCAAAAATATACGCAGTTGATGGAGAAGGCACTGGACCATCTTCGGCGAGAGTTCACGACGTTGCGTACCGGACGTGCCTCGGTAGCGCTCCTCGATCATATCACCGTCGACTACTATGGGACTCCGACTCCCTTGAAACAGGTAGCCAACTTATCCGTTCCAGAAAGTCGCTTGATCCATATTCAACCCTGGGATACGGCCATCATCAAAGACATCGAGAAAGCCGTGACAGCCTCCGAGCTGGGGATCACTCCATCGAATGATGGAAAGATCATTCGTTTGCCCATTCCTCCCCTGAGTGAAGAACGACGCAAAGAATTGGTCAAGCTCTGCAAGAAGTATGGAGAAGATACCAAGGTGCAGATTCGTGGGTTTCGACGTGATGGCAATGATGAATTGAAACGTTTCCAAAAGGACGGAGAGATTTCAGAAGACGACTTACGTCGCGCAGAAGCGGAAAACCAGAAATTAACGGATTCCTATATACATAAGGTCGATGATTTGATAAAGAAAAAAGAAGAGGAGATACTCGAAATCTAAAACAGACGTCTGTGATACCACCATCAACTCTGCCCAATACCTCCGTTAACTCAGAACGTGCTTCGTTGATCGCGACCATCAAACTCTCTGCTCTCGCGAACAATCTCTCCGAAATCCGCCGCCTTATCCATTCCTCATGTGAGATCCTCGCGATTATCAAAGCGAATGCCTACGGACATGGTGCGACCAGAATCGCCAAAACGTTGGTCGAACTTGGCGTACAGCGATTTGGCGTGGCATCCGTTCAAGAAGGTTGCGCCCTTAGAGGGGCCGGCATTTCCCAACCCATTCTTGTGATGGGCGGCTTGCTGCCGGCTCAACTCCCGGAACTCATCGAGCACCGTCTCACGCCCGTCTTATCGAACGAGGAAATCACTCATCACATCGCTGAATGGTTGGGAAGTTCCCATCTGACTCCTTACCCTGTCCACCTCAAAATTGATACCGGCATGCGGCGACTGGGATTTGCTCCGGAGTGTCTCATCCCCTTGTTGGAAAACCCACACATTCAGACAAGTCTGACCATCGAGGGTTTGATGACTCATCTGGCGGATGCCGATAACGTCGACCCGGAATTTACGAGAGTCCAGCTCGAACGGTTTCAAGCGGTCATGAGTCAAGTCAAGCTATCTGACCGTTCTATCGCCTTGGTCCATGCGGCAAACAGTGCAGGGATCATGTATCACCCGTTTTCGCACTTCAACATGGTACGCCCAGGACTCATGTTGTACGGATGTTATCCCCGGACAACTCAGCAACACGAGATCTCCCTGCAACCGGTCATGAAGATCACGACACATATCGTCCAGATTCGATCAGTGCAGCCTGAAGAATACGTCGGTTATAGCCGTGGATTTCAAGCGACCAAGCCGCTTAAAATAGCGATTCTTCCTGTTGGCTATGCCCATGGGTATGCTCGAAGCCTGTCCAATCGCGGTAGAGTCTTGATTCAGGGACAGCGAGTCCCCGTCGTCGGAAAAATATGCATGGACATGATGATGGTGGATGTCTCCGTTCTTCCACACGCAAGCATCGGAGGAGAGGTCGTATTACTCGGAGAGCAGGGAGAAGATGAGATTCGCGCGGAGGAAATGGCTTCGTGGCTAAACACCATCCCCTATGAAATCATATGCAATTTAGGGATGAGGGCCCGTCATGTCTATGTCAGCGAGGAGAATGCCTGAGGCTATGGAGCCCTCCAAGTCCATTCAGGTTGTCTTCAATTTTCGTTTCAGTCGTTTTTCCACACTAGCGACTTTCCCTCCCAATCGACCTTTTTTCCCTCGACGGTAGTCGACTTTAATGATACAGGAGACTCGTCCACAATCCTTACTCATACGTTGGTAGCATTTCTTTACCACATCGAACACCTCATCCCACTCCCCTTCCAAGACGGTGCCCATGGGATTCAGACGGTAATCGACCCCACTTTTGTCGATAATATCGAGGGAACGCGACACGTACTTTCCGACACTTTCGCCTTTACCGAGCGGGGACATACTGAATTCTAGCAAGACCATGTTTTACGCCTCCTTGACCTGCTGGCTCATTTGTTGTTCCTGCCAAGCCCTGGGATACTCGATGGTCCCGGTCAGTCGAAAGCCCTCGATAAGTTGTTGAAGCCGTTTCCGGCGTACTTTTTCGTTCGATTCGGTCTTTCGCATCTCGTTTCTCACCGCACCAAGCCATTCGACACATTCTCCAAACTCTTCATCCAAGAGTATTTCAAGATCTTTCCGCATGGCTTTGGCAAGAGAGGGAGATGCCCCGCTGGTACTGATCGCGACCCGTACCGGCCCGCGCTTAACAAGCGCAGGCATCGTGATCGTAGAAAGATCAGGTTGATCGATTGACCAGACGAGGAACCGTTCGGTCTTGGCCAGTTCATATAACTGTTTCGCGAGCTCGTGATCGTTCACCACCGTGTTCACCACGACGGCCACCCCATTTTGCACATCTGTGGTACGAAATGTTCGCCCTCGATGAATGATTTTTCCGGAGGCCGTATACTTCCGAAGCGTGGTATGGAGTGTCGGGTTGACGACCGTGACTTTCCCCCCACTTTCAAGGATTCGATCGATCTTCTCGACCGCTTCTTCCTCGCCTCCAAGAACTAGGCAAGACCGTCCTTGAATATTGAGTGAGATTTGAAATCCAACGTTACTGTCCATAATTCATTCCTTTCCATTAACACAATCTAAACGAGCTGTATCTTACCTGAGACCAAGACGTGAGGAAAAGTCTGACATGAGTTATGGCTGGACGGAAATAGAGACAGTCAGGCAGATCATAGATCAAGAGCCATGCGGTCACTTGGGCATGGGTAGACGGTATTTTCTCAAAAAAACGGGTCGGGTTTTGACTCCGTTTTCGAAGGCGTCTCGGAAAGGTCCGGTTCATCAGAAGACGGGACAGGTTCTTTCGGGGAAAGTTGAGGGGTGGAAGCGGGTGAGTTGGAAGCTGAATCTTCACCATCAAGCTCCGTACGTGAAGAGAAACCATTATCCGGTTTTTTGACTCGGAGAATGGGAGGATCCTTGACGAATGGAGCGTAGACCTGCACATCAAGCGTGATAGAGTCGCCCTGGTCGACTAAGAGCGATATTTCCGTCAGTTGTTTTTCAAAAGTTGCCAAGATCGCGCCATCTGGCGCTGATATGGTCAGAAGAAGACGACCGTCTTCCAACTGCTTTTTGACGACGGTCCCATGTACGCCCGAATGTTTAGTGGCTAACCCTTTCGGAAAATAAGGCCCGAGGTACTTAGGCGCTACCGAAGGCACACCAAGACCAATCCCAATTCCGACGAGAAGAATGAAAAGCAAAAACCACACTTTCATAATGTCATCTATCCGTGATTGTAGCATGAAATAGGGTCTTGAACAGAAAGTCAACAGACATGTCAAAAGAAATTCTGATATAGTACGACCATGTTGAGGCATTGGTCTTTCACTATCCTGGCCATTGGCGCGTTGATCTTACAGAGTTGTTCCTCAACCCCGTATGAGCTCCCTGAGTCGCTAGAATCGGCAATTGACGAAAATTTGTCATTTCGTGAAATTTCTGAAGACCCAGCGCATTATCAAGGAAAACTCGTTCGACTGGGCGGAGAAGTCCTTCATGTGGAAGGCTTAAAAAATGGTACACAGCTTGAAGTCTTACAACTTCCGCTCGATGACTGGCACAGGCCTGAACATCCTCGAACCGCCTCTGCCGGTCGGTTTATGGCAGTCAATGAAACATTCATCGATCCCGCAACGCTTCCTCCGAACACACGGATTACCATCGTCGGCAAGATCACGGGTTTTCAAGTCGCCCCGTTAGATGAAATGGACTACCAATATCCAACACTCACAATTCGACATCTGCATGTCTGGGAAAATTATTCCCCTCCGAATTATTCGGAAAACGGTCCGTATTGGAATATTTTCGGAGGTGGCGGAACGGGGATTGGATCGGGAGGCGGCGTCAGCGTCGGAATAGGCTTTTAATCATTGCACACTCACATGATGAAATGGTTTTCCTTCACGTTGATCGCCATCGCCATGGGATGCTTGGGCCTGCTTGCGTTTCCAACATTCTCAGCGGGGAGCTATCTTGATGGGGAAGAGGCCTATCTCAACCAAGATTTTGAAGTCGCCTTGCAATATTGGGAACCTTTGGCTCGACAAGGCAATGCCGAAGCACAAAACATGCTGGGGTATATGTATCGCCATGGACAAGGTCTTCCCCAAGATTATAAAAAAGCCCGCCAGTGGTACAGACTCGCAGCCGACCAGGGCAATGCTCGTGCGCAGAATAATCTGGGAGTAATGTATCGACTCGGGCTTGGTGGCGCACAAGATTATCACGAAGCCTTCCTGTGGTTTCAACGTGCAGCTGAGCAAGGCAATGGTGGTGGCCAAAGCCATCTTGGCCTGATGTATTACAAGGGAGAAGGCGTCCCCAAGGATAATGTCAAAGCCTACATGTGGGCGACGCTGTCGGCTGAGCAAGACATCGAGCAAGCCACCCAAGCCTTAATTGTCCTCGAACAAGAAATGTCAGCAGAGGAGATTTCCGAAGCGAAGGAAGCGGCCAAGAAGTGGAAGCCAAGGGGAGAAGAGACCATGCTTTGACGGTGTGAGATAGATTCAATGAAGTTTGCGGAACCTATTCATATTTCGGGAGGAGAAAATCAATGAGGACTAGCATCTATGTTGCCGGAGCGATCGTCATGCTCAGTATGGCTCAATCGGTCTCAGCGGCTGAAGGAGCGATTTCAAAAGACTATCAAGGCATGTGGGGAGCCGGTGGATGCGGGAAAGCGAAATATTACATGCAAATCGAAGGAAACGGCATGCGCATGTATGCGGCGGATAAGCGAATCGCTTTAGGAAATTGGGATGTCCGGGATGTGCAAAAGAGCGGAGACCGTCTCATCATCGATACGAAAGAAACCAATTCGCAGAAAGCCACTCATATGGAACTGTCCAAACTGCCAAACGGACACCTCACATTGATGCTGAAAATCGGAGGGAACGGCGGCGTTGATGACTTGTCTCGCTGTTAATCCACGCGTTGTTTCCAAATCCGTACACTCCCAAGACGCTGCTGCCATCATGAATCACCCTCACCTCATATCGATATGTTTCTGGCTAAATTGCAGACACTTCGAGTCGAAATTTCACAGATTGAATGTGACCCCACCGTTCTCTTATGCATGGCCTGTACGACTCACGACGAGACATAGTTTTTCTGCTTTCATCGACAAAACGAGTTCATGATCGTGAGTCGTTTATGAGGTGGCATTAATCATAAAAATGACCTGACTCCCGTGTGCGTGTTTTCGGAATTTACGTTTCAATGACTAGCGAAAAAATGGAAGGCCACGTTAATCGTCGTGGATAAAGATGTCGTCCTCTCTCAAAAAACTGTTTGACTCACCTACCCCCATTTCATTGGCACTCATCTCCATATCCCATGCCCTGCCGCTATGACCTCGCAATTATTGGAGCTGGCGCCGCTGGTTTAGCCGCTGCCATCTTTTCCGCAGAAACTCAGCCAGGACTCAAAGTTGTGCTGGTCGACAGCGCCAAAAGTCTTGGGGCCAAGATTCTGGTCTCTGGTGGCGGGCGCTGCAATGTGACGAATGCCACCGTGACTCCTAAAGACTTCCATGCACCTTCGCGCATTGTTGAGAGAATTTTGAAGCGTTTCGATGAGCATAGGACTGTTCAATGGTTTGAATCCATGGACGTTTCTCTTAAGCAAGAACCAACAGGAAAGATCTTTCCAGTGATGAACAAAGCGCGTACGGTGTTGAACGCTCTACTGAGTCGATGCGGCGCCTTGGGGGTCCAAATCAAGACCAATCATCGTGTGCATTCGGTGATCAAACGCAGCCAGTGCTTTGCCGTTCAAACAACATGTGGCGTCATCACGGCTCGGCGAGTGATCATGGCCACAGGAGGCAAATCTTTACCAAAGACCGGATCAGATGGATCTGGGTGGGATATCGTGAGACAACTCGGGCATACCGTTACCGCTTGTTATCCCGCCCTGGTTCCTCTTGTGTTGTCCGATATTTTTTTTCATAAGACGCTGTCCGGAATTTCTCACCAGTGTGCTGTCACAACCAGGGTGCAGAATCGGGTTATCGACCGTCGAAGCGGCAGTCTCCTCTGGACGCACTTTGGCGTAAGCGGACCAGTCGTGATGGATGCCAGCCGGTTTTGGGTGAAGGCCCACCAGGCAGGCGATGGTCCTGTACTATCGATTTCGTTCTTTCCCGAACACACTTTTGCAGAGGTTGAACAATGGCTACTACCTAAGTCCCGCTCCAAAAATCTGGCCTCCCACCTTTCCACACACCTTCCACATAGAGTGGCCGTTACACTAGATGAATATGTAGCGGACCAGATCGCCCCTCATTCAACAATCTCTGACAGATCCAAAGTTACCGGGTTCCCCTTGAATGAATTGTCACGTCAGACAAGACGTACCATCAGCCATGCATTGACAGATTTAACGCTCCCGGTCGTAGACTCTCGCGGATGGAATCATGCGGAAGTCACGGCTGGAGGTGTCCCTCTTTCTGAGATCAATGTCAGCACGATGGAATCGCGTCGCCAACCAGGGTTGTACCTGATTGGCGAAATACTCGACTGCGACGGCCGTATCGGTGGATTCAATTTTCAATGGGCATGGTCGACAGGACATATTGCCGGCTGTCATGCAGCGAAGATGATTGAAGCGTCGTCGACGATAGAGACATGATAGACGTACTTGCACGAAAATGCGTCATGTTCATGTTCATTGCTTGACAGGCCTTCACAAGTATACGTACGATACCGCTACAGGTAACTGCGCCATGAAACGCTTTCAACATCCCCTCATGATCTTCGCCTTGCTTGCGTGCTTTATGTTCGTGAGCAGCGCGTTATCGTCACAGGCTGCGGATCACAGCACCCACCACACACATCATAAAGCCAGCACGCATACTAGCAACATTTGTTCATGGATGTGTGCAGCGGGACACATTCTGCAAAGCGTGGACTTTGAATTACGCGTCCCCATGCTTGCCACTCTGGCCTTCGAAAACGTGTTCCCTTCCTCAGTGGATCTTCTTGTTTCACGTTTTTCTCAGTCCCGGGCTCCACCATTCTAAAAGTTTTCACCATTCAAACAGTACATCTTTAGCGATCGAGTCGCCATGAGCCTGCCGTCTCCAGCGTTGTAAGCTTTTCACGGCAAGGATGTTCTTAAGCATTCGTTTTTTCGGTATTTTCGATCGCTATTACATTGCTATTACATTATTGAATACTTTTCTTATTTTATTTTTGGAGTCTGAAAAAGCAACATGTTGGACAAGTACTATCATTTACGAATCAGGTCTTTGACAATGTTTCGCTTCTTCCTTTCTTTTGGTTGTGCATTCACATTGGCCATGACCATGTGTGTCAACCACGTATCCGCCGCCCTGCTCGACGGCATGCTTGATGGTTTTGAAGAGTCGCTTTCGCAGAAACTTGCGAAGAAGGGTGAGAAGTTAACAGTTGGAAACTTTTACACACCAGAGCGGGCAGATTCACATGGCCCGATAGGCATGATGGGTGAACATACACACAATATCGGCGAGCTCATGTTCTCCTATCGCTACATGCAGATGGAAATGGATGGAATCCGGGATGGAACCTCGAGTTTGTCTCACCTGGACGTCAGAAATCGGGGCTACGCGGTGGTTCCAACCTACATGCGTATGCAGATGCACATGTTTGGGGCCATGTATGGCGTGAATGAGACGCTCACAGTGACGGCGATGTTGCCATATATACGCAATACGATGAATCATCTGGCCGGCATGCCGCTAGGTGCAGCTAAATTTCAGACTCGCTCAGAAGGCGCAGGAGACCTCAAGATTGGGTCTCTATGGAGGCTATACGCGTTCGAAGCCCCAAGCATCGGGGCCCATCGTTTTCATTTTAATTTCACCGTGAGCCTGCCGACTGGCGACATCACTCAAAAGGGTACGACTCCGCTCGGATCCATACGGCTTCCCTATCCGATGCAATTGGGCTCAGGCACGGTGGAAGTACTTCCCGGCATCACCTACGGGGGAGCTAAAGACAATTTCTCCTGGGGTTTTCAAACCGTCGGGACGTACCGGATTGCACGCAATAAAGCCGGTTATTCCAAAGGTGACGAATATGAAGTTAATGGATATGCGGCGTACGCCTGGACGAATTGGATCAGTAATTCCGTTCGTTTTCGCTGGCACCAGTGGTTTGACTACGACGGGCAAGATACGAGAATCACGAGACCGACTTCACCTCAATTGGTCTTTACTGCCGACCCGAATCTTCGAGGTGGAAAGCGGCTTGACATCACAGGAGGCGTGAACTTCCTCTTGCCGGAGATTCTTGGGTTAGAACATCGAGTAGGGGTCGAAGGTGGCGTACCGATCTATCAAAACTTAGACGGTCCACAGCTTGAAACCGACTGGATGGTCATGTTTGGCTGGCAGGTCATTAATTAGTGACAACGTTTTATTCATATGGGTATCTCTAAAAACGAGGATTTTTCTGGGAAGGCAAGGAAGCCGCGCGCGGATAACCGCAGTATATGCAGGAATACATGAGGGTTTGAGCACGCAGTTGACACCGCCATCGCGGAAAAGAACAGTGTTTAGAGGTACCCATAACATGTTTTGTGGGCCGGGACGATAGCCAAAGGAGTTCAACGATGACACGGATATCTCGCGTAGGACTGATCGGCTTTATGTGCACCCTGGGATTCTGGTCTGCCACATCGGCTTACGAAATCGTCGAGGTGAATGATCCAGGCAAACTCACGGGAACGGTATCCTTTTCAGGACATGTCCCGGCTCCACGAACATTCGAGGTCCAAAAAAATCCGGAGATTTGCGGGTCACAACGATCCTTAACCAAGGTCTCCGTACACAATGGACGGTTACAGGGAGTTGTACTGGCCCTGCAACATGTGACAGGCGGAAAAGCCTTTGAAGAAAAAACGCTGCATGCGAATCGTCCTGGAAAAGGAGAGTTTCATTATCAGGCAGGTAAGCAGCTCGCATTGAACGTTCGGACTGAGAACTGTAACTTTGGCCCCTTCACGGGGGTCGTGGCGCGTGATCAGCCGGTTCGCTTTTCAAACCGGGACTCGATCAAACACACGCTTCACACCTACGTCAAGCGAGGAACGAAGGCTACGATCCTGAAAACGGTGCACAACCGCGGCATTCAACCCTCCTCGACTATCGAAGAAACGTTCACCGAACAGAAGTTGCCTGATCCTGGCGTCGTAGCTCTTACCTGTGACCGCCATGACTTCATGGAAAATTGGCTCTACGTCGTGGACAATCCCTATTTTGCCGTTTCCGATGAGAACGGACAGTTCCATATCGACGGCATCCCTCCTGGTGATTATCACCTTGTGGCCTGGCACCCGATCCTGGGAACCCAAGAACACACAGTCACCATTGCGCCACAAAGGGACACAGCGCTCCATTTTAGCTTCAAGAAGCCTTAAAGCCTTTTGCTGTACCACCTCATCGTTTTTTGACATCAACCGCCTGTCTCGTCAATGTTTCCTCAGTCGAGTTCTACGCCTGAGCCTCGACATAGAATCACGCATTCTTCTTCTTTCAACTGTCTCCCTTCTTGAAAATATGCTATATTCGCGGCGCATTCATAAATCGCAGACCATTCTTTGAGACACCATCATACGTTGCGCAAGAACAGGAGGCCTCATGACCGACATTCCATCAGCCCGCGTCGCTGATTTCATGCAAGAAACCCTCGAAATGGTGAACGAGCAAACAAGTCTCATCGAAGCGGCTCAAAAGATGACTCAACACAGGATCGGTTGTCTAGTCGTGCACGATAAAGAGTCGGAGGCTCACGATCACCAAATTACCGGCCTGGTCTCCGAGACTGACCTTGTGCGGCGGGGCATGTCACATGACTCGACTGAAAAGGGGTGGACGGTCCGGCAGATCATGGCGAGCCCCCTACAAACGATCGAGTCTCACCGTTCCATGCTCGATGTCAGTCATGTGATGGAACGCCAAGGCGTTCGCCATCTGTGTGTCACTGACGGAGATGAAATCGTCGGAATGATTTCTATCCGTGATCTCGTCAGGCATTTTGTTTACGCGGAATCCGGCCCAATTCGCGACTTGGATGACGTCTATCGCCCACTCAGCGTGCTCATGCAAACAGCCATTGAGCAGATCGCGGGAGAAGAAACCGTCGCCACGGCAGCGGCTCACATGGCGAATAAACATATTGGAGCCCTACTCGTGACGGAAAACGGTGAATGGGCGGGGATCGTCACTGAACGAGACCTCATTCAAAAGGTCATCGCAGAAGAATTGGATCCACAACAGATCAAAACCCGCACGATCATGAATAAGCCCATCATTGGGATCGATATCAACCGAACGGTTCATGATGCCAGCGACCTCATGGCAGAAAAGTGGATCCGACATCTCCCAGTCACCGAAAACGGAAAAATAGTCGGCATCCTGTCAGTGCGGGATTTAATTCGCATGGTGGCCCTTCGCGATCGCCCTAGATTTCTGCGCCAACGATGATCCACCGATCTTTTCACGCCTGAGCACCAATATGTCCCTGGCTCACGAGTAAGTCCTGTTCGGTATGTCTGCCCTCATTTACGGACAGCAGTTGTCCAAGGCCTTTGGCGTTCGTCAACTCTTCAACAACGTCACAATCGGGGTCTCTGAGGAGGATCGCATAGGTCTTATCGGACCGAACGGCTCGGGAAAGAGCACGTTGCTCAAAATCCTGGCCGGGCAAGAATCATCCGATGCAGGTTCAGTCACTCGCCGGCAGCATCTCCGCATCGCCTATATTCCTCAACAGCCGGTATTCAGGCCCAATGCCACGGTCCGAGAAGAGCTGGAACGTTTCGCAACGGCTTCTGGCGTGCCTTCAGAAGAGGCGAGCATTCGTGTGGGAGAACTCTTAGGGCGAAGCGGATTTGATGATACCCATCAACTGACGCACACCCTGTCGGGTGGATGGAAAAAACGACTGGCGATTGCTTGCGGCGAGATCCAAAATCCGGATGTCATGTTGCTGGACGAACCGACCAACCATCTCGACTTTGAGGGCTTACAATGGTTGGAGCAGGTGATGACCCGCGCACCATGGCCCTGGATTATGGTCAGCCACGACCGGTGGTTCCTTGAACATGCCACCAATAAAATCGCTGAAATACATGCACGATACGTCAATGGAATGTTTTTCGTGACAGGAACCTATACCCAGTTTCTTAAGCAACGAGAAGCCCATCATCACACTCAGAGACAACAAGCTCAAAGTTTGGAAAATAAAGTCCGTCGAGAAGAAGAATGGTTGCGACGTGGGCCAAAGGCCCGAACGAGCAAGGCCAAATTTCGGATCGATTCCGCTCACGCATTGCAGGCAGAACTCGCGGAGACCGCGACACGTCTGCGCCAACACGAGACGACGATCGATTTCGTCTCTTCGGGACGGCAGACTAAACAGTTAATCGAAGCCACGGCACTCTCTAAAGCCTTCGGAGCACGAACGATCATTCGAAACCTCGACATCCTCCTCACACCCGGCACCGCGATGGGCATCGTGGGGCACAACGGTTCAGGGAAATCCACGCTTTTAAAATTGCTCGCCAAAGAACTCGAACCGGATCATGGGAGCGTTCGATATGCTGAAAAACTTCAGGTCGTCTATTTTGATCAAAACCGTGAGCGCATCGATCCGGAGACCACATTGCGTCGGATGCTTTCGGATACCGGACAATCGGTCGAGCACCGCGGCAAAGCCATTCACATCACGGCCTGGGCAAAACGGTTTCGTTTCCAGCCTGAGCAACTGGATCTGACGATGAAATCGTTGTCGGGGGGTGAACAGGCTCGCGCAGTCATCGCCCGGCTCATGTTGCAACCAGCCGATGTGTTAATCGTGGATGAACCCACCAATGACCTTGATATCCCCACACGCGAAACCTTAGAAGAAAGCCTTCTCGAGTTTTCAGGGGCCTTGCTCCTCGTCACGCATGACCGCTACATGCTCACCCAAGTATGCTCACAATTCATCGGGCTCGATGGTCAGGGCGGGTTTGGACTGTTCGCAGACTACGCACAATGGGAATCATGGCTTCGGAACCGACAAGCCAAGCCTAAGAAACCAGAGAAACAAGAACCGCTCGAAGACCACCGACAATCGAAAGCTAAGACCAAGAAATTGTCATTCCACGAACAACGGGAATACGACTCGATGGAAGCTCGCATCATCGAGGCCGAAACCAAACGCGATGCCTGCCTGAAAGAAATCGAGAGATCGGACGTGGTCACGAATCATACGAAATTGCAAGACGCCATCCACGCTCTCTCCGCCGCCGAGCAGACTGTCGAACGACTTTATACTCGTTGGACAGAGCTGGAAAATAAAAAGTCGAATTGATATTCGATACCCATCCGCTGCCTGACTCCCCGGTACGATCGAAGACAATCACAAAAAACATCACGAAAAAGCATAGAATATTCCCCGTTGAACAAGCCCTGGGTTCTTCCTTCATCTCCCATTGATATCCTCCTAGGCCTTTCCACATTCCTTCAACGACCGCATTCGATCGCAATTTCCCGTATATTCATGAATCTTTGCACATCATGGTGAATAGTCATCTCCGTAGCGAGAGATTGGTCACGCCACCACTCTTTCGAGGGATGGTGAGCGACGAGGTCGACTGCCTACCGTGACTGGACATTCACGAACCAGGGAGAATCATCGAGCATTCCCTCTGTGACGAATGAGGCATGTCAACCAAGAAGTCAGTTTAACGGGAAAAGTCCCCAACAGACAGTCCACACCATTGCAAGAGGAGAACACCATGTTACGTTACCGATCGCATGTACCACGAACACCATGTGGCTCTGCTACCAGTACGCACATGTTCATCGCGGGTCTTACACTGACGACTCTATTGGGACTCGGGGCATCAGAACTTCATGCGTTCGAACCCCGTTCGATAGATGGAACCCACAATCATCTTCACAATTCTGAGTGGGGAAGCACGAATACTCCACTGATGCGACTCATGGATGCTGACTATGCGGACGCACAAGGTACTCCGTCAGGAGCCACACGGCCGAGCGCCCGTATGATTTCGAACATTGTCGTGTCGCAAATGCAGTCAACCTACAATTCGAAACGGGCAACAGACTTTCTCTGGCAGTGGGGACAATTTATCGATCATGATATTGACCTGACAGAGAGCGCACACCCAAACGAACCATTCGACATTCCTGTCCCAACCGGTGATAGATACTTTGATCCTAGTGCCACCGGCACTAAAATCATCCCGTTCGTCCGCTCGGAATATCGTCCCGACTCCAGTCCACGACAACAAATGAATCAGATTACTGCATTTCTCGACGCATCCATGGTCTACGGATCGGATCCGGTTCGCGCTCAGGCTCTTCGCACCAATGATGGAACAGGCAGACTGAAAATGAGCGCAGGACGATTCCTTCCTTATAATATTGACGGGTTGCCGAATGCCGGAGGACCGGACCCAACTCTCTTCTTAGCCGGGGACATTCGGGCCAACGAACAAATCGGCCTCACCGCCATGCACACCCTGTTCGTTCGAGAGCACAATCGTCTTGCGAACAAAATCAGAAAGCGACATGAAACCCTGACGGGAGATGAAATCTACGAGAAAGCACGACGGCAAGTGGGCGCGCTTATTCAAGTCATTACCTATAACGAATTTCTTCCGGTATTGCTAGGCAAACATGCGCTTCGCCCGTATCGTGGGTACAGACCTTGGGTAAACCCGAGCATCGCGAATGTTTTTTCGACTGCAGCCTATCGACTGGGTCATAGCATGCTGTCTCCACAGCTTTTGCGATTAAAGAAAAACGGCAAACCGATTCAGGCCGGTCATTTGGCACTTCGTGACGCATTTTTTGCTCCCTGGCGAATTACTGACGAAGGAGGCATCGCCCCCATCCTCCGGGGACTCTCCCAGCAGCAGGCGCAAGAAATCGACCCCTACGTAATCGACGATGTCCGAAACTTTCTATTCGGTCCTCCTGGCTCTGGCGGATTCGATCTGGCATCCCTCAACATTCAACGCGGTCGCGACCATGGCTTACCCAGTTATAACGATGCCCGCATTGCCATGGGATTATCACCCGCTACGACATTTGCTGATATAACTTCCGACACTCAGCTACAGCAGCGGCTCGCCGACGCCTATATTTCCGTGGAACAAGTCGATCTCTGGGTAGGAGGTCTCGCCGAGGACCAGTACAGACAGGCCATGGTGGGAGAGCTGTTCTTTGCCATTCTCACAGACCAGTTCGAACGCTTAAGAGATGGCGATCGATTCTGGTACCAGAATGCCTTTTCGCCCAAACGTATTGCCCGTTTCAATAGAACCACCCTCGCTGATGTGATTCGTCGAAATACGCCTATTAAGCGTGAAATTCCCGACAACGTGTTCCTCTACGTGAAACACACAGGCAAGTAAGTTTTCGTGGTGATTGTGATCCGGTCGCTTCAGGACAAAACTGAAGCGACCCGGCTCTGTGCGGTTCACCAGGCATAGGCTTCCGGCGCAGGGCCGCCAGGACCAGGAAAAATTTCATCCAATCGCTCGAGAGTAGTATCTGAAAGTGAAATATTACACGCGCTTGTTATCCCGTTTAGCTGTTCGATAGTCCGAGGCCCAACGATGGGTGATGTCACGGCTTTCTGATAAAGCAGCCAGGCCAAAGCGACATTGGCTGGTTCTTCGCCTAACTCTCCACATAGATTTTCATAAGCCTCCAAGCGAGGACGGTATTTCTCAACATCTTTTTGTAAATCCTCATCCGCTCTGCGGCCGCTCTTGACATGGTTGAGTGATCCAGCCAGTAATCCGCGTGCCACGGGGCTCCAGGGGATGAGGCCAATGCCATACGCTTCACAGGCAGGGATGACTTCAAGCTCAATCATACGATCGTTGAGATTGTACAAACTCTGCTCTGACACCAGGCCAAGAAAATGCCGGCTCTTGGCCATTTCCTGCGCCTGCGCAAGGTGCCATCCGGCGAAGTTACTGCTCCCAACATACAAGATCTTCCCTTCGCGGCATAATTGCTCCATGGCCTGCCAGATTTCCTCCCAAGGTGATTCACGATCCACATGGTGCATTTGATACAGATCAATGTAGTCAGTCTGTAAGCGTCGTAAGCTCCCTTCACAGGCTTGCTTGATGTGACGGGCCGAAAGCCGTGATTGATTCGGCCATTCCCCCATTCGACCAAATACCTTCGTGGCTAACACGATCTTGTCTCGACGGCCCTGTCCTTGCGCCAACCATCGCCCGACGATCTGTTCGGTAATCCCCTCCCCCGTTTTCCACCCGTAGACATTGGCGGTATCAAAAAAATTGATACCCAACTCCAGCGCACGATCCATGATGGCAAAGCTATCTGGTTCCGTCGTATGGGGGCCAAAATTCATCGTCCCCAAACACATGCGGCTGACTTTTAATCCCGATCGACCAAGATGCACATAACGCATAACGTTCCCCCTCTTAGGCGTGAGTTTCTTATTGAACTCGACGATTCATCAGCCAGTATGTCATGATGAAGGCTCGTTCTCATCAATTCAACACGTGCTTCACACATTCCATTCTCCAACTAGGAGCCTCCAATGTCTTCGACAAATGGTTACGCAGCATTAGAAGCCGGAAAAGCCCTTGAACCCTTTCGTTTTGAACGGAGAGCCATTGGACCAAATGATGTCCACATTACGATCAGCCATTGTGGTATCTGTCACTCTGATATTCATCAGGCACGAGACGAATGGGGTGGATCGATCTTTCCGATGGTCCCTGGCCACGAGATCGTAGGGACAGTGCTCGCCATTGGGACCGATGTCAAAAGCTTCCATCCGGGGGAAACGGTTGGCGTTGGCTGTCTAGTCGATAGCTGTCAAACCTGTCATTCGTGTCAACGGGGACTCGAGCAATATTGCCAGGATGGGCTCGTCTTTACCTATAACAGCCGAGATAAAGCGGGAGAGCCGACATACGGAGGGTATTCGACTCACATTGTCGTCGATCAACGGTTCGTTTTCCATATTCCGACTTCTCTGACTGCAGCTGGGGCAGCGCCCCTCTTATGTGCCGGCATTACGACCTATTCGCCTCTGAAGCATTGGAACGTGGGACACGGCCATAAACTTGGCGTGCTCGGACTCGGGGGTCTCGGACACATGGCCGTGCAACTCGGAAATGCCCTAGGCGCTGAAGTCACCGTCCTGAGCCGTTCGAGCTCCAAACAACCAGATGCCGCACGGTTAGGAGCCAAAGACTTTGCCCTGGTGAATGGACAAGCGTCGAACGCATCGTTGGCCGGTCGTTTTGACTTTATTATCGATACGGTCTCTGCTCCTCATGACTATACCAGCTGCCTGGAAATGCTCAAAACTGATGGGACATTGATCCTGGTTGGAGCACCTGAACAACCTACACCCCTTGGCGCTTTTCCACTCGTCATGAGAAGGCGTCGCATGGTGGGCTCACTCATTGGCGGAATACCGGAAACGCAAGAAATGCTCGACTTCTGCGCTGAGAATCGCATCGAATCAGAGGTGGAAATCATCCCGATTCAAGGAGTGAACGAAGCCTATGAACGGATCATGCGCGGCGATGTTCGCTTTCGATTCGTGATTGATATGTCGTCACTGGGTCGCGAATAAAGAGGCGATTTACACGATGAGCCATGAGTTGGGGAAAGGTTCTTATTCCGTCGGTGGGACGATCGGGCCAGCCCATGTCCCTTTTATCCGTTGCACATCCACAAGGTGGTGAGGTGGACCCAAGTCCGCCATCAGTTTCGTATCGATACGGCCATGACTGACGAGCAGTAATTTCGGATCGCTCACGCCTGGAGCCTTGTACCAATACCAACCGGGACAATCGGGGATGTTCTCACTCCAATGAGGGACGATATGTCGCAGTCCACGTTCAAGCTTCGCTTGCACCAGCTCTGAGTCATGGGTCCCGAGTAAGGCACGCAGGCCTTCGTAGATCGCTTCTACATGAATCCGTAAACTCATGATCTCCCTAAAAAGGCTCAGCTAGGGCTTCCTTTCGAATTCTTCACCGGACACCGGCAAAGAGTCAAACGTCCCCTCCCCTCCGCGATGGAGTATAAAGGTAATGATTGAGAACTTTCCATCCGTTTTCGCCACCGTAAATCTCGCGCTCTTGGTGTAGGTATATTCTTTGGCACTATCTCCGTACCGTACAAGAATGTGGTACTCGCCGAATTTCACCCGGACCGTACGGGTTTCATCACGCTGCATTTTAGCAACGGTTTTGGTCGGACCGATGATTCTGACGACGGCATTTCGACCCGATTGATTATCGAACTTGATAATATTGGGAGCTGAATCTGAGGCCAAACAATCGCCTGTGAGCATCAGCACGATGCCAATAACGTTCACTAATAATTTTGTCTTCGTCTTCATGATCAATCCTATTGAACCTGATTCTTTTCAGGATGTGTCGTGTGAAATTGAAATGTCAGCGATTGCTGTTCATTGGCCCCGACGGTTAAGGGCTGCTCGAGATATCCGAGGGAAGGGTGCCAAACACTCACTGTATAGGTACCGGGTGGAATGTCGTCAATCTGAAACTGACCGTCCTCATCGGTTTTGGAAAAATATGGATTGATCGGAACAAGAATCCACGCTTGCATGAATCGATGTTGATCACATTCAACCTTCACCATTCCGCTGCGTCGAGTCGTGAGTTTGGCGGATTGTTCTTCCCCCGTTTCCATGGTAGGAAAATGAAACAAGGGAATTCGTCCCTCATTCAGCATTTCCCATCCCCGTAACGGATGCAGGACCGTGTCATTCATCACCAGGGACAATGCCGTTCCATCCATTCCAGCTAACACCAATTGATCAAACTGGCAACGATTGACCGTCAGCTTTGGCCCTTCTTTGCCTTGTGGCTTTCCACGCTCCAGTCCCTGAATGAAGACGACAGCATCTTGAACATTCTGGTCTTTTGATACCCTGGCACGAGGCAACAAGACATTTCCATCCGTATCCGCAAGAGGCCGGCAATGTTCCGGATACGCGCCCATCGTCAGTCTGAAACGAAGAGGCGATGGCACCGGCCCGGATAACTTCACAGTCCCTTTCACCGACGCTCCATTGTTCACAGGAATTTCTTCATACGCGCGAACGCCCCCAACTGCGAACTGCGAAATCAAGAAAAACACGAGCATGGATCGATACAGTTGCTCCTTCAACCTATTCACAGCGCAACTCCTTGTAAATAAAGACAGTATATCAAATCTAACCAGAATTTTTCCGCTTACGAAACTTCGCTTGTCTTATGAAATTTTCGTTTTTTGAATACACGACAGCGTATATTCCAAGATTCATCAGTAGAACAACACAACCCAGAACCCATTGAACGGTATCAGTCAGTCCCTTGGGATAGATGATGGGCGTTATATAATGCTCAATGAAGCCTCCCGCGTACCCAGCCTCACCACTGGCCTGCCTGAGCCAATTCTCCAGAGGGGTCAGTGGACAGATCCACCCCCCGAATTCCAGTGCGACGGCCCAGAGTACCGCAGGAAGGTGAATCCAGGGAATCCACCACCAGCGCAAGGCAAACAGTCCTCCTAACAACACGAAGACGATGAATGCAAGATGAACAAACAAAACCAGATCTGCCAGCATTCGGAAAGAGGAACCGTGCGTTCTCCCTGAGGTTCACGACGCGTTATTCAAGAACATCCTCGACAGCCTTCTGAAGAGCGTTTTGACACAACCGTCTGCCATGCCGGCACGCATCATGCTTTATCTTCCGCATCTGCAGACAGAATCCAGCACCCGACACCAAAGATATTGGCCGAGATCATGAATTGGCCTCATTTTTCCGAAAAAACCGTAGAGACTATTTTCTATTGTCCATCATATCTCATCATACATTCCTGTTGCTGTCATATTGATGAACTCGTATGGTACAAACAAGCGGTTGCAAACCGCTGGTAAACATGGAGAGTAAATAGTGGACGGATCATCAAAAAAGCCCGTTAAAAGAAACAGCTATGACATCGCGGAGAACGCGGAAAATCTCCCGCCTCCCAACGGTCACATGCAAGAAAATGATATCGTCCGCCTCATCGGCTATTGGCTTCCGCTCTTACTCTATGCTGGGACAATTACCCTATTCTCATCGCTCTCGACTCCCAAAATCCACTTGGAAAATTTCAGTCACGCCTTTTTTTCCGTTCCAATTGGAGTGTTCACGAGAATCAACGACAAACTCTATCATCTTGCCGAATATACGATACTCGGATTACTCATGTACCGCGCGATCCGTGCTACATGGGGTCCTCAGCTTGGAACCGCTGCTGCGTTCACCACGGTTTGTGCGGTCACCATCTTTGGACTCGCCGATGAATTTCATCAAATGTTCACTCCCCTTCGGCAATTGGAAGCCCTGGATCTGATGGCCGATACGTTTGGAGGATTTTTAGGGGTGATGCTCTGGGAATGGGCCCTCTCATTCTCGACTATCCGGCAACTCGAAGAACAGATTTCTATGAAGCTGCAAGCACTCAGAACGCTGACCATCACAAAGTTTTAACACAAGATTGTGATTCGGCGTGAACTCTCCGCTTGAATTAGCGAATTAGTAGTGAGCTGGTACGCAAGTTGTCGGTGCAGGGCAGGAAAAAGGCGGAACACCCCTCCAACGGGGTTCAACGGGGGAGATGCCTAGTGAGTGGGCGGCCTGCATCGCGACATCAGGGTGATCGACCAGGACAAAATTGACTCGGCGCTCAAAGAGGTCACCTAATTCATCTCGCAATGACGATTCGTTATCCTCGCGAAGCCAGGAATAATTGACGAAAACCCCTGCCTGCTTCAAACGGTTGACAGTATCCTCACATGGCTTGCCGCGGAACAAAAGAGGAAGATTGACGAGCTGAATAAATTCATCGCATGAAGCAATCGTGGTATCGACGTACTGGCGACGGAACAGCCTGCGACTCATGTTTGAAATCCAAACAGGCTTGCCTGTTTTTTCCTCGAATTGACGAATGGCTGGAGCCGCCTTGTCACGCACACTAAAGATAACTTGTGGTAACCGATTGGCGTGAGACACCACTTCGACCGCCAGGCGACCGGCCTCAGGGTGATTTTCCTTCACATCAAGATTGACCCAAATATTCAGCGGCATCATGGCAAGGACTTCCTCGAGCGTCGGAATATGCTGATCGCACATTGCCCCATCCGTGCACGCCCCAAGGTTTAACCGTCGAACCTCCCATAGAGTGGATTGAGAGATACGCAGGACATTTCCATCCACATCTGCCATCACATCATCATGGGCTATGACCAGCACACGGTCCTTGGTCATCCGCGCATCTAACTCTATCTGATGCACGCCAAGACAAATGGCCCGCTGAAATGCCCCAAGCGTATTGCTTGGACATCCCATACGGCCTCCACGATGCGCGGCAATCCCGCGCGTGGGAAGATCATCAATGTGTGGAGTAGAAGTATGACAGGAAACCGTTACGGGCTGCGCCGCACATCCAATCCAAAGCGTTGTGCCGAGAAAGGCCACGAGCCAGAAACGAGCCCGACTCAATACCATAGATTCTCGATAGAGCGTGCACACCATCAGTGTGAGGCTGACTTTGCGGAGGTGAGATATATATCAAATCGGTGTTTTCTGGTTTTGACCGACGTGTGAGGTTTGATATGTCCGAGAAACTCCGCATATGCCGGTCGCTTGATGACGACGCGGTTAGTCGCAATTTTTCTTGCCAAGAGAAGTAATTCAGCAGCATCATGATCTGGCCCGACGATCTGCTGCAAGAGTCGTATGTCCTTTTTCACGAGTGCTGATTTTTGTTTGGGAGGGTACATTGGATCCAGATAAATCACCTCGGGGTTAAAGGGAACGAGCCACATGGCTTTTCGACTATCCCCATACGTCAGTGATAACTTTTCCTGAATGAGCGAGCCAATCGTTTCATCCTTCGCGGCTCGACTTAACGCCCCGTCAAGGAGACGAGCGATAACGGCTGAGCGCTCAATCATATGTACGCAACAACCCATCGTCGCCAGAACAAACGCATCGCGCCCTAATCCAGCCGTCGCATCAATAACATTGGGCCGATAGCCACGCTTGATCCCGACCGCCCGACCAATTGCTTCTCCCCCTGCATGACCGTATTTTCGACGGTACGTCCTCTCACCGGAGAGAAAATCAATGACAGGATATGGGATAGAAGGTATCGTGTGGGCCATGGCACGAATTCTGAGAAGCAGCGATCGTTACGACCTACGTAGCCTCACAAAGCATGAAGTCCATTCATAACTCTTCATCAACTAATAGCCTCGCCCACTCCGGCCACCGGTCCCCATTCGATCGAAGGGAAGAGCCTCATAGCGTTTCTTCAAGTCCGGATGCTGACTCAGAAAATCTTGCACCGTCGCGTTATCGGCAAAGATGCCGGAGCTTTCCCGGGTATACTCCTCTAACGTCAACCCATGTTTGCCTAACAACTGGCGTAATTTCGCATTGATATCCTCTCGCATATCACGCATCTGATCAGGCGATGGACGTCCGCCTCCATACCCCCGTCCTCCCGAAAAATAATCCGTCATCATTTCGCCTATCTCAATCCGGGCCTTGACGAATTGCTCTACCTTCTCCGGCTCTGCACTCAATCCGGTTCCCCCGAGGAAAAAGAGATTAAACGCAAAACCAAGCAAGATGATTGGAGTTAAGATGAGCAGCATCACATCCCCTTCACATAAAATGGCTGGCCCCACGTCCCCAACGCGGCATCGTTGAGACGAAAAGCATCAGTCATGCCCAAGTGGCTTGGTCGTAAATAGATATTCTTTTAATTCCTTATGAAAGGTCGCATCTTGCCGACAGATCCATTCTAGAACCATAGCAGCATGCTCCTTTTCTTCATCACGGTTATGTTCTAAAATCGCACGCAACTCGGCATCCTTACAGACATGCACGCGTTGGTTATACCAATCCACGGCTTCCAACTCTTCCATAAGGGAAGTGATAGCCCGATGCATATCTCGTGTCTCATCGTTCAACTCGGAAACTGGTTCGTGGTACCCTTCATTTGCCATAAACAATTCCCCTTTGTTGCTGACCCGAATGAATAAACAACCCCAGTGACGGCATTGCCAGTTTTTGAGAAATTATAGGGGCATGCATCTTTGACCACAGCTTTTGTTAGCACCATAGCCTACAACCATGTTCCTTCGAAAAAAGTAGACAGAGACGAACGGACTCAAGTGCCGAAGAGTATGCCATATCGGTGAAGCTCAAGGATAGAGAACAGCGATGACATGAGACCTTGGAGGTCAAGACATCCACACGGCAATTGCACGTATCGTTGTCGCTACCCAGACTGGGCATACGTTTGGCTTTTGATTTCCGGTTATCCTAGCAAGGCTGACTCCCTCAGTGTCTCTACATTTTCTTCATTGAGATCCTTTGTCATAGGATACAATCCCGCGTAAGATGACAGAAAAGCTTGCCTCACGATCATGATCAACATTCAACGCCTAAAGATCAAAGGGTTTGAAACCGTCGTAGCGGGGAAAGATCCGTCCAGCAATTTACATGCGATTATTGCCGTCCATTCCACCCGGCGCGGTCCCTCATTAGGAGGAATTCGCATGTGGCCCTACAACTCTGAAAGAGAAGCCCTCCACGATGTCCTTCGCCTGGCAGAAGCCATGAGTAAAAAAGCTGCAATCTCAGGGTTAGAAATTGGCGGCGGGAAGGCAGTGATTATTGGCAATCCCGAAACTGACAAAACGCGTCCCTTGCTGCTCTCGATGGGCAAATTCATTGATTCACTCGATGGAAAATACATCGCGGCGAAGGATTCCGGGATTCTCCCTGAAGATTTAAATGTGGTGTCGGAACAGACCCGCCATGTCACGGGAACGACAGGAAAGCATGGCGGCAGCGGAGACCCGTCCCTCTCAACAGCTAAAGGCGTGTTGGCGGGTATGCAGGCCGCCAGTCAGCTCGTCTACGGCACTCAAGATCTGCGCGAAAAAACCGTGGCGATTCAGGGAATCGGTCATGTGGGATGGCATTTGGGAAGCCTTTTGTCTAAACAAGGCGCCAGGCTGATCGTCGCCGACTTACATCCGAAACGTACCATGCGGGCACAGAAAGCTTGGAATGCCTCCATTGTTCCAATAGAAAAAATTCATCGCGTTTCCACAGATTTTTTTGCGCCGTGCGCTCTCGGAGGAGTCTTGAATGCCAAGACCATTCCGTCACTCAAAGCCAAAATCATCGCCGGAGGAGCGAACAATCAATTTTCCGATGAAGAACATGACCCACATCGTGTCATGAAACGCGACATCCTTCATGTGCCGGATTACGTCCTGAATGCCGGGGGGCTCATCCAGCTCGTGGTGCGCGAAATTTTGCACCAACGACGAGTGGCTCCTTGGATTGCCAAAATCCACCATACCGTTCATCAGATCTTAACGACGTCACTACGCGATCACCTACCTCCCTTGACTGTCGCTAACCGCATGGCTCTGGAACGCATCAAGGCGTAGACCATGCTCTCCACTTGACGGTCCAGCCATACCCTCTGGCCTTGGCCAGTTTGCACGTCATAAGAAGAAACCTGCCCTTCAACTCGTGATAGGCCTCGCTATAGCCGTTTGAAATAACTTCCGTACGGTTCAACATCTACCGCGCGGGTCTTGTCGTATTTGCCGATTAGAGCTTGAGTGGAGCGAATGCGAACACCGAGAACGTGGGAAATCGCACGGCTTGACGAGTTCAAGGCCATATCGCACATGTAGCACTTCCCTAAATTTTCTCTGAATTTATACGATTTTCGTGAAAAATCTCATCCTGAAACATCTGGTATAGAATTTGATATTCAAGAACATTAAGAAACAATGGTTAAACGTCTTAGTCGTTGCGAGAAAGACGTAATAGAGGAAATTTTATTCCCATTATCTCAAAGGGGGTCGGCCGATGAATACGTATCGATTTTCTCAATCGTGTATGACAGGCGTGTTATTCATCTTGATCGCGATCAGCGTAGGATGTCATGGACCAAGCAAACCTCCCATCTCACTAAACAATTTAGACCCGTCCCAGGATCAACAGTTCATCGTGAAACAGTATTTGCAACAGGCAGTTCGCTTGGTGCAGAGGGCACATGATTTTAATGCAAAGGCCGAACGCTATGCACAACTCTTCGGCCCGGACTCGGAATGGACTACCAGTGCAAGGATGCTTGAAAACTACTACATGAAAGCGGCCTACGAACGAGAACACATGGCCGTTGGACATGTGGGATTGCTCCCGCTCAAGACTAGCAAGGTCAGTTTGAAAACCCGCTAGGGATAAATATACGGACCGGATAGAGATGGAGAAAACAATGAAATCGCTTTCATGGATTTTATACAGTGGGCTTATTATCGGTATTCTGTCCTCTGTGGGCTGTGGAGTGTCAGTGAAACCGGGCGAACGGGGACTGCGATGGCACCCTCTATCTGAAGGCCTCATGAAAGAACCGCTCAAGGATGGGTTTTATTGGCGAGCCCCCTGGAATGACATCTATGTGTATCCGGTTCAGTGGGGAAGTTATAATGAAAAGGTTGATGCGCTAAGCTCGGATGACCTTCAGGTAAATTTAAAAAGCGCCATTATCATCAGGCCAATCCCGGAAGAAATTTACTTCCTCGTTCAGGAAGTCGGCTCGAATTGGTACACCAAGGTCGTACAACCAGAGTTTCTTTCTGCGGTGCGGAGTGTAATTTCAGGGTATCCCATGGTCAGCATACCCGAAAGGAGCACAGAAATTGCCCATAAAATTCAGGCAGTCTTGGATGAAAAGTTAACAGATCGGCATCTTGAAATTCGGAGTGTCGCTCTGTCAGACATCGAGTGGCCTCAAATGGTGCTCAAATCCATTGAACTGAAGCAGGCCAAAGAACAGGAAAATGAGCAAAAAGACTTTGAACTGATCATTGCGAACAAAGATGCAGAAATTGCCAGAAGGCGGGCAAAGGGGGAAGGCGACTCGTTAAAAATCCGCGCAGAAGGGGAAGCCGCCAGTCTGCGTATTCGAGCAGAGGGACAAGCCAAAGCCCAAGAAACTATCGCAAAAACATTGACCGATGGGTATTTGCGTTTCAAACTCTATGATTCGAGTAATTCCAAATTCGTCCTTTTGCCCAACAATCTTCAAGTTCCTCTTGTATTGAATCCAAGCATGGCATCAGCTCGTCAGGAAGAAATGGCGCCATGACCCGTATTGCGATGCTGACGAGTAATGATCGCCAACGCTAAACGTATTTTTTGTGCGCAATGCTCTTGGCTTGCCTCCTCCAGAGAACGGTGATGAGTTCATGTCACATGGACAGGCTTTGGCAAAACCCAATTTTGCTAAAGCCTGCCAAAACCTGTTTGACCAGTTTGAATAGTTCGAGTTGACTGATAGCCTTTTTGTACTTCTTAACTTGCCTTCGCCCGTCTTACTGCTTCCATAGATCGCTAACGACCCCGTGATCTCGACCTCGAATACCTACATGATGCAATTCCATACGCAGCACCTCCGCCAGAGGCAAATCTAACTTATAACTCTCTTGGCAAGAGATACTCCCTTCTTGTCTACCCCCTGTCTCATTAGCTGAAAATAATGTGCCATCGCACACACAACTTAAAGTTAAAGCTACTTTAACTTTAAGTTATAAGTAATTGAATTTACATTAAAATAATCGAACGCCAAGAATCGCAATGCCAATGAGCGAGCAAAATATTCAAGCTTAAAGACGCGTGTAGCCGCCACACGAAGGATGGGAAAAGCACTGCCCAGGATCTGCTGGGGAACCACTGCTTCCCTCAGAGAGAATTTGCCTTGAGTCTATGATAGAGAAAAGTACAGACCTGGATACGGATCGATCGGTAGTCTAGCACTGCCAACTCATAAACCCTGAAGAGATAGCGAAGAAGTATGAGCGGTTTACTTGCCTGCCCGACGATATTGCTGCAATTCTCAAATTGGCAGCCGCTCAACTCGACGACATGGCCTCACAGACAGTTAAGGTTGGAAGCAAGACAGCTGGAGTCGTGGTTGCCGGTACAGCCGTCACCCCCAATATACAACTGGACATCCAGCGGCCCGTGAAATTCCAATTACTGCAAAGATCGCCAGCAGGTCTCTCTTCAATAAGCTCGTCATCCTTTTGCCAGCCCTACTGATGTTACATGTATTGGCACCATGGGTCTGTTCACGAAAACGGAGAATAATTCCCGGAAACTCAGAAAAGCCTTGAGGTTTCGCGGAGTTACCCAACCAGTTCTGCCAGCTTCGAGGCTTTGGCGTGGAGCCATGTGGCCGGTAAGATACCCACAGAATCTTCGAGGCGTTTATCGGAGAAGTCATACTCCCCGAGCAGGTTAATATGTTGCCACGAGATGGGCGACCCGTGTCGGATGGCTTGCACTAACAGGTGTTGATGAGTTGGGTCAGCGGTCCCGAGCAAGCGTTTGGCTAAGTAGACATAATTCCAACAGGTCACCGCGTTTTTGATCAAACGGCGACAGCCTTCCTCGATTTCTTGTCCCTCTTTATCCACGCTCAAAAGCTCGCGTGGATGCCCCACAGATAGTGCCCGCGCAAAGCGATGCGATTGTTCGACTTTGTTGAGTTGCTGGGTAATGCGTTGTCGCAATTCGACGTCATCAAGATACCGGAGTAAAAAGAGCGATTTCAGAATTTGGCCAAAGGCTTTCAAGGCGCGATAGAGCCCATATTGCGAGGAGTAGGAATTGAGCCGACGAAACAGGGCGGAGGGCGTGGTGACTTTCAACTTCAAGGAGACAAGCAACCGCAAGATAGCATCCCATTGTGCGAGAATCAGGGGAACATTAATAGTGCCCGACGGCTTCACCAGGAACGAGGGATACGCGTCATGACGGCGAAGGCCTTTAAAGGCATACAGCCGCTGGCGTTGAAAATGTTTGATCCGGGGTGCGTAGGTGAACCCGAGGAGGTGCATCACTCCAAAGACGAGTTCACTATACCCATGGGTATCCGTGGAGTGAACCTCGCTGTGCACCACGTTGTTGTGGAGGAGGCCCTCTAAGACATAGGCACTTTCGCGTTCGGCGGCACGAATCACCGTGGAATAGAAGAGCAGATGACGTTCGTCCATAAAACTGTAGACACTGACGCCTTGGCCTTTGCCAAAGTATTTAGAGGAGTAATTCGCGTTGAGCGATTCAGCGGGGATTTCAAACTTTTGCCCATCACTGGACGTCTGAAGGGAGTCGACCGATCGGCGATAGATCGTGGGTAACGGTAAGCGATCAATCATCTGGGGAATGCGATCATTCGCAGCTTGCAGATTGGTAGGGGTAAAGTACCAATTGACCGCATGTTCGACCTGGGTTTCTTGAACATGGCGGAATATGCGGGCCAGTTTCCGTATGCCGATTCCGCACCCTACCCCCAACAAACCGGCTAAAAATGTTTGTACGGGTGGGCGGGCCACGGTCGGATGGTGTTGCCCATGGGTAAATTCAGCGAGGAAGTGGGTGAGCTGATTCACGGTTGCAAGGATTTCTGTTAACGCAATGTACTGGCGACCTGGGAAGAACGTGGCCAACGTCTCGGTGTGGTCCCGCCGTTGCGGTGGCGTCCGAACGAGTAACGTCTCATCCGATTTGGATTGAACAAAGGGATTGCTGCGCGCCTCCAGCCGGGCATTGGTTGTAACGTATTGCTGGTGAAGGTCGACTTCTAACTGCTGTAACATGTTGTGAGGATCAGCCAGGCGCTCAAGATCAGCGAGATGAACGTAATGTGTCCGACGAGTCTGCCATTGTTCGCGCTCAAGCAGATACCCTTCCAGTGCCCGATACTTATAGGATTGTTCGAGATACACAGTGCCGGCTTTGAGTCCCTGGGCCACGTGCCCAAAGAGTAAGGCCTTATACAACGACACCCGAAAAGGTTGGGTCGCGGAACTCACCGCTTTGCGTTCGGCGGCCGTGAGAAAGTGTTGTGGCGCATCTGAGCCCACCGTGCCTTGGTGGTCTTGCACGTACCGTATCGCGGTCCAAGGCGTGATCCGTCCCTGCCCACGCCAGGCTTTTGAGAATCGGCATTAACCGAAATTGGAGGCGAAGGGATCGTCGTTCAAGTGTCTGATCATACGTGGCGTGTTTCTGGGTGTCTTCCACGCTGCTCTTCAACGGCGTCATGGCCTGGGTGAGTTCCTGCTGGGAGGTCTGCTGTGTCACAAACAGTTGTTGAATCTGTTGCACCTTTTCATCGCTGGTGAGCGTGGAGGACTCCACAATACGTTGGATGGCCTTAAAGGCCGTGAGGACATTCGTCTCCAGGAGCGTGAGGAGAGCTGTTAGGCTCATCGCGTGGGTGTCTCGTGTGGCATAGTATTGGGCCATATGCTCACGGCGGACACTATTCATCATGGACGAGAAGACCTGTAAAAAGACATCGGCCAGATTGTCTTGTAAGCGAGCGTAGTGATGTACCACAAACGCGAGGAGATGAAGCACCCGATCGTGTTCGGGACGGCGGATCAGATCGAAGGGGGCGAGGTTAAGCGTCAGTTGGGCGTAAGAGACGATACCGGCTTGAGGAATCTGCAGTTGGTGGAGCAGAGGTTTCGTCTGTTCATAGATCATTCGAACGAAGGTCAGGTCCTCAAGGCGGGCACGCACTTTAGCGAGCTTGGTTGATTGCGAGAGTCGTTTGAGTTGCGTCAGGCGATACTGGATCCCTCGTTGAGGCTGAGGTGGGGCCACGATCAGGGTGAGTAAGCTTTCCCGAAGCAATGGACTGATATGCTCTCCAACTTGACGGGCAAGTGTTTGACGATGTCGAGTGAGGGCGGTGGCGACAATCGGGCTGAGTACAGCAGAACGGGGGACGGCAATCCGTGCCGTGACTAACCATTCGACCAAGCGAAAAAAGATCTGTCGAGGCTCCCAATAGAGTTGAGCCAGGGTTTGGGCCTCGGGTTGGAGGAGCCGGAGAATCGCTCGATTCCATGCACGAAACTGACAAAGTCGGAGGATGCGCTGGCGATGTCGTGCTTGTGTTTCGTGTGCGTACGTGTGTGGGTGGATGAGTTTCAGGGAAACGCCTAACTCTTGGGAGACATAGCGAATGTCAGTCGGACGAAACTGGGAAGCGGTGAAAAACCGAGAGGTGGCGAGAAAATAGCCATAGGCCAACAGAAAATAGACTTGATTGGTTGGCGTTTTGAGGCGCTTCAATGCGCGAATAACTGGTAAGGATGGCTCAAAATACTGCTGCTGTTGAGCCAAGGTAAAAAGCGGTGGGCTATCAAACTCCTCGCATTCAACTGCACTCAGAATATCCATTCTTGGCATCAGAACCTCCTTTGGAAAAAAGAAGGTATTCTGATGCCCTCACAGAAAAATTTCGAGTGGAGAGGGAACACAACTGCGCTGGCAAGTTATCCACAGTGAGGCGGGAATTATTCTCCGTTTTCGTGAACAGACCCCACCATGCATGATCGCACCGCGTCTCATGTTGAGTGGGGCATGCTTGGCTTTGAAGGTGCCGAGAAAACCTGGCACGCCCTCACACATCATCACGAAAAAGGCCTGTAACAAATGACAACCTTCAAGGCTGCACCTGTTGAAGAGCAGCGCGTGAAAGGGGCGATTAAGACCAACTTCATTCTGTCTCTGAAATTATGACCATTGCGTTGACGTCTATCAGCAATGGCAGCATTCGGGAAATGGCAGGTTTGCTTGCGGTTGTCGGCATCTTGATGACGGTCTGGTCTATGGCGTGCCGCATTACTCGTCAACATTATCGAGCCAGATACTTGTCAGTATCTGGCTAGAGGGTATACTCCCCATTTCGAAGCCGCGTAACCATCAAATCGAGCAAACGGATTGTCTAGAAGTTTGCCATGCACAAAAACGGCATCTCGGACGTGGCCCGGCATCCCGGAAAGGCCTCTGCACATCGGGGAAAATGCCGGCCCTTATGCCCACACAAGCTAATGACATTTCCTGCTTTCAGTTCGTTCAAGTCAGAAAGCTGACCTCATTGACCTTTCGACGAACGCGAACTCCCTGGAGTCGGTGACACGCTGAATGAGGGCTAGCCAGCTTTACGACCGGAAGTCGCGCGTGCCTTTGGACGTCCGTCGCATTCAACCGAAGGATCGTCTTGGACTGCAGTCCCGGCCTTGACCACTCCACCAAAATCCGCACCGACACCAAATCCGGGAGTGATCGTGAACCCTTGAAAGACATTATCATAATTGAACCAAAGGCCAATCCCGAGCGAAGGGCCTTTCTTAAGAGAAGCTGCTCCAACATAGGCTAAAGCGAGATCATCCACTCCAAACTCAACCCCCCAAGAGTCCCCACCAATTTTATTGTTCTGACAAACCCAGAACCCCACATCAATTGCCCCTCCCGCAGCAAGGCCAGGGCCAACGCCATAGTCGCCGGTCGCATAGGCATAAGCGGGCCGCTCCCCTTTGAGATCGATCGCTGCTCCAGCGCCGCCTGAGGTACCGACAAATAGAAACTTGCCACCCACCGACGCTCCTACGGTGAGCGTCCGTAACAAATAACCATCCGGCATTTGCGTCTTCCCGACTTCCGACGCGTTCACGACTTTTGCCACAGAAGTCTTGTCTTCAGCATTCAACCTATTCCGGACTTTTTGGTTATTCGCTACCCGAGTTGCAAACGCAACTTTTGAGGCGACAAACCCACCTATTTTCTTCAGTTTTTGCGCTGCAATCAGATGACGCTTAGCATCTGCATTCGGGACACATTTTCCTTTGAGGAAATCTTCGACCAAGCCCTTATCGCAGGATGGGATTCGTTCTGACAGTTTGCAGGGTTTTTGGTAACGCTTGCCACATTTGAACTTGTTGCCTAGATCGGCTTGAGTTGTGCACCGATTGGACGGGAAGTGCTCCACCAGCCCCTTATCGCACGACGGGATGCGTTCCCAAATTTTGCACGGCTTTTGGTTACGCTTGCCACATTTGAATTTTTGGCCAGGAGCAACTTTGGCGACACACCGATTGATCTTAAAATTCTCTACCAATCCCTTGTTACAAGACGGTATCCGTTCCCAAATTTTGCAAGGCCGTTGATTTGTCCCACCGCAATTTCCCGCATGGGCTGAAGGAGAAGACACGATTCCCATACCAAGAAAGACTGCTGTGAAAAGTAAAATTTTAGAAAGACAAATTTTCATTACTGATACTCCTTCTGCCGTAGAACATTATACCTATGAAAACGAGTGTTATTGGGCTAGGAAAATCCAGTTTAGAGACATTGACCTCGAACCACAACCAAAATAGAAAGGAATGGCATCGAGTGATTATTGAGTTGAGTCGGGTTCACTTTCCTGAGGGTTCAAACGCATTGAAAAAATCAGGAGCAATAGACAAGACAAGAAAACCTAACACCGGGAAGGGTCGGGGTTGATTGAAGGGCGCATCAATTTAATCTTGATGACTAGGACAATACTGATCTTCTCCCACAGGATCGGATAGGAAGTTAAGCTACCCGCTCAAAGATCATCGGAATTTCATCGCCAATTGCCGAATGCCTTTTCTGTCGATTGTTACAGGGTTCAATGTATTCAACGATATTGACTTGAGCTTAACGCCGCGTGCCATACCGCTCTCGGTGAATCAGTTTGTCTTTCAGTGTGTACAAGAAGCGCTCCGTCACCGCGTTATCATAACAGGTGGCTTTGCGCCCCATGCTGCAGTAAAGCGGCATTGCTTCTGCATAATTGTTGATAGCCCGTTGAACAATACTGGCTCCCCTGACCAGAGTGGACGATGTTGTTCTTCGGGAACTGACGATGCAACACGGTTATGGTCAGAGCCCCACTCACCAGGTGCTGTGTCATGCGACAGTTTATGGCCCAGCCCACAATGGCGCGCGCGTACCGGTCCAACACCACGGCCAGATACAACCATCCTTCAGCGGTCCACACGTAGGTGATATCCGTGGTCAATTTCTTGGGAGTGCCGGCGTGAAAGTCCTGCTTGAGCAGATCGGAGGCCACCGGCTTCGAGTGCTGCGAATCCGTCGTAATTATAGAGTACCACGCCCTTACGGACGTGGTACTCTCAAAATTCAAGCTGCGCTTGTCCGGTGCCCTGCTTGCCTTGATCATGAATATACCGCTGGATGATGGCCTCATTAATGCCTACCGTTGACACGAAAAATCCTTAGCTCCAGACCACCCCCATCCCAATAGACTTCCTGCAACCTCATCTGAAGATAAACTGCCACGCCCTTCCCCAGGATTTTTCGTCGATACCGCATCACCCAGACAATATGATATGGGGTCTTGTAGACCCTGTGGGCAGCCTTCTGAAGTTTCATCACCGCCCACTATACCGCAGGACACCGGATCTGGCTCTTCTCCCCGCCCTTCCGGACGGGGAGTTTTCGCTGAATTAATGCCCCATAGTACTTCGCTAACACCTGCGCGATATGCGACCCGACATTTCGAATTCCCAATCCATAAATAAACCGAGCCAACGGGGCTTGCTTGCTCTGTTCAATCTCTTCCAACAACTGTGTAGCCGATTTATCCGCGAATCCTTCGAGATCCAACAGCTGCGCTTTCGTTAATGTATAAAAATCCGCCAGGTCCTTCACGAGCCCTCGATCCACGAATTGCGCAATAGTCTTTCTGCCAAGACCCTCGATATTCAACGCCCCCTTTGAAGCATAAAGCTCAAGTGCGCCTTTAAGTTGCGCAAGACAAACCGTGTGTCCTGTGCAGTAGAGCACCGGCCCCTCCTGCATGGTTCGTGAATGACAGACCGGGCATTCAGTGGGCGGTGTAAACGGTTGTGAACGGACTTCCCCAGGCACTTCGATGCGTTCTACGACATCGGGAATTACATCCCCTGCCCGTTCAACTTTGACTGTATCGCCGGGACGAACATCCTTCCTGGCCACTTCGTCTACATTATGCAATGAAGCACGGCTGACCGTGACGCCACCAATCTCTACAGGATTGAGCAGGGCGATGGGAGTCAGCGCTCCGGTTCGCCCGACCGACACCATAATATGGTGCACTTTCGTGATTTCTTTGCGAGGAGGTTGGGATTGTACTGTTTATACACGATGTGGGAGGATGAGGTCATTTTTTTCAACACAGTTTGCCCCACCAGGGAGGGTTATGGAAGGCGTGCTGTATTCATTTCTTTATTCATATTCTAAGGAGCTACAAGCAAATGGTTCGTTCACTAACACTATCCCGCACATCCCTTTGCATCCCTGCGTTACTGGGGTTAACCACTTTGCCATTGAGCGCAATGGCTGCGGCTCCCAAAGAGTGCCCACCCGGACTCGAAGCAGATGCACCAATCATCGCTCAGTCCATTGAACAGGCCGACATTAACAGCGGCGTGTTCAGCTTCAAAGAGGTCAACGAACACGGTAAGGCGCTATTCATTGCCAGGTTCAATCGCTGCGACGGGTCAGGTCGTCCAGAGACCACCGGCGGCGGCGACAAGCGGAACATACCGATCTTCTCAGAAGATGGCGAGACGATTTCTGAGGGACAAGTCAAGAAGTTGCGCACCTCGGCCCCGGATTCTGATGCCTGCGCTGGCTGCCATAATCAACCGGAAATCGGTGGTGCGGGTGACTTTGTCGCCAACGTGCTTGTGCTAGCACAGACACTGGATCCGGTCACGCTGTCGGTAAGCCCCTCCAAGAGCAACAGCCGCAACACACTGGGCATGCACGGTTCAGGTGGCATTGAAATGCTAGCTCGCGAAATGACTACGGACCTGCAAGCCCATGCCGCCGGTCTTCCTGATGGCACACACACGATCAGTTCCAAAGGTGTCAACTTCCAAATCAAGGTAAACGGCGGCGCTGTAGTAGCCACCGACGGTGGCGTCGATACGGACTTGATCATCAAGCCGTTCCACCAGGTGGGTAAAGTGACTTCATTGCGTGAATTCTCCATTAACGCTATGAACCATCACCACGGTATGCAGGCAGAAGAACGTTTCGACCTGAATCCAGACAAGAACTATAATCCCGACTATGACGCCGACGGCACGGAGCGCGAGCTAACCCTCGGTGACCTCACAACGATCTCCATCTGGCAGGCCCAGCTGGATGCGCCGCAGCAAGTTATGCCTAAGAAAAATACTGATCGCAACCTGGCCGAACAAGGGGAAAAGGTGTTCGATGACATCGGTTGTAACTCCTGCCACAAACCGAAAATGGTGCTACACACCCGCACCTTTGTCGAGCCCAACCCGTTTAACCCACCAGGCACCTGCAACAATCAAGCACCTAACTTCAAGGACGCGTGTCCTCCGATTTCTTTCGACCTCACGAAAAAGGCTGGGTTTAAAGAAGACGCCAAAGGCACCATCATCGTGCGCGCCTACACCGACCTGAAGCGCCACAACCTGTGTGACGCGGACATCAATTTCTTCTGCAACGAACTGCTGGCACAGGGGCGTGAAGATGCCATCGATGGCACTCCTGGCACATATTTTTTCCTTACCCGTAAGCTGTGGGACGTTGGAAACACTGCGCCTTACGGTCACCGCGGTGACGTCAGCACTATCACCGAAGCCATTCTGTTCCATGGCGGGGAAGGACGAGCCTCTCGTGACGCCTTCATAGCAAGGTCTATTGAGGATCAGAAGTCCTTGGTAATGTTCCTGAAAACTCTTCAGGTTGTACCGGATGCAATGTGAAAACGATCGGGATTCCCCTCCCTGCATCGCCTCGCCTTCAGAACGAGCCCGTGGCCATCGTGTCATGGGCTCGTTTTTTGCCTGGTGATTTCTCTAAAAATGGATCAATCAAGCAGAGTGTGACAGCAATGCAACTCGATGCGAATTCCGAAAGGGGCTTCTTACCCATCTTCGGACTTAGCTGTTGTCAAGGAACTTCACGAATCCTGCTTCATTCAAGACCGTCACCCCCAGTTTCTGAGCTTTCTCCAGCTTGGAGCCTGGCTCGGCTCCGGCAACGACATAGTCAGTTTGCTTACTGACGCTTGAGGTGACGCGGCCACCCAGCGATTCAAGCTTTTGCTTGGCTTCCTGGCGAGTGAAGCCTTGCAGCGTTCCCGTCAGGACAAAGATTTTTCCTGAAAGCGGCTGACTGCCAGAAGGCTTCGTGACATTGAGCCCTTCTACCTTCACTCCTAATTCTTCCATGCGTTGCAAGACAGAGAGGTTACGAGGCTCCCGAAAAAAGCTCTCCACGCTAGAGGCAATCTCTGGGCCTATCTCATGTATCACCTGAAGTTCTTCTTTGGTGGCCTTACGAAGCCTACCTAATGCCCCATAGTACTTCGCTAACACCTGCGCGATATGCGACCCGACATTTCGAATTCCCAATCCATAAATAAACCGAGCCAACGGGGCTTGCTTGCTCTGTTCAATCTCTTCCAACAACTGTGTAGCCGATTTATCCGCGAATCCTTCGAGATCCAACAGCTGCGCTTTCGTTAATGTATAAAAATCCGCCAGGTCCTTCACGAGCCCTCGATCCACGAATTGCGCAATAGTCTTTCTGCCAAGACCCTCGATATTCAACGCCCCCTTTGAAGCATAAAGCTCAAGTGCGCCTTTAAGTTGCGCAAGACAAACCGTGTGTCCTGTGCAGTAGAGCACCGGCCCCTCCTGCATGGTTCGTGAATGACAGACCGGGCATTCAGTGGGCGGTGTAAACGGTTGTGAACGGACTTCCCCAGGCACTTCGATGCGTTCTACGACATCGGGAATTACATCCCCTGCCCGTTCAACTTTGACTGTATCGCCGGGACGAACATCCTTCCTGGCCACTTCGTCTACATTATGCAATGAAGCACGGCTGACCGTGACGCCACCAATCTCTACAGGATTGAGCAGGGCGATGGGAGTCAGCGCTCCGGTTCGCCCGACCGACACCATAATATGGTGCACTTTCGTGATTTCCTTGCGGGGAGGAAATTTAAAGGCTATAGCCCAGCGTGGGCTTCGAGACTTTTCACCGAGTGCCTGCTGCCAGTCATACCGATCGACCTTGACGACGATGCCGTCGATTTCAAACGGCAGTCGATCCCGCCGGGACTCGATATCCGTGTGAAACGCCAAAACCTCTTCGATTGACCGACAACGCTGGCGATGTTGCGGAACAGGCAGCCCCCATCCTCCGGCTTGCGATACAGCATCCCAATGCGTGGACGCAATATTGCCTTGTTGTGTTTTCACGTCATAACACGTAATGGTCAGTGGCCGGCTGGCCGTGAGCCGGGAATCAAGCTGCCTCAGAGACCCCGCCGCCGCATTCCGTGGGTTGGCGAACGGCTCTTCACCTTTTTCTGTGAGCCGTTGATTGAGAAGATGAAACGCATCCAGGGGAATATAGACTTCGCCACGCACGATCAATCGCTCGGGGATTACAGAAGAAGCAGAAAGCTGCAGAGGCAGCGTTCGGACAGTGCGAAGATTGACCGTGATGTCTTCTCCCACCAGCCCATCGCCGCGCGTCGAGCCACGCACAAAGCATCCGTCTTCGTAGATGAGCTCAACTGAGAGTCCATCGTACTTGGGCTCGACTGTGTAGTCGACTTGCGCCTTCTCGAGTTCACGCCGAACGCGCTGATCGAAAGCCTGGACGTCTTCCACCTTGACGTGAGAGTCCAGACTCAACAAGGGAAAATCATGCTGAACTTTTTGGAATTGATCCAGCGGCGCCCCTCCGATGCGCTGCGTTGGTGAATCCGGCGTAACGAGATCAGGATACCGGGCTTCTAGATCTTGAAGTTGTTTGAAAAGCTGATCATAGGCGGCATCCGAAATCTCGGGCTGGTCGTTCTGATAATACAACCGGTCATGATGACGGATTTGCTCGCAGAGTTCTTGTAGCCGAGTGGGAATGGATTCGGGGGGATGATCTGAGCTTTTGGAAGACATTGTTTTGTTGGCTACTAATACAACATTAATTTACATGGCTGGCAATTTTGCATCAGCCCAGTAACTGAAGTAGTTTTCTGAATCCACAATCATGCGCCGAATGATACTTCGGTCTGAAGATGATATCGGATATGTCACCTTCTGCCGGAACCTAGATATTGATTCCATATGGCAAGGTATCAGACCTTAAAAAGGTTGTCGTATCGTCGTCAGTCACGAATGAACTGAGAGGCATAGCTTCGAATCTCGTGTCCATTCAGCACATGAAACTGTCGAAGGCGGTTCACGGTTTGTCCAGAGAACCGGCTGAGTGGGATGGGAATCAACGAACGTCCATACCGTCGCGCAATTTGCCGCCATCGCGCTTTGGGAGGAATAGGAGAGATGAGGGCGACATGGGGCTCCAATGAATGCCGGCAGGCTCCGGCCAGAAGCCGTTCTTCGAGCGACTTGGCGTAATCCAGGTGCGGGTCGGTCCAGATATCGGGGATCGGTCGTGGAGGAAAGAGAAACATCGTCCCCCCGTACTGGGACTGTCCAATTCCCGGCCCCACCATATTTTCCAGGAAAGGCGTCGCGTAAAAACAGAGCGTGGACTCCTCTTCATGTTCGGCATACCAAGTAGCCTGCCATGAAAACCTCTCACGATCTGCCGGCACTTCAAAGAGAAAGACGATGACTTCCAGCGTCCCCCTCGATGGCGGAATTTCTTTGACATAAATTTCAAGGTTACGCGATTTCGAGGTGATGGAATGCCGAAGCGTTTCCCGTAAATCTATCCCATCCCGCATGGAGGTCGTGAATTTTTCGGCTTTGGCCAATTCCGCGCCGATGAGAGATTTAGCTTGCTGACGGACATGAGACGCAAAGGATTCGATCTTGTCATCCTCAGGCGGCCAGGAACATTGACCGTACGGATTCCACTGGAAGACCCAATGGCGTTTTTGTCGTTTGGGGGGAGCCGGTCGTAATGCGAGAGACCGCCATTGCAGAGGCTGCCCGGCTAACCGGTTTTTAGCCTTGGCGACACGCCCATCAGGCAATTGCACTTCGCCCAAGCCCACCATGATGGGAGGATCGTCCCACGGAAGCCTGTCCTTTTCTTGAAACGCATAGTGTTTCGCCGTCTCCAGGAGTCTCAAAGCGAACTCATCCCCCGCCAATTGCTTGGCCGCCAGAACAAGCGTGTACAAATCCGGTGTCAGGCGGCGATCCAACAGAGAGAGATTCCTGACGTACTGCAAGTACATTTGCAGGAGTTGCGGCGTGACCCAATTGGACTCTTGGACACGTTCGGCAAGCCAGCTATGCTGCCAGCGCGTCCGCGTTTCCATTAACAGTTCCTTGATCGCATCAATTGACACATGTCTGTCATCCCGGGCTTCGCGCCGACGGGTTTCGTACAACTGAGTCACGAACGGTAACTCGCCAAGGACGAAATACAGGGCTTCTGTCTTGACGGAGAATACTTCCGGCTGTGTGGTTAAGGCTTCGTGGGGTTCGTACGAAGTACGATTCTGATAAGCCATCCTGATCCACGGCCAATCTTCCAGGGGACAGAGACCAAGGATCGATTCAGAGTAGAGTTCTAATTCATGCAGACGAAACGCCATCCAAGCAATGCGATACGCTCGTTGAGTGTCAGGTAAAGGCGCCGGGAGCGATGGCAACATGGCCGCGGCATATGCGGCCAAGGACACCTGCTTGAGCGCGTAGGGATCGGGCATAGGATAGGCGTGCGGCTCAAACAGCTTGACTTCACGGTCGATATACGCACGAGGAATGCCTTCGCTCATCGCGACACGGATACCCATAATGACTGCTTGACACGGATCAATCGGCACGAAGGAATAACTGGGTCGGTCATCCTGTCCGTCTTCCTGGATTAAGACAAGCTGGATATGCGGGAGGCGGGTAATCGCCGTCTCAACCGCCTCTTCTATGGAAGGTGGCAGCGGCACCGCCAGACAATCGATAGGATGCTCAAGCAGGTAGTCTCGAACCTCCTGTGCCACATCGCCACTTCCATTCCGAATGGGCAGAAGTGTCACACGGGATGAGAGTTCGAAAACGACTTTTGTGTGACCTTTGTGGTGTGTCATATCGCAAAGAGAGTCAGTTGCCTCTCGTCGCTCGAATCTCGCAGCCAAAGAGTTTCGGATTCGTGCCTCAACGAGAGATGGATAACGGACGACGAAAGGTCGCCCTATGAGTCCGGATGAAGCGGATTTCCTTCATCAAAAAAGAAATCCCCTAGCCCCCGTGGGGTGGATTCTCCACCAATCGCCCGACTTCGACGTCGCGCCAGCGTATCCAAATCGGCAGCGTCTTGCCCCAGCACCTTAATGAGCGCTTCCTGCCATGCCGCATCTTGAGCCAAAGGGTGCGTTGGATCCTGAGCGACGCGTTTCAATGCGTATTGTACGATGTGGATACCATCCCGGACAGAAAACTCCAGGTCGAGTTCATGGGCTTTTTGAAGAAAATCGACCGTTAGATTCAAGATTTCCGCAGGCGCAAAGGGTAAATGGTATTGGAGAATAGCTAGTTCATGTTCACGGGCGGGAAATTCCACCTTGAGCGTCGGTTGTAGCCGGGACAGTATATAATCGGGAATTTCATAGGTAGAGGCATCTTCATTCATCGTAATACAGCACCGAAAATCATCATGGGCCCTAATCTGGATACCGGCAATGATCGACTCAACGGTTCGTCGATAGTCAAGTAGGGAAGCCAGGGAAGCCCAACTTTTCTCATTCATGCGATTGCCTTCGTCCAACAGACAGATACTTCCGGTCAGCATGGCCGTGACGAGAGGAGAAGCCTGGTAGGAAATCGTCCCCCCTTCGGAAATCACTGGTGATACCAACAGGTCTTCCGGTCTCGTGTCCGCCGTGCATTGAAAGATGTAGAGGGCTTGCTTCTTTTCTTTTGCCGCCGACATGGCCAATGTGGTTTTTCCCACTCCAGGCTGTCCGGTAATGCGTGGAGACAAGGGCAGATCTCTGGGATCGACCACCAGCCAGCAGGCCAGCAGTTGCTGCAACAGTTCGCGGTCTCCGATCCACTCTTGATTCAGCGGCACCGATTGCGCTAACCGGAGCGTCACTTGATCAACAACATGCGTACGAGATGCTCGTGAAGAATCTGTCATCTGCGACACCTGGGCAAAAGTCCTTTCAATAAAGTCTACGTGCCACTACCACCGGATCATCAATTGGCGAATTAGTAGCACACCATTTTTCTTACGGTCAA
Organism: Nitrospirales bacterium; assembly: GCA_031315865.1. Taxonomy (NCBI): domain Bacteria; kingdom Pseudomonadati; phylum Nitrospirota; class Nitrospiria; order Nitrospirales; species Nitrospirales bacterium. The sequence goes on from JALDRJ010000002.1 coordinate 3,477,808, forward strand.
TCGAGTAGAGGCCGCGCTGGGCTGACATGGATTAAGCTACAGAAATGTTTGACATTATACGTAACTCACACTATTCTTTATCATGTATTTGCCCACGAGCAAATTTCAACTATCTTACGAACATAACGAAGAAAATCGCTCGCCCGAAAGGGAAGCGCCCATGACCTTACAATTTATGGAGGACAGTGCATGATGTCGCGACCTAGGATATGTGAAACGAGTTTGCAATCTTACCTACCTGCAACATGGTTAACGATGTCACGGATCATGGGGGTCGTCATTGTAGTCAGTGGATTGATCAGCGGATGCGTAAGCAGTGAAAAGTATGAAGCTGAAAAAGCGCGAGCCCTCAACTTTCAACGACTGCTCGCTCAAGAAGAGAAGCGAACGGGAGAGATTAACGCCAAATATCAAGAAGTCCAACAAGAGCTCACGAACATACAATCACAAAACCGGGACTTGACGTCCGAACTTGACACGATGCGTGATCAATTTACGAACACCCAAGATGAATTAACCCGACTTCGCGATAGTAAAGTCGATGGTGCAAAAGCTGATGATTTAACCCTTTCCGAACCATCCATTTCTGAGTTTGGTTTAGAAGACATCGAATTTAAAGACTCTGATTTTGCCGATATCAGCGCGGACCTCAGTGGAGATTTAGGTGCAGACCTTGGGGAAGAACCGCTCTCTCCATCCGTTATGGATAGCGGAAACAAGTCCCATACGGTGGCCAAGGGAGAAACCCTCTTCAGTATCTCCCGGCAATATGGTATCTCCGTGAATAATTTAAAGTCCTGGAATAATCTCCCCAGCAATTTGATTAAACCTGGCCAGAAATTAGTCGTCAGTCGCCCATAAAGCATCATCAGATCTTCAACCAACCGGCTTCACCTAGGCAAGTTCGGCTGATAACAGGCCGGGCTGTTACCCGGTTATTCGTTTGCCTACCATCCAGCACTGACCTCACATTGATTTTAAAATCAATCGTGTGCTACGGTCAGGCCATGAAAAAACCTTATTATTCAGTAAGTTTTGAGGATTTTTGCGAGCTCGCGCAAAAGGGAAACCTCATCCCGATCTATCGCGAGATTCTGGCAGATTATGAAACGCCCGTCTCCGCATTTTCAAAGATCAACACGGGTCCAACGGCGTATTTATTAGAAAGCATCGAAGGTGGAGAAAATTGGGCACGATACTCCTTTCTCGGAAATCATGCCAAGGCGGTCATTTGGCAGGACGGTGAAGATGTATTGATTCAAGAAGGCAGAAAAGCCCAACGCCTCCCACTCGGCAAAAATCCACTCCAACATATCGAACGTCTCTTACAAGATTACCGTCCCGTGTCTGTACCGGGACTTCCTCGTTTTACTGGAGGCGCCGTCGGATATCTCAGCTATGATATCGTCCGCTACTTCGAACCCATACCCGAATGTCCCAAAGACGATGCCAGGCTCCCGCAGTTGGCATTCCTGCTCACAGACACCCTAGTGATTTTTGATAATGTCGCCCATACGATGAAAGTCGTGGCAAATGCGCACATCACGACTCAAACCAAGACGGCGCTGCGTCAAGCCTATTCCGATACCAAGAAACGAATCGATGAAATGATCGAACGGTTACGGAAACGAGTGCCACGCCCCAAATCCCAGTCCCGCCGATCGCCTCTTCGATTTACGTCCAATATGAGTCGTGAGCATTTCGAAAAGATGGTGATGCGAACCAAGGAGTATATTCAAGCTGGAGATATCGTCCAGGGAGTCATCTCACAACGCTGGACGACCAAGATTCAATCCGACCCGTTTGAAGTGTATCGCGCGCTGCGCGTGCTCAACCCTTCGCCGTACATGTATTATTTGCGTGTCGCGGGCGTCGAACTGGTGGGATCATCGCCTGAAGTCCTCGTTCGCTGCGAAGAAGACCAGATCGTGGTTCGTCCGATCGCCGGAACTCGACCACGCGGCAAAACAGCGGAACAAGATCAGGCCTTTGCCGATGAGCTGCTCGCCGACACCAAGGAAATCGCTGAACATATCATGCTGGTGGATCTGGGCCGCAACGATGTCGGGCGTGTTGCTCGTGCCGGGACAATCGTGGTCGACCCGTTCATGACGATCGAACGCTATTCGCACGTCATGCATATCGTATCGCAAGTGACCGGGCGTCTCAAAGAGAGACAGTCCGTCTATGATGTCATGAAAGCCTGCTTCCCGGCAGGCACCGTCTCCGGCGCGCCAAAAATCCGGGCCATGCAAATCATTGAAGAATTGGAACCCACCCGACGCGGTCCCTATGCCGGAGCTGTCGGCTATTTTAGCTTCTCAGGAAACATGGATACCTGCATCAACATTCGAACCATCGTCATCAAAGATCAGCAGGCCTATATTCAAGCCGGCGCGGGAATCGTGGCTGACTCGGATCCGTCTCGTGAATATGAAGAAACATGCAGTAAGGCAGGAGCGATGATGCGTGGAGTAGAAATGGCGGAGATGGGACTCGAGTAAATGTTGCTCGTCATCGATAATTACGACTCGTTCACGTACAACGTCGTCCAGTACCTGGGTGAACTGGGGGCCGATGTCCACGTGTACCGAAACGATAAAATCACGACAGCGGATATCGAACGCCTGTCGCCAGAGCGTATCTTGATTTCCCCCGGACCCTGTACGCCAAACGAGGCCGGCGTCTCCGTCGACGTGGTTCGCCGGTTTGCTGGACATCTCCCACTCTTGGGAGTGTGCCTGGGACATCAATCCCTGGCCTATGCCTTCGGCGGGGAAATCATCCGAGCCGATCGATTGATGCACGGAAAGACTTCGATGATTCATCATGACGGCAAATCGATTTTTCAAGGGCTGCCCAATCCCTTTGAAGCCACACGCTATCATTCCTTGATTGTGAATCGTCATACGCTGCCAGATTCGTTTGAGGTCTCAGCTGAAACGGCAGAAGGTGAAATCATGGGTATTCGCCACAAAGACACAGAAGCCGAAGGCGTGCAGTTTCACCCCGAGTCCATACTGACGACCTCTGGCATGGATTTATTCAGAAATTTTCTGTCTCTGCCCACGCCAGCGACCCGGTAATCTTCTGATGGACATGCGCACATGATACGAGAGAGCATCGAAAAATTATCCGAGAAGACGAATCTCTCAGAGTCCGAAGCCAAGGACACTATGCTGGAAATCATGCAAGGGGAAGCTTCCGAAGCACAGATTGCGGCCTATTTGATGGGCTTACGATTAAAGGGTGAAACCGTCGATGAAATTCTCGGATCGGTCAAAGCCATGCGGAGTTTAGCCCAGCGAGTGCATGTATCAGATCCGTTGGTGGTCGATACCTGTGGGACGGGAGGCGATAAATCGAACACCTTCAATATATCCACAGCCGCAGCGTTTGTGGTTGCGGGTGGAGGCATGACCGTCGCCAAGCATGGCAATCGCTCCGTTTCGTCGAGGTCAGGCAGCGCCGATGTTTTAAACGCTTTAGGGGTCACCATCGACCTTCCGATCGAACAAATCGAAGACTGCGTAAATGACGTAGGGATCGGATTCCTGTTTGCTCCCCTGTATCATGGCGCCATGCGGCATTGCGCGAAACCACGAGCGGAGATGGGTATTCGGACGATGATGAACGTGCTCGGCCCGTTGTCCAACCCGGCCAATGCCTCCATACAAATCCTGGGTGTGTACCGAAAATCACTCACGGAAAAGCTCGCACAAGTCCTTATCGGATTGGGGACACAACATTGTTTCGTGACCCATGGCCTCGATGGTTTAGATGAAATCACCATCACCGGTCCCACGTACGTGTCGGAAGGCAAAGCCGGTCGAGTTTCCAGCTATACGATCAGCCCGATGGATTTTGATCTGGAGACCGTGAATCTGAAGGAAGTAAGCGGGGGCAGCCCGGAAGACAATGCCAGGATTATTCAGGATGTGTTGCGCGGGAAAAAAGGCCCGAGGCGAGACATCGTGCTCATGAACGCCGCCCCGGCCTTTGTGGCCTGCGGAAAGGTCAAGACCTTACAAGAAGGCTATCTGGCGGCCTCGCAATCTTTAGACAGCGGCGCAGCCTATGAAAAACTGGAAAAGCTCATTCAATACACCAAGCAGCATGCTTCATGATCCTCGATCGTATACTCGAACATAAAAAGGCGGAATTGCGTCATAAACAAAGCCGCGCGTACATCGCGGAACTTAAAGGTCGGATAGCCGATCGGTCAGCCCCACTCGGCTTTGTCGACGCATTGGAACGTGGCGTGACGGATGATTCCCCGGCTCTGATCGCTGAAGTCAAGAAAGCCTCTCCCAGTCAAGGACTCATGCGTCCGGAATTTGAGCATCGCTTTGATCCGGTGGCGATTGCCAAACTCTATGAGCAGGCTGGAGCCTCGGCTCTATCGGTCCTCACCGATCAGGAATACTTTCAAGGGTGCCTAGACTATTTAGCTTCGGTGAAAGACCATATCGGACTCCCTACTCTCAATAAAGAATTCATGCTCGAAGAGATTCAATTCTATGAAGCGCGTGCCTATGGAGCCGATTGCGTGCTCTTGATCGTTTCGGCCTTGGATCGCATCCAATTAGAAGACCTCTTTAGCGTGGCGCAGGGCCTGGAACTGGATGTGCTTATTGAAACCCATGATGAACGCGAACTGGACCTGGTCTTAGAACGACTCCCCTCCGCACGATTCATCGGAATCAATAACCGTGATCTCAAGACGTTTTCCACTGACCTTGGCGTCACTGAACGCCTGGCGAAACGAATTCCCCCAGACAAACTGATCGTGAGTGAAAGTGGTATTCACAAACGTGATGATGTGATCCGAATCAAGGAAGCTGGGGCAAAAGCCATGTTGATCGGCGAGTCATTAATCAGAGCTGATTCGATCAAAGAGAAAGTTCACGCATTACTTCATACACATTCAAAGAATACGACTCCTTCGGAAACCGCCACTCGTTGGGTCTGATCTCACTATTTCCATATAAGGCTGCCCAAACTTCCATGATTCCAAAAATCAAAATCTGCGGCATTACCAATCTGGAGGACGCACAAACCGCCATTCGAGAGGGCGCAGATGCGTTAGGCTTTATTTTTCACTCGCAAAGCCCGCGTTTTGTGGAAGTCAATATGGTCAAGTCCATCGTGAATCAACTCCCGCCATTTATTATTCCCATCGGGGTCTTCGTGAACGAAGGACTGACGATCGTGCGAAACATGATGGATCAATGCGGACTGGCGGTCGCACAACTGCATGGCGACGAGACTCCCTCATACTGTGAAACACTCGGACGCCCAGTACTCAAGGGCATTAGGTTAAAAGACCGCAGTAGCTTTCTCTCCCTTGCCGAGTACAAAGGACGGGCGGGAGTCAGAGGATTTGTGATTGACGCCTTTTCCGAATCCGAATATGGCGGAACGGGTAAAGTGGCAGACTGGAATCTCGCGCAGGAAGCGGCTGAAGTGGCGCCCATTCTCTTGGCCGGAGGTCTGACGCCCGACAATGTGCAGGAAGCCATCAAGAAAGTCCATCCCTACGGGGTGGATGTCAGTAGCGGGGTCGAGGCCAGTCCTGGAAAAAAAGACCGCACCAAGGTCAAGGCCTTTATCCAAGCGGTTCAACTTGTCTCCTGAAGAAGCCCCCCGCTATACTCTTGTTTCCCCGGCGGATTACGCATTGCCAACATACGACGCATGGGTCATGAGATACGTTTTGCATTTTTCTATAGATGAGTTTTCGGCATGGCGATGATTCCTGACTCTCGAGGACGATTCGGTCGGTATGGGGGACAATATGTCCCGGAGACACTCATGCCTGCCATGTTAGAGCTGGAGGCAGCCTATCAGAAGGTCAAACGCGATCGGTCCTTTCAAAAAGAATTTCATGAGTACCTCAAACAATATGTTGGACGCCCGACTCCTCTGTACTTCGCCAAGCGGCTGACCAAAACGCTGGGCGGAGCCAAGATTTACTTAAAACGGGAAGACCTCTGTCACACGGGCGCGCATAAGATCAATAATACGGTGGGACAGATTTTATTGACCCGCCGCATGAAAAAGCATCGGATCATCGCGGAGACTGGCGCCGGCCAACATGGAGTCGCCGTGGCCACAGTCTCGGCGATGTTCGGGCTTGACGCAGAAATCTACATGGGCACCGAAGACATGGAACGTCAAGCGCTCAACGTGTTCCGCATGCGCCTTTTAGGGTCGAAAGTCACGGGTGTCGATGCCGGGAGCCGAACGTTAAAGGATGCCATCAGCGAAGCGATGAGAGACTGGACGACGAACGTCAAGACCACGCATTACCTCTTGGGATCGGTATTGGGCGCACACCCCTACCCAATGATGATTCGCGATTTTCAATCAGTGATCGGTCGAGAGGCCCGGAGGCAAATTTTAGCAGCGGAAGGCCAATTACCGCAGTGCCTGGTGGCCTGCGTCGGTGGAGGCAGTAATAGCATTGGCCTCTTTTATCCATTCATCAAGGACTCCAAGGTCAAAATGATTGGCGTGGAAGCCGGCGGCATGGGACTGGCCAGCGGAAAACATGCCGCTCGTTTTTCCGGTGGCAAACCCGGCGTGCTCCATGGCACGATGACCTACCTGCTCCAAGATCAGCATGGTCAAGTCAATCTCACGCATTCCGTTTCGGCGGGATTGGACTATCCGGCCGTCGGGCCGGAACACAGCATGCATCACGACACAGGACGAATCCACTACACCTCCGCGACCGACGAAGAAGCTCTGGCGGCCTTTGATTTCCTTTCGCGAGAAGAAGGAATTATCCCAGCACTCGAAAGTGCGCATGCAGTCGCCGAGGTGATGAAACTGGCTCCGACGATGAAAAAGAATCAAGTCATCATCATGAATCTTTCCGGCCGCGGCGATAAAGACGTCCAGCAAATCGCCCGTATGCGCGGCATTCCATTATAGTTTGTCTTCGTCTTTTCCAGGATACACCTTCATGAGCAATCGAATTCAGACGGCATTTTCGGCGTTAAACAAGAAAGACGAGAAGGCGCTCATCCCCTATATCATGGCGGGCGATCCTACAATGGCCGTGACGGAAACGCTTGTCTTGGAACTTGAACAAGCAGGCGCCGACCTCATTGAATTGGGTGTGCCTTTTTCTGACCCCATTGCCGATGGACCCGTTATCCAGAAAGCAGCCGAACGAGCGTTACGCTCCGGCACGTCACTCAATTCCATTCTGACTTCAGTCAAATCACTTCGCGCCAAAACGCAAATTCCTCTGATTCTCATGACCTACTACAACACCATCATGGCTATGGGGGAAGAGAAGTTTTGTGCACGGTGCGTCGAGGCTGGAATCGACGGGGTCATCGTTCCTGACATGCCGCCCGAGGAGTCAGACATATTATGCCAGGCGTCTGAGAAATTCGGTGGCCCAACTGTCATTTTTCTTCTAGCTCCGACCAGCACCAAATCGCGCCAAAAGGATGTGATCACTCGGACTCAAGGGTTTATCTATTATGTTTCGTTGACTGGGATCACTGGAGCGCAAATCCGTGATATGCAACACGTTCAAGAGAATGTCCAGAAAATTCAAAAAGCCAGTAAACAACCAGTAGCGGTTGGGTTTGGCATCTCAACGCCGGAACACGTCCAGGAAGTCTCGCGCTTCGCAGATGGTGTCATTATCGGTAGCGCGCTCGTCCGCCATATCGGTACGTATCAAGATCGTCCTGACTCTCTCGAAAAGATTCGACAATTTGTGTCAGAGCTCAAACACAATACTTGTCGTCATTAATTCCTTCCTTCGAGACCTCAGCCTCTCATATCCTGTCTGTTTTATCTCCTGAATTCACTTCCATACATCACTGAAGGCCGTACCGGCTAAATTTGCCTAGTGCTGTACGAATTTTCCTACCAAGAGAATTCATTGATCAATTGCCCGCGTTGGTCCAAGTTGCTGTTTTTTCGAGAGGTTTATGCATTGGTCGCCAAAGATCTCAATCTGAGACTATGGCATAGGTCTTGAAGCACAAAAGATTGTCAAATCGGTCAACCCAGGAAACCACTTCACCATGTATAAAGAAGAGTATTTAGACCCTGAAGATGAAGACAAGGCCGTAGAAATTCGTTTGGACGATGTCGTCTACCGCAATGATGAAAGTCCCGCGGTCGTCCTCTCGATTAAACGCACCTGTTCTCTCAGCGGCGAAACCAAAGTCGGCCACGTGACCTTGGGTCAAGAAAATACCCTACGCCTCTACCTCGAAAATTAAGTCGAGACGTTCATTTCCCTTCCCTTCCTATTTCATCTGCAAATCATTTCCCATGTTCCGTAACATATCGTGTTCCGCCAGAATGTAGAGACCATGTCATATGCCCATTGATCAATCGACTGTAAGTTGAATCAGGTGGCAAGCGTGATCTTCCCCTGTCGAATTTCACTAGCGTCCTAACTCCCCGATGTATCGGCCCAACGGTTGGGTGTACCTGCTCGGAAGGGCAGGAAGCAAAATTTACGGGTAGCTTGTCACGTGCGATTGAGGCTCGAAAAGAACAATGAAAGAGTTCAGGTATCCGGGGCAGTAACGGAATCGGAAGTCTGTTGACGCAAACAGGCTTCACATTGAACACGGCCGAGAATTTCAGAAATATAAAAAACCGTAAAATGCTCAATTCCACATACTTCGCATACTACGGACGCCTGATGTGAAGCCGGTGGAACCCAACGCGCTGGACGGTATTTCATAGAAATCTCACGACTGCGTCTTACAGTCGTCTCTCTTTCAATGCTGGACATTCGAGAGAGAAGTGTGCGTGAAAAAAGTAGGAATGTAGCAAGACAGGCAAGGGAGAAAAACTTTCTTTCTGTATTAACCTTCTTTGGCGAGTCCGCGATCGACTCGTGAATGAAAACATATCGGACACAACTGAAGCCCTAACGCATGTGACGTAAAAAACTCCGTGAGATTGTCCGCCCCGCATTCTGAACACGAAACGGGATAACCTCCGATTGAGTACGGCAGATTCAGTGTAACAGGGCCTTCCATACGTTCGTCTTCACTTTCTAACTCTTCTTTCGGTCATACGCGCCGATTCTTTAAGTTTTTGTCGACCGGCAAAAATGCTACACTCGTCCCGTGATACTTCCTAGCGGGTCATGAGACAAGCCGAGGTCATAACATCCAGACGAGAAAGGAGACTGTCATGTTTGGTCCCATCACCATTCCATTTGGGGTGAAAATGTTGATGAATACGGTGAAGCTGAAACCTGAGATCGCGTTTGATCAGGTAGAAATGGCGTTTGGAGAACTCTGTATGGTGGTCAAAGAAACCTACGGAGGAGACAAAGGCGGATTCATTGCCGGGCAAGTTTTTAAATTTTCTGGGTTTCTCTCAGAGGAAGGGTCTTTGGGGCCAATGCAAGGCACTGACGAGCACTATGCGATCGTGACCTATTGGCGTTCCTTTGAAGAGCATGAACGATCCCATGCCGATGAAGTATTTAAAAAAACATTCTCATCACTCGCCAGCATGTGTTCGGACACGAAAGAACTGGGGTATGAATTGCTTTGGCAGGGAGAGGCCAAACCGTCGCAACCGTCCACCTAGACGCCACAACATTTTTTATATTTTTTCCCGCTTCCACAGGAGCACGGATCGTTTCTGCCGAGTTTTGGTTCTGTCCGTCTGTAAGGTTGCACTGTGGGATCGACAGCATCCGTAAAGAACCATGTGCCCTGACGTTTCGTAAACTGACTCAGCTCATGATGCTGCTGTGGGCCCTCATCCGTTTCATAGGTCGCGGTAAACAGCACGGTTCCCGTCTCATCATGCGCTTGCCCATCTTGAGTGTCCAAGATTTCTAATCCTGTCCATTTCGTGGACTCGGCCCATTCCTGGCTGGCCTTCATGTCGATACCGCTTTTCGTTTCCGGATCGTGGGTGGCCTCGATAAATCCCATGTTGATTTGTGTGTAGGCCGAATAGCGTGCGCGCATTAGCTGCTCGGCAGTTTCCGCCTTTTTGAGTCCATCGATAATGGGTTCGCAGCATTCGTTGAATGGCTTTCCACTTTGACAAGGACACAGCATTGGTTACTCCATAAGAATCATGAGCCAAGTTTCCTGGATCACAACATTCCAATTTATCGCGAACGAGACATACTCTGGCTAAGCCCCGAGCAGAAGCGAAACGATGCGTATTTCCCCACTCTTTATCTTTACGTGAATGATTGGGTATGGTGTGAACATCTCAGGACACAACGTCAGCAAAAGGATCTTTTCGGTTACCCATGTTTGTTACCAGTTTCTTAAATCGAAGACTCTCCTGGGTCTTTCGCCTCCTCATCCTATCATGCCTTTCCACAAGCTGCGCCACAGTACGTGAGCTGAGTGCATCAGTCAACAAGGCCTTCAAGGGACAAACTCTTTCTCACCAGATTCTCTCATGATCATCTCTCTCGCAGAATGTGCTGCAGTCGTTGAAGAACTTCAACGGACACTCACCGATGGGATTATTCAAAAGATCCATCAACCAGATCCGTGTATCCTGACGCTGAACGTCCGCATTCCAGGTGATACGCACTGCCTTTTTATCTCCCTTGAGCGCGGCTATGCACGCATCCACCTGTCCTCACTCAAATTTCAAAACCCTCAAACTCCGTTACAATTTTGTCAATATCTTCGCTCTCACATTGAAGGAGGACGCATAACGAGGATAGCGCAGGAGCCGGATGACCGTATTCTGTACCTCACCATCACGAAATCCTCGATGACCTACACCGTGGTGGTAGCCCTCACCGGAAACCAATCAAATGTTCATGTTCTGAATGAATCCTGGGAAATTTTGCGGTCCTTGAAATCCTCAAAGATAGAAACCGGTCAAGTCTACATGGCGCCACAGCGTTCCGCCAGGCATGTTCCATCCAGTCCCACGACTCTGTCAGATATTTGCGAACAAGAACAACCGACACAAGATAAACAAGGCAAGTCCGCCCCGAATACCTTTGCCAAGCGATTTCCCGTTTCCGCAAAGCTCGAAGAACAACACCAGTTCGCACAAGCATCCGATAAAAGGCTAGCATGGTTTCGAACCCAATCGGCAACGCTTCGAAAAAAACTCAAGCAAGCCGTACGGCGTGAACGGACGCTTGAAGCTGACCTATTGAAAGCTGAAACCTACCGTGAATATCGACGGTACGGAGAGCTGCTAAAAAGCCAGTTGCATGCGATCGAACCACGCCAGACCGTCGTTCAGGTTGTTGATTATTTTGACCCCTCGATGCCCACTCTCTCGCTTCCGCTCAACGCGTTACATGATGCCGTGTGGAATATGGAAGATTACTTTCGGAAATACCGGAAATACCTCTCGGCTCAGGAACATCTTCAGCCCCGATTAGAGCGGACACACGATGAAATTAAAACGGTGAAGGCAGAACTCTCAAAATTAGAACAGGAGGAACTGGAGGTGCTGGTTAACGGACCGCCGTCCGATCATCCAAAAGACGACAACGCGTTTCAGCTTGCTCCAGAACATGCCAAAAAAGAACGACCTCACACAAAGAAGGCAGACCCACAACCGGCACAGGCAATACGAACGCAACACAAGGCCGCTGAAAAGGAAAAGGCTTCGGTACGAGCCAAACCCTATCGCCTATTCGAATCGTTTGACGGCTTGCTGATATTCGTCGGGAAAAGCGCGAAAGACAACGACACACTCACCCTAAAAATCGCCAAACCTGACGATCTGTGGCTTCATGCACGGGGCTGCCCTGGTTCCCATGTGGTCGTCCGGCTTGAGAAAGCCACGGAAGTCCCGCATGAAACATTACGCGATGCGGCCACGTTGGCCCTGTTTTACAGCGACCTCAAGAAAAGTGGAAAGGGCGAAGTGATTTACACCCTTCGCAAATTCGTCAAGAAACCGAAAGGGCTAAAAGCCGGAGCCGTGCATGTCACACGGGAAAAGAGCCTTTGGATCGAAGTCAAAAAAGAACGACTGGACCGATTGAAGGGAGGATGCTGAACCAACCACACTCGCCTACACTACTCCTTCTTGCATCAATGTGTATTCGTGTGCATTTTAAAGCATAGATGACCGCATAAACAGCAACGCTCTCATCAAAGCGCTCAAAAAGAACGGATGGGTTCAGGTTGCCAAGAAAGGCAGTCACAGCCAATTTGCACATCCCAACAAAAAGAGTCGAATAACCCATCCCAAATGCCACATCCCGATCGGAACACTGAAGAGTATTGAAAAACAGAGCGGCCTTGTACTGCGGTAAGCCACTCACAAGGAGAGGAAGAACACAATGGACTATGTTGCGATTATCCACAAGGACGAAGGGAGTCACTACGGAGTCAGCTTTCCTGACTTTCCAGGTTGTGTCATAGCAGGAGGAACCGTCGATGACGCAAAGAATATGGCCGCTGAGGCACTGGCCCTTCATGTTGAAGGGTTGCAAGAAGACGGTATAGCTATTCCCAGACCTTCGAGCCTGGAAGTCATCATGAAATCGCCGGACTTTGCCAACGGAGTGGCGTTTCTCGTGAGCCTTCAACAACCTGACAGAACGGTGCGGGTCAATCTGACGATGACTGAACGCGAATTACCGGCCATTGATGCAGCCGCAGCGGCACAAGGAATGAAACGTTCCACCTATCTAGTGAAAACCGGGCTTCAATCCGCTCACTAAGAGTTCGCCCAACCATTCGCCTGACAGTCGGCTCGGTTACCGTACAAACATTACCCTCGTCAATTTTTTATTGTAGCATGGGGGCTCATTCATCAATGAATGAACACGCTAGTTGAAAACCAAAACTCCTTACAAGCTAATTATTTCGAACACAGGCAGCAAGGCTCCAGACATTGAACCTTACCTAAAGAAAAGTCTCAAAGACATGTTGGAGACCGAGACCAAAGCCGCGGAGAAACCACAAAAATCAGCGCAATTTCTGCTTCTTGGATAAATTATTGGAGCTCCAAGATACGTTATGTCTGTACTCGAAACATTGCCCTCGTCCTGGTTTGAGGAGGACAATGCTTACGAAAACTGTCGAATAAGAATGTAACAACAAAAGACCCGTATTTGAGTGGCCTGAAGGGGGAGACTCTTTTCGCTTTGCCTATCTACCGGCTGTTTTCTACCATCTATAATCACTTTCCTGAGCAATTCTCTGTTGTTCTCACTTCTATATACGACAAATATTGACGATATTCAATGTACGGGTCATAATGAAGAAAATGGAAAAGGAGGCAAAAGGCCAATGAGTAGCAGTCTCAATCTGACATTAACCGATGAACTACGGGCATTCATCGATCGGAACTGTGGCGATGGAACTCTGTATGCCACACCTACAGAATTTATGCGAGATGTCCTGCGAGAAAAAAAACAACGTATGGAAGCAGCTGAACTGCGTGCGGGAATCCTCGAAGGGTACCAAGATGCCATTGCAGGCCGAACCTCGTCATTTTCGGGAGACTTAAAAGCTGATATGGCCAGATTTCGAAAACGTAGGGTGTAGCCGTGTCGGTTGTCATCAAACTTACCGATAGAGCCCACTACGATCTTCAAGAAATCCAAGACTATTCGATCCAACGATGGGGAAAGAGAACCGCCGACCGATATCTTAAAGACATTCAAACCGCCTTATCACTCTTACAGGACCAGCCAGAGTTGCTACGCCACAAGCTTGAAATTTCCCCTCACCTGAAGTTCTATCGAGTTCGAGAACATTTTCTGGTTTGCATTGAAATGAAAAGGGCCATTATCGTTCTGACAATCAAACATGGACAAATGGATTTACCGACGCGTATCAGCGAGCTGGAGCCCACATTAGTTCAGGAAGCGGACTTCCTGCATAATCGACTCTTGGCTGCACAAAGAAAGCCACCAGCATCATCCAGAAAAAAGTAAAACTGACACCTAATAATGAATACGTATGAGAAAACGCCCCTTTTCTCACCATGCGTAAGCTTCATATTCCCCTATAGAGAACAGAACTTGAAGGCTGAGAATAGTTAAAGAATCGTTAGTCCTCAGAGCTGTAATCTTTGCCCACGTTTGTATATTTTAGGAGAGTTGGGGGGAACTGTGGGAGTCCTGGGGGCTCAGTAAAATGTCAATATTCATCCCTGCCTCCAAAGTTCATGTCAAATGACGAATCGAATCAATATTGAGGCGCAGGGCATAGTTCCTTCAACGCTGCAGAACATCCACCGATATTTTCATAGTCCTGATCATTCCACAAACAACTTTGCATGAAACATGAGTGTTCATTGTCGTATTGCAGAACAGGATAAGACTGCGGCTTAAAAAATTTTGAACATTTACGTGTATCCTCCTTTGAGCAAATCCCAAGAATTTCCTTTACATAACAACCGAACTCACATTTGGTATATCCGTCCTCAAAGCTTTCCTTGCCTTTGTTAAAGACTGGAGGAGGACAATGCTTACGAAAACTGTCGAATAAGAATGCAATAACAAAAGACTTGACCCCCTTCCGGTTACCGTACAAACATTACCCTCGTCAATTTTTTATTGTAGCATGGGGGCTCATTCATCAAGAATGAACACGCTAGCTGAAGACCAAAACCCCCTACAAGCTAATTATTTCGAACACAGGCAGCAAGGATCCAGACATTGAACCTTACCTAAAGAAATGTCTCAAGGACATGTTGGGGACCAAGACCAAAGCCATGGAGAAACCGCAAAATCAGTGCAATTTCTGCTTCTTGGATAAATTATTGGAGCTCCAAGATGCGTTATGCCTGTACTCGAAACATTGCCCTCGTCCTGGTTTGAGGAGGACAATGCTTACGAAAACTGTCGAATAAGAATGTAATAACAAAAGACTCGACCCCCTTCCCATTGAGAAGATTCCCAAACAGCAACGCAATCGCGTGCTCAAACAAATTCTCTTCGAGGCCTTACCAGCACGCGTGAAGCGCCAGAAGGCGGTCAAACCGTTGCTCACATCGAGTGTCTCTCCAGTGCCCCAGGATCCGCACAGCGGGAAAACCCGACAGCTGTCCTCCACGCTCACGGACCGCCTGAAGCCTGTTCTTCCATCAAATTCTCTGGAGAGTCTGCAGCAGGCACTCAACAAGATTCCATTAAAGAGAAACACCTGAATACATGGATCTTCACCCAAAACGTTGAAAACATATTGCCACTGGTGAGGTCAACGTCGGCGATATGAGAGGGATGATGTATTCTCAATACTACGGCTGCTGTATCGTTTTTTAGACGCATTGTATCTGTTTCGTTATTCCGACTGTCCATCGCCTTCTCTCCCGACTCCCTTTCTTCAAGAAAACCAAGCCTTGTCTTGGTCTCTCGGATTGGTACATCTCTTGCTCTATGAGAAACATGGGAGGACATCATTTTTTCTTTCTTGTGTGCTCAACGAAAGGAGTAGGCCATGGCTACGATTAATAACCTCGTCTTACGTTTCGATCCGTTCCAACCACGCGCAGGCCACGTCCGAGCCCAGGTCACGGGGCAAGTGATCTTTAGCACTGAGGATCAACGTGCCAACACGCAATTTCGTCTCAGTCTCGAACTGAGAGCCAGTGATGCAGGGGAACTGCCATTGAACTGGGAATGGCCCGCGTATCCCCTCCACACTTTTACATTTCTCCAAGGGTTTCTTCCCTTTTCTTATGCCGTCATCCAGGCGGGGCCGGACCCGTATGAGATTAATGTGACGAATGATATTTCGTTAGAAGATCTCGATGAGGACCCTGGAGCTGATCGACGCGTGCGAGCGTCCATACTTGGTCCCCGCTTTTCTGAACTCGTCACACGTCAAGACGAGGTGTATGCACTCGCGATCTTAGCGTCAACGCCAGGGCAAACTGCAACATCTGCCCCACAGGTCGTGCCGGGTAGTGAGATGGTAGTTCCAGGAAGTCGACGGTCGGAAGAATTCTAAAGCAATCGTGTGCCTGGGCATGTCTATCGTGGCCGGGCACACGGACTTACTCCATCGACATAATACAATTCGGCCCATCTTGCCGCACATTATTGACAGCGAGACTCACGGGATAGCAGGTGAGATCGTTTTGTGCGTACGGGGTGAGAAGTTGTTCAAGAAAGGCAGTGTCTTGGTAGGTAGGATCGATCCACGCGTCATAGTCTTACTGGAATTACTGGAAAAGGGGTCAAATCTTTTGTTAGTGTATTATTCCTCGACAGTTGAGTCCCCATCTCTCTGGTGGCAAATAAAAAAGACGCAGGGGCAACGTTGTTGTTTCGCTCATCCTTGGAAGATGAGAGGGGAAATGGGGAGTTCCCCTTGTTGAATGCCTTGACATTTTTGTTTTCTATGAGCTCCTGACTCTTTTCTCATAAGTGTCAATTCGGACATCGTATTGGTGTTGCTCCAGTTTTTGCAGGAACGATCGTAGAGATTGCGGCTTATTTGTCAAGACAAGATAGGTCAGGGAGGAGGATGAGCGGTCTGATAGCAGGATGAACGTGAGCGAAAGGCTTCGAGGTGCTATTCGGGATCTCGGTGAACCGTGTCGGGCGAGAAGGCTGGCACACAGACGGCGATGTATTCAGCTCCACATTGTTCGGGGGAACTATACCGGACCCATTCTCCCGGAGAACAGACGATCGCTTGTCCGGCGTAGACATCAAACGCGCCCTGCTCATGTTCGACGCGTAGCATGCCCTTTAAGACCACGGTCGTCTCCGTAAAGTCCGGCCGCTGGCCTGGCTCTGCCCAGCCTTGAGGCGCGACCATCCGTGCCACACTGATCGATTCATCTTGCGTCGCAACTCTTCCCGCGTATTCTTCAATCCGCTTGGGCTTGTTTCCCGCTGAGGTAATGACAGAAGGATCTTCAATTAATTTCGGCATCGTATCTCTTCTCCTCTCTACGAATGTGTATTGACTGGCGACCCACACTAGATGGTCCATGCACGGGTGTCAAGAATAACCTTGGACCATAGATTCACGATGGCCTTTTTCGCTTCCTCTTTTAATGAAAGCTTGATGGCGGTGTACTATGCTATGTTCACATTCTATTCATATTTTTAACCAGAAGGACTTACGGACTGTCATGTCTTCAGAATTGCTGACCACGATCATTGCATCAGAATTGGGTCTTACGAATAACCAGGTGCGCGTCACGGTCGAGCTTCTGGACGAGGGCGCCACGGTACCGTTTCTGGCCCGCTACCGAAAAGAAAAAACTGGCGCTCTGGACGAAGTAGCGATCACCACCATTCGGGATCGTATCGCCCAATTGCGGGATTTGAACAAACGTCGCGCAGCGATCCTGTCGTCGCTTGAAGAACAAGGACATCTCACGGACGATGTAAAGGAAAAAGTGCAGGCTGCCAGTTCGATATCGGAGTTGGAGGACCTATATCTCCCCTATCGCCCCAAACGCCGCACTCGCGCGATGATCGCGAAAGAGAAGGGCTTGGCCCCTCTCGCCCAAACACTGTGGGAACAAGATGCACGGCTCAATGTGGATACCGAAGCCGCAAAATACCTCGATCCAGAGAAGAAGGTGGATTCCCCGGAAGACGCGCTGTCCGGTGCACGGGATATTATGGCTGAATGGGTTAACGAAGATCTGAATGCCCGTGCATCCATGCGGACACTCTACTTGGAACAGGGGCGGTTTCACACGACCGCGATACGCGGCAAAGACCTCCAAGACAGTAAGTTTCGCGACTATGCTGACTGGGAAGAACCCGTAGCGACGGCTCCCTCGCATCGCGTACTCGCCATGCGCCGTGGCGAGCAAGAAGGCCTTCTCAGTCTTCGTGTGATCGTACCCGAAGAATCCGCGTTCGCGATACTTCATCGACTCTTCGTCAAAGGAACAAGCCCTGCGTCGAATCAAGTCGTGCTGGCCATTCAGGAAAGTTTCAAGCGGCTGCTCTCTCTTTCGATGGAAACCGAAGCTCGCGTCATCACCAAGGCCCGTGCCGATCAAGCAGCCATCGAAGTCTTCAGCCAAAACGTTCAACAGTTGCTCATGGCTTCTCCTCTGGGACAGAAGTCGGTCTTGGCTATCGACCCTGGATTTCGCACGGGGTGTAAGGTGGTCTGTCTGGATCGGCAGGGGACATTACGGCATACTGAAACGATCTACCCTCATCAGGGTCCGGGGAATGCCTCTCAAGCGGGAAAAACGATCCAAGAACTGTGCAAACGTTTCACGATTGAAGCGATCGCCATAGGCAATGGAACGGCAGGGCGGGAAACGGAAACATTCCTGCGCGAGTTAGACCTGCCAGAGGACATCCCGCTCATCATGGTCAATGAAAGCGGTGCGTCCGTCTATTCTGCATCAGCCGTCGCGCGTGAAGAGTTTCCTGATCACGATGTCACCGTACGCGGCGCCGTCTCCATTGGCCGGCGTTTGATGGATCCCCTCGCCGAACTGGTAAAAATCGACCCTAAAGCCATCGGCGTCGGACAGTATCAACACGACGTGGATCAAGGTCTGTTAAAACAGCGCCTGGAAGACGTGGTCGTCAGTTGCGTCAATCGCGTCGGAGTCGACGTCAATATCGCCAGCCCGCAACTCTTGACCGCCGTATCGGGTATCGGTCCGCAACTGGCCCATAACATCGTCGCGTATCGACAAGAACATGGGCCATTTCCCAACAGAACCGCTTTAAAGAAGGTGCCCCGATTGGGGGCTAAAGCTTTTGAACAAGCCGCAGGCTTTTTGCGGATTCCTGCTGGAGAGCACCCGCTCGACGCGAGCGCCGTGCATCCCGAACGGTATGCGGTGGTGACCACTATGGCGCAAGACGTGGGCTGCACCGTGAAGGAATTGATGAAGGATTCGACGCGACAACAATCGATCGACCTCGATCGCTACATCACAGCGGAAGTCGGCAGGCCAACGTTAACGGATATTCTCAGCGAATTAGCCAAACCCGGGCGCGACCCCCGCGAACGATTTGAAACCGTGCGTTTTCACGACAAGGTACAATCCATCGAGCAGGTCGAACCCGGAATGATTCTGAATGGCGTCGTCACTAATGTGACTGCTTTTGGCGCTTTCGTGGACATCGGGGTACATCACGATGGCCTCGTCCATATCAGTCAACTCGCCAACCGGTTCGTCAGCGACCCCAATACGGTCGTCCACGTTAGTCAACATGTCACAGTTTCAGTCTTAGAGGTCGACAGGTCAAGAAAACGCATTTCTTTATCGATGAAGGCCGTCACCGGTAAATCCTCAGAAACGACGCAATCCAGATGATGAATCAAGACCTCGTCATCCGCATCACCGCATTTGTCGGCGTCTTGGTGGTGATGGCCATATGGGAACTCATGGCTCCCCGCCGTCGATTGCACACGTCCAAAGCTCAGCGCTGGGTGATCAATCTGTCGTTAGTCGGCATGAACGCTCTTCTCATTAGAATTCTCCCAGCTTCGGGAGCCTTCGGGGCGGCGATAGTAGCGGGACAGCACAAGATCGGACTCCTCCATCAGCTTGACTGGCCTTCGTGGATAGAAGTCATGCTGGCCGTTATCCTGTTGGACTTGGTGGTCTATTTTCAACATGTGTTGATGCATGCCGTTCCCATTCTCTGGCGATTGCACATGGTGCACCATTCCGATTTGGATTTTGACGTCACCACGGGCATCAGATTTCACCCGCTGGAAATTGTCCTGTCCATGTTCCTGAAAATAGGAATCGTCATCGTCCTGGGCGCGTCACCGCTTGCCGTGCTCGTCTTCGAAGTGTTGTTGAACGCTACAGCCATGTTCAACCATAGCAATGTGTACATTCCGGCACAGGTCGACCGAACGCTTCGATGGCTTGTGGTCACTCCGGACATGCATCGCATTCATCATTCGGTTATCCCGCGGGAGACCAATCGCAACTTTGGGTTTAACCTTCCATGGTGGGATCGACTCCTCGGTACATATCTTGACCGTCCCAGCAAGGGTCAAGAACGTATGTCCATCGGACTGGAAACATACCGCAATCCCGCCAAGCTTACCTGGCTGAGACTTATGATCTTACCGTTTACGGGCAGCACTGGGAATTATCCAACCTGGCACGATGAACACCATCATGTCACGGCAGAAGAAAAGGCAGAAGAAAAAAAGGAAAAGGAAGACTTGCCTAAGCGCGTCCGATAGCCTTTCGAATCCATTCACAGACAGGCTTCACCATGTCGGGCGTATGTTCGGAGAACACGTGGTCGGCGCCATCAATCTGCACGAGCTGCTTGGGCTCATTGGCCCGTTCAAAGATATCGAATGAATCTTGAAGAGGGACGACGTCATCCACCGTGCCGTGGACGAGCAGCCAGGGCACCTGAATCGAAGGAGCGCGGGTCACAACAGTTGTAATCGCCGCCATATCGTCAATATATGCCTGAGACAGCGGACACGTCGGCTCATCCCACATGAAACCCTCTCCCGGATTGACACCGTTAAATTCGCGTTGCGCAAACGCTTCCGTGTGAACCATACCGGCAAGTGAAACCAGCCCCGTGATGCGCGAGTCTTCGCTAGCCAGTAGAACACCCACCGCTCCCCCCATGCTGTGGCCAACATATATAACCTTCCATTCCGCAAGCGCATCAATCACACTTCGCAGGTCTTCGGCTTCTTTAGAGATGGTGGAATCCTCGAATCGACCATCCGAGCTGCCATTCCCGGAAAACGACATCCTGAGCGTTGGAATCCCGTTCAATGACAAGGCTTCCGCCAGCGCGACAAGAAACGGACGGTCCTTATTGCCCGTGACCCCATGCCCGATCACGACGATAGTTTTCTGATCTTCCTCTCCCGGATGGAACGTGTAGTCGAGTGTTTCATCTTGTCGATTGCGGATGATTCCAAACATGGGTTCCTTTCTACTCCATAACAAACAAGCCGCTCGTCCGTTCCTCAATCTTATCAATTCCAACATTCAACATATCAAGCCGGCATATTCGATGTTATTATTCGTTTCCCGGCACATCATACATCCGTTCTCAACAGTATCCTAATGGTTGCATCCTCAAATCAGGCTTATGCTTATTTTCATTTCGCGCAACGACGTCTTGGGCAATCATTTCCCTTCAGCTCATTCGCAGCGGTCTGAGATGGTTTGATATACTGACACACGATCCTTCACCCATGCATGTGACTGTTCCCGCATCGTGAAAACACCTCTCGTTAAAATCACGATCATCGGCCTTGCAATGTTGCTCTCTGGGTGCCGTACGTACTATCCCAGCAACCTCGATAACCTGTGCGATATTTTCTGGGGTGAAACGGACTGGTACGAAGCGGCCCGTGACGCGCAGCAAAAATGGGGTACGCCTATTTTCGTGATGATGGCTATCATGCATCAGGAATCGCGGTTTATCGATGACGCCCAACCGCCCAGAGACTGGTTTTTAGGACTTATTCCCTTGCCCAGGGATTCGTCTGCTTATGGATACGCACAGGCGCAAGATCCTGCCTGGGAAGACTATACCAAACAAACAGGCAATTCAGGCGCCGATCGCGATGAGTTTGAAGATGCCATCGACTTTATCGGATGGTACACCAATGGCACTCAGCGAAGACTCAAGATTTCCAAGTGGAATGCCTATGACCAATATCTTGCCTACCATGAAGGCCGCGGTGGGTATGAACGAAAAACCTATCAACGCAAACCGTGGCTCAAAACAGTCGCCAAGAAAGTGAAGTTCCGCGCCACCCGGTACAGTCAACAACTTAAGACTTGTAAGCCTGAGCTGGACGATGAAATCGATAGTTGGTTTTGAAGATGGAAGCGATCTACTTCAATGTTACGTCCCATGTGACTCGTGATACGAGGCCACGACCTGCTCAAAAATCGGCAAATCTTCATCGAAATAGATACGACTGACGGCTCTGTACGTTAAACGGGTCAGGGTCTTGTCGTGTAAGTAGCCATATTGAAGAATACGATACGTCAACCCTTCTGTTGTCTTAAAAGACAGGAGTAGTCGGTAACCGGGATGTCCCGCCAGTTGTGCCAGCCCCATTGTCAACACACGCTGATTCATGATGCGCGTATCGGCAAGAAAACCGTCTTTGCTCCACTGCGCGACTTCATGCGGAAGCATCGTAGCGGTCAACGTCTTTTTGGCATGTTCATTTAATTCTTCTAGCTCTTTTTTAGAGACACTGATTTGCTGAAGACCTAGGCCATGCTTCGTAAAAATAAGGTCGTCCTGACCGTCTCGAAATCGATACCAGTCTGACGGCAGTTCAATTTCCACGTTCAGCGTGTCCTCTCGAACCGTACCAGCAACCGGTTCCCAGGTGGGAGAGATACAGCCACTGGTAACGAGGACCATGAAACAACAGACGCGAAAGTTAGTGATGTTGCTGTAGCTGTTCAACATAACTTTGAATAAACTCACGATCGGGGGCAGTTGGAGAAAGTTCGAGATAGCGATGGAATTGGTTTTCTGCTTGACTCCACTCTTGACGTTTCATGTGAATGATTCCCAGGCTCCTATGTGGATCCGCCAACACTGGCGATACTTCGATCGCCTTCGTCAGCGACTGGACAGCCATCGCTTCATCCCCCTCATCTCCTCGTTGGCGATAGACTTCTCCGAGCCAGTAATGCCCACGTGCATCATCGGGTTGGCGGGACAGATAGCGCTTGAAGCCCGCTTCAGCTGAGATGAATCGACCTGTCGCGAGATCAAGTTTTGCATTCTCCAAGAATACTGGCTGCATCATCGAGAGAAAAATTTCTTGATGCGTTTCCCCTGATGTATTCGAAAAACGTTCTTCAAGACTTTCCTGATATTGCTCGATACGATCAGTCAGACGAGGGTGCGTTCCGAAGAAAAAAGGCTCATCAAGGTCCTGTTCTTCAAGATCTTGCTTAAGATGTTCGAAGAGCTTCGGGGACTCATGCGGGTCGTACCCGGCCGCCACCACGAGCTCTAATCCGACTCGATCGGCCTCTGCTTCAAACGAACGTGAATACCCCGTCACCGCCGCCATCCCTCCAATATTCCCCAGTACCATCGCCAGTCCTCCCAAAGGGCCGAATGGAACAAGAACGACGCTAACAGTCCCAAGCGTATTGGAGGTCGTTTTTATCGTCCGCATGTTCTGAATCGCATGCCGATGGCTGGCGTGGGTCATCTCATGTCCCAACAAAGTCGCCAGCTGCGCTTCATTTTCCATGCGAGCCAATATACCTGTGTGGAGATAAATCACCCCATGTGGAAATGCGAAGGCGTTCAACAAAGGATTGCGTAAAATTCGCACCTGCACCTGTAACCCGGCTGTCCTGAGTGACTCAGGCATCACGTGATCCGCGACCTGATTCACGTATGTTGTAATGACTTCGTTGTCGTAGACCTGATCGCTACGATCCAAACGAACCTGTTCCTCTTGAGACAGCCGCCAAATTCGCTGTTCGTCATCCAGGAGATTCAAAGCCGGTTGCTCTCGAGACCCAAAAGGATGCAAATCCCCCCCCGCACATCCCATGCCCGGGAGCCCCAATAACGTGATAATCACAATACGAATCTTGAGCGAGTCCGTCATGACGTCAGTTGCAACCTACTCACCACGTCTCCAGCAAGTGCTGAATCAACGCCCTAGCCCCTTCTTCCGTCCTGATATCATATCCACCGCGACGAGCCAAGGAATTTAACCACAACACAGCACCGGTTTTCGCATCGACCACTCCAAGCACTCCAGTCGTCACTCCTCCCTGCGGGACCGTGGCCACCCCCAAGATTGCTAGCAATAATGTCGTGACCACTTGTTTGGCCTTTCGCCCTCCCGAAGAAATTTGATCAAAGCCATGGAGTAAGACGTATGCATCGGCATCTTCCTGAAGCTTGGCCAAGTCGTCTCCAAGCGTATAGTCGGAAATGCTCCTGCCGATAAAATGCGATTCGCCATAGTTTTTAACATGTTGTTGAATGCTTGGTGCGACGACATCAAAAAGAGCTTGCATTTCCAGTAGAATCTCCGTCTGCTCGACAGAGAATTGTTCCACCGAAAGTTCGGAAACCCTGGAAAAACCATGAAACGAAAATCGGTTTTTCAATGCCTGCAACAGATGGGTTTGAGCCTGTCTGGACCAATCGGGCATTTCCTCCGTGACTTCACCAACGGATGTTTCATAGACCTTAAATTGCAAAGGCACGATGACCAGATGCTTGTACTCGGTCAACGAACGCTTGGGAGGCGTTTGTTTGATTTCTTGCGAGGCGTTCACCTCGGACGAAGGGGCAGTGGTCTTTGAGTTCGAACTCGCGCAGCCAGCGACAACAGCACCTGCCATCATCACGCACAACACCCATGGCATGGCCTCATGACGCTTCTTCGCGGAGAGAACTAGGGGTCTTCGAATCATCAGTAACTCTTAATCAGAATAGACTGTTGCCTAATACTCTTATGGTATCAATACATTCAGAGATGTACAGCGACAACGCGCTCGACTACGATGAGTGATATAAGGGAGGGAAGACGCTACAACAAGTAGGCAAGAGGGACTGGCTGACTCATCGCATAAGCCCCCCTGTTGCAAAGCCAAGGTTGGAGCTCAACGCGATACGATCGTGGGAAATAGCTTCTGGGAGCTTGGGAGACAAGGAGCTACCTCCCCTCTCTCACAGACGTTCCCACGACCGCATAGCCGTTATTCAGATTTAGTCCTCGTCGTCTTGTTCACCATTCTGCTGCTGATGTTTATTCTTGTGATTTTTGCCATGCCGGCCTTTGCCCTTTTTCTTTCCATGGCCCCCTTTTCCTTGACGCTTTTTGAATTTTTCTGCTTGCTCGGGGGTTAATTGGGCTTCAATTTGAGATCGAGCCTGTTTTCGGACTTCTTGGATTTGCTTGTGCAGTTCTTCGATCTTTTGATGTTTTTCCTGCAAAATGGTTTTTACCTTGCTTTGCTGTTCAGGGCTAAGACCCAACCGCTTCGTTAACTGCTCAAGCTTCTTTTCTGGATCGTGGCCATGATGGGTACCTTTGCCATCAGCCAAGCTTGGAACAGCCATCAGCATACTCACCATAAGCATCGTGATAATGCTGACCGCCATTCGCTCGATTCTGACGTTGACGCATGGACGCTGTGACATATTCACCTCCTCAGTAAATTTGGACAACCTATTTTCGTAGTATACTACAGAATCAGAAATGACGAGATACGCTACTTATGCGGGTTGTCATCGAAAACTGCATTACAAAGAGCTTGCCGGAGGAGTGTGGGTGATGGACCCGCCAAGCAGAAAAAGCCTGACGTGCATTTCCAGAAAGGTAGGATGTCCCTTTTTCAAGCTAGGACATCAAGGAAGGATCACACGGGCAATGGTATTGGCATCAGTACCAAACCACACGGTTTGTGTTGTCTGATGATAGAACATATGACGGACGGTGCCACCGCCACTCTTGATTGCGGTCATACTGATAACCTGTTCAGTTTGCGTATCGAATCCAATCAATCGATTGGGAAGCACTCCAGTTTCGACGAACCAGATTCGATCACGGTCATCGACTGCTATCCCATACGGGCGACTGTCTTCGTTTGATGGAGCCGGCCATTCTTTCACGGTTGCCGTCTGAGGATTGAATCTCCCGAAGTATCCTCCCGCGTAATCGACATACCACACGCCTCCATCCGAGGTAATGGCCAAACGCCTCGGGCGGACCTCAGGACGAGGCAATGAGATTTCCTGGACTGAATTCGTCTGAGGATTAACCGTTCCCAGTTTATTCGTGCCGAATTCAGTAAACCACGGCACCTTGGCTTCGTCCACCACGATGCCATAAGGCCGTGCATTCTGTGATAGCAGTGGCGTCAAGAGAACGCTTCCCGAGTTCATGGTCAATCGGCCAATGTAGTTTCCATGCTGAACGGTAAACCAAATCGTTCCAGGTTCTCCGAACACCAGCGTATGGGGGTCCATGGCGCTCGCGTTGGGCATAGGATATTTAACGATGCGGCCCGTCGAAGGATTCAGTTTTCCGATATGGGCTGTCCGATTCCCCGCGTACCACACGAACCCTTCCGGATCAACGATGAGATTATGAGGACCTGTACCAGGGTCCAAGGGATATTGACGGAACGTGCCGGTTTGAGGGTCAAGAACGGCCAGGTAATCTCCAGCCTGCCCGACAAACCACACACGGCGGTCAGTCGCCACAAAGGGGTCACGTGGACGAGTTCCCTCCCAAGGAACGGTCCATTCGGTGATATCAACAGGGTGAAGTTCAGCTTGCGCTGCGTGCGACACGCTGTTGGTATAGGTAATAAAACCTAACAAGCCTCCCCAGATCATGAGCAAGGACGTGATTGTGATCACAGCTACATGAGACCCTGCCTTTTGAATTCGACCAAATGTCATAACAGCCAGCTCTTACTTACCCCTTTTTCTTGGCTTTCTTCTCAGCCCTCTTCTCTTTCATCGTTTTGGTCGGCTTTTTCTTGGTTTCCTTGCGAGAATCCTGACTTTTTGCCATCAGTAACACTCCTTATTCGTTAGGTTTTTGCTCAGTTTACGTTTTCAATTTTCGCGCGGCATCCTACCCAAATCATGCCTGAAAAGTATAGGGATAAACCGTTTGTTCCCATTCTTTCTCGATTAAAAAGGAAAGAAAGAACAACTTTGTTGGAGAACACACATGCAAGACGTCTTGCGTTTACATGTTCCTTACACATTCCTTTAACCTCTTAAAGACGAGCAACCCGACGAAAATTAAAAAATTCACTTTATTATCAACAATATACATAATTTCACCTTTACAATATTCGTCCTCCGGAAGCTCAAGCATCATTCTTGACTAAGCAGAGCGGTGATTTGACTCATCACCAGTAGAATGTTACTTTAAAGCACGGTTCGAACTACGGTTAATTCCTCCAATCTACATTATCAGGGGTGCTTCCCTTCATTCATGTAAATTCCGTAGTGCTCGTTTCGTAGAAACCTAGGTATTTATAGGCATGGGAATCTCATGCTCGGATTGGTGTATATGCGATCAATTCCAGAGAATTATAACGGGTATCATTATCATCAACACCATCAAAATCAGTGACTGAATAGCGCCTTAGCAGATACCCATATTCAGTTAATAAGGAGAGAGACAGATGAAGATGACAAAAGGATGGCCTGCTCACAAACGACCCCACAAAATAGTCCGGATCAAAGATAATCGCAGCATTCCCTGGAAAACTCTAGGACTCACCGACCCCACTGAAGAACAACGGTCCCGGTCGATGGATGAAATCCGGCAACAAGTCCTGATGATGTCGGCTCAGGAAATCGGACAGGGATTTGAAGAAATTGAGTACGAGGAAAGCCCGAAGTCATCTCAGGCGTCTTCCCGCTCCAAAACTGAACATAAAACTCGTACGAGAGCGTCGAAGAAACAAACGGCTGAACGGTAAAAACCCTAGACTATTTCCTTAAAGAGATCCAACGGAAAATATGGGGAAAATAAAAAAAGAGACGCAGGGTAAACGCTTTCGCGAGCAGGCTCAACGTCTCAAACGTCAGGAAAAAGAGGTGCGTCGCGAACAGCGTAAAGCTCAAGCGGCCACCGAAACACGTCCGGTTGTTGAAGGCGAAGACCCGGATCTCTATGGTCTTCGCTGTGGCCCCCAACCACCTCTTTTCTAATCGCCACTATAGCTCGTCCTCCTCACGTCCTTCGTAGTCCTTCCGCCACGAGAACTCGCAGTCCTCTCTTTCAAATTTCAGTAACAGACCTGCATCCGTTCTCCCCCCCCAACCATGGGAATCTTCTGAAACTCACGGCAACAGATGTCAAAATGCTGCCCTTGTGGCTTAATACTTTCCGTAATCCCACCGATACAATACAGAATAAAGAACTGAGTGGCCGATCATCGATAGATCGTTAACCGGCTGCTCATTCATCGCCAACTAGCCAATGCATCTATGATTGTCCACTCTTCAATCTGCCGAATCGGGATTATTACGATTGGATGGGCCAGTCTCATTCTTGGTGTGATCGGGATCTTTCTCCCCC
The DNA here is from genome assembly GCA_031315865.1 of Nitrospirales bacterium. Lineage (NCBI taxonomy): Bacteria > Pseudomonadati > Nitrospirota > Nitrospiria > Nitrospirales > Nitrospirales bacterium. The sequence goes on from JALDRJ010000002.1 coordinate 3,505,776, forward strand.
TCCTCCCGACCACGCCCTTTGTCCTTCTTTCGGCTTACTGCTTTTCCAAAAGTTCTCCGAAGTTACACCAATGGTTACTTGGACAACCAACTTTAGGTCCGATGATCCGCAACTGGGAATGTTATGGAAGCATTAGTCGAGGGGCGAAAATCACTGCAACCGTCTTGATGGTCGTTCTCTTTAGCCTTTCTTTTTTCGTGTTATCCATAAGCATGACGCTGAAAATCGGACTGCTCGCAATCGCAGGCGCCGTGTTGTCGTACATCTGGACCAGACCTTCCCAGACCCACCCCTCAGCCATTCCCGAACCAGTCACCATCAAATAAAGCACACCCGCGGACGTTCCATTACAGAGAACGAAATACCGCCAGCAGATCGCTCAGCGCTACGGTTTTTACACGTAAGACTTCTCGTTCTTTATCCACTTGCGCCTTCAGTTCGGCATCTTGAGGATTCTTGGATAAGGCATCTCCACTCTTGAGCACTCGTTCGTATTCTTGCTCCACCTTTTCGGGCACAATGCGATTAGTCGATAGCCAATTAGCCGCCTCGGCCCGCGTCTCGCGCAGGTGCTTCTGGAATTCTTCTTCTGACAATGGCGCGCCCTTCTCATCACAGGCCAAGCATCGATCAAGGTACTGAGATAACAGGACATAAAGTCTGAGCAGAGTCTCTGTGATTTTGATGTGTTCTGGCGTAAGCGTTTCTTGTGACATGGTGTCCTCCTCTAGCGATGCGTACATAAGGGAATGAGATCAAACCGACTTTGCCGACTCTTACTTCTGGTCTATTGTATCACGTACTTTGATTGTCGAGTTTCCCCAAAATGCACATTGATGCTCAGGCCTCATACCCAGACTTCATGACCGTAAATGGGCAAGCAACCACTCGGCGATTGTTTCGGCAGATTCATTCGCAGATTCAATCAACAAGCAGCCAGCCGCCCCTGCCCGGTCGTACGCAGCCCGCGCTCTTTGATACGCCGCCTCTACTTGTCGACCGCCAGCTGGACGGTTTAGACCGTCTACCAACCTTTCCAGCCTCAAAGGCCTGGGAACCAACGCGGCGGCGATATCGGGGAGATCTGCGACTTCTAAAATTCGACGAATGATCGCATCTGCCGGCAGGTAGGCAAATGGATGATCCAAGACCGAGGCATAACTCAAGAGACCTCTATGAACATACACGGCGAGCACATCCGGTTCATACAATGCCGCCAGAAGCGCCACCACACCTCCAAACGGTTCACTTCCTTCCGGATAGGGAGACGCATCCAAGGGAACCGCCAAAGAGGGACGAGAAGAATTTGTTGGCGCTAGTGCCTCACCCCATAGAGCGAATCGCTTGCCATCGAGTGCCTTGTGATTCCTGAGATAGGCTATCACAGTCCGCAGATCGCGAATTCGAGAACTGAGCAAACTTTCTCCGAGCATCAAACTGTTCGCGGCTACACCGGCGCTTGGACTGATTCGGCCTCGATACAATTCTCCGTGGCGTCCGTCCCCGATTCCTCGCGGCTCCACTAAGCACACGGCAATTCCGCACGCTCGAAGCCCCTGAATTAACGAACGACGTTTCTTCCGTAGCTCAAGATTGCCCTCCTGCGCCAAACCGACCACCACCGGCGGACTCGTATCACTCAGGCCCGATGGCCAGAGCAGTTGCATGCGTAGGGAGATATTCTCTTCAAATACTTCCAACACCACATATTCCGATCGACCGATCCCATGGCGCTTGGAGCGAACTCGATACGTCGAACAGGGCGCTAGAGGACCCAGAATGTCCTGTAGTTGATGTTGCAGGTAGGCAGAAGAAGCATTGGCCGCTTGCGACTCTCTTTTTACACGAGATGCCTCGAGTTGCTCGTGACACACTTCCCTGCACACTTCATGCACTGAGCGAGCACGGACCGTCTGTCGTGACTCCGGCGTAAGACAGTACAGAGCTTCTTCGTCCAAAGGAGGCGACAATTCTCGCGCAGGAATGGAAATGCCAAACCATTCTTGGAAAATAGGATATATTTGCTGACGATGGATAGGCCCGATGTTGGTACAATGGCTGTCCAAGGGACCATGCCCCGATACCCTTCCTGAGCCGTGAACTGATCGCAACGAATCACGGCTGTCATAGAGGGCATAGATCTGTCGTAAACACTTCCAAGTCAGGTCCTGTTCAGAATTCCAGGCAAACTCTTTTCCATAGATCAGGCGGCGAGGGGCAAGCGAACCAAGGATAACCCATGGCCAAAATCCACCACGAGCGGTGTCAGGAAGATTCCTCGTGGAATCCCAGTCACCGGCCGGCACTCCTCCGAAATTAAAAGCCACAACTGCCGTCACACGATCATCTAACGCTCCGGCGACGGCGGCGATGTCCCCTCCCCCGGCCACGGCTCCGATAAGGATCATGTGCTCCTGGTTGACCTGAGGATCCGCACACAAAAGATCAATGCCTCTCCTGATATCTTGCACCATCCACCCCATGAGGCTTTCTCCGACCATATTCATCTGCATGCCGAGCACGTACCGGAAATAGTAGTCCTGCCGGTCCACACGACATGTCCTCCACTCGTCGTGATGAGCCGCGAAAGGATGCTGTCGTCGCTCGCCATGGCCGAGCAAATCCATGATCAAAACCGTGCAGCCTTGTTGGGCGAATGTCATTCCTATGCATTGCAGTTCGATTTCAGTTTTTGGATGATGATGACTATGGCAGATCAGGACCGCAGGTGTTTTTCCGTGAACTCCGACAGGACGATAGAGGTTAGCGGTGATAGGAATTCTCTTATGTCCTGGAAAAACAAGGTTGTCAATTTGATAGTGCTCATTCTGAATAATGTTCGTCACGATTCGCTCAGCAATCTTTGCGCGCTCTGGCTCTGCACACTCTGGCTCCGCGCGCCCTCTCTCTCTATACTCTCGGCCAATGCCTAAAGAACGACGAAGAGCATCACGACGTGTATCTCGAAAAAGCTCCCACTCGGCTTTTGTGCGTATGCGCATCAGTTCAATCAAGTCTTGTTGCGCTATTTCATGAATCCGCTGGGAGAGGCGTTTCCCCAATTCTCGAATCCGGCGATTGCCCATGGCCACCTTCCGTTCCCATAGCCATGTCCGCATCTGGGGAGAAAGCCTCGCATTGACCAAATGCTTCAATTCCATAAGTCGGCTCATATTTCCACACGTACTACATCTACGACATTTGAGACTACGAACGTATCAGGCCTGGTGAAGGAAAGAGAGTCTATTGAAGAAAGGAATGCGCCATCTGAAGGACCGGAAAGGAAAGGCGGCTGCCATCATGAACCGAAAAGAAACACATGGAGACTATCCGCCACTCCCAACATCTGTGGCTTTAATGTATCCCAAAATGACATCGCCACGAGCAAGAATACCGACTAGGGTGGTTCCACGAACCACAGGCACACGCAACAAATGGTATTCCTGTAGCAGTTTGACGATTTCCATAAAGCTTGTTTCCTCGGTCACAGAAACCACCCTGGGATTCATGATCGTCGAAACAGGGATCTGGAGCAGATTTTGTTCAGTCTCGATGGCGCGAAGAATATCAAACTCTGTCACGATACCAAGCAAAGTTTTTTGGGCGTCAATGACAGGCAAACTGCCAATGTTGCCATCATACAATTTATGCGCGACGGTGATCGCCTTATCTTCCGGCTGGCAAGTGGTCACCTGATCTTCCATCAATTGATGAGCGGCCAGAGTCTTTGGATCACACCGCTGCGAAATCCATTCAACTTTTCGCATCTGCGTTCTTCTCCATGTGTCCGCTTCATCAGATCGTCTCTGACGCCGGGAAAATTCAATCGTCAGAGAGAAGGCGAGGACTGCGTCAGGCTTGTGACCTGAATGAGGCGTACCGAAGCTTTTAGGGTATTTTCATTACATATCATAACAGGCTCAGACTCGACAGGCCATTCAAAAGAACTTACTTACGGCCTGCGAGAGCGTAGCGTCTCCTAAGATACCCCAACACCAGCATTCCCGTCGCCATGAGAATCCAGGTCGCTGGCTCTGGACGAGCAATATTGGCAGAACCGCTCGTCCGAGCTTGATAGTCGAGAAACGCTTGCTCACTCGCAATACCCGTCCATCCCCAATGACGAGCGAAGTCGCCGTTGATCGAAAACCATGTGTCTTGATGGATCACCCCAAGATACCCACGATGTAACAAACCAGGATACACATCCAGCGGATCGGTGAGAAACAGACCAGAGCTTTCATGCACCATAAAAAACGTCACCGGTGCAATCCCGGTCCGTAACGACCGTTCAAGAATTTCGTCAGGATCGTCGTAGGCAAACACCCCAATCCCAATCTCGGTCTCTTCATACTCATCCAAAGTCAAAGAACCAGCCCATGACATGTTTGACAGACTAAATATTATCATGATGGCGAAGACAACGTGTTTCATCATTCGGTCTCCTCTCATTATGATTATAGCGAGTCTAAATATGTCCCAATCGGCAAATACGACAAACCCCGCACGGTACGACCTTGAACCAGACGGAGGGTGATACCCGCATGGATGCCTGACACACATGGATGCTTCTCTCACGTCTTGAAGAGCCAAGGCATACAAGAGAGCGCTGTATCGTTTCGGTATCACCGAAACGATTATAATGTATATCTTCTTGAAGAAGAAGGATACCGAATCGGGCCTAAATAGCAAGTGGGAATTGTTGAAGAAGGCTTATGAGACACATGTAGTGACGAGTAGACTCTCCCTTTCTCATAATGTCACCTTACCTGTTCCTCTAAATACGCCAAACGAGATCAGAAGAAGGGACACTGATAAATTCTTAACTTAATGACGAAACGACGCAGAAAACGTTGGCCAATCCAGCATATCGTAGAACTAATCACCTACAGAAATATTATTAAAGAAGATTTAAAAGTTTCTTTCACCCAATTTTGTGGTGAAATGATTTCCGGAGGATAATTTCCGTTGATCATTATCCAACACATAGAAATTCACTCGCAAGCTCAGAAGAGTTTTCTTAACACTTGAACTAATAATTTCATCCCATGTTAATCCTGCGCTGGTCTCTGACAGACCAGCGCAGTTCCGTCCGAAGGGCTCACATTCAAACGACCCCAGGCTCCTCCGGCAAAAATCTGAGCCGGACCGTCCCGATAGATGTAACATCCCTCCTTGGCTCCTCCCTCAAGGGTTGCGTTTATGGCTTTTCCAGCCGACATGATGGCGGAATGAGGTGACCCAAATTGTGGAATAAAATCGTGGTAGTCATGCCCTCCTGTTAAAAACGCTCGTTGACGAGCCCGCCCATGAGGTTGAACGACTCGAAACCGCACTTCTTCTCCGGCTTTGGCTTGAAAAGTAGGAGTAGGGATTGAGCTCCATGATTCTTGGAAAAAGTTATTGGGGTAGATCACATGATTCAGATTCGACCCCGGGCCAGTATCCTGGGTCACCAGGGCACCATCCTCATCTACAACCTTCCCCTGACGCAAGCGAGCCCAGAACGGAGCGGAGCGATAGTTGATTCCTTTTTCTCCACGATCGTAGGAGTCATCGCAAATCGGACAATTATCGATCGAAACTTCATGTGTTTGTCCGGTAGGAAGCGGGTTCCCATTTTCATCCCAGGGAGCATTCCAATGCAGATTCAATCCATCCTGATACATAACCACAAATTCCTGAAACTCCTTCTCCAGTTTGTTCTCATCAATATATTGAATGACCGCCCGCGTCCCCAGTTCCCATCCAGCTTTTTCCATTCGCGAGACCGGGTCCACGTACTTCGCCCCTTGCGGCTCCACAATCAAGGTCCCCAAAAGCCCATGCACACCATGGCCAATCACATCGCCAAAGGCTTTGATCGGCACGACCCCAAAGGCATAAGGCTTGGGTGTGAGGTTGTAATCACAATCCCCCTCATCAGGACAATCGGGAGCGCCATGCGGTTTTTCATTTGCAGGCTCAAGGTCCATAAGTCCGGCATACAAGAACATCTTTTGTCTTGTCAACGAGGGATCGACATCTCGATTGATTCCGATACCGATATTATGGTCCGTCGCTGTCTCGCCGTATAACATAGGAATCGATAAGGCTAAACGCGTCGAAGATTGAACGTCGTCGACATCCGATTCACTCTCGCCACGCCGATCCACGTTTAACGGTACAATTTTCGGCATGAGCGCATCCCCAGATTGATCTGGTAGCGCCTTTTGATTCGTCCTTTCCTCCTCACTCAAGAGCAGATTATGCACCGTCAGTTTCAGGCAATCGCCAGCATTCACTCTCAGCACCAGCGGTTCAAGCTCCCCCGCTTTTGCTTGATTTCCATAACGGGCCTTCACGCTTTCAAGAGTCACATTATTGTCTCCCGGCGGCATGGCCAGCAGAATGAGACCATCCGGATCGAACAACCCTTGACCCGCGTCATAGGGTTGAACTCCATTGAGCGTTAAAAGATTTAAGCGAGTTGCCGCCACATGATACGTCACTAGATGAGAACCACTCGGACACCTTTCTTGTGCTTCATCATTAAATATGTCTTTTTTATTCGCTATTCTGATTTTTCCCGTGCCATGCTCGGTCAGGAGGTTGAGCCTCTCACCGATATGCTCACAAAAGTCTTCTATATTTCGATCGTCAGAGGGTAGTTTGAAAAGGTTGCGCTTATACCACCAGATATCGGCGGCCTCGCTGATCTTCTCTAGCGTTTGGAAATCGACCCGTGGTTCCCGTTTTTGGCAGCTTTGTGGATCCCAAGCCTCTTTTCCATTATAGATCCGTATCAACCCCCAGGCTCCATTCCACAGCGCATCCACCGTCCCAAAATGATAGAGGTAATCATGGGCCGGGGCCCCCCTGCGAACATTTTGAAAAGGGGGTAAATCCATCTCGAAATGTTCCGAAATGCCGATCTCCTGGGAAGAGACCAAAAGCTTTGCGTTATCTTGTTTTGCCAATTGTTCATCAGAAATTTTCTTGTCCACTTCATAATCAATGACTCGTGGCCACGAGAGCCCCTCGATGGCAAACATGTGCTGGACTTCTTGAGCGCCCTGGACCATTCGGATCTGAATCTTTTCTCCTTCATAGGCTTCGAGAATCGGGGTACAGGGATCTCCATGCTCTCGCGTCGCAAAGACAAAGGCCAAGTCTCCTTCTTTCCCGGACCGTTGGCGCTTGACACTTTTTCGTTTTTCGGTCTCAGGGATGTAGCCGTTTTCATCACGCTTCAGTGCGCTTTGTCCGCATCCGGTTTCCTCGGGCACCTGCAGATCTCCCTCCATTTTTCCAATTCGTAATGGGAGGGCTTCGTGTTTATAGTTCACCAAATAGGGGTTATGATGATCCTTTGATATGGCCTCCGGCTTAAAGGGTGGATCAACCGGACGGCCGTGACGCCTCCACCATTCGTTCACATAGGTGTCCAGTCGTTGAACCGCTTCATCAGAGATTTCCTGCACCACTCCGTTTTCCGCTTTCGCTTCGATCAAGAGTCGTCCCATCCCCTGTTCCGTTAGTGATCCCTCCTCCTCCACCCTCGGATCATAGAGGAGGGCGAAATCTGCCACCGCCAGAGCAAACTCCCGGTGATTTTCATGGGTAAGCCAATCGTCTGCTTCGACGATCATGGCTTTTGAGCCCACGGCTTGCCCTTGTGCATCCGCAAGGGGTGTCCCATCTGGTTTGAGCCACTTAGTTCCAGCCGGTTCAACCAGGAGTGCGGAATAAAATCCATGCTGTTGAATAGAGGAGGGGGCGAAATGATCGTGCGTAAACACGGTCCGTAATGTTCGATCACGACACTCTGACTCGGGATTATCGGCACAGGGAAACGAAGGCAGTTCAATGTCGGGCATATTCGACATGGACATATGTTTTATGCCCTCCGCCCGAACGGTGAGAAGGGGGTCGGCAAACCATCGTTGAATAGTGGTCTGATAGATTCCCACATCATGACCCTCCAGATCTTTACCCAGGGCCAGGTTCCTTCTAACACCATTCACTTCGGCACCCCCAAAAGCATTGGCCGCATGAATGCGTTCCTCTACAGCATCTGCCGCTAGCGTTCCATCTTCGTAGTTGAACCCGTTCGCCGACCCATCTGAAGAGGTCACATCGAACTTTACGAGATGAATATGTTGGCCGATGATATCGGTAGGCGTTGCAACCTGAAAATCATCGAGTTGCAGTTCTTTATGAATGCGGTTTTGGTGACGAAATTCAATGCACTCCCCAGATGCCGCACGGAAGAAGAACGGTTCTTGATCGTTCCGGACGGTATGTTCGATGTCGTCAGCCTCCTTGGTCAATACATTGATTCGGGCCTGAGGATCATGCCACCCGGCTCGATTCACAATTAGATCCAGTTCGACGGCCGATACCTCATACCGACGGTGACCATTCATGGCCGGATCCTGCACAAATCCGCCTTCCCCGGTAAAGGGATCAAATCCTGGTTTCCCGGCAAAGGCTGGTGCACCACAGGGATCAGCAAACGGCGCCCCAGGCTTCGGGGCCGTGCCATTGACAAAAAGCCTTCCGGGATCTCCATCTTTAGGATCTTTTGAGGGATACCCTGGCCGTTCTGGATCCTTTGTGACCACGCTTCCATCGGCCAAGCGGATAGCCGGTGCTTGGCCAGCATGAAATTGCATGGCGGCTTTCTCCAATGGTGTCCCATCACTTGGCAACACCTGGATATCGGCTTTGACCAATTCTTCACGGAAATCCCCGGTGGCCAAGGCATACCGCAATAATTCGTTCGGTGTCTTGGCTTTAGGGTCTAATTTGTCGAATTCCTCTTTGGTCATGAAGGACGGCCGTCGCTCTCCGTTCCCAAACACATGGCGGGGCAGTCCTCCATGGAGCACATGGCCATCGGAATTTTTTGCGAAATCCAGTGGAGGTTGTGGTGCGCGATGACCTGGTTTACCCGGAATATAAAACGGATAACCCGGCATACCATCCTCCTGCGCATAGAGCGGAAGAGGCGGCAAAGCCTGGCCCGGCAGGGGTAACACAGCAGGAATAGGCGTCCCACCATGCCGATTGGTATCTGTTAGGCCGGTCAAGGGTTCTGTTCCCAGCCGAGGCCCTCCAGTCGAGTCAACGAAGCCCCCAGACAGCGCGATTCTGGCATTCGTAAAAAGATGCATGTTGGCCTGCCCATCAGGTAGCTTGCGGGTCCCATCCTCGATCACATCATGCACACGCCAGAGGGCCCACATTCCTTGGGCGAAATGCGGATACAAATGACAGTGAAAGATCGAGTCACCTGGAGCCCGATTGCGATTGCCACTCCCGTTCGATAAATACCATCCCCCGTTGCCCCACCGTAATAAGCCTCCGTCATAAATTTCATAAGAAAACCCCTGTTGAGGGGCAATGGTTTGCGAGTCGAGATAGGTTCCAGAATTCGTATCGGCGGAAGATAGCCATTGATGGGCATGCAGGTGGAACACATGGGTTTCTTTGGGACCAGCGTGCAGATTCCTAAATTGCACACGATCATTCAGATAGGAATGAAACACATTGGAAGGATCATCCTGAAAGTTCTCCAACAGAGCAGGATCTCCGTTGGCCCATGACTGGAGAAAAAACTCTTCATAAAGACATTCTTTACATTCGGTCGCAGGGCCAATTCCTTTGCGATTTGCCAACAAAATGGATCCCATTCCACTTGAGCCGTAGTTCACCGCGAATCCATCTCGCACACCGGAAAGCTGCCGGCTCTCCTCCAATTCTTGGAAGTCGTCGGCATAAAAGGTCTTTAACTCATCATGAAAGATGGCGGTGAATTCCCGAAATGACGGGGGAGCCTCAGGATTCTTGAGAACGGATTCAACCACTACGGCATGGAGATCCCCATGAACCAACTCATAGCGATTCCCGCCCTGATGCTGAAGCATATTCAGATATGGAATGCCTGTCTCATCTACCGCTTCGTAATCCAACTCCCCCAATCGAGCATGTTGGATGTTGGGTTGCAGTTTCCACGCCTTATCCAAAATTTCTGACGTCACTTGGCTCCGGTACCAACGACTCCCTTTTGGCTCTACAATCACAGCCCCAAACAAGCCGTGCGTGAGACTTCCTCCATCACCTTCACCACCAGCTGGCGCACCATGGCTGGAAAAGAGATGCGTCCCTGATCGCTCCAGACGCCATCGACAAGTCACCGACTCCCCCGGGGCAAGTGACTCGAGGCCGTTACATCTTGGATCATTTCGTGATAGGGATGTGAGGCCCACAATCATAAGATTGGCTGTTCGTGTCTTGGGCCAATCATTAAACCCAGTATCCTTTCCTTGAGTTACGCCTTGATCTATCCGTTCTTCATGCTCAGGAGGGTCAATGGAAGGAAGCGTATCTTCCTTTTTGACAAGGTGCCCATAAGGGGAACCGCCATCAACCTCTGTGCATTCTCGTTTCATATCCGGCTGCTTATCAAGCAGCCGATTGGTAAAGGCTATCTCAAGAATATCCCCAACATTACCGCGTAGAACAAGCGGACGTGGACGTTTTCCATCCCGCAAACGGACTTCTGATAGACAACGCAGCCCCGGGAGCCATTCCTCTCCTGTGCGAACTTTCACCACATCCCTGTCGAGCGCATAGATCATGCCATATGGATTGACCGATCCGAATCGATTGTAATAGAGGGGATGATCCAACGCCGCCACGTCCGCATGGATAATACGACCGGCTTGAGGAAAAGGAGAATGGATGGTCGTACATGCGGGAACAGCCAATATCACTCCCAGAGCACCTAAACACAAGATCTTTTCTGTCATCCGATTTAGCATTTGCATTTCCCCTTTCCATCAGCGCACATCAATGGCATCAATGAGCAAGCAACCCGGGCTGGCAAATCGGGTATTGTTGGGAATCCCGTCTTCCTCAACATTATGACCAGTGCCAACTACCCATCGTAAGGTTCCAACGAAATCGGTATTGGGATCGATTTCTACGAAACATTCGGTCCATTGGGTTTGATTTGCCCCATTATGTGTTTCCTCCAGATCTTTGACATCGGAAATCCAGTACGCGGGAAGCGGTTCGTGTATATTGTTTTTGGGATAGGCCACAAGCGCGGCAAAGGCGTTGGTTGGGAAGGCATCAAATCGCAAAAAGGCATATCGAAACCAGAGCCGTTTATCTTTAGGGATTTCCACATCTTGGCATTCAATCCAGGCACCTTTGCCACCAAATGTTTTGGTTCCATCTTGATGAATACGGGGAAGCCAGGGAAGCTGGGTTAAATCCATGGCTGCCTGATCAGCGGTAAGAGTTCGCATGTCATCAGAGTCCACGGCACGGGGATCGTCTACGCGAACAAACCGCCCTCCATCCACCGGGCAAAATACCTTTCCTCGACTCCCCTTATAGGTCTTATGGAGTTTTACAAGGGTATCAGAAGACAGTTTGAATCCATCTAACTTTGAGCTTGTAAACGTGGTAGGAATACACATACGCACTCCTTTCTTATCATCAGGTCGCTTAAGTATAGAAAATGATATGGAGCAATCCGTTTGAACCAAGCTTTTGTAGTTGGATGATACTGTTCAAATGAGCAATAGAAATGCCAAAAGTAAGGGATAAAACTCGCCAACAAAAACAGAGAGTTATCGATAAAGGCTTAGGGAATAGAACATCGAAATGGATACTTACATGTATCGAATCTGATACGCGCTCCAGTCTACAAAATCCGCCAGGTAACCAAGCTAATGATTACGATTATTATTGGTGCACAGTACCTTTCCGACAAACTGAGGGGTAATAAGGTCAGCTTTTGAGAAATTAATGCAAAAACGAGAATGATAAGTTTTGGACTCTTTCCTCGTAGATACCCACGGGCTCACGCCACGTGATCCTCCGCGCTTGCTTTGATAGAGATGATAAAGAGGAACGACGAGACGGCACGGAGAAAGCTGAGAATTTCAACGTTTGCACTGACGCTTATTTGCAGGGAGGTTCTTGGCCAACGCATTGAGGCTTCTGGCAATGTCGCTCAGGTTAGCCGAAGAGTTGGAAGAAGTGAAAATTCTGTAAGTGCGGAAAAGATTGGAGCGGGCGATGGGATTTGAACCCACGACAACTAGCTTGGGAAGCTAGGACTCTACCACTGAGCTACGCCCGCTCATCTTGGTGAAGGTGTTCAGCATTCTAGGTCTGCCAGGATACAGAGTCAAGGCAAGATAACAGTCTATTCTTAGAAGAGAGATAGCGCACTCTGGTCGTGTCGGGACTATGGCTTGGGGAATTCAATGAGGGCAAATTTCCGTTTGCCGATTTTCAAACGATACGATTCCCCGGCTTGAAAGGTCACACAGGCATTCTGGTCGGTGAGTTTTTCACCATTCAGCTGCACGGCGTTTTGTGCGACGAGACGCCGAGCTTCGGCCTTACTCGGAAGGAGACCGGTTTTCATGAGCAGATCGACGACGCTGAGCGACGAGGCATCCGGGTCGGAAAAATCTGATGCCTGGAGCACAAGATGCGCGTCAGGCTCGTCAGGAAAATCTTTGGATTGAAACCGTTGCTGAAAATCTGCCTTGGCCTGACCAGCCCCGTCCTCTCCATGGTATTGACGTACGATCAGTTCGGCCAACGCTTTTTTGGCTTCCATCGGATGCTGGCGATCAATGGACGATAAATCTTCAGTTGTCAGCAGTTCGTAATACCGGCGCATCAGCGAGTCGCTGATCGACATGATCTTGCCGTACATGTCCCCCGGCTTATCTTCGAGGGCAATGTAGTTTCCATAACTCTTGCTCATTTTTCGTATGCCGTCTGTGCCTTCGAGCAGAGGCATGGTGATCACGACTTGCGGTTTCTGGCCGTAGTCTCGTTGCAAATCACGTCCGACCAATAGATTGAATTTCTGGTCGGTTCCGCCAAGCTCGACATCCGCCTTCAAGGCAACGGAATCATATCCCTGAACCAAAGGGTACAAGAATTCATGCACACTGATCGGTTTTTGGTCGCGATAGCGTTTAGCGAAATCGTCACGCTCCAACATTCGCGCCACACTATAATGCGAACATAACTGAACCACCTGCTCAGCATTCATCTCGTTCATCCACTGACTATTGAAGACAATTCGCGTCTTCGAAGGATCCAACGTTTTAAAAATTTGCGTCTCATACGTTTTCGCATTCTCCAGAACCTGCTCTTTGGTGAGCGCCACCCGCGTTTCCGAAACACCCGTCGGATCGCCGATCATTCCGGTAAAGTCCCCGATGAGAAACAGAATCTCATGCCCCAAATCCTGGAAATGTTTGAGCTTTTGAATGAGGACCGTATGACCCAGGTGCAAATCGGGAGCTGTGGGGTCAAACCCGGCTTTGACTCGAAGAGGACGCTGTTCTTGCAGAGACAATTTCAGCTTTTCACGCAGCGCATCGAGTTGAATGACTTCAACCGTCCCACGAAGGATTAGCTCTAATTGATGTTCAATGTCTGAAGAGATCATAATGTCGCAGGGAAACTCGAAATGTGATTATCATGTTACGTTCGCTTTTTGGCTTGATGAATAGCCTGACCTTCCACATCTTCCGCCGCTTCCATCAGCCCCTCGGAGAGCGTAGGATGCGCATGGATCATGGACGCTAATTTTTCGATAGACACCCCAACTTCCATGGCCAGCGCTGCTTCATGGACCAAGTCGGCCGCATGGGCCCCGATAATATGTGTACCCAACAAACGTCCCGTTTCGGCATCGGCAATGACCTTGAACATGCCCGTAATGTCCCCCGTGCCCTGCGCCTTCCCCAATCCGCTGTAGCGAAACCGGCCAACCTTGGCTTGCATGCCTCGTTCACGGGCTTGCTGTTCGGTTAATCCGACTCGACCGATCTCGGGCAAGGTAAAAATCCCAGCAGGGATTACCTCGTAATTCACCGACAGGTCTCGACCTAGAATATTTTCCACGGCCACTTTTCCCTGTGCCGATGCCACATGCGCCAACATGGCTTTTCCCACCACATCCCCTATGGCATAGATGCCTGGAATGTTGGTTTCCATTCGATCATTCACCTCTATTTCGCCACCGGCCCCCAACTGGACGCCAACCATTTCTAACCCGATTCCCTGGGTATTGAAACGGCGGCCGATAGAAACCAGCACGGTATCGACATGCATGTCTTCGCCGGAACAGAGCTTGACGTTCACCTGCGTGCCCGACTTCTGGCAGCCTTCCACCTTCGTCCCGACATACATGTGGATCTGTTGTTTTTTAAACTCGCGCGTCATCATGGCGGAAATTTCTTCATCTTCTTCTGGAAGAATCGTTGGCATCATTTCCACAACGGAAACCTTCGATCCAAGACCTCGGTAGAGTGATGCGAATTCACACCCTTCCACCCCCCCGCCAACGATCAAGAGATGGTCGGGGACGCGTGGAATTTCGAGCGCGTCTTTGCTGGTAATAATGGAAGTCCCATCAACAGGAAAGAGTGGAAGATTGGGCCATGAAGAACCAGTCCCGAGAATAATGGCATCTGCCTGAACGGTTGTCTCGGAGCCGTCGGACAATGCGACGTGAACCGATCGCTCATCGACCAATCGCCCAGTGCCTTGCAGATACCTCACGCCATTACCTTTGAGCAGCATCCCGATACCCTTGACGAGGTTGGTCACGACTTGATTTTTCCGTTTGACCATCTGGACGGTGTCAAAGCTCACTGGCCCGTTGACCTGAATCCCGATGTCTTGAGCTTTGTTGATTTTCGCGCCCAACTCGACGACCGACAGCAGGGCCTTGGAAGGAATGCACCCCCAATTCAGACACACGCCCCCCAATTCCTGGTTCTCAATGAGTGAGACCTGCGCGCCAAGCTGTGCTGCCCGAATGGCCGCCACATACCCGCCAGGGCCGGCACCCAGAATAGCGATGTGCTTACCCGAACTCACGATTACTCCTCATCCCTTACGCTTCATGTTTTCTGCCTCGCGTCTCACGTTCACAGAACTAGGCTTGCGATTTCAAAAACTCATCATATTGTTCGGCCGTCATCAACCGCTCAACTTCGGAAAGATCGGAAAGGTCGAACACGACGATCCAGCCATCTCCGTAAGGATCTTTATTGAGCAATTCCGGCTGTTCGTCAAGTGCAGTATTGACGCGAAGAACGGTCCCGCTGACGGGTGAATAAATCGTAGATGTGGCCTTGGTCGATTCGACCTCACCGAGTTCTTGTTCGAATTCAAATGTTGTCCCCACCTTCGGCAATTCCACAAAAACAACATCGCCCAATGCATCCTGCGCAAAATGACTGATGCCAACCGTCGCTTCGTTCCCCTTGACCCGCACCCATTCATGCTCTTTGTGAAACCGCAAATCCGTCGGCTCCATGACACCCTCCATCCAGGTTATGAGACCACGTTAAGAGATAAAGATAACACGAGAACCCGTACAGTCTACCCGCGCGGCCGAACCATGACGAGCCATTCGCATTCACCGATAAAAATCGGATGAAAAATGTATCAGGAAAATGGACGTAAATCATAGACCAACCCTACCCCTTGTGGAATCTGCTCACCACTGATCAAATCGCGCAGCGATTCTGAGGACCAGGTTTTGACTTCGATTTTCCGTGGTATGGTGAGCCAAATTTTTGTCGGGTCCTTCGTCAACTCGAGCATGCGCTCGGCCAGGGTCTGCAGCGACTCACGTACGGCCAGACTCTGTGAAACGGGACCATTCACATCGATGAGAAAGAAGGAGAAGTCACGATTTTGACTTTCCAGAATATCTTCATTAAATCGCACGAGGGTTTTCAGAGGGTCGTTCAGCGAGCCGGCATACACTTCAAGCGCGACTTGAAGTCGGGAATACTTGGATCTCAGCATGTTCATGAAGTCTTCCAGCACATTCAACCGAGCACGTGCCCTCCACCCCAACCAGCGCCAAAACTCCGAGGCCTGAGGAAGCGGGATCTTTCGCTTTGGTCTTCCCGCTCCGAGGCTTTCCCGAAATACCTTCTCCGGCGAGAACGTCACGCCAAAAGTTTTTTCAAAGTTCCGTAAGGCCACCGGGGTCAACCCTTCGAACATCCCCATCGGAGCATCATCGAGAAAGACAATTCCGTCAACGCCAAGGTCCGCGAGTTGGACAAGGACATTCCCGACAAATTGCTGGTACTCGGGTCTGAACACGTCAAAATACTTCGTGGACCGAATGGTCTGTGTTCCACGATTATAGGCGCGATCCATCCATCCGGATGGAGGATCATCACGCAACGACCCCAAACACCGGATATTCACCCCAAGGAATACCGCCATTCCTTGCTTATGCGACTCCCGAACAAACGTCACAAAGTCCAGTTTAGGATCTTTCCGAATTGGCTGCATGATCGGAACCCCGGCAAGCAGAAACGCCGCCTCTTGCTTTTTCACCCCGCACTCGATGTTGATGAGTTGCGCAGTCACCCCGCGGTTCTCCATATTCTTGAGCCGCGTATTCCAATCATCCCCTTCGAGCCATTGCTCCAATGTCATCTGTAACGCAAAGACGTTCGACGGATCACGAACGATCGCTTTCGGCAAAGCTGGCAATCGCGCGAGATACTCTTTGGCTTCTTGGTGGAAAGCTCGCGCGGCCTCGTGACTCAATACCTGTTGATAGAGCTGACGGGCATACTTCGCTTCACCGGACCGGTCATAGGCACGCGCGAGCAGCCAGGTCACATCCCATTCCAGGGGCGACCGAGGATATGTGGCGAGGAATCGGCGAAGCTTGCGGATGGCCTGAGGGTATTGCTCCGTGAGAAATGCACGTTTTGCCTCTGCGTAGAGCCGTTCTTGCGAACGAACGTGTAAATCCTCAAGAGATTGCTGGGGGGCAACTGACTTGCCACAGGCCGTGACCAAGCAAGACACAAGGAGGAGAGACAACCAAAATGCGGCCCCAGTTATTCGACAAGACGAAAAATATCCCAACGAACAAGAAATGACCATCGCCCAACTTCCGGATGAACAATTTTCTGAAACATGGCTCCACCGATCTGATCAACCCCAATGTCTAGGATTACTTACCCCTTCAACTCAGGGAAAAAGAACCCGATTTCAAACTGAGCCGTTTCCGGTGCGTCAGACCCGTGCACAGCATTCGCTTCAATCGATGCTCCATGGGCGGCTCGAATCGTCCTGGCCTCGGCTTTCTTCGGGTCTGTCGCGCCCATTAAATCGCGATTCACTTTAATGGCATTCTCCCCTTCTAACACTAAAACTACCACGGGCCCCGATGCCATGTACGTCGTGAGATCGTTGAAAAAAGGACGCTCTTTGTGCACAGCGTAGAAACCTTCAGCAAGGTCCTTCGACAATGTCATCATTTTCATCGCGATCGGATGAAGTTTGGCTTCTTCGTAACGCCGAATGATATCGCCAATCGCATGTTTTTGGACGGCATCCGGTTTAATGATCGCAAGTGTCCGTTCTGACATGATTCTAACCCTTTCTTTCACATGTTAGATGATTATGGATGATGAAGATGCAGGTGGCAATAAACTCAATAACTTCCCGACAAATTGCCTGGCATTGTATGGGATGGCTGGTCACCCTGGCAAATTTCTTGGCTCGCGGTATCGCTCAACAAGGGACCGATACACATCATGTCCCGCTGAATCACGTGCACACTTCGGGAGGCCGCGTATCCCGCCCCGCTCCTTTCGTCACTTCAATTCGTGCGACCTGTTTGACGTTCGCGCATAAATCTCCAAGGCCAGGCGTCACCAAGCGAAACGGTCCGCCTTTCTCATCGGGCAAAGGCAATCCATCAACTTCATAGATTAAAATTCCGTACTCCTTGGCCTTTGCCAACGTCAGCGTAGCAGCAAATTTTCCATCGAGCGAATGAAACGTCACATGATCAGCCTCAACGCTTGGCTGGGCAGTCTCCAACAGAGCGCTCATCCGTACACCGCGCCCTTTCATGTTGGGCATCACGGCGCTCACATCAGGAACCTGAAACTCCAAAGAAAATTGCCTCAGATCTTCTCGATCAAGTGCCCGCCGACTTTGGATTTCACCTTCAAGAAAAAACCTATCAGTAAAGGAATGTTGGTCAGTCATAGCGAAATCCTGTCCTTGTGAAAGGTGTTCAATTCAGAGCGCGACTCAGGATAGAAATCTGAAATCTTTGTCTCATGCTTCGTGCATCACGACTATTCCTGATCCCTCTGCATCAGAGTGGCTCTCACTGGAGAAGCTTCTGATCCGGTTAAACGAAGGGGAAACCCAGAAAAGAGATACTCGCCAGGTGGCACATCGTTCAGATTGAGACAAACATATACTGGAATCCCGGCTCGCGCGACAGTCTTATGAGCGGGGAAACTCTCTCCATCTGATTGATAGGGGTCCAGACTGTAATAGTCGAACCCGATTGATAGGGGTTGTCGTTCACACATCGCCTCCGCGGCTTCTGACGAAAGTGTACAATAGTCTGGAGAAAACGCCTTGTGTTGGAGCAATTCAGAATTCATTGTCTTGAAGAGAATGTGGCATCTCTCTCTAATGTGGAGACTTTCTACATCCTTTCGTGTGATGGCCTTCCTGTCAAGCAATTCATACACAACCGCAGGCCCATAGAATCGCTCCAGACGTAATTCATCTAAGGTTTCACCATCCCCTAGGAAATGTGCCGGAGCATCCACATGTGTCCCCACATGGCAGTTCATGGACAGATGCGTCGCGGTCAGCTCATCACCTTTCTCGATATCCCGCTCCTTATTAATCGTGGGCGGTAAATCTCCAGGATATGTTAAGGTTTTCAGAGAGAGGGGCAATGTTATATCCAAAACTTTCACTGGGTACTCACTGCATATTTGGGGTAAAATTGAGCTCATGGAAATATGGTGGTTTCAGCACTCTTCGCATGAGAATATCACTGTCAATTCAGTTTCTAAAGACTTGCTTGCTCACCATTGGGTATTCTTGTGAGTATTCTTGTGAGTATTCTTGATATTCGAGATAAAGTTTCCCAAGCCCGTTCAGTCACGGTCCTCACCGGTGCAGGGATTTCGGCTGACAGCGGGGTTCCAACGTTTCGTGGCGCAGACGGCCTGTGGAAGAATTTTCGCCCTGAAGAACTGGCTTCTCCCGATGCGTTTGAACGCGATCCCAAGCTGGTTTGGGAATGGTACAACTGGCGGCGTGAACTGTTGAGCACCAAGAAACCGAATGCGGCTCACGAAACCTTAGTAGAACTAGAAAAACGTATCGAACAGTTTTGGCTCATAACTCAAAACGTGGATGGTCTGCATCGGGCCGCCGGGTCGACGAACGTCTCGGAGATTCATGGCAATATCTGGAAAGTCCGTTGCACGAGTTGCGGAAACATTGAACCGAACCATGATGTTCCCATTGACATTCTTCCATACTGCAAAACATGCCAGGGTCTTCTCCGCCCGCACATCGTCTGGTTTGGAGAGTCACTACGTCAAGAAGATCTCGATACCAGTTATCGGGCGCTTCAGTCCTGTGAAGTTCTTCTAATCATTGGAACATCCGGTGTCGTGTATCCGGCTGCATCTTTTGCTCCTATCGCCAAACAAAACGGCGCATACGTCGTGGAACTCAATTTAGATCCAACCCCCCATTCGGATCTTGTGGACGTATCCTTTCAGGGCAGGGCCAAAGAACTCGTTCCACTCCTCTTGCCATCGTGACCGAATGTTCCTCGTCCCGTTTGAGCCTCTTTCTTGACGGATTACGCGATACTCTGTTACGTTTTTTCCTTTAGGTTCCTTCGGGTAAATTACGGAGTTTTCAATGCAAATCAGCATTAATGGGAAGCAGGAAACTGTCGAAGCCGCCACAGTCTTGGATGTCCTGAACGTAAAAGAAATTGACCCGCAACTCGTCGCAGTGGAATTAAATACGGAAGTGGTCGAACGTGAACAATTGCCCACGACAACGATAAAAGACGGAGATAAACTGGAGTTTCTTTTCTACATGGGTGGCGGTGCGTGAAGGGTATCCGTTTAGCCCAAATCACAGACGGCATCGGGAACACTCCACTCGTGCGGTTAAACAGGCTCTCCCCACCAGATGGAGCTACCATCTACGGGAAAGCTGAGTTCTACAATCCCGGAGGGAGTGTCAAAGACCGGATCTGTCTTAACATGATTGATGAGGCGGAACGGCAAGGCCGCCTTAAGCCAGGCAGTACTATTGTCGAGCCAACCAGTGGAAATACTGGAATCGGCCTCGCTCTAGTCTCGGCTGTTCGGGGTTATAAATTAATTCTGGTCATGCCTGAGGGCATGAGTCTTGAGCGAGCCAGCCTCTTATCTTCCTATGGGGCGCAACTGGTTCTTACTCCGGCTCGGGAAGGCATGAGAGGCTCGATCAAAGAAGCGGAAAGTATTCTCAGTCAAAATCCTGAGTATTTTATGCCAGATCAATTTTCCAACCCAGCAAATCCGGCTATGCATAAAATGACCACCGCGCTTGAAATACTGGATGCCCTTGATGGACAAGTTGATGCCTTTGTCGCCGCGGTAGGTACTGGTGGTACGATTACAGGATGTGGAGAAGTGTTTAAAGAACGGAATAGCTCGACGCAAATCGTGGCGGTGGAACCATCCGGGTCACCCGTTCTCTCAGGTGGCGAACCTGGCCCTCATAAAATCCAGGGGATCGGAGCTGGTTTTGTTCCGAAAGTCCTGAATCGTTCTCTGCTGGATCAAATTCTTACGGTCACGGATGAAGAGGCTTATCAAAGCACGAAACAATTGGCCAAGAAAGAAGGTCTCCTGGTTGGCATTTCAGCCGGAGCCAATGTGTATGCGGCACAAAAAATCGCCGAACAACTGTCGCCCGGCCAAAATGTGGTCACCGTCTTATGTGACACCGGCGAACGATACCTCAGCATGGAAAAGTACTTTAATATTTGAGCCATCCCTACATCGTCACAAAAGAGTTGTCTCAGCATAATTCAACCATCTGTATGACTTATGGATTTCTCTGAAGATCAAATCAATCGGTACAGTCGTCACATCCTGCTTCCTGAAGTTGGAGGCAAAGGACAGAAGAAACTGTCGAAGGCACGCGTGTTCGTCGTGGGTGCCGGCGGACTCGGCTCACCTGTCGCGTTATATCTTGCCGCGGCGGGTGTGGGAACGATTGGATTAATCGACAGCGACGTGGTTGACTTGTCAAATCTTCAACGACAAGTCTTGCATCATACCCCGGATGTCAATCGCCCCAAAGTGACCTCGGCGAAAGAAAAGATTCTAGCGCTCAATCCCGACGTACAGGTCGAAACGTACGAAGATCGGCTCACGTCCGAAAACGCATTAGAATTGATCAAACAATATGATATTGTGATCGATGGCGTTGATAATTTTCCCGCAAAGTTCCTCATCAACGACGCATGTTATTTTGCAAAAAAACCTCTGGTCCATGGTGGAATCCTGAGATTTGACGGGCGAGTGTTTACGATCATCCCCGATGAATCCGCTTGTTATCGATGTATCTTCAAAGCCCCGCCTCCACCTGGCCTGGTCGCCAATTGCCAAGAAGCGGGCATCATCGGAGTGGTCGCTGGTATCATCGGAACCATTCAAGCGACAGAAGCGATCAAATTAATATTGAATATCGGAAACCCGTTGACAAATCGTATTCTAGACTTTAATGCCCAAACGACCCGATTTAGAGAAGTTCGCACCAAGCGTAACCCGAATTGTCAACTCTGTGGTGCCCAACCAACGATAACCGAACTATTTGACCATGAGCAGGAAGTCTGCCAACTTCAACCCTCGGCGGGTGTGAGCGTTTCGTAACGTTGCCCCACGGTCTCAGTGTGGGAGGATAGTGTTATGGCAAAAATGAAATCTCTTGTTTGTCGAGAATGCGGCAAAGAATATCCAACCAAAGACATCCACGTCTGTGAACTCTGCTTTGGTCCACTCGAAGTCAAATATGATTACGACGAGATCAAAACCACCATCTCACGTCAAAAGATAGAAACAGGCCCTAAAAGTCTATGGCGGTACATCGACTTACTTCCAATCGAGGGTCAGCCTACGGTCGGAATACATGCAGGGTTTACACCACTGGTGCGAGCCCACAACCTTGGAGCGTATCTAGGCATTGATGAGTTATATATTAAGAATGATTGCGTGAATCACCCGACTCTTTCGTTCAAAGACCGAGTCGTGGCGATCGCACTCACAAGGGCAAGGGAATTGGGGTTCGAAACCGTTGCTTGTGCGTCGACTGGCAACCTCGCCAATTCAGTCGCCGCTCACGCCTCATCAGCTGGCATGAAATGCTATGTTTTCATACCGGGAGACCTTGAGGCTGCCAAAGTCCTCGGAAACCTGATTTACCGTCCCAATGTTGTTGAAATCGAAGGTAACTACGACGACGTCAATCGTTTATGCAGTGAAATTGCCGGAGAACGCCGCTGGGCATTCGTTAACATCAATGTTCGTCCATATTATGCCGAAGGCTCGAAAACCCTGGCCTTTGAGACGGTCGAGCAGCTTGGCTGGCGAGCACCAGATCAAGTTGTCGTGCCTATGGCCTCGGGCTCTCTATTGACCAAGATATGGAAAGGCCTGAAAGAGTTTGAGAAGCTGGGATTAATTGACAAGGTGTCAACAAAGGTCAATGGGGCTCAAGCTCAAGGCTGTTCGCCTATCGCCACGGCCTATCAAAACGGACGAGATTTCTTTAAACCAGTCAAGCCTCACACGATCGCTAAATCACTGGCGATCGGAAATCCTGCAGACGGCTATTATGCGCTCAAAACAGCCGCAGAAAGTCAGGGGGCCATGGATTCTGTAACCGACGACGAGATC
Organism: Nitrospirales bacterium; assembly: GCA_031315865.1. Taxonomy (NCBI): domain Bacteria; kingdom Pseudomonadati; phylum Nitrospirota; class Nitrospiria; order Nitrospirales; species Nitrospirales bacterium. Next base: position 3,528,590 of record JALDRJ010000002.1, read on the forward strand.
GTTGAAGGCATCAAATTGCTCGCGCAAACGGAAGGCATCTTTACGGAAACGGCTGGGGGCGTGACAATTGGAGTGCTTCGCAAATTAGCCAAACAAGGCCTCATTAAAAAACATGACGTGACGGTGGCGTATATCACCGGCAACGGGTTGAAGACCCAAGAGGCAGTCATTGATTCGGTCGGACGCCCCATCCGAATCCAACCCAGCTTATCTCATTTTACGAAGATTTTTGATGGACAGGAGACTGCATGACCAAAGTTCGCATCCCGACCCCACTTCGCCCGAAAACTGGGGGGAAGAGTGAAGTTGAAATTGAAGCCTCGACGATTTCAGAGCTAATCGAGAATTTGGAGTCTGCCTATCCGGGAATCAAAGAACGCATCTGTGATGAAACAGGAGAAATTCGTCGTTTCTTGAATATTTACCTCAATGAAGAAGACATCCGTTTCCTGGATGGGAAAAATACTCCGCTGAAAGCCACCGACGAAGTCTCGATCATTCCTGCCATTGCTGGAGGCGCCTGATGGCCAAATTGCGGTTTCATATCCGATATCCTGAAGAAAGGATTCCCGATCCCATTCTTCATGAAATCGGACAAGAATTCGACGTAATCACCAGCATACGTCGGGCCGATGTCCGTGAAACGACCGGTTGGTTAGACGTCGAATTTACCGGCGACGCAGATGAGATAGACCGAGCGATCTCGGCGCTTCGTGAAAAAGGCTGTATCGTCGATCCGATTGAACTCAACATCGTAGAATAGGGACCAGCAAGAGTGGAGTTAACCGAAGAGCAAATTCAGCGATATAGCCGCCATATCATTCTTAATGGTGTCGGTGGAAAAGGCCAACAAAAAATCAGGCAGGCGAAAGTCTTAGTCATCGGCGCTGGTGGGCTTGGCTCGCCTGCCGCTCTCTATCTAGCTGCGGCCGGCGTAGGGATCCTCGGATTAGCAGATGGAGACGTGGTTGATCTTTCAAACCTTCAACGTCAAATCCTTCACACGACTGATCGTGTTGGGACGTCAAAAGTTGAGTCAGGCCAGGCCATGCTCTCAGCCCTGAACCCTGATGTTCAGTTGAACCTTTACACCGAACATGTCAACACCTCAAGTATTTCAGAACTGATCCAAGGCTACGATATCATCCTTGATGGGTCAGATAACTTTTCGACGAGATTCCTCGTCAATGATGCCTGTTTCTTCGCAAAGAAGACCCTCATTTCTGGGAGCATTTTTCGCTTTGAAGGACAACTCGCCACGATCAAACCCCATGAAGGATTTCCCTGCTACCGTTGTCTGTACCCTGAACCGCCTCCGGCGGGCCTAGTCCCCAACTGCCAGGAAGCAGGAGTGCTTGGCGTACTTGCGGGGACCATCGGCGTCATGCAAGCCAACGAGGCCATGAAAGAAATCCTCGGTCTTGGGGAATCTCTGGCGGACCGCCTTGTGCTCTATGATGCGCTCGACATGACATTTAGAAGTGTGAAGCGTCCCAAAGCTCCAGACTGCCCGCTATGTGGACCCAATCCTACGATCACAACTCTTGAAGAGTACGAAATTTCCTGTAGCATTTAACACCGTTCACATGCTTACCATTCCACGTCCCGTCATCGATGACATGATCGTGCATGCACGAGACCTCGATCCACACGAATGTTGTGGCATGCTTGGAGGGAACGAAGGCATCGTGTCGCAACATTATCGGATTACCAATATTCTCGCGAAGCTTTCAGAAGGCGAGCTTGCGCGTTTTGATGCTCCAAAACTGTCCGACCTGAAACAACTCTCTCCGGAAGAGCGTGCTGATATTGCGTTTCAAATGGATGCCCAAGAAATGGGCAAAGCCCTTCGAGACATGCGTAACAAGGGTATCGCCCTGCAAGCCTTCTATCATTCTCATACGTTTAGTCCGGCTCGACCCTCACAAACTGACATTACCATTGCCATGGAATTCGAAAGTTACCGTGAAAAACTCAACTTACCAGAACCGTTCCACATCATCATCTCGCTTCTCGACAAGCACTCACCCGATATTCGTGCCTACCAGATCCGTAAAGGGCAATCCATGGAAGTCCAGACTTTGATCTCCTAACCTCGTCGTTTCAGTACAAGCCGTTGTAAATTCTCCATAAATTCCTAAAAAACCATAGACTTGCGCGACTGCTGCCTGACATAATACAGTCCTTTTTACGCATTAGTTATCTGGAGGCCTTATCCATGTCGACCCCCTGTAGAACTTGGTGCATTCGGACCCTGCTTATTTTGATCCTATTTGTTCTTATAGCATCGCCGATGATGAGTGCCGCTCAAGAGCCAGGACAAGTCAAATCATATTACAGCCCAATTGTTCGTCTTGAAGTCGAAAAAGGGTTTTTTCTTATCACAACCGACTCAGGAATCTTATGGGTTCAAGTTGCAGACAACGTCAAGCCACACCTACAGACACTCAGTCTAGGTGATATGATTGACGTAGTCGTCCAATTTCGCCCCGATAACCTGCCTCCCATTCTCCTATCCTGGAAACTGGCGAGAAGCGAATCTCCCTGCATCCTCTTCGATGGCAACACTTGCCGGAAGGAATAACCCCTTCGGCCTCATAATCGGTGTGTGGAAAATTTGGAGAGGTCTAGGATGATTTCTCCATCATGTGCTTCTCCAACAAGATTTTCAAAAAAACTAACAGGAATGGGTAACGTGTAATTCGAGGGGCGGAACATGACATCAATATTTCTGGGAACAAGAGAATAGGCTGGCTGGCGGCGATCATACACGAGACCAAACGGTGGAATGCTATAGACGGTCCGGTAATTGCTCAGCATAAAATGAAACTGCTTCCCTCGGATAAAGATCGCGCCTGACGTGACCTCTCTGGTTGTAGTGTTTAATGGACGGCTCAAATAAAACGTCACAAATTCTCTTGGCACTGCTTCTTGCAAAGCGGTGCCGACATGCTGACTCAAGAATTTGACTTCCTTTGGTGTAAAAGCCGGCATGCTTTCTGCCGAATCCATGAATAACAGTAGGAGAGACGAGCGGTGCTCTCGGACCAATAGACCCGAGAAAATTTGCGTCAGTTGTTCAACAGAGACGTCTGCAGGATGGGAATGGAGCGTCTCGGACACATCGGGATCAACATCCGGAGAGGCTTCCAGACGAACAAACGCCGTGGGATCTTCATAAATGACGTGTGAATAGAGGGGAGGAACGGCACATCCCGCAATCAGCATACTTCCCAGCAGCATGCCCAACACATCGCGTTTAGCCATCAATCTCGACAATCGACACCGTCATTTCGACCCGATCAAGAGGATTATCACGATCATCACGTTTCACGGCAACGATGCGATCTACCGTCTCCATGCCACTGACCACTTCTCCAAATGCCGTATACTGCCCATCGAGAAAATTCGCGTCAGAGACACAAATAAAAAACTGCGACCCCGCGCTGTCAGGATCTTGAGCCCGAGCCATTGAGAGCACTCCCCGTTTATGAGGCTGCCGATTAAACTCAGCCGCAACCTTGTATCCAGGCCCCCCCATACCATGCATGGAACGATCAGGACTTTTACTGTTGGGGTCGCCGCCTTGAATCATGAAACCCGGTATCACACGATGAAAGGTCGTACCATCATAAAACTGTTCTTTCGCCAACTGCACCATATTTTTGACGTGATTAGGGGCAAGGTCTTGGTAAAATTTGAGTTGAATTTCTCCTAAACGTTCGCCATTCACCGATACCGCAATGGTCGCACGTGTGCGTTCAGTTACTTCGACATCTGCCATACGCTCTATATCCTCCTCGATCGTACAAAATCATGCGATATTAATAATAAGGCCCGGATTGTGAGGTATGTTTCCCTAACCCTTCACTGACATTGACCCATGCCATGCCATCATTATCACTCCGAAACGCACCCGCACTTGTTCCTGCATACATTACCCCTTTCCCGGAGACAACTAACGTCTGAATGGCCGTTTCCGTCAAACCGTTATTCGCAGACTTCCAACTACGGGCGTTTTCGTCTAATCGATAGACTCCGCGACCGGTCCCAACAAACAAGCCCGCGTCTGACCACACGATACTCCGGATAGAATCATTCGGAAGTGTCCGACTGATGGTATGCCACGTCGTTCCATGGTCCGTACTCCGGAAAATTCCACCATCTTGTGTCCCCAAGAAAATATTGTCGTTCTTCCCCGTGGCCACAATCCTCAAAAATCGATGATGCAACCGTTCTTTAGGATCGACCAAGTCAGAAGCCTTGCCTTGCCATTTCGATGCCGTTTTCCCACTCATATCATAGCGAAAAAGACCTTTTCCCGCGGTCGCCGCCAACAGCATATGATCGCGAGTCATCGCCATACTTGCGATCAGCAACTGATCCAGTTCGTCCGCCACAGGACCCCATGTTTTCGTCGATTCCGTCCAACGAAAGATCCCCCTCCCAGTCCCGGCAAAAGTGCCTGTCGAATTCACTAGGAGAGATTTTACTTCAACTCGTTTCAAACCTTGATTAATCTTTTCCCATTCATCGCTATTGGCTTTAGTCCGAAACACACCTCCTCGAACGGTACCGGCATAGACCCGTCCCTCTTCATCGACGGCTAAACAAAGGAGAAAATGATCCGTTAACCCAACATTGACTGGCCTCCAGGTTTGACCTTTATCCTCGCTCCGAAACACTCCCATACCAAAAGACCCAGCGTACACCGTTCCTTTTTGAGTAACAGCCATGGCTTGAACGCTCGGAGAGAATGCTGCGGTGGCACTCCCAGAAGGCCCCTCATGAATGCGAGGTGTGGATCCGGCGATCGCGTCACTGACGAGTATCCCAGATAGGAAAAACACCCCGGCACTACAGAGAACAATCCCCACACGATTCAAGCTATTGAGAGATCCTGAGTGACCCTTCATCCGTTACGACCTCTTTCAGATGTCCCCTCAGAGACGAATGAATCCTGACCTTCTGGTTCATCAGAAGTTTCAGCAGATGCCCGTGGCTGCCAAAACACTTTGGCACCAATAATCCCAATTTCATAGAGAATGATGAGAGGAATCGCCATAAGGAGCATCGTAAAAAGTGTCGCATCCGGAGTCACGACAGCGGAAAGAATCAACGCAACCATCACCGCATGCTTTCGGTATTGACTGAGCATGGCCGGGGCAATAAACCCTACCCGCGCCAAGAGAGTCAGCACTAAAGGAATTTCAAACGCAAATCCAAAGGCAAGTAGAAACTTGACATTAAAATCGACATAGGTCCCGACGGCTAGCTCAGGGCTAATGGACCTGTCCATCCCAAAGGTCACAAAAAAATCTATGACGAGGGGCAGGATCACGAGGTTGCAAAAGACAAGACCAAGGACGAAGCAAGTCAGCCCAAGCACAAAGAGAGGAATCGCCCAGCCCTGTTCTTTCTTCAGTAAAGCCGGCTCGATAAACTTCCAAAACTGGTACAGAATCACAGGGACACTCGCCACGATGCCGGCCAGGAAAGAGATCTTGATGGACGCAAAGAGGGCTTCAGCAGGCGAGTAAAAAATGAGCGTATCTTCAAACGGCCGTTTAAACCAATCGATCAGCACCGAGGAATACGAAAAAGCGATCATAAAGCCGACTAAAACGGTCGCTCCCACGATGATGAGACGCCGTTTGAGTTCAGAAATATGTCGGCTTAAGGGATGGGCAACGGTGGGCATAATAGCTTCGTGAAGCAATCCGCGAGACAGCCCATGGAGATGTTCGAGTCTCCATGGGCTTAAAAACCATCAGGAAATAGCCATATCACATGAATCATTTCGTTGTTGTCGAACCAACCAAGCCATCCGGTCCTTTTTGCCAAGCTTTTCTTTCTGTAATTGCTTTTTGAGAATTTCTTCTTGAGGAGTCAAGACGTGATTCTTGAGCAGTTCCTGTAATTCGGCGTCAAGCCGGTGATGGGCCTCCTCTAATTCACGAAATTCCGAATTAGAGGCTCGAAGCTGTGCTGCAATTTCTTCGTCTGTCACCATGAGGACCCTCCTTCGTTGAGTGATTCATGAAAAAGACGACACCCCTGACCACATGAGAACGAACGGCTGCAACATTGTTATTGATGAGGATAAAAGCAGTCATGAATCTCGAGCCATAAGCATAGCATTCTCGTTCGGATTCGTATAGTAGTTCAGACGTGTACCATACGTAGAAAACCCGAATTTAACATATAGAGCCTGGGCGGATGTGTTCGATTCTCGCACCTCAAGAAGAGCACGTTGAGCGCCCTGCTTTTTCCCTGCGTCTAACGCATGTTGGACTAAGGCAGAACCTATGCCCCGGCGGCGCCAATCAATTTCGACGGCTATATTCATAAACCGGAGCTCTTCAAAGACTATCCAGACACAGATGTACCCAATGATGCCGCAAGCACTCGTGAGAGAAGACATTTCAGATGCAGCTGTTGTGTCAGGCTCACAACGCGCGACAAGGATCAGACTAAATTCATTGCCTTGCAATTCAGCCTCAAAGGATTTGCGAGACCAGGGCGAGGTAAACACTCGATTTTCAATCGCAACCAGCTCTTCAATATCTTCAAGTGATGCTTGAGAAAATCTAAATTTCACTGACTCATCTTCGCGTATCACGACACCCTTCTCTTGGCTTCCGCATAGGATGGAAGCACATATCGAGGGGTAACCCCGACTTGTGCATATTCTCCTCGTGCGAATCGAGGCAGACTAGCTAACGCCACACTGACAGCACTGGCTTCATGGACATCGGCTGACGCTGAGGTCCAGACAGGAGACTTTTCCACGATGATGTGCCGATGAATCAACCAACCCTCTCCAAAACCAACAACCGGCTCTTTAAAGAATTCTATCACCTGCTCTGCCTGACTGACATGATCATCGGTCACACGTTTCAATATCCCACGTTCCCAACGAAATCCCGCCCAATAGACCTCCTGGGCAGTGGCTTGTAACATCGGGCAAATAAGCCTGGTTTCTGACGGAATATTCCAAGCCAATGCTTCAAGCGTAGGCACTATCACGATTGGAATGTCAAGAGCCGTACGAAAGCCAGCCACCGTCGCTAAGCCAGCGCGTAACCCCGTAAAGGACCCGGGACCAATCGACACCGCCAACCCAGAAAATTTTCGCATGCTTAAATCTAAGGACCGCAACAATTCATCAATCTTGGGAATCAGCCATCGCGTATGGGACCCCCGAGAATCTCCATGTCTATACCCCAACACGCTGCTGTCCTCCAAGACAGCAATACTGTGTCGGCTGGTGGCTGTTTCTATTGCAAGGATGAGCATCGTTTCCTGCTGATCACAGAACATGTGGAGCTATCATGAGGTGCATCAAAATGCACGAAGAATCAGGCGGAGTTGATGACCAGCTCTTGAAAATCCAGCGTCACCGATCCCGATAGTTGATCGTCTTCGGCATGAATATGGAAAGGTAAATAAATGGGCGTCACGTCTGGTGATAATGATTGAGTAGAAACCGCTCGAAAATCTTGACAATCGATACTTCGCAACACTTCACCATCCCGACCAAGGTACTCAATCTGCATGATATCAGAACGAACCTTGTCGACTCGTAGACGAGTCAGAGAGACAGAGTTCGTACCAGCATGCTGGCCTGGGACTGTAGGAATATCGATCCGAAACACGTCCTGTTCTTCGAACAAACGAGCAAAAACAGGGGTCAATCCCTGGATTTTCCCTAAGACTGCATCCAATGCGTGTAAACTTAACTCCACCACCTGGCCGATATCTCCAACCCTCCTAAGCTCATGAATCTTCCCCGCAGCAGATTGCCCGTTGCCCGGCATGAGAAGCTCATAGTCTTCTCCATCACGGACAAACTGAAAAAACGTTCCTCCGACCGGGGTCAAACCTTTCAAGCGAATGGAATCTGGCCTCGTGTAGAACACTACACCAGGCATAGATCGGGAAATCGGCAAGATCGAACCCGTAATGGACACGTGAAACAAGCCCTTAAGATGGAGAATACGTTCTTCTCTCGCTTTCAACTTCCCAAGAATCTCAATGGCTTTTTCAGCAGAAATCGGTTTTTCAGGTTGCAGGGGCGTTGAAGTACAGCCATGAAGAAGCACACTGGCCGCGAGAACGATAATTAAGAGAAACCCGTTCGCGGAACAATGCACACAAAGCCCCCTGAATGGATTAGGCATTGGCCATCACCAGTTCAAATGCTCCACGTATTTCCTGAATCCCGATCATTTCCATGCCTTGAATGGGCTTCCATTTCTTTAGATTGCCTTGAGGCAGAAGACATCGTTCAAACCCGAGTTTCATAGCCTCACGAATGCGAATTTCCACCTGATTAACCGGACGCACTTCCCCACCAAGCCCTACTTCGCCCAACACGATCGTTCGCGAATCAAGCGGGATGTCTCGAAGACTCGAAAGGACAGCCACAACAATCCCAAGGTCCATCGTGGGCTCATCAATATGGAGCCCCCCCACGATATTGACATACACATCCTGTCCCGACAGATGCACGCCGAGACGCTTTTCCATCACGGCCAATAACAAGGCCACTCGATTCAATTCCACGCCGTTCGCCATCCGTTTCGGCATCGCATATCCCGTGTCTGCCACCAGAGCCTGAAGCTCGACCATGATAGGACGCGAACCTTCCAGGCTGGAAACGACGACTGAGCCTGTTGCCCGCTCAGGACGGCCGTTGAGAAATAACTCCGACGGATTATCAACTTCAGCCAAGCCTGCATCACTCATCTCAAACACGCCAATTTCGTTAGTCGCTCCAAACCGGTTTTTCACGGCCCGTAGAATACGATACGCATGAGATTTATCCCCTTCGAAATATAAGACCGTATCGACGATGTGTTCGAGCAACCGCGGCCCGGCGATCACGCCTTCTTTCGTGACATGGCCGATCAAGAACACGGGCACGCCGCTTCGTTTGGCATACCACATGAGTTGACATGCGACTTCCTGGACTTGACTTACGCTTCCTGGAGCTGAACTAATCTCTTCGGTAAAAACCGTTTGAATCGAATCGACGACAAGCGCTTGAGGTCTGAGTTCTTGGGCGACCTTGAAAATATCCTGCAATGACGTCGCCGCATAGACATACAGGTCGGGGGACAACACGTTCAAGCGATCGCCGCGCATTTTGATCTGTTGCACTGACTCTTCACCTGACACATACAACACATTCCCATCGCAAAAACATAGTGAAGGCAAAGCCTGAAGCAGGAGCGTGGTTTTGCCGATTCCAGGATCGCCCCCGACTAAAATCACTGAGCCTGGCACAACTCCTCCGCCGAGGACACGATCGAATTCACCTATGCCGGTCGGCAGCCGCATGTCTTCGACTCCAAGAATATCACCAATCGGCAAGGGCTTTTGAGGATTGGCTCCTACTCCAGAAGGCCGATGAACTCCGGCTTTCCGCATGACCTCTTCCTTCATGGAATTCCATTCATTACAGTCCGGGCAACGCCCACTCCACCGTGGAGCCTGATATCCACAGGCTTGACAACAAAAAGTCGACTTTGTGGAGGTCGTTTTTCTAGCCATCACACATTCTTAACTTCTATGCACATACCTACATCGGACATATGGCGAACAGCCGTAACAACAACAGCAACGCGTCACAAATATCGTCGAACCTTATTCCAGCTGCGAACGATTTTGGCGCGTCGGGGATATGTCTCTTTTGACTCTGATTCTTGAATAATGACCGTCTCAACCCGACGTTCTACCAAGACTTCGGCAAACTCAACCGTACGACCAATCCCGGCTTGCACGTTTTCCCAGCCGTCGGCCTTCAATGTATCGAGAAAGGCCACGAATGCCTCAGCTCCGAGTTTCACCACGATCGGAACCCCGACGGGAAACTGATGTTTTTTAAGCCAGTTACTGACGGCCTCGCTGGTACCATCGTTCGTACGATGAAGATAGATAATGTTGTAATAAAATTCCCCGAGTTTTTCGAGTTCCGAAGAAGCATCACGTTCAGGGGCAGGAAAGTGGTCTTCTCCAAGCGTCGATTGCCATAATGTCTGTAGAGTCTCTCCTGACTTCGGAGGCGGCAATAACGACATCAGGTCCACGAGCAGAATAGGCCTTCGCTTTTCCCAAGCAGCCAATAGACCTTCGGCCTCTTGATCGGACATGCGGGGGCTACCTTTGACTTTTGCCTTGACGATGAGATTCCCACGTAATCGAGGCACGAATTCCAAGTAGGCCTTCCCATCACCGCCGGTCATTGATTGTCCGATCAAACGGTTTTGAACAAAAAATTCTATATTTTCCCCGCCGAGCCCAATCCGTTTTCCTAAAAGTCCCTCTTTATACAGAAATGCCTGCAATTGCATGGGCTTACCGGGAAGCGCCAGAACATCCTGCACAAAGAGCTTCGCGTCAACCCGTTCTTCCGCCAACCCAACGCTCGATGACGCGAGCCATGCGAGAGCGATGGTGATGAAGAAAAGCCCTGCACAGCTCCTTTGCGGACGGTCGAGTCTTTTCACCTCCATGTTCTTCCGAACCATTAAAAAAGTCCCCGTCCCCGCTTACCGAATGAAAACGCATCGACAGCGGCGATAATGGCAAATTGAATGTAAATCCATGTCGCGACATGCCAATAAAACTTCCCGATGACAATCATGATAATCGAGGAAGCGATAAACCAATACCCTCGACGTTCCTCCCCAAGGTAAAGATGCCCTAACCCTGCAATCACCGACAGGGTCGCGGCTCCGACGCCATACCAGGTCTTCTCACGTTCATTGTCAAGGTTAGCCATGCTTCCCCTCTACCATACACCCATCGCCTTCTGATCGCCTCAGATTACCATGTGCTTTGCAGGTAGTTCCAGGCACAGTCCTGCCTCACCTATGATGACGATATTTTCTAGCGTGAGGAAAAAGAAAAAAACGATAAAAGGTGAGAGCAGAAAGGATTAACCAAGATTACGTTTTCGGAGTTCTTCAGAGTAGGTTTTTCGGTAAAGAACGTCCCACTCCTGAGACCCTTCCGGGATACGACGTGAATACGACTCTAGCTTCGCACACACCGCTTTCGTGATTTCCCGCTCAATATTCATCTGGTCATTCAAGACGCGCTTGATTTCCCTGAGGACCACCGTGGAGTCACTCTTTAACCTCACCTCACGATGGCTCTGCAGAAACCCGAGTATCGTATGAGCCAAGTGTGTCTGTTTGTCCTCACTCAATAGGGGCGTCATGGTGCAAGTCTCGACTGAAGAGAAACGGAGTGATGTGTTAATCGATAAACGTGTGATTCAACCGTAGATGGCCGCGATGGTTACAGGACAAGGCCACGTTCACGAACGAGTTTTTGCTTCACCATCGTAAACATTTTTTGATAATCCGCTTTCCCGCTTTCAAATTCCGTATCGAATTTTTTGAGGATTTCCCTGATCTCCGCGTTGAGGCGATCTTCCACTGAAAGTTCCTCGGTAATCGTATGCTCTAACCCTCGCAATAGCGAATCGGAGGACTGCGGTGCATCGAGATGATGTTGTGATTGCAGACGTGTGAGAAGTGTCGATGCGATCGCGTGAATCCGTTCTTTCGTCAAACGCATGGGGAAGCCTAGCCGATAGGTTCAACTTTAATCGTCGTAGCGCCCATCGCCTCTCTGAACGCCTTCGCGTCACCATCAATTTTACCGATGACATTGACACGATCGGCCGGCACCGGATCTTCACCGATACTCATCGGGGTTCGGCCGAAGAAAATCGCTAGCATTTCTCCTACTCCCCAAAATGCGACATCTCCGACTTTCACTTGTGTCGTGGCCGTTTCACGATAATCTTTCACTCCCGGAACCTTGCAATAGAACTCTTCACCCCATACATTAACCGACGTCTCGATGGGTAAGGCTTCGTAGATGGCTTGCGCCGTCCTGGTTGGCTTGAGATCAGCTTCCATGTTAAGGCCGCCAACCGATATTTTGATACGTCGAGCCTGTAGTTCCATTTCAGATAAATCCTAGGTCGCGAATATGCCAAAAGAAAAGAAATCACCCAGAATGTAGCTTGTCCTCATCATGAAATCAAGGCTAGGATGCTGCATTCTCACAGAGCCACATCACCATCATGTTGAAATCTACTTTTATTCTCCTTGACGGCATTGGTGAGTCCACCGAACAACGACTCTGGGAACAGGGGATCGATAACTGGGAGATATTTTTACATTCTTCTGACATTTCAGGCATTCCTTCTGCCCGCAAAGAGCTGTATGATGCGTCACTCAAAACAGCCCAACAGGAACTCGAAAAGGGCAATGCCAGATATTTTGCGCACTGCCTAAAATCTCGTGATCATTGGCGGCTTTTTGAAAGCTTTCGCGATCGCACCGCGTTCCTCGACATCGAAACGAACGGAGCCCCAGCCTCGCACGGGTATATTACCGTTGTCGGCATCTATGGAAAGCATGGCATGACCTCCTTAATTCATGAAGACACCTTGACACAATCTCGTCTTCAAGAAGAACTGGAGAAATACGATCTTTTGGTAACTTTCTTTGGCTCTGGCTTTGACCTTCCTTATATACGCGCTCAATTTCCAAGCCTTATCCTCGATCATCCACACTTTGACCTGTGCTTTGCGGCACGACGACTCGGCTATAAAGGCGGGCTCAAACGGATTGAGGGAGAGTTTAACCTGGAACGTCCGCCTCATATTCATGGGTTGGACGGATGGGATGCTGTCGTACTCTGGGAAGCCTGGCGACGTGGAGATCACCAAGCTGGCTCCAGACTACTGGAGTACAATGAACTGGACGTCAAAAACCTTGAACCATTGGCCGAGCAGGTCTTTGCAGAACTCAAACAACGTTATCAACCACCAAAATCAACGCACGACTCGCGGAAGAGAAATCTCCAATGGCAATAACGTGGCAAGGCTGGGGACTGACCGATATTGGACGAGTCCGCACGGTTAACCAGGATACGTTTCGATTACATCCCGACTTGTCCGTTTGGGTGGTGGCTGACGGCATGGGAGGTCATGCCGGAGGGGAGGTGGCGAGCCGCCTGGCGATCGAGACGATCGGGCCATACATCGCTCTGCATCAGGAACGGCTCAACACGCCGAACGTCGAATCCCGTAAGTCCCTTTTAAAAGATTCACTCGTCGCGACGAATCAGGCCATTCGCACTCATGCCCGCCAGCATCCTGCCTTCAGCAGTATGGGAACCACCGCCGTCGTCTTGCATATTTCAGGGTCATCATCACACGATGCGACGATCGCACACGTTGGTGATAGTCGCGCCTACCGTATTCAAGACCAGGCGATTATCCAGTTGACTCGAGATCATAGCCTCGTTGAAGAGCGGATCGATCTAGGCATCATCACTCGCGAAGAAGCGTCCACACATCCGTTACGGAATGTCCTGACCAAAGGTCTTGGCATCGAATCCGTCGTGGAGCCGTCAGCCCAAACCACGTCTCTCCTGCCAATGGACAAGATCTTGTTATGCTCGGATGGATTGACCAAAATGCTGACCGACGATGAAATCCTTACAATCATCCGTCAAAACCAGCATTCGATGAAGGAAGCCTGTCAACTGTTGATTGACAGGGCAAACCAGTTGGGAGGGCAGGATAATATCACGGTCGTGTTGGTGAGCTCCGATCATTGAGTATCTGCTGTCCGTCGTTTGCTTCTCTCGTATGACATTGTCGTTATCTTTCACGAGTCACGAACGGCGAAATAATGCCGGCAACCCGAAATACCCTACCGCATCCTTCATGTTCGAAAACCAGCGATACAACCGTCCCATTTCAGGATTGGTCACATATTGTAATGTGAGCACAATGCGTTCTTCATTCTGGCCCAACGGAGTCACCGCATGATACAGCTTGTCACCGTTAAAGAAGACGAACGAGCCAGGCTTCGTTGCCAGAGACAGTTGTTTGTCGGGCTTTACCGGATCCTTGGTATGCAGACGACATTCGAGGCGACTGGTCGAATTATCCAGTAACCCGATCAAAACCGTGTAGCGAGCGCCTTTATAATACGACGTATCGTAGTGATAGCCGATATGGTCTCCCGCTTCGGTGTAGAAATAGAGGGCGCATGAATGGGGATCATCTTCTGGACAGAGTAGCAAGCGCTCCCCCGCAAGCTGACTCAGCCATTCGATAAACCCGGGATCCTTATACAAGACCGTCAGCGCTGGAGCGGACTGTTTGACGAGATAATAACTTACACTTCCGCCCTTTTTATGCCCGGGAATAAAGTTGCGATTGAGCCGAGGACGAACCGCTTCGACTTCATCCATGAATTGAGCAATCACATCCTGTGACAAAAAGGACTCAATCGCCAAAAACTCCCCCTGCTCCCGATATTCTTGGAGTAGCGCTTGGCGATCCTGGCGGGTAATCGCTTCAGAAACTTCTTCTGCCGTATTTGTCGCAACACTTGTCATAGAGAACTCACTGTTCCTTTATTTATTGCTCCGGTATTGATCCGGTGTATGTCTGTTACAGAAAACCATTCCAGTCATTCCGAGACACAACAATGTACCATGAATGGACATCTTCATCCACCTAGCCGGGAGAAGCTACTCATCCGCTGAGCAATGAGATGACAACCATACCCTGGAACAGCCATGCAGCCGACGATCCATGTATGGTGGTCGTTGGGGGCTCTCTTCAGCATCAATGGAGTGATCATGTTCGTTCGGATCGTGTCCGCCGGAACCTGGCTGAGGTTATGTGCGTAAACGAACAGACCTGTCATTGGTTAGCGGATTCGTAGTCTATCGTGTTGACCCCGCCCTTGAAGTCAGTCTATCGTCACACTTCCGCACGCTTCCTGAAAATAGACAGAAACCATCACGAGGACTTCCAGCATGAGTATTCTTCCATTTCGTGAGCTAAAATCCGGAACCGATTACTGGGTAGAAGATCATGTCTTGCCCAACGCCCTGGAGATCGCCCAACGCTGCATATCAATCCCCACATGGACATTAGGTTCACCATGGAGGGCAGAGCCGTGGCCGGGAATGCGCGCGCCGAATGCACTCACCACGGAAGAATTGGCCCAAATCGAACGATGCGTCAAAACACGCTTGGGGATTTCTGCGATACGCCCACAAAATCATAACGACATGGGGCTCTCGGGTCATAATCATATACAAATCGTCGGAGGATCAGAGGGCGTGGCCAGGCCACATGTGGATTCCGCCAGTATTTGCGATTACGCCGCGGTGTTATTTCTTCACCCCCACCCACCCACCCCACATTGCGGAACCTCGTTGTACCGCCTTCACATCCCAGGTGAAGCACCGGACGGCAATTACTGTCCGAAAGCATACGAAAGCCTCAGTGCGGTCCCTGCCATGCCCAAGGACATCGACCCCACCATGTTTCAAGAAATTCTTGAAGTTCCGTATGTCTTTAATCGTTTGCTGGCCTATAAAGCGGACTTAATCCACTCGGCCACTTCGTATTTTGGCTGGAGCCATGAATTGGCATCAAAACGCATGGCCGTGGTCTTTTTTTGGAAAGTGGAAGAGTAACGCTGCAGAATTGCAAACTGGGCATACTGATTACTGGTGAACTGGACAGACATCACCCACGACCTAGATCCTGTTTTTTTTTTGCATCATAACGTCAAATATATTAGGGTTACGCTTTCGGAAGTGTGCCTCCGCTATTAGGCCATCATTCATAACTACTACACGAGGAGAACACATCATGTCAGCAACGAACCATGACCCCTGGGATCTATTCAACATGGATATCCCAGAAAATCACTTTCCCCAAACAGGAACCGGTCCTCGCGTGGCCGAAGCCATTGTCAACAGTGAAGCATGGACCGATGCCCAGCCCATGATGAACCTTTCATCCTTCGTCACCACGTTCACGGAACCCGAATCGGAACGAATCGCTCATGCCCATTTCCTGAAAAATTATATCGACCATGACATGTACCCGCAGCTCTTTAAAATGGAACAACGGATGGTGCGGTGGCTGCATCATCTTTGGAATGGGCCCCAAGATGTGACACCATACGGCACCGCAACGGTTGGCTCGAGTGAAGCGTGCATGTTGGCTGGGCTTGCCCATAAATGGAACTGGCGTCACGCGCGCCAAAAGGTAGGCAAGGACGCGAATCGCCCGAACATGGTAACTGGAGGCAATGTCCAAATCGTCTGGAAGAAATTCATGCGCTATTTTGATATCGAACCCCGGCTCGTGCCTCTACGCCCCGGTGCTTATGGCCTGACCGCCGAACGACTGGAAGAATTCGTCGATGAACATACCATCGCCGTCGTCGCGATCGCCGGACAGACATTTACGGGCGAGGACGACGATTTCCGAGGGATTCAAGCCTGGCTGGATGACTACGAAGCTCGCACCGGCATCAGCATTCCCATGCACATCGACGGTGCCTCAGGGGGGTTTGTCAATCCATTCACTGACCCTGACTACGAATGGGACTTCCGTCTACCGCGCGTGCAATCCATCAATGCCTCTGCGCATAAATTCGGATTGGTTCCTCCGGGACTGGGGTGGGTCATTTTCCGAGATGACACTGTCTTCCACAAAGATCTGATTTTCTACGTCAACTATCTCGGCGGCGACATGCCGACGGCCACCCTGAATTTCAGCCGAAACGCGTTTCAGGTTGCGTATCAATATTATCTATTCATCAGGCTAGGGTTTGAAGGTTACAGAAAAGTGATGACGACGACGGTCACTAATTCCGCCTACCTTCGTCAGATGTTAGTCGATAGCGGATATTTTGAGATCATGAATGAAACACAGCGGATTCCCGTGGTAGCGCTGACGCTCAAATCCTCGGTCACGAACTTCAACGAGTTCGATGTGTCGGCAAGAGTACGGGAGCGTGGCTGGGTGTTGTCTGCCTACACGATGCCGCCGGACGCCCAGGAAGTGCGTACCCTGCGTATCGTCGTACGTCCTCACCTGAACCACAATGTCGTGAAGGGGCTCGCTGAAGACATCATTGAAGCTTGCCAATGGCTTGAGAAGCATGGAGGCAATGAAACACCGCCACCATTGCATGATCACGCGACTCATTCGCCATCGAAATGTTGAGACGGAAGGCCTGCATCTCTCACTGACGATATCCTCTGGAAAATCGAACTCAGAATACCAGATTCCTTGATATCCGGAGCAAAGCCAGAAGTATGGCTCAACGATCTTCCAAGGCAAGGCCTGAGACATGGCATGTATGAGATTACACGTCATCTGTACAGCCGGGATTCGTTAAGGTGGGTTTGTGACGATTTTCGCCAAGCGCAAGAGTTTGGAACTGACGACTAAATCCCTGGCCTTGATGACCTCTGGATTGATCGCAAAACGAAATTTTTGCATTTCAAGGAAAAATTGAATCATACCCCCACTGTGTAAAAAACCGTCAGTTTCTCCGACGGTCAGAATGGCTTCGGTCCCCAACAACTGACGGATGTGTGACCACTGCGAGCTATAGCCTTGGTCAAAAAAAATCAGATGACAACCTTGAACATTCTTGGGGGACGGATTACGAACGGTCAAAAATGAGTGGCCACCTTGTGTTTTCCCTTGAATCATCTGTTCGAAGATATCCGAAAAATAATCGGGCGCCATCAGGCAAATACGCATGGGCTCAGTGTTATCGGACAGTTTGGAGGAGGGCCATTGCAAAAATTGAGTGAAATGGTACAGGAAAGAGGCTTTGATTTCTAACTCCAGAGGCCGGGCCGCATAGGCACTCACGGTCATCGAGGAGCTAATGAACACCAAGCTCAGCCCTAAGCATACCAGCCCACGACAGGCCATGCTTCGTACAGTCGATGAACAGTGAAAGAGAAGAGAGAGCCGTCCCATCAGAATAGATGCCGAATACATACGTCTAGGAAATAGTCCCGAGTACTCCCATCGCCTTATGTTTGTTGCTGGAGCAATAGAGCATCGAGGGCCTTACACTTTGCATATCCCCCATATTCAGGTACTGCATACGGATAAATACTATTCTAAAACCCCCAAGTGATTTTCCCATATACGCTTCTCTGAATTTCTGTCGACTGTGTTTGGAGGAATGAAGATTGAAATTCAGGATGATGATTATCGAATAAGTTTTTCCCCACCAAAGAAAGCTCGAGACCGGGCATCGGTTTCCATCCCAGACGAAGATCCAACGCCACGTAGGCTCCAATCGGTTGCGCCGTCAAATTATCGACGATTCGTACCCATGAATCGAATTCGACCTGGCCCGGAAAATTCATTAACGATCGAATCGAGCCTTGATGCTTGGGAGTGAGCCCCATCGTTTGGTCTTTGGCGTTCCCTGCCGGTCCATCGACATCGATGTCAATGTACGAATACGCGAGGCGTAGTTTCCACCAGTCTTGAAGAGGCAAGTCAGCCGCCACTTCCACTCCCCAGGTTTGGGCTTGAAGATTATTCGTGATCTCAGACGTAGGCGGGAAAAAACTCACAACCTGTCCCCCACGGAGATGATGATAGAAATTATAAAATCCCGTAAGGTCAAAGAAAACGCCCCCATCAGAAAAACGATATCCGAGTTCATAGGACAGAAGGGTTTCCGACTTAAACCCCTTTTGTCCTCTTACGACCGCCGGAAAAGCCACGTTGGCACTTGGGGGAATAAGGATCTGAGAGTTTTGTTCGAACCGAGACGGAATCCGAACGGCACGAGACACGGCTCCCCAGAAGCTATGAACATGAGAAGGCGTAAACAGGATTCGCCCACTGGGCTGATATTCGAATCCCGTGAAGGGATTGTGTGAAATCTTCGTACCCACATTGATCGAAAATGTGTTTGGAATAAGATACACTTCATCCTGTAGGAATCCGCTAACTAAATGTAACGTTTTAGAGGCGGGGTAGGTGGAAGCACTAATCGTATTCTGAAAATCATCATTCCATAATCGATATTCCAGGCCCCAGATGATGTCATGTGATGACAGGAACGGAAACTGATGTTGGAAATCTGCGTTGAAGGCATCGATCGTGGTTTTGACCGCCCGCTCTTCCCGTTCAAAATGATCATAAAATAGCTGGAAAACCATGTTTGAATGATACCCGAGGTCGCGCTTCCAGTTTCCGAGAAAATGCCCTCCCTTGAGATCAATATCCTCCTGGACCGGGGTGAATGCGTACGGGAAATTGGGAGATGTCGCCACAAGGTTTTGCTGCCCGGCTTTCCCCTGATAAAGTTCTCCTTCGAACATAAAGGCATTCTGCCCCAGGGGTGCCCAGTCGGCCCGAAAGCCTCCTCGGAACATGCGCGTATCATCATGTGCGCCGGATTGGTTAAATTGCGTGTCCCGGCTCCAATACTTGCCGAATAAACGATACTGCAACGTGTGGTCCGAATGTCCGCCATACCGCATAGCGAGAATATCTTCTTCACTCCCGGCAAGGCCACTGAGTAATGCTCCTTGAGTATCACGAGAATGTTTGGTGATAATATTGATGACACCATTCATTGCATTCACTCCCCACAGCGTTCCAGCTGGGCCACGGGATATTTCGATACGTTCGATGTCTTCCAGCATCGTATCCTGAATTTCCCAGGTGACCCCCGTAAACAAAGAATTGTAGACCGGTCGGCCGTCGAGCAAAACCAGCAATTTATTCGCAAATCGATCATTAAACCCTCGTATGCTGACAGCCCACTGATTATTGTTAATGCGTCCAACCTGGACTCCGGGCGCCATACGAAGGGCTTCCGGAATACTCGTCACACCAGATCTCCGTATATCTTCATGGGTAATGACATACACAGCCGCAGTGGTTTGGACGAGTTTTTGTTGTTTCTTGCCGAGGGAGGTGACTTGAATTTCCATGAGCTCTTCAAGGCTCAGTGTCGTGAGGTCCAGGTCTCCGGCGTCATCAATCGATTCAGCCCGTGCCAGATTGAAGGGGTTGCCGCCATCGACAAGAGTGATGGAAATTGAACCGCTTAGAAAGAACGCGAGGCAAATCCCGATCGTTCTCCACGAGAAAAATCTCACCGACTGACTCCATGCTTTCATCATGTTCGCCTGGGTATCACCAAGATAGACTAATCTTCACGATACGCACCTATTAAAGGGCATTCGAACGCAATGCCCCCTTTTAAGTCGTTATCGGCGATAATCTTCCAAAAAATATAGGAGTTTTTCTGAAAAATGCGGTCCCTGTTGGTGCACATGGCAAACAATCATGATGAGATCGTAGAGGTGAGAGGAAGGAAATAGGCTTCCCGGCTTCACTGGCGGGATGCGACGGAGTCAAGCGTCAGGGCTAGGGACCTTGATTGGACAACATAGATGCTTGATAACTTCAGGGTAAGGTTTGAGGAATTGTCGGCAGTCCGTCAATCAGCGAAATCATTGAGAGCAGTGCCATCGAAATCCGTCAAGGTGGAACCGTGACGATTTTTGCCACACGCAAGAGTTTGGAACTGATGACTAAATCCTTAGCCTTGATGACGTCTGGATTGATCGCAAAACGAAACTTTTTCATTTCAAGGAAAAACTGAATCATGCCCCCACTGTGCAAAAAGCCGTCAGCTTCACCAACGGTCAGAATGGCTTCAGTCCCCAACAGATGGCGAATGCGTGACCACCGCGAGCTATGGCCATGCTCAAAAAAGATCAGATGACAATCCTGGACATTCTTGGAGGACGGGTTACGAACGATCAAAAGAGGATGGGCCCCTCGTGTTTTCCCTTGGATGAGCTGTTCGAAGATATCCGAAAAGTAATCTTGCGCCATCAGGCAAATGCGGATGGGCTCAGCATTGCCGGACAATTTGGAAGAAGGCCAACGCAAAAATTGAGTGAGATGGTACAGGAAAGAAGCTTTCATTTTTAACTCTAGAGATGGAGACTCATAGGCACGTAAGATCGTCGGGGAACTGATGAACATGATGCTCAGCCCAAAGCATACCAACACTCGGCAGACCCCGATTCGTCCAGCCGAGAAACAGTGAAGGAAAAGAGAGAGCCGTGTCATCAAGTTCGATACGGAATACATAAGTCTACGAGATGGTCGTGAGCTTCCTACAGTCTAATCTTGTTCTTCGGGAACTATCATCAGTGAGGCCGGCCGTTCCTCCCAATTGAATGCAAATAACTGAAGTCCTGAAACGCTCAGATAATGGTCCAGAAATCCTCGACATGGAGAGTCATTCGAACAGTCTAGACCCTTAGCAGTTTTAAAAACCCAATTAGTGAATCCTGATTGCTCTGTCCGGAAAAATCTCACGAGCCTACTCCACCATGTCACGATTGTGGTCTGTTGATCATCATGGGCTCATTCACAAAAGCTTCTTGAGTGCATGCATACAATCTCAATTGTTCTAGTTTAATATCGGCACTCACCTTCAACGTTAAGATAGGAAATTTTCTGAAAGCATCGCTATCGAATGTCTGGCATTGTAGAAACCGTCTTGAAGCATTCTTAATGTATATTGAAAGGAACGAATAATCAGCCAAGGGCAGGACGCCAGATTTATTGAGCGATTTCGCACCAAGTCAGATAACTAATGTGTATTGAATGGAATAGAAAAGCTAACGAATGCAGGAGGCCTGACTTATAGAGCGATTTCGCACTAGGCCAAATGGCCGATGCCTATTGAATGGGATAGCAAAGTTGGTTGCTGCGAAGGCTCCTCGATGCCGAGCGATTTCGCACCAATCAGATGGATGAACAACCGAGGACAAGAAAAAACAATGCGATGCGTTGAAGAAAGCAGAAGACTTGAGTTCAAAGGAACTATTAAGAGGAACGAGCTGCCTTTAACATCTCCGTTGCCGTTTGGCGCACAGCTTTGGTGACCTCCTTCCCGCCAAGCATCCTTGAGATCTCATCCTGTCGCTCTCGCTCTGTGAGTTGACGAACACGTGTCGTCGTCCTGTTCCCGTGGACCTCTTTTTCGATATAGAAATGGATATGAGCCTGAGAAGCGAGTTGCGGAAGGTGAGTAATACAAAAGACCTGATGGTATCGCGAAACCTCACGCAAACGTTTTCCAATTACACTTCCGACTCCTCCACCCACCCCAGAATCGACTTCATCGAATACAAGAACGGGGACTTCGTCCGCTTCAGAAAGAACCGACTTCATCGCCAACATCACTCGTGAGAGTTCACCTCCCGAAGCAATCCTGGACAACGGATGAAGCGGCTCGCCGGGATTGGCGGAAAACAGAAACTCGACGACATCCTTTCCAGTAGGACCGAACGCCTCAACTTCAGACAGGACATGTACCTGCACAGCGAATCGCACATGACTCATGTGTAGGGCCGTCAGTTCAACCTTAAGCTTTTTTTCGAGATTCTGTGCGGCCTTTCGACGTTTGCTGGACAAGTCTTGTGCACGTTCATCTACCTGAGCGCGCAACTCCGATACGTGCTGCCGTACTCGTTCGATGTGTGCATCGACATCGGCATTGCCGGCTAATTCAGCTTCGAGTGTTTGTTGTAAGTGGAGTAGTTCGTCGATTGACGAGTGATACTTCTTTTGTAAGCGCTGGAGTTTAGCGATGCGATCATCCAGTTCTCCAAGGCGCTCAGGATCATACTCGAGCGTTTCGCGATAATTTCGTAGACCATCGGCATACTCACGGAGCGTGACAACAGCCGTTTCCCCCAATGGAGACCATTCTTTAACGCTTGCGTCGAGAGCTTCCAGTTCCTGGATTGTATGCGTGATAATCTGCAACCGGCTTACGACCGCAGTATCACTCTCGTATAAGAGTTGATACGACTGTTCAACGAGTTCGCCAATCCGCTCGTGATGCCGGAGCCGTTGATATTCCTGCCTCAAGGCCTCTTCTTCCCCAACTTGCAGGCTCGCCTCGCGCAGTTCCTGAAGTTGAAATTGCTTCATCTCAAGGTGACGTTCTTGTTCTTCACGTTGGGTGACCTGGTCCGCAAGTGCTTGTTTCTGTGCTCGCCACGCCTGGTAGATCCGCACATATTGTTCTCTTGCATCCTTCGTTTTCCCAAAACCATCCAACACATCCAACTGGGCCTGTGTCGACAAGAGAGATTGCTGATCATGCTGACCGTGAATATCCAGCAAACGACTCGCGAGCGTTTGCACGGTTTGGATAGGAGTGAGCACTCCATTCACGTACGTCCTATTTTTCCCGGCCTTGGAAAGCACGCGCCGGATCAAGAGTTCGTCTTCGTCAGCAGTCAAAAGATCATGCACTCGAAGATGCTCAAGCAGTGGGCTGTTGAACGGTACAGTAAATGCGGCTTCCACGGTGGCTTGCTCGGCGTCGGATCGAATGTGTTCGCTCGAGGCTCGACCACCGGCGATTAACTCAAGCGCATCGATCAACAAAGATTTACCAGCCCCGGTTTCGCCCGTGAGCACGATAAATCCTTCAGGAAATTCCAGATGCAGTTGATCAATCAGCGCAAAGTTTGTAATGCGGAGTTCAGTGAGCATAGAACCCCGTCACCGACCACGGAACTAAGCCGTAGCGGATGACTGTGCGAGGAGGGAGTCAATGACTTGTTTGAATTGTTGTTTTGAACGGGCGCCAACGATTTTCTCGACCGGTTCGCCATTCTTGAAGAACAAGATCGTCGGAATACTCATGATTTGAAATTTACCGGCGACTTCAGGGACTTCATCCGTGTTTAATTTCATGACTTTTAATTTACCTTGGTACTCTTTGGCTAACTCTTCCACCACCGGAGCAACCATTTGACAAGGACCACACCACACGGCCCAGAAATCAACCATTACGATATCAGAAGAATTCGCCACTTCGGCTTCCCAATTTTCTGCAGTAGCCTGCGCAACCAATGTGGACACGCGCACCCCCTTTGCTAGACGTGAGTGAATGATGAGGTTCAGCAAGACTTCATCCTAAACTGAGGTTCTGGATAGTGTCAACATTCTTCTTGGTACAGCCTCGATCACATTGTTTCAGGTTTCCGATCCTTCGTTTTCCCTCTCGCGCCTGAGGCATTTCGTCTTTACCAATCCCATTCTTCTGGTACGCCTGTCCACCAATCATCGGGATGTGCCTCTCGCCACCTCATCTGTTGCGCCCACATTTCAGTCGTTCGTTCTTGATCTAGACGATTTGCCATAGCCGAGGCTATATCAAACTGTTGACGGAGACCTTCGTGGATCATTTCGCGCGCCATGCGCGGCATGACATTAGGAGGATCGATGATGTCAAGCAATTTTCGCGTGGTGAGGTTCAAGGCTATCTGCCCAACTTTAACCCAATCATCTTTTTTCTGTAAGGCCGAAAGATGTCCTTCGATTGCCTCATAGACATACGCCAAATAAACATAGCCAGCAACAGAGGGATAGTCATCCAAATACTTTTGACAGGCTTCGACAGCACGGCGGTAGTCTCCTGCTTTAAGGTATACCTTCGCCCGATGAAGATGGGAAGTCGACAGGGCCTTCTGAATTCGTTTGGCCGCATAGCCCGTCTGACCGGAAAAGGGAAGGGCCCACGCCATGCAAGCGACCATGACGAAACACCATATCCTGAAGAATCCATTCATCCGCTGATAATCCATGATAATCTTTTTATTTCTGTCGACTTGGTTTCTCCTGCCCTACAGCTTACACGAGCTATTAGAGGACGATTTCTGGTCTGAGATCAGTATGTCAGCTATTCAAGATAGATATCTTTCGTTGATTGTCCGGACGAAATTTACCTCTGTCGATATTCTTATCAGTTTCACAATGGTGTATTTTTAAGAGATTTTATCAAAAACCATCCTCAAAATCTGTCGGCTTCTCGAATTCATGTCAGTTTTTTTAACAACAAACTGATTCCTTCTCAAGATTTTTGGCATGTTCGACCCTGAGAACCTTAGTCGTTCTGGCCAAATCCTCCTTTAACACCCCATATTTTCCCGTAATCACTCCTGAGCACCCGCGCACGGAGGATGCGGCATGGCCTTTGCCAATTATCCCTACCATACAGCCGAATAACTTCATTAATAGAAACACAAACAAATGGGCTCCATTATTCACTAACCTCTACTCACACAGTATGTCATACACAATACATTTACCACCAAAAGTTCTTGTCAGTTTCATTGTCCTCACGTTTTTCGTGGCCTTTTTCCCTACGATCACGAACAATGTCGCCGCCTATTCGCCACAAACACTGACAGGGAAGAATCATGCTTCTCGAACTCCAGCAGCCTCGACCTCTTACCATCAAGACGCTCCTCTGTCTGAAGAACAATTGGCTGCACTTACGATTTACTTGGAGGCCCGAGGAGAGAGTTTTGCGGGAAAATTGGCTGTCGCTGCGGTCATCAGGAACCGCATGAACGCGAAATATCACAGTGATGGCACTGTGAAGGGCACGGTTTTAAAAAGGCTACAGTTCCAACCATGGAATTATGCCAAACCGGAGGTTGTTCGGCACCAAATCAGTCAATCACGCATGAAGGATAGTTTACTGGCGTGGCGAATGGTCCAGGATGGAAGAACTGTCGTAGATGGAGCCCTGTTGTTCTATAATCCTCGCCTGGTGAAGCCCCCGTTTTGGGCAACTGTTAGTCATAAGGTTGCATCGATCGGCGGGCATGAATTCTATGTTCCACCGGGAAAACGAAACGAGCATCAAGTATAGCCTCGTTTTCTGCGAGCAAGCCATGTTGCCGCCCCATCATCCTTGTGTCATGTAGCACTCCCCAATCATCGACAGTCTCTATCGTTCACTCCTTGTCAGGAAGCGCCCCATGAGGCACAGATGGTCGAGAAGACGCAGGTTTTTTCTTGGAACGTTTTGAGGTAGAGGATCCCTTGTGAAGCGAGGTCTTGTGAGCATCAGGTGGGGCAACCTCAAAATCTTGAAGACCCACTCGTAATTTCCTCAATGCTTCGGCATGCACTCGGCATACGCCGGATTCGGTTAATCCTAATTGCACGCCGATTTCTTTCATGGTCAGGCCTTGAAAGTAATATTTCTGCACCACATCCTGTTGACGACCAGACAAATTTTCCATGGCCTGCTCAAGCACGTGATTCGTCTCCGAGGACAAACACAGAGCATAGGGATCTAATTGGTCTTCATCCGGCACCAGGTCTCTGAGCGTAAACGCCTCGTCCTGAGAACCCATTGAATCATCCAGGCTCAACAGACGCGTATGGTCTGCTGAAGAAGCATCGAGTTCTTCTTGTGTGACCCCCAACAGTTCGGCGATTTCCGCTCGCGTGGGAAGTCGCCCTTCTCTTTGAACGAACTCCGTGCTGACTTGTCGTATTTGATCATTTCGCGTCCGAACAGAACGAGGAATCCAATCCATCGAGCGCATTTCGTCGAGCATCATCCCTCGGATACGATACTCTGCGAACGTCCAGAACTTCGTCGCTCTCCCCGGATCATAACGCGTCATTGCACCGAGCAGTCCGATCACACCTGCGCTCGTTAAATCTTCAATGTCTAGTGAAGAAGGATTTCTTGCCGCAAGACTTCCGGCAATCCGTCGAATCATCGGAAAAAACTCTTTTAAGATTTCGGCCGGATTAGATGGGGTGTGAGAAGCACATGCTGACGTCGCTGCCTCAATCAACTCTCGTGAGAGCACGATCCCATCTTCACGCTCCGGCCGTTGGGTTTGTTCGTTCATGCTCGTCTCCTGAGTTGAAGTTTTCGCGCGACCGCACTCCCTCGCGTTGCCAAATAAAAAAGCGCCCACCGTGATGGATGGACGCTTTGTTTGCCGCCTAGACTGTGACGAAGGACAGTTTGGCAACCAGACAAACCTGCTGGATCTTTCTCTCTCCCAACCAGGTCTCTTGGCTTTGCGTCCTATCCTTACGGATAGTTTGCCTTTTCAACTGGCATAGGGACGTTCCCCGGTTAACCGCGGGAACGATCCCCTGGACGTGAACGTTCACGCACACGTCGCCGTATCATCTTTACAGATACTTCGGGAGAAATGAGGGAAAAGTTAAGTCTGCGGCAGCTGCAAGAAGATCACGCATTGACACGAATTGAATAGTACGACCAGGTAACGAGAGGAAGAAGACACGAACGAGGCAGCGATTGTTTCAACCGGCCAGGAAAAACTCGAGAAGGATTATCGGGCTTTCAAGAAAAGATTAAGACCAATCACGAAAAACATCACACAAGCAAACCAACCGGCCACGATCGGCACAAGCGCTCCGTTTTGCCCAAGCACGACGCTAAAAGAATGGGTCACCCAAAACAGGAAGCCGATCCCCAGGGCCTTGCCGATTCCCCTGGAGACCGCATGGCCACGAGCCTCGGTTTTAGATAAGCTAATGGCGAGACCTAAGACCGTCATGACGAGCGTCATCGCCGAAAATGCCACGCGTCCCCAATAGTCCGTCGCAAAGCGATAACTCGTATGACCGTCTCGCTTCAACCGTTTGATATAGGCATCTAACTGTTGTAGGGTCATATGCTTGGAGTCCAGGGCGAGCCATGTCCGAAAGTCATTCGGGACCAATGGTAATCCCAATGATAATGCCTCGTACCGGCTAGCTGTCACCTCACCTCCGGGCCTCACCACCCGTTGAATCGCGTCCCGTAACGTCCATCCTTGAGACCCGAACAGGGCTTCATCCGATTCAATAATCTCAAACAATTGGAACCGTTCGTTCACGCGATAGAGGGCGATCTGCTTGAGACGATTGCCTCTCTCGTCAACCGCTCCGATTTTCAGCAAGCCATCTTGCCCGAGCCGCAGCCAAAGACGATCCGGCGAAACGGACAATGTAGCCGGTTTCTTCTCGATGAGAACGTTCCGCACATAGTCAGCTTGAATATTCGCGATCGGGACAAATACGGCGGTAAAGCTAAAGAGAACGGCACTGACGACGATCCCAACACCCAGAAATGGAGACGCGATTTGCAAAAAACTCAGCCCACAACTGCGCATCGCGGTAATTTCATAGCTCCGGTTTAGAAAGCCCAGAGTCAACAACGTCCCCATGAGCGCCGCCAGGGGGGTTATTTGAAAGGCGATGTCTGGGATGCGATAGAAAAAATAGGCCAGCATGGCCGAGAAATCCGCGTCGTACTTTAAGAATTTTCGAAGCTTCTCAAAAAAGTCTACGACGAGGTACACCGTGAGTAACGCACTCACACACATCAAAAAAACTTTTGAGTACTGACGAAAAATGTACCAGAATAAGATCCCCATCTTAGTTTTTGCTGGCTTTCACGTAGAGCAGACCGGTGCAGAATAAAATCACTATATTGGGAAACCACGCACCCACGAATGGATGAACGACATACGTCGTCACTAAAAACTCACCCATAATATTCAACAAATAAAATCCCACGATGATCCCGATTCCGATCGCAAACCCTCCCCCCTTGCCAGAACGTTTCGACATGATTCCGACAGGAAATCCCAGCAAACCGAGCAACAAGGCGGCAACAGGGAATCCCCAATCTTTGTAATGCTCCATGAGCCGACGTAAATTGCCTGAATCCTTCCAGTCTGACGCATCTAACTTTTGGATGATTTCTTCATAGCTCTTCCTCTGCGTCGTCCCCATCCCCTCTGGAGGAGGCACATTCATCCAAAAGTCATAGGTTTCGAATTCCACCTGATGATAGTACTGCATATCAGGCGGAACTTGATGAATCGCTCCCTCAAAAAGCCGTAGGCCAAGTTGCTTGCGCCGTTCATCCTGTAAGACCGAAAATGATTGTGCCACGATGACTAAGGGCTTTTGAGCATCTCGTAGGTCTGAAATGAACACGCCTCGAACCGTTTGTGTTGGTTTGGGCTCCGGCACATAGATCGTGAGGTCGGGAATCGGTTCATTAAACACCCCTGAGTCGAGCGCAAGATTCAATTGATCCTGAATCACGCTCAAGGCCAACCCTTTCAGAGAAACGTTGGACCACGGCTGTCCCCACTGAGCCAGCAGGAGGGTGGCAAAGAAAACGCTCATGGAAAAAATGAAAACAGGTGCACTCAAGCGCCAAAGGCTCAAGCCGGCGGCCCGCATGGCGATCAATTCATTATCAAACGATAATCGACTGAAGGTGGAAATCGACGCAATCAGGCAGGCGATAGGCAGGGTCAAGACTAAGAACGAGGGCATTAAGTATGCGATAATTTTTACGAGTGCCCACAGACCAATGCCCTTTGAGACCAAAAGATCGATGAGCCGTAGCATTTCTTTGGCAAAAATGATGAAACACAGTGCCGTGAGAGTAGAGAAAAACGGGGAGAACAATTCCCGAATGATGTAGCGGTCAAGGAGTGTAAGCAACGAAACCTTATGGCGAGATAAAGATGATATCTGTCGCGTGCTCTTCGTCTGTTATTGATCATCCGTGCGATCGCGAATCATCGATTCCAACAACAATCATCCAAATGAGTAATCACGTATGGGAAGATATCGCCAGGGGCGATTCTGTCACTCGCAATGAGCTGTCTACACACTGTCAAACTGCAGGCTGTATTCTGCACCCGCATTCGGAAAATGAGGGACGAGGTTCAAGGACTGGCTACGGCGTGGGTCATAACGCCAGAACCATATCGGATGCATAGTAGAAAAGATAACCGATAATGAGCAACAAATAGGCCTGATTGAAATCAGACCCTCACAATTCGATCTCTCAGGGCAAAAAGCCTCTTGCTACGCGAAGACATAATGTTCAGTGTGCTATTCTCAAAAATGCGTGTTAGGCATAATGTAAAACGCATTTTCGGCATACGAATGGATTTATTACATCATCATGTTATTGACACACTTCGAATTCTATGCTAAACCACGCTGTCTTTTTGGATTTGTATCGTGGCTAGTCAATTCATGCTTAAGGCCGTAGGAGGAACGACACCTTTCTGCGGCTTTTTTTTGCCTTATCTGCCCATCGCCACTTCATTCTCCCATCACAGACTCCAGGACTTCGATACTCCATGGCGGTATATGAGCCTTTGACAACGAAGCAATTGTTCATGGCAAGCTCATCATCACAATTCTCATCTTATTGTAGGAGGTACTTGTGAAAAGTAAAGGAACAGTGAAGTGGTTTAATGATCGAAAAGGATTTGGGTTCATCCATGTTGAGAATGGACAAGACGTTTTTGTGCATTACTCAGCCTTGGAGGGCGAAGGCTTTAAAAGCTTAAAAGAGGGGGAAGCGGTTGAATTTGATTTAGTGGAAGGCGCAAAGGGGCCTCAAGCCGCCAATGTCGTGAAAATGGGAGGTTAAACCAATTTGTTCCTGCACGACCCGACAGGTTCCCTTTTAGGGCTGGAATCTCTGGGTTTCCAGTAACAGCTGTCTTAGAGGGAGAGGAGGATACGGGCTGTCCTTGAGTCTGTAAGTTTCGGTTACTTTGATGAAGACAGCCCTTGATTCAAAACAATCATCTATTTTCTTCGATTTCACTGAATCTTGAGTGAAAGGAAATGCCGTTTTTCTCCCAGACCTAATCACAATGGTCACCGCTGCCTTCTCCTTGACTTCCTGAAAACCTGCCTGCTAGACTTTCGCGTAAGTAATTGGATTTATTGTTAAAATTTCACGACGAACATATTTCCCCGCTCTCAAGTTCTGTAAAAAACCATTGATTTTTCTTAATAATGTGAGGCGTTATGAATGATTGGATGCTAACAGCACGGTACTGGAATGCAGATAAATTTCTCAGGCCACTCACCATAGAAGGTCAGGGCGAGGATTGGGGAGCTGGTTCTAGCGACGAAGAACTCCCTCCAGCTCCAACCAACGTCCAAGCCAAACCTGACAATGGTCGCATCACGATCTCTTGGGACTCAGTTCCAAACGCTTTGTATTATAACCTCCATTTCATGACGACAAAGGGTGTCTCTGTGAAGCCCAATGACGTTCATCGGCCAATCGCTAGCCAAGATGATTTTAATCCCATTATCGGGATAAAAAAAGACGGTGCCAATACAATCGAAGGGGCTATGAGTCCTTACGTTCATGACGATTTATCGAATAACTTGTGCTACCACTACGTGGTGACAGCCATTACGGCCGAAGGTGAAAGCCTAGAGTCGGAAGAAGTGATGTCGATTCCTTCTCCGTACCTCAACGTCATGCAGTTTGGCGTCGAGGGTATGGATGATGGCGAATTCAATTCGCCAACAGGCATCGCAGTCGACCATGATGGGAATATCTATGTCTCCGACACCGATAATCATTCGGTGCAAAAGTTCGATAAAGAAGGCAAATTTATCGCACGATGGGGCGATGAGCCAGACTCTGAAGAAGGCAAGTTTTACTATCCTCGAGGATTAGCCACCTCTCCCGATGGCGTCTTATACATCGCTGACAGTGGTAACAATCGCGTACAAAAGTTTGATTTAGACGGCAACCTGATCAATGCCTGGGGAAAATTTGGTTTCGCATGGCGCGGGGCAGAAGCGGGGAAATTTGATGTTCCCTGGGGAATCGCGACAGATCAACAAGGATTTTTATACGTCTCTGACACCAGTAATGCAAGAATTCAAAAGTTCCAGGCTGATGGAACTCCGCTGCTGAAATGGGGACGTGATGGAGGATATGACGGAGCCATGTTTTATCCGAGGGGAATCGCCGTCGATTTCATCGGTAATATTTATGTGGCAGACGAAGGCAATAATCGCATACAAAAATTTGACGCTAGGGGGAACTTCCTCCTCAAGTGGGGAAAAGAGGGAAATGGTCTCGGGCAATTCAAATCACCCTGGGGACTGGCGTGTGACCCCCTCGGAAACGTGTATGTCGTCGATAGCGGTAATCACCGAGTTCAAAAATTTGACTCAAACGGCACATTCCTCTGCTCATGGGGAAATCGCGGGTTGACAGAAGGACAATTGAACTTCCCTTCTGGCATTGCCATCGACAGAGAAGGGTATGTGTATGTCATCGATAGCGGAAATCATAGACTGACAAAATTCGCTCCAACCGAAGAAGAAATCAACAGAGGCAAAGAGCAATCGCAAACACCTCAACGGGCTACCGACCTTTCCACTCCCTCAAGCATGGCAGTGAAAGCCGGAGACACCGAAAACATCATCAGCTGGCTGGAAGTCCCAACCGCGGTAAGTTACAACTTGTATTTCAGCACAGATTCTGGCGTCACCACGCAAAATTCGACTAAAATTGAGGGTGTCACGACCCCCTATACACATCTTGGGCTCACCAACAATACAACGTACTATTATACGCTGAGCGCCGTCACCGAAGATGAACGAGAAAGCGAACTTTCTGAAGAATATTCAGCTACACCATCCTTAATTGACGTCACAGCCCCTCAAAATCCTGATATTGTCTTGAACCACGGGGCCTACATGACCAATTCGCCAGATCTTGTCGCAACGATCTCGGCAAAAGACGTTGATACCGGTGTTTCAGCCTATTTCATCTCTGAAAACCCCATGACTCCAAGTGCAACCATGCCGGGATGGGTGGAGGTTGAACCGGAGGAGCGATTTGGGGCCACCATTCCCTTTACCACATCGGCAGGAGACGGTCCTAAAACAGCTTACGTCTGGTTCAAAGATGTCAATAACAACGTATCGGTGCCTGCGAGCGCAACCATCTTACTCAATACTTCAGGGTATGTGTGCGTCGCTAATTGGGGAAAACCAGGACGTGGAGCCTCACTCCTTCACGGTGGAGAATTTATTAGCCCGCTATATGGCATGGCCATTGATCGCCAAGGATCTGTTTTTGTCGTTGATAATGGGAATAACCGCATTCAAAAATTTGAACGCAACGGGAACTTTATCCTCTTATGGGGGAATTTTGGCGCGGCCAACGGCAGCTTCAATAATCCAACCGGGATTGCATGTGATGCGAAAGGCGATGTGTATGTCGCGGACACGAACAATCATCGCATCCAAAAGTTCGACGGAAAGCTTGGGCACTATATCATGAAATTTGGGACACGAGGTAGCGGGGAAGGTCAGCTCAATTCACCGTGGGGTGTTGCCGTTGACCGAGTTCGAGGCTATATTTATGTCGTGGATAGCGCAAATTTCCGCATACAAAAATTTGATGAAACAGGCGAATTCATCATGCAATGGGGTAGCTTTGGAAACAACGACGGTCAGTTTTATTTCGCGAGAGGCATTGCCGTTGATCAAAATGATGGCACCGTCTATATCGTCGATATGGGAAATCATCGCATTCAAAAGTTTGATACGAGCACGAATGTCCTCCCTCAACTACTCACAAAATGGGGAGGAGGCATCGGCGCGGGTCATGCCAGCAGCACACAGGCCCAAGAGCCCGGACAATTCCGTTCTCCCTGGGGCATTGCAGTCGATGAAGTTGGCGATGTATACGTTAGCGATACAGGAAATCAACGAATTCAAAAATTCGACCGTGATGGGAATTTCATCACTCAATGGGGTGGATTCGGGAATGCAGAGGGACAATTCAATTTTCCCTACGGCATTTCTCTCGACAATCACGGTGGCGTCTTTGTCGTAGACAGTGGAAACATGCGGGTTCAACAGTTCATGCCGGCAGGAGAAGCTGAGGAACGATTGAAAGAAGAGGATGCGGTTGGTCTCTTGCCAGGACATTCTGAACCTTAATTTTATGACAGACTGGCGATCATTGATGTTTTAGAGTGGTGAACAATAAAATTCCTTACATCAGAATGAGTGCTTGCTCCTTTCGTACTGGCCTGATTCTTTGACTTCTAGGTAGGCGGTTTGAGAAAACGGCAGTCTTCCCTTTCTAATTTTTCTGTGCAGACGTGACTAAAACCACGATACAGCCCTTCTCCGGGGCTGTCATGCTCTTTATGATTCTCCCTCAGTAGAAGGAATATTAACTTATGCTGGAACATGATATTCGAGTGGGATTGACGTTTGACGATGTCGTTCTGGTCCCTGCCCGCTCCGATGTTATTCCAGCAGAGGTCGATACATCGACCAATCTCACGAAGAACATCCGGATCAATATCCCCCTGCTCAGTGCCGCGATGGATACCGTCACAGAAGGACGTCTCGCGATCGCCATCGCCCGTGAAGGGGGTATAGGAATCGTTCACCGAGCATTGTCCCCAGAGATACAAGCAGGAGAAGTTGATAAAGTAAAAAAGTCTGAGAGTGGCATGATCCTTTCTCCAGTGACGATTTCACCTGACCAAACCATTCGTGATGTGCGTCAACTTATGTCGACCTACAGAATTTCAGGCATCCCTGTGGCACAAGATGGAAAGTTAGTCGGTATTTTAACGAATCGTGATCTTCGCTTTGAATCACGGATGGACTTAAAAGTTTCACAAGTCATGACCAAAAAAAATCTTGTTACTGTTCCCGAAGGTACGAGCCTGGAAAAAGCTCAAGAAATTCTCCATGAACATCGCATAGAAAAACTTCCAGTCGTGAACGAACACTTTGAACTCAAAGGTCTGATTACTATTAAGGACATTCAAAAACGTATCAAATACCCTTCGGCTTGTAAGGATGAACATGGCCGCTTGCGCGTCGGGGCAGCCGTAGGCGTTGGACCTGACGCTGAAGAACGTCTGGAGCGACTCATAACCGCCGGAATCGATCTTATTGTCGTCGATACCGCACATGGTCATTCTCAAAGTGTCCTCGATATGGTGAAATTTATCAAGAAAAAGCATCCAAACCTTGACGTGATTGCTGGCAATATCGCCACGTCTGAAGGCGCAAAAGATCTCCTGGATTGCGGAGTGGATGCGGTTAAAGTCGGAGTGGGGCCTGGATCGATCTGTACGACACGCGTCGTATCCGGTGCCGGAGTTCCTCAGCTCACAGCCATCGCTGATTGCGCCAGGGCCCTCCGCGGCCAGTCTGTGCCTATTATTGCCGATGGCGGCATCAAGTATTCCGGTGATATTACGAAAGCCCTGGCCGCTGGAGCCTCTTCCATCATGATTGGCTCACTGTTCGCTGGAACTGAAGAATCCCCCGGCGATATGGTGCTTTTTCAAGGCCGTGCGTACAAAGAGTACCGAGGGATGGGATCATTGGGCGCCCTTGAACGGGGAGGAAAGGATCGATATTTTCAAGAAGGTCAACCGACAGGCAAGCTTGTCCCTGAGGGCATAGAAGCGCGCGTCCCGTACAAAGGTACTTTATCAGCTCTGGTGTATCAGCTCGTCGGAGGATTGAAAGCAGGAATGGGCTATTGCGGTTGCCGGTCTATTCCCCAGCTACAACAAGAAGCAAAATTTACCAGGCTCACCCAAGCTGGTCTACGAGAAGCCCACGTGCACGATGTCGTCATTACCAAGGAAGCCCCGAATTATCGAGCTGATGTGGAATAAGGCTCTTTTCATTAAAAGAGACCGACCATGTTCTCACGAGAACAACAACGATGGAGTCCTCTCACGATACGATCGTCATTCTTGATTTTGGGTCTCAGTATACCCAACTCATTGCACGCCGCATTCGGGAGCTTTCTGTTCACTCCATCATCCTCCCTCCGACGACTTCACTAGAAGCCATCCAAGAACATGCCCCTAAGGGATTGATTTTTTCAGGTGGACCAGCGAGTGTTTTAGTGTCTAACGCACCTCGGCCCGACCTCTCGGTTCTTACGTGCAATCTTCCCATCCTCGGGATCTGTTATGGGATGCAAATCTTAACCCACCACTTTGGTGGGAAAGTCGGCCAAGCTCAACGGCGAGAGTTTGGACGGGCTGAATTGTTTATTGACGATACTTCTGACTTATTCCATAACATCGACTCTCAGGCTTCTATCCCCGTCTGGATGTCTCATGGAGATCGAATCGATCACGTGCCGGATGGATTTACAGCCATCGCGCACACCGACAATTCCCCTGTCGCGGCCATGAAGAACGTCAGCTCGATTCAACCAGTCTACTGCTTGCAGTTTCATCCCGAGGTTGTCCATACCAAACATGGACAGCAGATGCTTTCGAATTTTGCCGTCAGGATCTGCCAATGTCGACAGACCTGGACCATGGGTTCGTTCATTCAACATATCGTTCAAGACATTCGCACCCAAGTGGGAGATCAAAAAGTCATCTGCGCGTTAAGTGGCGGGGTCGACTCAACCGTAGCCGCGGCATTAACGTATCAGGCGTTAGGGGAGCAGCTCACATGTATTTTCATCGACAATGGACTCATGCGTAAACATGAAGTGAGCGTTCTCAACGATGTGTTTACCAGGCAGTATCAAATGGATGTCCACATGCTCGACCAGACCCAGGAATTCCTGACCGCGCTGGGCAAGATCGTGGACCCGGAACAAAAACGCAAGATCATCGGACGACAGTTCATCGAGGCCTTCGAAAAAGAAGCCAGCCGAATCGGACAAGTCGACTTCCTCGTGCAAGGCACGCTGTACCCAGATGTCATTGAGAGCGAAAGTACGAAAGGACCATCGGCTACGATCAAAACTCACCATAATGTCGGTGGGTTGCCCGCTCGCATGAAACTTCGGCTTATCGAACCATTACGGGAATTATTTAAAGACGAAGTGCGAACGCTCGGACTCGAACTCGGTCTTCCTGAAGAACTTATCTGGCGTCAACCATTTCCAGGGCCTGGTCTCGCCATTCGCATCCTCGGTTCGGTGACGCAAGAACGCCTCGACATTCTTCGAGAAGCCGATGCCATCGTGACCGATGAAATCGCTAAGGCTGGACTTTCACGAGATATCTGGCAATACTTTGCCGTCTTGCTCCCGGTTCAGACCGTTGGCGTGATGGGGGACCAGCGTACGTACGAATCGGTCATTGCCATCCGCGCCGTCACCAGTACCGATGGCATGACGGCCGATTGGGCGGCGCTGCCTCATGATCTCCTTGGTCGTCTCTCAAATCGCATCATTAATGAAGTCAATGGGGTCAATCGGGTTGTCTACGATATCAGCTCCAAACCACCTGGAACGATAGAGTGGGAATGATGCCTGCCGATTCTTCCAACGCAGTCCGTTTGCAAAAAGTCATCGCCCGATCAGGCATCATGTCTCGTCGACAGGCTGAGGAATGCATCAAACAGGGACGAGTCACCGTGAACGGGAAAACCGTAACGGTCATGGGAATCCGGGTTGACCCTCAGCGTGATCATATTAAGGTGAATGGACGCCATTTGAAACCTACCCCTCCTGACGTCTTTCTCATGCTGAATAAACCGGCAGGGTACGTATCGACCATGAAGGACCCAGAAGGCCGTCCGACCGTTTCTCATCTCTTAGATAAAACATCATTGCGCACATTTCCAGTCGGTCGGCTTGACTACGACAGCGAAGGCTTGTTACTGCTCACCAATCATGGATCCGTGGCGCAAGCCTGCCTCCACCCCAGCTCTCATGTTGAAAAGACCTATTTAGTCAAGATCAAAGGCCAACTTTCTGATGAAGCCGTGCAAAAACTCGAACAAGGAGTCGAACTGGAAGATGGCGTGACAGCTCCTGCACGTGTCAGAAAGGTCCGTAAGGTTTCTGTCAATTCCTGGATCGAACTGACGATATACGAAGGTCGAAATCATCAAGTCAAACGAATGTTGTTAGCCGTCGAACACCCAGTGATAAAGCTGAAACGAACGAAATTTGGGCCTCTTCGATTGGGAAATCTTCCTTTGGGAAACAGCCGACATTTGACGGACCGGGAAGCCAATGCGTTACGGGATCTATTATATCAGGCACCTTCTTCCGTGAAGACCCCTCAGCCCCGTTCCAAAAGCACATTGTGGGCGAAGAGCACCAAGCGAAGAACCAAACCTCTCTCTCGCTCCAAGGCTCAGTCGAAAACCAGAACGACACAGACTCACCCGTAGGATTCATCGTGTTACGAACGCATCGCTGTGGCGAATTGACAAAATCTCACGTAGGGCAGACCACGACGCTCTGCGGATGGGTTAATGGGCGACGTGACCATGGAGGCATCCTGTTCGTGGACTTACGGGACCGTCAAGGTCTCACACAAATCGTCTTTGATTCGGAACAACAGCCTTCCATCCATGAAGTGGCGAGCCATGTGCGAAACGAATTCGTGATCCAAATCATTGGGATCGTCAGCCTGCGTCCAGATGATTCAATCAATCCTCACATTTTCACCGGAGAGATTGAAGTTCGCGCGACCGAGATCACCATTTTGAATGAATCGAAGCCACTTCCCTTCTCTGTGGAGGACGACCTACAGGCATCCGAAACGATCCGTCTGACGCATCGCTATCTGGATTTACGACGGCCACGAATGCAGAAGCTCCTCGCTCTCCGCTCCGAGGTCACACGACAGATCAGAGATAGCCTCTACGCCCAGGGGTTTGTCGAGATTGAAACACCGATCCTGACCAAGAGTACGCCGGAAGGCGCACGAGACTATCTTGTCCCGAGCCGGGTCAATCCTGGCGAATTTTTTGCGCTTCCGCAATCACCCCAATTGTTTAAACAAATTCTTATGATCGGGGGTGCTGATCGCTACTTTCAAATCGCTCGATGCTTTCGGGATGAAGATCTTCGCCTTGACCGTCAACCTGAATTCACTCAAATCGACCTTGAACTTTCGTTTATCGAACAGGATGACATCCTGAACCTCACTGAACAGATGATCCGCGACATTTTTCAGAGCACCCAAGACATCCAACTCCCGACGCCGTTTCCTCGCTTTTCTTATGATACGGTCATCTCACGATATGGATCGGATAAACCCGACTTACGCTTCGATCTTCCTCTCGAAGACTTGTCCGCCTTTTCAGCTGCTTCTCATTTCAAGGTGTTTCGATCCACGGTCGAACAAGGCGGAATCGTGAAAGGACTTGTCGTAAAAGGTGGCGCGGCCTTCACACGAAGTCGTGTGGACAATCTCGTCGATCTGGTAAAAGACTTCGGGGCGAAGGGGCTTGCCTGGGTCAAGATTCTGGAAAATTGGAAACTGGATTCTGTGATCGCCAAATTTCTTGACGCGGAATCCCTCCAAAAAGCGCTTCCTCTGGCTGAGCCAGGCGATTTACTGCTATGCGTGGCTGATCGTCCAGCTATCGTTCACCAGGCGCTTGGAAAACTCCGAACCTATTTTGGAGAGGAACTCAAGCTGATACCAGCCAACCAGTGGGCTCCACTTTGGGTAGTGGATTTTCCGATGTTCGAGTATGACGAAGAAGAGGGCCGGTTTGTCTCACTCCATCACCCTTTCACATCTCCCGCCACCGAAAGCCTTCCACACCTCGATACCGATCCACTATCAGTCAGAGCGCAAGCCTATGATCTTGTTTTAAATGGTTTTGAACTTGGCGGAGGCAGTCTTCGTATTCATTCCTCTGCCCTCCAACAACAAGTCTTTCAACTTTTGGGAATTCAGAAAGAAGAAGCCAGGGCGAAGTTTGGGTTTCTATTGGAAGCATTGGAGCTCGGCGCTCCTCCGCACGGAGGTATTGCCCTAGGGTTGGATCGACTCATCATGCTTCTGGGCAAAACTGAATCCATTCGCGATGTCATCCCATTCCCAAAGACACAAAAGGTTCAATGTCTCATGACAGAAGCTCCCTCCACCGTCAACCCTCATCAACTGAAAGACCTCCATATTCGCTCGACTTGGAAAGAGATGGACGCCTAGGACTTCTGCCTGATGAAGTGCTGTTAAGGAAGGTAGAGCGACAAAATGGGATGGCTATACGGCTTTGACGTCCAACACGATAGAATGTAGGCCACTGGCCCCGGCTGGTTGCGGCCTCACGATTTCGGAAGTTTGAATTTTCCCATCAATATCAATCGCCCGAACCGAGACCATATGCTTCCCCTGGTTTGGAGCGACCCAATCGTAATTCCATATCACCCACGTGTATGGAGAAAGCGGTGGCTCGATTTCTGCTCGCACCCAGGTTTTTTCTTGATCAAAACTCAACTCGACATCTCGAATAGTCCGAGGGCCACCAAAGGCTAGACCGCGCAAGCGTTGTTTGAGCCCTTGCAAGACTTGATAGTGCCCTGGACTATCGATGCGTGAAAAGATCTTGATAGTCCCATCGTCCGTCCAACCTTTGCGTTGCCAATAGCCTTGATAATCGCCATCGTATACTTCAATTTCTGTAATCCATTTGACGTTCTTAATTCCATAGAGACCAGGAACGACAAGACGGAGAGGGAAGCCATGCATTTGCGGCAATTTTTCACCATTCATGAGGTAAGCTAGCATGACATCCTCTTGCATGGCCCGTTGAAATGGGATACTGTCATGGTATCCATCCGCGGCTCGGAAGATTACGTCTCTTGCCGTTTCGCTATCAACCCCGACCTCCTGAAGAAGCGCTTTTAGAGAAATGCCTCGCCACATCGCATTGCCCAAACTACTGCCACCTGGCAATGTATCGATACACATGAGAGTCGCGGCCTGATCAAAAGAGGTCCGATTGAGGATATCACGCCAGTTCAAGACCGCTGACTCTCGAACCTCACCTTTGACCGTGAGGCGCCACTGTTCGATGTCAATGTCACGTGAAAAATTGTATGGAGAATCAGAGAAATTCACAGTATAAAATTTATCATTCGGAGTAAAATACACCGTCTCGCGTGGCGGGACCGCAAACATTCCCCCAAGATCACAAGCGGGCAATGTCCCAAAGAAGACTGACACACCACCGAGCTTCAGAAGTGCCCGGCGAGAAAGAGAGAAAGTTTGTGTGTTGGGTTGTATCAACATAAATATCAGCTATGATTATCTACTAGACCTATGAAATTCCGCAAGGAATTCACGACATTCACCCAATTCATTCCATACACCAGTTTTTTTAAAGAGGAACAGTTATGAGAATCTTAATTACCGGCGGCGCCGGATTTTTAGGCAGCCATCTATGCGACCTTCTCATTCGACAGGGACATGAGGTGATCGGCATGGATAATTTTATCACGGGCCGCCCGGAAAACATTGCCCATCTCATGGGGCACGATCGGTTTACCTTTATTCGATACAACGTGTGCGACTATTTGCATATCGATGGGCAACTCGATGCCGTCATGCACTTTGCTTCTCCGGCCAGCCCACAGGATTATCTCGAATTTCCTATTGCCACGATGAAGGTAGGAGCGCTCGGCACACACAAGGCGCTTGGATTGGCCAAGGCAAAGAATTCGAGGTTTCTCTTAGCCAGCACGTCTGAGGTGTATGGCGATCCCCTCGTGAACCCGCAATCTGAATCCTATTGGGGCAATGTGAACCCCATCAGCCCACGTGGCGTGTATGATGAAGCGAAGCGATTTGGAGAGGCGATCACTACGGCTTACCATACGTACCACGGACTCGACACCCGCATCGTACGCATCTTTAACACGTTCGGCCCACGGATGCGCCCCAAAGATGGTCGCGTCGTGTCGAATTTTATCGTCCAGGCATTGAAAAACCACACCCTCACCGTCTACGGGGATGGATCCCAAACCCGTAGTTTTTGTTATGTCGATGATCTTGTTCGAGGTATCGTCTCACTCCTGATGGCACCTGATGATGGGCCAGCAACAACGAATGACGACGAGGTCGTCAAGGGTACGACGGACCGAAAGGTGACGATCCACTACCCCGTGAATATCGGCAACCCGCGGGAACTGACTGTGCTTGAAATTGCCAAACTCGTCCTCAGCCTCACTGGCTCCACCAGCGGAATTGATCACCTCCCCCTTCCGATCGGCGACCCCAAGGTCAGAAGACCGGACATTCAACGCGCCAAATCCGTGCTCAACTGGGAACCGGAAGTGACGTTGGAAGATGGTCTGGCCAAAACCATTGCCTACTTTAAAAACATTGTTTGAACCCTGAATGATTCAGGTCGGCTTTAAATACGCTTGCACTTCCTGAGCGTAGGTGCGAAAGGGATCAGGCATAAGGAACGCTGACTGCCCCAGTACCTGAAACACGGACCAATTGATCACATAAGGGGGAAAACGTCGCTCGTGTTGTTCCAGATCCGATCCATCTGGCCACGATCGATCAACTAAATCCTTGACGACTTCTCCACGACCAAAGGCCCGTGTATCTCTGGGCGGTGCGTATTTCGATAATTCGATAGCGTCATGTGTCGTGACGAACGGTACCCGACCTTCGTCCGCTAACCCAAAGTAGAGCCCTTTTTGAGGATTGACATTGTGGTACTCAAGGTCAAGGCTCTTCAGCCACGGATCCTGCCACGATAGTTGTTCCTGCTCGCGAAACGTTTCAAGCAGCCAGAGCTTGGACGCCCAATCGACCCGACCGATCACTCGTGTATAGTCCACACGCAGGTCATTTAACACACTTTCCCATTGCGCTAACACCCAATCCGTTTCTTCATCCTGACCGTGATACCGTTTCTGTGCCCGTTCGAGAAACCGTTCCTGAATATCGATGGCTGAAAGTCGCTCTCCGGTCGCCAGGGTCAGTTGCCACGTACGTTCAGGATCACGTGATACTTCCCGAAGTGCTTCGACGGGGTCAGGCAGGTCCAGTCCCGTGGGAGCATGACCATCCTCGATAAGCTGAAGGACCAATCCTGTCGTTCCCATCTTCAAGGCCGTCGCGACTTCTGAAAGATTGGAATCCCCGACCAATAGATGAATCCGTCGGAATTGCGTGGGATCAGCCAGCGGTTCATCACGAGTGTTGATAATCGCCCGATTGTGCTGAACCCACTCAAAAAAATCATTGACGATATAATCCGCCCGCTGGGAAATCTGATAGGGCACCGTGAGTGAACGTTCTGTATTTTCGGCCGTCTCACGTTCACGAGTGAGATGTTCGAGGGGAATCCAACCATTAGGATTTTCCGCCGCGCCGATTCTACCGGCTCCGGTAAAAATTTGACGGGTGACCAGAAAGGGAATGAGCTTGCCTAGCCCGCTATAGCTGAAAGGAAACTCTCGAGAGACCAGGTAGTTTTCATGACAGCCAAACGTCGCATCGGTTTCATGATCAATATTATTTTTAATCAGCGAAACCTGTTCCGCCAACCCCATCTCCTCAATGGCGTCCTGCAATAACCAATCGCCCGCCCGGTCAGACGCGACAAGATCCCGCAAGGAATGACATTCTGGAGAGGCAAATTCTAGATGGCCCATATCCACATACATTCGCCCGCCATTTAAGAGAAAGCCCCCGTTCCCGGGCGGTTCATCATACCCGCGATGGTGGAGGTCCAACACCCCGTAGCGCTTGACGCGAAACAGATGGTCGATGATTTGATAGGCAATCCAGGACGGTGGACGATCCGGCCGCTCTTCGTGAATGAGCAAACCATACTCGGTTTCTATTCCAAAAATACGATTACGCACAAGACATACAGCCAGGAGGAATTAGTCTAACG
Organism: Nitrospirales bacterium; assembly: GCA_031315865.1. Taxonomy (NCBI): domain Bacteria; kingdom Pseudomonadati; phylum Nitrospirota; class Nitrospiria; order Nitrospirales; species Nitrospirales bacterium. Next base: position 3,571,794 of record JALDRJ010000002.1, read on the forward strand.
GGTCAACGTCACCGGAAATGGGAGGAGATCGGTCAATTCATCAGAGGAGAGCATCCGGTATTTTGATTTTCCGGAAATGGTTCGATCCAAGAGGCCGCATTCAAGAGAAGATTGGGACAATGTTTCACGAAGATGGGCAATGATATCATCATCCGCAAATTGTCGCAGAGACTCCTGCGCCTTTCTTGAGATTTCATCGTTTGGCTGATCGTGGTGTTCTCCCCCATCGTTCCTCTGAAGTAAGTCTCCCATGGCCCAAGTTCTCATGCCTAATTCGATGCCTTCTTTAAGCGACAGGATTCGTTCAGCCATTTGCTTCACGACATGATCAGCCAATATAGCCTGAATCGAAGCGTGACCAGCTAGCACGACACACGAATGAGCCTCGTGAAAGCTTCCATCATAGTCGATCGTCAGAAATTGGTCTTGCTCCTTCGTCCGGCCCAACTCCACGAGGAGAAGTTTGATGAGAAAGGGCGCCTTAAAGATTTCTTCAAACGCTTGTTTTAACGTCGGAGCCAACCCGTACTTTAGCAGCCGCGCTCCGGTCACATCAGAGGGCGACCGGTTAAATCCCTCAAGATGCGCCATATCCAATAATTGAAAGCGTAACTTTTCCAGGTCTGCCGGATGGCCCATGCCACCAAGTGCAATCCGGTCATAGATTTCATACAGCTTGGGCGTCCCACGGTTCAGAGTAAGGAGTAAAATACCATCTTGGCAGGAGAGTGCGATAATTGGACTTCCCCGCCGTAACTGGTCAGCGACATACTGACGCCGGTTTTCGACAGCTTCTATCCACCGATACGGTTCTTCATACATATCGCGTCACCTGCGCTTCACACAGTCGTTTGAGATGCTCCGCGGCGATTGGCTCGACCCCACGGGATGTTATCCGTTTGATGACGGGAAATAGATTGGCTTCATAATTAATACCGCCAGTCGCAGCATCAAACTCGGCCGCACTACTGAGAAGTCGCAAAATGAGAATAATGGCATCCTCTTCAGGAAGGTCGTACAACGGTCGTTCACCCCAGCGGTGCAAATAATGAAGTATGCCTCGTATGGTCGGCGAACCCGAGCCAGAAACGGCATAATCCACGCCTTCAAATTCAGCGCCCAGAATGTCATAGAAGTAAATCTTGCCTTCTCGGTCATCTTGGTCATACCCGGCGAATACAGGTGCTACCGTACCCGTTCCAGCCAAAGCCGCCGGCGCATTGTCCTTCAAGAGCTTTGTTAATGCCCGCAATTTGCCTTCAAAACTTAAATCTTGGAGCTGGCTCCGTCGATAATACTTAAACGAATGCTCCAAGACTCTCGCCATTTCAAACGCGGTTGCCGGGACACCAGCAATAGCCATGATGCAAAATCGATCCAACTCCAACACTTTGTCGGTTCGATCGTACATCACCGACATGCCGGCCGTGGCCCGCCGGTCTCCACCCACCAACACGCCATCATGATATTTACACGCCAACACCGTCGTCCCGTGAGTGATCAATTCCTGTTGTCCGTTCCCCCCCGCCAGGCTGTCAGACCTGAGCTCATCAAAGGCATATCCCTGAGCTTTCAACAGTTGAAAAAAATCACCGTGCCGTCCCATCATCCTTACTCTCCGGTCCGCTGCCGATAACGCTCTGCTTGTTTGGGGTCAACTTTTCGCATCCGTTTTAACAGATTATCCTTCTGGGCTGAATCAGGGTCCGGACGCTTAGGCCCTCGGTCATCCTCTCCCGGACCAGGTGGTCTGGAAATTGGACTCGGTTGCTCACGTCGCTCACAGTGAGCGGGATTCGACAACCCGGCAATCAGAATTATGCGATCCTCGGCCGTGTATTGGTGACGTATCATATGACACTCCTCTCGTTCATGCGAGCCAACTCAAAAGGCGTTACGATTCCATCCAGTTCAGCCTGTATCGCCTGCACCGCTTCCGGCTCCACCACATCATGTAAATCCAGATTGGTTCGTTGCCCGAATTCCGACTTGAACTGTATACGTTCCCATTGTACGGCATGAATGTCCTTAGCAAATCGTTTCACACATTTTCCACGGATTCCTCCGCGCGTATCCATCGGCCCCTCGCGTATCGCACGCAGGATATCCTCCTCCTGACAGACTCGTTTGACTTGACCATCAGCCTCCAAGCTCATGTAGAGTCCCCGTTCTGGATTCACGTTGTGATATTCAAGGTCGATACTCGCTAACCATGGATCCGACCAATCCAGATGTTCTTCCTGGCGAAATCGTTCGAGCAACCAGAGCTTGGTGATCCAATCCAGAGAGCCGACCAATTCCCATCGATCGCGTTTCAATGTGGTAAGGACACGTGCCCATTCTTCGAGAATCCAATCTGTCTCCTCGTCACGCCCCTTGTAAGCCCTTTCGGCAGCCTCAAGATACTCAGCTTGAATCTCACAGGCCGAGAGCGCAGGGCCTCGACGGGTTTTCATGAAAGTCTTGAGTTCAGGATCTCGAGAAAACGCCTGCACCGCACGAACAGGATCTTCCAACTCTACGTCGGGCGTCAATCGTTGTTCGAGCATATCAAGAACGACTCTGGTGGTGCCGACTTTTAACGCAGTCGCATACTCGCACATATTCGCGTCCCCGATGATCAGATGAAGACGCCGATATTTTGATCGATCCGCATGAGGTTCATCGCGCGTGTTCAAAATCGGGCGATTGTACATCGTATCCACGCCCAAGACGGCCTCCATAAAATCCGCGCGTTGGGATAGCTGAAAACCTCCAGACTGATATCCCTGTTCCTGCTTTTCGAGGCCAACCTTGCCCGCACCCGCGATGACTTGTCGACTCACGAGAAACGGCACGAGCGCCTGAACCAGGTCTGAAAAGGGAATGGCGCGGGAAACCAGATAGTTGTCATGACAGCCATAGCTATGGCCATGAAAGTCCGTGTTGTTCTTGTAAAGTTGAACGACCGGGCTTCCAAGTTGGTGATTGCGTTTGTCGGCCGATTGCTGCACGATCCGCTCTCCCGCCCGGTCATGCGCCACAAGATCTCGCAAGGTCCGACATTCGGGAGTCGCATATTCGGGATGGGTATGATCATTATAAAAGCGCGCCCCATTCATCAACACCAAATCGCTTTTCATCTCGTAAAACGAGAAGGATCGATGAGCATCTTCTTTGGCAAACGCTTCCTCTTCCTTATCCTGTTGGAGCCCCGACACCCGAAAACCTCGCTGATCCTCATGCGGCTCTTCACCTCGATAGTCCCAATGCTGTTTGAATGGTCCCTCATGATGAGCACGAACGAGTTCCATGGATTCAACCACCGGATCAACGTGGTCTTGATCCTCCCGTGTAATTCCATATTCCGTTTCGATGCCAAATAAACGCAACACGTGGGAACAGTCCTTAGATGATGGGATAAAGCATGCGCTCAGTAGAATTGGAACGCCGCCGAAAAGTTGACACGCCAACGACCTGATCGGGGTGATAATCCAGCAGCTTCAACCATTCTTCTGCCGAATCATCGGGCGGAAAAATATCGCCTTCTTCAAATTCTTCTTTGATCGCCCGCTCACAGTCCGCTTGAGAAAGACCAGCTGGGGATTGGGCTTCACCAGAAATTTCCCGTTCAATGGCCCGTTCTTTGGCCCGTCGCACAATGTTCGCCAGAATAGCCCCACTCAATACATCCTGTCGATAGAGGACTTCCTGACGACCATTTCGTAAACGAATAGCCAGCACCCTGCTCTCATCTGTCTTCGTGAACAGCTGATCCAACACACTGACTAGGAGAGCATGTCGCGCCGATTCCGAATCCCCTTGATGAGCGGCGAGGCAAGTCGCATCGAGTGGAATCCCTTCCGTCAAATAGAGACGAATGATTTCTTCAGCTTCCTCTCGATTGGGACGGCTCACCTTCACTTTTCGGTCTATTCTCCCCGGCCGCAACACGGCGGGGTCGATCAGATCGGGCCTATTCGAAGCCAGAATGACCACCACGTCATGCAACGTCTCGATTCCGTCTAACTCAGCGCAAAACATCGGCACTAACGTATTGGAAATGTTATAGGAACGGGCTGCACGACGAGTCCCGAGAATGGACTCTGCTTCATCGATGAAAATAAACGGTAAGCTTCCAGCCTGGCGACGTTCACGTGCTTGGGAAAAGAGATCCCGCACGATACGTTCAGACTCACCCACCCACATATTTAACACCTCCGGACCTTTGACATGCAAAAAACATCCTTGAGTAATGGGCGGGAGAGAAGACGATCGTTCGATCGAAGAACCATCGTGAGAAAACTGCGCTGCCCCCTCTTGGACCAGCTGAGCCAGACTTGCAGCTGTCGCTTGCCCGATCAACGTTTTTCCACACCCAGGAGGACCATGTAACAAAAACCCCTTCGGTTGAGTAAATTGATACTGCTGAAAGGTCTGTGAATGAAGAAGCGGATATTCAATCGCACGACGAATCGCATCGATGGCCGCCTTTTGTCCCCCAATATTCTCCCATCTCACAGTTGGGACTTCAGCCAACATGTGGCCGTGCTTTTGCGACCTCTCCATTCGCTCGATGACGTATCGATGAGACGGGTCAATACGAACTTCATCCCCTGCCTTAAATGCAACGTTCATCAGCTCAGGAATCGGCTGTAGGATGATTCCCTGACGTCCGGGTTCCTGCTCCATTCGCAAGCGCCCATCTGACAGCACCTCACGAACGGTGAGGAGCGGACCATTCGTGTCATAGCCCAGAGATCGAAGGACAACATAGGCTTCATTCACGAGAATTTGGGCACCAATCTTCAGCGCACCAGGTTCGAGACGGGGATCGACATTGGTAAAGTACTCACTCCCTCCGACCAAAATGTGCGCGACGCCTTCCTGAGGAAGATCCAGAAGCGTGCCAATTCGATTTGCGGGAGCTGTCAGCTGTTCGACCGCAGCCGTCAGTTTCTTCACTTCGGCATCCCGTTGCCGCCGTTCAACACCATGTTGCAACAGCGCCTCTTTGATTCGGCGCAACAAAGGCAGCCGTTCATCCCCTTCGGAAAAAGAAGCCAAACACTCGTCGATTAACTGCAAAAGATTGGAGTCGCTAACCTTGGAGGAGAAGACAGACCCTCGAGAGGAAGAACGTGGAAGTTTGTCGTCAAAACTTTGTCGATCACCCATCAGATAACGCCCTACCCTTACACCAAGAAAAATCGTCTCAACACAAGAAGCATTATCATGCTATTCTCACCAATGTTCAAGTCGTCGACATGCTCTTCGACGCTCGATTCGCCCAGAGTAAGGGGCTGTTGAAGCACAACCTCGTTCTGAGAAAATATGTCCTTTGATAACTTCATTATTCAACTCTCTCTTCATCAGTATATCGACACGGGCATGATCAAAAAAAAAGCAGAAGGCCTTTCACAAGGGCTTCTGCTTTTTCGTGCATGAAAATAATGTTCAGGAATTGACGTTGGCGAGTTAGTCAGCCGCTTAAAACCTTCTGCCGCCACCCCCGCCAAATCCACCATCGCGCGAACGGGGAGTTTGAGGACGGGCTTCATTCACAGTCAACGTTCTTCCTCCCATTTCAGTTCCATTCAATGCCTCTATGGCCGCTTTCGCTTCTTCTTCCGTGGACATCTCGACAAACCCAAATCCTCTCGATCGTCCAGTAAACTTATCCATAATGATTCGCGCCGACTCTACATTCCCATGGGGCATAAATAAATCAGACAACTCTTGGTCTACTGCCGAATAGGGCAGGCCACCCACATAAATTTTTGAACCCATTGGGTTCCTCCTTTTAATTAAACTATTGTTGTTTTGCAGGAAAGGTTAAGGAAGGAACGGCCCGAGAGCGCGGTATTGAGGCGACTTAGGTCTGACTTCCGAAATAAGTTCTGAAGCAAAACAACAGCCATTCAGGGCCAACCTCTTAAACACCTAGCTACCAGGCCCACAGGAAGTAGCTATGGTAGAAGAACGATAGCCTACCGCTCAAAAAAAAGCAACAAAAAAGAGTCTCTCAGAAACAGACAAAATCAAAAAATCAGCTTCTCAACCGGGTGGAATCCAGTCTTTCACAGGGCCGACCGGCCTCTCGAACAACGGCATTCGCTCCTTCAGCATCGCCATACCCATCTGAAGTCAGGTGACCAGCCCTCATGTAATGGACCACGCCCAGAGGTGTTCCATTTTTTACATCTTATTAACGTAGGATCCCGCGTGTTTTCGATGCCTCTCATTTTTCATGAGTTCCGGCAGGAATCTCAACCACGACATTCAACAATTCGTTGTTCGTGCGGTCAGGATAATCATGTAAGGAAAAGAATAGCCGTTCATTGTGCTTATGAATGGGAATTCGCTATAAGTTCCTATGAAAACTATTTGGTTATTTGATATGCTCACGATTAAGAAAAATCAGGGAGGGTTTCCCGATGAGTAAATGGCAACAGGTTATTCTCTTTGGGATTGTGAGTGTTTTCTTGGCATCGTGTGCAATCCCGGTTGACATACGCAATTCAGGGTTTTTCCAGGAACAAGACCTCAGGGATTTTGCAGACAATTGGTTGAGGATATCCAGTTACCAACATAGTCCAGGTCATATTAACATCCTTCAACGTGGTTCGGTGCACATGACCGGCCGCTACCGTTTTGAGGGGGATTCCCTGGCAGGAGGTACGACTGAATTGGGGCAAATTGACCTGGAAATTAATTTTGATGATCGCGACGAAGTGAGACCCGGTTCCTATGTCATACCGATTACCTCTGGAAAGATCAGTAATATTACGGGACTGTTGCCGGACGTACCAGATTTTGGTGTAGGCTGGTCTGGCGAGATTCCTATCACCGGAACAATATCAGTGGAAGAAGCCGTTGGAACAGAGGGAGACCCCCCTCTTATCGGCTTTGAGGCGAAGGGAACAGTAACGTCCATTCCTCGTCGAGATGGAGACGCAGGAAGCTCTCGTGAAGTGCAGCGAATTTTTTCAGGGACATTTTTTCAAGAATTCAAGCTCGGCGTCTTTCCTCTGTCTGCCGCAGGAACCGTTACACAGGATGTCTCCTCCATAGCTGGGCCAAACAATCAATTCTATCTCGAGCAAGCTCGTTGAGTTCGGCGGAACCTGCTCAGGACATGCACGATTGATCCCGGCCCCATCAACCCAGCATCGTCGTTCAGCAACAGCACGGACAAGCTCGCGATGGGATTTCATATAAGTGGTGCGGGAGACGGGAATTGAACCCGTATGCCCTTTAGGGGCGCAGGATTTTAAGTCCTGTGCGTCTGCCGATTCCGCCACTCCCGCAAATCTGAAGTGAAAGCGACAAACTCTACCATCGGACTTCCATCATAGCAAGAACTCTCAACCTTGATGTCCGACGAATTCGGCACCATACCGTCACAGAACAATCATGGAAAACCTGCAGTCTAGGATTAGGAAGAAAAACACGAAGGGCTGTGGAATGTTTCATCCACAGCCCTTCGTGTGAAGACGAGTCTTTTCAATGTCACTTAGTTTTGTAAGTCGATATGTCCACGCCGGTTTTGTTGATAACAGAACTCATTGTGCTCAGAACAAAACGGCCGTTCCTTTCCGTACGAGACTACTTTCAACTGAGAGGAATTGACACCCAAGTCAACCAGGTATTCTTTAGCGGCCTCCGCGCGTTTCTTCCCTAACACCATGTTGTAATCTTGCGTGCCGCGTTGGTCGCAATGTCCTTCAATCGTGACCTGGTGGCCAGGATGGTTCTTCAGCCATTCCGCGTCAGCTTGAAGAGACTTCGCCCCTTCATGGGAAATCTTCCAACTATCGAATGCAAAATACACATCCTCGACGTTTCCACCCCAGGAACTCTCGTAACTTCCATACTGACCATTCATAGAAGAAGCACTATGGGATTCACGGGACTGATTCCCTGACCCATATTCTGAAGCATAGGGGTTGGATCGGGCGACAAAGACATCTTGATCGACATGTTCAGACATCAACCCTCCCTGAGGCGAACCGTCTTCTGAAGGTCCCTCAGCAACATTCCCTCGTAAAAAAGCCTCGGCCCATGCTTCAGGGGTAGGATTCACGCCTTCAGCAAACCCACTCCCAAACCCGCTGACCGGCCCGTTGTTCGAATCATAGCCGGGTACTCCTGAATAATTATGTTTATAGTCAGCCCCAGGTCCAGGTTGATATCCCCGGTCATAGCCGGGATCATATTCTTGGTCATATTGTGGGTCATATCCCTGATAGCTATACGCTCCGTTCTTAATCTCCTTTCCATCGGGGATTTGTCCGTTATGATTGTAGGCCGGAGAATACCCGATAGCGCCGGGGTCATACGACTCACCACTTTCATAGAATGATCGCCCAGTCTGATAGTCGCCATTACTGGGCATCGTGTCTCCTGACTCCTCCATCATCGCAGTTCCATCGCTCATTGTTCCATCAGGACCACGCTCAGAATCCACTGTGTACCCTACAGAATGAGAACTGCATCCTTGCCCCACGACCAACAGCAAGGCTATGGCGCTCATCCATAATCGTGAGTGAGATCGAGTATTCATTGAAAACCTCCTCTGAATGAATAAGATGATACGCATGCGTTACTCATCACCAATGTGTCGTTGAAAGTAGGCGGTGTGAAGGGACGCATTGACGATATCTCGTTACACTTCAAATACATCTGCAAACAAATTTGCGAATGAACGCGAAATTCGCTTCATGCAGCTAACTATCGGCATTCCGGAGTAAAACTTAAGTACTTTTCAGATCTTCTTGAAAGCAGAACGGCTATTCAGCCTCGGAGCGTTTCAACTTGATAGAAGCGAGAAGAGGCAAGAAGGTAGGATATTGACTATCAGAAAATCTTGATACAGCGAATTTCGATATCGCCATTAAATGAGGAGCCTCAAGGGATCCAATCAGAAACGTGGGAAAAAGGAATCAAACGACGATGACACGCCACCATCGTACGCTAGAGAGAAATGCAAGAGGAGAAGGAGGTGAGGAAAAGCAGATTGGCCCCGTATGCTTCACTTTTTTCACCAAGACATAAAACCGGGCGAAATCGTCGGCATTCCTCCTCCCAGGGTCCCCCTGAATCTGTCAGCAAACATCCCCACGATCTTTTAAAGGAATGTGTGTTGGTACCATCGCCAAAATCGCGAGACGCCTTCAGGCACCGAGGTCTGAGGGTTATACCCCAAGAGCTGACGAGTCTTGCTAATATCAGCAAAGGTGTAGGCGATATCGGCATCCAGCATGGGAGCCGGAATCAGGTTGGCCGAACGACCCGTTAACTGTTCAATTCCGGTCACAAAGTCAGAGAGCAAGACCGGCTCTCCTCGCCCTAGATTGACGATATCATACCCTAACGGACGATCCACAGCTGCCACCACGCCGCTCACGATATCCTCGACATACGTCCAATCACGGTGCATATTGCCTCCATTATAGAGAGGAACCTCTGCACCCTTAAAAATATTATCAAGCACTTTAAACGCCATCATATCGGGACGACCGCGAGGACCATACACTGTAAAAAACCGAAGAACCGTAAACGGCAGCCCATAGAGATGATGATACGAAAATCCCAGCATTTCACTCGCACGTTTACTCGAAGCATAGGGAGCCAAAGGCCGATCACAACGATCCTCTGGGACAAATGGCACAATCTGAGTATTGCCGTAGACCGAGGAGGTAGAAGCAAAGACGAACGTCGGCAGGTTTTTGGTCTGCGAAGAAGACGACTTGACACTCAAACGCCCTACACAAGCATCAAGCAGCGTCAGGGTTCCATTCACATTGACATCATAATAGAGCCCGGGATCGTCGATCGACACCCGCACCCCGGCCATGGCTGCGAGGTGAACCACGCAATCAATCGAATGACCATCGAAGACTTCCTGAATGATCTTTTTGTCCCGAATATCACCTTCGACCAATTTAAAAGATTTGAACTGCCCGGAAGGAGAGAGTTGGTCTTCTAGCTCTTGTATATTCGCACGTTTTCGCTTGGGGTCATAGTAGTCATTAAAATTGTCGATACCGATAACCCGATCGCCTCTTTTTAGGAGCGTTTCCACGGTGTGACTTCCGATGAATCCAGCTGCGCCTGTGACCAGCACGGTTTTAGACATACATGTTCTCCTTCTCTTCTTCACTCATGTTCATGATGTGCCGAATCGATTGGCGGTATAGGCGGTGTTTCTCTGACTTTCCAGGACGTGCCCTTGCTGTCCCATGACTACCAAGGATTCTATGCCAACGGATATCAATTCAAGGGAACCCCGGCACATATGAGTGAATAAATGACTCCGACAAATTACATAGTCTCTATGGAGGATTGAACTCAATCGGTTGGCAAGTTTGACTTACGACACAACTAAATTGTTGGAACGATAAGGAATCCGTCGGTCAATCAATTAGTTACCTTAACACAGTTCACAGTAATTGTTGAGAATACGGTTTCGCACGACTGCTGTGCTTTCATGCACTTCATTGACCTGAACTTGTGAGCCCTCCATGTCGTTGCTACAATACAATCATGATCCAAGTGGTGGGTAATCGAACACTTGAGACACCTGCGGTCATTGAGGATACAGGAATCGGCACGGGACAAGATTTTGAAGCCGAAGTCATCGTCTACAATTGTAACTGCCACACCTATCAACAAGTCATTGCATTATTTTGTGAATATATTCCCGGCATGACACCCGCCAGAGCCTTTGAGTTGGCATGGCAAATCGATCATCATGGAAGTGCCGCCGTATACCAGGGAGAACAGAAAAGAGCTGAAGGAATCGCCAAACAACTGGCAGGAGGAGGATTGCGCGTAGAAGTTCGCTATTAACATCCGTGTGATTAGTCAGATGTACGCTCTTCACTGACTGATTGTATCATCGATACTGATTTCCTAATTTTCACAATTGCCTGTCCTCGTTACGGACGGCTCTTCTTTACGTTCCCCTTTTTCAAAGTCTTCTTGGGCTTTGATAAAACAGGTTTAACAGCGGGTTGAGTCTTGCCAGCTTTCTTAGATTTGGCGGTATGCTTTTGGGTTTGAGCTTTAGGAGACACAACTTTCCGGCTCGACCGAACTGCCTTGTCTGGCGCATTCTTCTTCGCCGATCTCGTATCCTCTTCCACCTTCCTGGACTGAGGCTTTTTCATCGCTTTATTCGATAAACTGCTAGAGACCATTTTGGGCCTTGCCTCTGAACCGGAGGACTTTGATTGAGTCTCGGGAGACTTTTTCGTCTTGGGGCTCGACTTCTTCTCGGCATTGAGGGGCTGCGGGTCTTTTGAAAATGAAGTCTTACTCTTCTTCAGTGTTTCTCCTGTATAGACTTTCACTTGGTACAATTCAAAGAGTAGATCAATAGCTTTTTCATCTCCTTTTCTTGCAAGACCCAGCAGACGCCGGCGTTGGTTCATTTCTTCTTCTTCCGTATGAGAAGTCACGCGCCGTTCCATCCATCGTTCCTTTGCGATTGTCTAGTTAAAGAGTTATCCAGGGTTATCAAGCCTGGGGATTGTACAGAAACAGTCACCGTTTGTCAGTATCACCTAGTGTTTTTTTCTCATTCAACATGACTAGAGTCAAGAACTAATCAGTAGGATAGCCAAGAATCGTATGTTCTTTCCCCTTACTCAAGGGCTTCTTAGGAATTTGAGAAAACCGTTTTGCTTCTCGCTCTCTTGTCCCATGGAAAAGCGGTAGCCAAGCTTACAGACTCTTTAATGTTGACTTGGCTTCCTCCGATCCAGGGAAATTACCACTCAACTGCAGAGCCGCTTCTAACGACTTTTTGGCTCCCTCTCGATCGCCTTTTTTAAACTGTGCCATGCCATAGTGAAATTGCACTTCTGGGTTATCTTGCAGCTTTTCAGCGGCTTCTCCCAGAAGAGAAACGGATTTCAAATACGCATCCTTCTTATAATAAATCCATCCGAGCGTATCCGCGATATGCGGCTCTTCAGGCTGCTGCTCTCTAGCCGTTTGCGCATGAGACAGCGCAACATCCAAATTCCCCCCGTGCTCAGCCATGATCCACGCCAGATTGTTCGCTGCCGGGGCAAACTTGGGTTGGATCTTTAGCGTCGCTTCATAATGTTGCTGGGCTTTCTCGTATTCTTGTTGCTGTTCAGCGATCATGCCTAAAACCATATGGGCCGACACCAGCTTGGGGTTCCGTTCCAACAGTTGCTCATATTCTCTTACCGCTTCAGTTGTTCGCTTGGTCACACGGTACAATTCCGCTAAGTGCAAGTAGGAAGCTTGAATATCTGGGTTGATCTCAATGGCTTTTTTGAAAGCCGCTTCGGCCTGATCGGCATCGTTGGCCTGCATCCATAATTGTCCTAGCAGACTATAGAACAGTGGGTTTTGTGGCGACGTTTCGATCTGCGTTAACACTCGTTGACGAGCAGCCTTGGCATCTCCTTTCGCGAGTTGTACATTGGCAAGTTGCGATAAGGCTTGCAAAAAGTCAGGGCTTCCCCTGAGGGCAGCTTCAAAGTGCTCGATAGCCTTGTCCCAACGCTTATCAGCTCCAGCGATAAGACCTAGTTGATAATGGCTTGATGATTCGAGCGGAACTTGCGCCACGATCATTTCAAACACCTTTTTGGCCTTGTCAACATCGCCCTTTTGAAGATAGGCCGCACCAAGAATTCGAACGGCTTTCAGGTTCCGGGGGTTCAGTCGGATACCAATTTTGGCGTCTTCAATCGCGAGATCGTAATCTCTGGCGGCCAAATGCACTGCCGCAAGAGCCGTTCGGGCTGTGACGCTGTTCGGAGCCAACTTCACGGCTTCCAACAATTCAGTCACCGCTTGGTTGAGGTCTTTTTTGGCCCCATACGCAACCCCGAGATATTCGTGAGCTGGCGCGAAGTCCGGTTTGTCATTCACGACATGTTGCAAAAGCGTCACCGCATCATCAGGCTTTCCCTCAGCTAGCAGAATACGCGCTTGGTGCACGCGTCCCATTAAATCATGTTTATCCTTGTCCAATGTCTGACGAATTTGCTCTTTGGCTTTAGCAAATTCTCCCGTGTCGATATAGTGATTCGTGAGTCGTTCACGCGCATCCAATGAGTCAGGAGTAACCTCCAAGGCTCGCTGGTAACTCGACAATGCCTGATCGAATTTATTCATGGACGTATAATAATCACCCAAAAACAAGTATGGTTTTTCACTCGTGGGTTTTTGCGACGCCAGTTGTTGGTACGTCGCTTCAGCCTGATCAAATTTCTGATACGCTTGAAAGAAGAGCGCGAGCTTGACGTAGAGACCTTGATTGTCAGGATCCAGCTCGATCGCTCTCCGGTAGCGAGCCTCTGCCTCTGCCGGCTTCTTTTGAATCGCATAAAAATCGCCCATGGCCATCATGAGCTGCGTCGAGTCGGGATGTTTGGTCAACGCCTCTTGAAGCGCGTGCTCTGCGGAGGGAAAATCCTTCAAGCCGACATACGCCCTCGCCAAGTCAAGATAGATTTGAACGTTGTCAGGGTCCAGCTCAATAGACTTCTTCAATTCGGAGATACCCTCGTTGTATTCTTTCTCACTAATTAAACTTCGTCCCCGTAACAAATGCCCTTTGGGGTCCTGAGGCGAGGACGCCAGAACGATTTCTGCCCGCTCTCTGGCCTCAGCCGGCTTCTGCCCGAGCAAGTACAATTCTCCGAGCTTCAATTGCGCATCATCATTCTTGGGATCCAGGTCAACCGTCTTGGAGAGCTCCCCATACGCACGCTGCATATCAGGTATTCCACCAACTTTGAGATGACTCAACGCCAGCTGGTAGTGGCCTTTGGCATCTTTGGGATCAAGTTGAACCACATTCTTAAATTCAATGATGGCCTCTTCGTATTTTTCATCCTCAAAATATGCCATTCCCCTCTTATAGTGAATGGCTTTCTTTTCTTCAGCCGTCATTTGCGTACAATTGCCAAGGACCAAGAGCAGCAATGGAAGCCATATCGCCCATAAGGGAACCGCTCGTCTACATGTCATAACGTACATCTCCTCAATCAATAAGTTTTAGCATAATATTCAAAACCGAAGTCTCTTGCATTCATCGAAACAAATTCTCCCGCAGCGATCGCGCGAATGACAGGAGAAAGTTCGGCCGTTTTCACTTCATTGACAACCCCGCAAAACCGCTTATATAGTAGCCGTCTAGTCATGCTTGCAGTGACAGGATAACCTGAATTTTTGCCATAAACACACGGTTATTAACGAAAGTCTTCATCCTTATGCCAGAACAAACGGCCCCGTTTACACCCGCCGAGATAGGATGTGGAAGAGTCCGGTTTTCGAGTACCGGCATCTTCTCTACCCACAAGGATCACATGGTGGATCCCTACGTGGCCACCCGTATTCCTAAAGAATCGCAAGTTGAAGGGACCCAATATACTCCTCAAGCCAAAGGGCTGTTTCCCGCCATTGTCCTGCTTCATGACCGTTGGGGACTCACTGTGCATATTCAAACGCTCGCGCAACAATTAGCTTGTGAAGGCTATATCGTCCTAGCCCCCAACCTCTATGGTCGCCAGGGGGGAATGATTACGGCCAACGACGAAGTGGCCGAAGCCCTTATGAACCGTCTTGAGGAACCTCTTGCCCTGCAAGATATCAACGCTTGTTGCGAATATTTAAACACCAATATTCCCGAAGATTCGTTACTCGATAATATGAAGCGAAACATGCATGCCGTCATTGGGTTCGGGATGGGCGGTGGACTGGCCTTTCAATTTGCGGCTCGTCGTCGTCGGCTGAAAGCCGCAGTGTCATTCTATGGTCCCTTGCCTGACAATAGTGCGCAACTCGCCAAGGACCTCCACTGTCCGTTGTTGTGTCATGCAGTGGATCTAAATGGGTCTTCTTCTCTGGAGATGATGCATCAGCTTCAGAATCAAGCCAAAGAGGCAGGGAAAACCATTGATGTTCTTACCTACCCAGATGCCCCAATAGGGTTTTGTAATCAATTAAATCCCACGACCTACCGACCAGAAGCCGCTCAACAAGCCATCACCAAGACCGTCGAATTTCTTAACGGAATATTGAGGCCTTCCTAAATTCATGAATGTCCTTTTTGGTACAATTGTACCAGAATAGGGCAATTTGACTAGTGTCTAATGTTTTTGAAATGCTGAGACAGAGACACAATCCTGCCTAAGTTTATAGATGTCGATGTATAAACTATGGGAGCAAACCTTTTTCATAGGATTTTGGGTCGGAATTTTTGTGTTTTTTTCTTCCCTTGCCTCAGCCTCACCCCCTGATCATATAGCTCTCAGTAAAGAAGTCGAGCAAAAACTCCTATCCATTACATCAGATCAGCAGGCTATTCGATTCTACCGGCAATCCTTGGGGTTATCTCGGCAATCCACAGACCATCGCACCCGATATAATCCTCAAACATCCTCCCAACTCTTTCCCAAGACCCAGCAGAAGATCATCTCTCTGACAAGAAATCTTCTGGCGACAACGGTGGCGAGAACGATTCAAACTTACGTGCAACACCATGACCTCAACAATCTGACGTACCTTGATGAACATGCAGAAACAATCGAATGGATGCGTTCCCATTCATCCCTTCCTCCATCAGTCAGCGACATGATGACCTTCCATTCACACCTTCAGGCCTATTTTAAAAATGGCTTGACACTCACGAATCGTCCTGACGATTTTGAGGCCTTCGCAACGTTCATAGACCATCGTTACCCCATGCTGACCGGTTCGCAGGACTCATGGGTCCATCTTATGGAACAGGGAGAATTAGAGAAGATATCTGAACGTCTTACTGAATATTGGGATGCACCGGCATCTCAAAGCCATCTTGACGGCGGGCCATCAGAGCTACAAGACCATCGAGTATCCCCGCTCAATTACGCCCATTATTATAGCCAGACACGACTGTGGCCGATCTTTAGAGCCTATCTTCTCAGCCTCGCTATTCGTGCGGAGGCGGAATCTCTTCTATCTGCCGAGCAAACACTGACATCCATACACAATGATCAAGAGTCGGACACCCTAACACGAGCGAAAGCGCGCATATGCGGAAAATGGCAATGGACTGTTCACAATCATCAAAATCATGGCGACCATAAACTCATCATGTATTTGGGAGAATCCAAGGATTTTCCCGCCTCCCAACCTCAACCAACAGACGTGCAAATTCACGGAAACACAGTCTACTTGCTGTGGAAATTCCCCCAGGGCTTCCAGGAAGATAGCCTGTTATTGAGCAACAATGATGGACGACTAGAAGGGACGTTCCAAAACACGTTCGGTCCCTATGGAAGCATTACGGGAAAACGCCTGTCTTCATGCAAAAAATAGCCCCCACCTAAGTTCAGTCTGAGAGCTGATTCATCCAAGGCCTCCTCTTCTCGAAAAAGTGCAGTATAATGAAAAGGAAAGGGGGCAAGAATCATCATGGTATCCCCGGATGTACTCGAACCATCCGTTCAACGCATCGGTCACTCTCTCAACGCGAGATCACGGCATACATTAGATCTATTTAACCACCGCCGCTTAATCGACCTTTTGCTCGACTGGGGAACCAGAGATGAGCAACTCAAGGTACAATTATTCCGCTTTATCGATGTGCTGCCGGCACTGCGGACTGACGAACAATTTTTTCTGGTTTTCAAAGAGTATTTTCAGGATCTCCCGACTCTTCCTTCCGCCGTCCGTTGGGTTCTGAAAGAGACTCCGGCAGGGTCCGTTCGTGCGCGCGTTGGAACATCCCTGCTCAGACGACAATTTCTCAGAACGGCCAAAACCTTTATGGCCGGGAATTCGGTCGAGCAGGCGCTTGCCACACTCCATAAACTCTGGCGGTCTGGCAGCGGATTCTCTGTCGACTTACTCGGAGAGGCCACAGTAAGTGAAGACGAAGCCGATGACTACCAGGAACGCTGTCTTCATACCTTGCGCTACCTTGCACAGGCCACACAATGCTGGGAAGAACGTTCGATTCTGGAACATGACCACCTGGGACCGATTCCTCAAGTTCAGCTATCCATAAAAATTTCAGCACTCTACTCACAACTGGACCCGATTGACCCAGATGGAAGTTTTTCAGCGGTCGCGTCTCGACTACGCCCCATCCTTGACCTGGCCCATTCGCTTCCCGCTGGCATCACGTTTGATATGGAACAAGTTGAGCTCAGAGATCTGACGATCAACATCTTTACCCGCATACTGTCCGAGGAGGCCTATTCGTCCTACCCGCATGCGTCCATCGCACTTCAGGCCTACCTCAAAGATACTGAGCAGAGTTTAGATCAACTCGTGATGTGGGCAAAAAAACGGGGAGCTCCTATTGGCATTCGCCTGGTGAAAGGAGCCTATTGGGATTCAGAAACTGTGCAGTATCAGCAGCGAGGCTGGCCAATTCCTGTCTTCGTGAATAAAGCCGAAACCGACCAAAATTACGAAAGACTGACGCATACGCTCCTACAAAATCTTGATGTCATCCGACCGGCTTTCGGCACGCACAATTTGCGCACGCTGTCGCACACTCAAGCATTGGCCGACTTTCTCAATCTCCCGAAAGAAGTCTATGAATTCCAGATGCTGTACGGCATGACGCATGGCTTACAGGAAGCTGTGATCGGCTCGGGACACCGCATGCGTATTTATACTCCCGTCGGAGAGTTGATCCCAGGCATGGCTTACTTGGTTAGGCGGTTATTGGAAAATTCTTCCAATGAAGGATTCATTCATAAGCTGCATGAACAAGACAGCTCGCTCGACCAATTGCTATCTCCGCCACTCGTTCACGGTGAACAGAATGGACTGCTGATATCTTCCTCTATATCACAAACGATATCAGCAGATACCGACCCTCCGACATTTCAAAACGAACCCCTCCTGGATTTCTCTCAACCCGGCTCTCGTCAACCCATTGAACAGGCCGTCCATCGTATACGTCAGCAATTGGGCGAGACGCATACGTTTCCTCTTCCGACGGGCCGCACTGGATCAGGACCTGACCTCGTCACGGTCAACCCCAGTGCACCGGATGAGATCATCGCCACATTCCCGAGCGTCACAGTCCAGGACATCAACGCGACAATCGAGGCGGCCAGATCTTCCCTGCCATCCTGGCGCCGTACCTCCCAGGCACTGCGAATTCAGATGATGTTCAAAGCGGCTTCGTTGATGAGAGAACGGCGATCAGAACTCATCGCCTGGGAAATCCTGGAAACCGGGAAGCCGTGGCGCGAAGCTGATGCCGATGTGGCTGAAGCGATAGACTTCCTTGAATTTTACGGGCGGCAGATGCACCACATTTCTCAAACCGCTTCACTGCGATCTGAACCTGGAGAAGCCAACCAACTTCGATACAGTTCCAGAGGACTTGCCGCCATCATCGCTCCCTGGAATTTCTCACTGGCCATTCCGACTGGAATGCTTTCTGCCGCGCTGGTCACCGGAAACATCACACTCTTTAAACCATCCGAACGGTCGACGATGGTCGGCTATCAACTTTATCGGCTCTTTCGTGAAGCTGGAATTCCAGAGTCTGCCCTCTACTTCCTCCCGGGTGGACCGACGGTAGGACAGACGCTAGTCCGTCATCCTCACGTACACCTGGTCGTCTTCACGGGATCGAAAGACGTGGGCCTCGAGATTATCTCCGAAGCCGCCTATGTCCAGCCCAAACAACATCATGTCAAACATGTGATCGCCGAAATGGGCGGAAAAAACGCGATCATCGTCGATGAAACGGCAGATCTCGATCAAGCAGTCACAGGAGTATTGACGAGCGCCACTGGATATCAGGGACAGAAGTGTTCAGCTTGCTCACGCGTCATCGTCATCGAGTCAATCCATGATGTGTTCCTTCAACGTTTACTGCAAGCCGCACAGAGTGTGCCGGTCGGTCCCCCAGAACACAGTCACCAGCGCATGGGGCCGCTGATCGACGCACGGGCGCTTGCCCGCGTTCGTCACTACGTTGAAATCGGCAAGGGCGAAGGCGTATGTGCGCTGGATCGAAAGATGGAAGGACCCGGGTTTTTTCAAGGCCCAGTTATTTTCACCGACATCAAACCGCACCATCGTCTGGCGCAAGAAGAAATTTTCGGCCCAGTCATGGCGATCATGAAGGCAACGGATTTCAATCATGCACTGAAACTCGCCAATGATTCATGTTTTGCCCTCACCGGGGCAATTTACTCTCGAAGCCCCCGCAACATCGAAGAAGCGTGCCAAAATTTTGATGTTGGGAATTTCTACATCAATAGGCCATCAACTGGGGCATTGGTCGGACGCCAGCCATTCGGTGGGCATCGCCTATCAGGAATTGGCATGAAGGCAGGGGGAGAACAGTACTTACGGCAGTTTCTGGTCGAACGCGTGATTAGTGAGAACACGCTTCGTCGCGGATTCGCTCCGGCTTCCTAAGATCGTTGGCTCTTGAAGCGTCGATTGTTCCAGTTCCTCAATCACCTCGATCAGTCGATCATTCTCAGACCGTAATGACGGGATGGTTTGACGTTCTTCATACTTTAGCAGGCCTATGCCCCGCCCAAACCAGGCCGTCATCGTATCGGTTCCATGTACCACAGTGTCTAGCCCAGATAAATGGACATTCATGGTCATGTGAGCCACCACACGAATGGCCTCGGCGTACGTACCAAGTGGAACGGTCACAGTTTCTTGTCCTTCCACAGACACCGTGGCTTGCACATCAACTTTCTCCGTTTGTCCATCACGATCCAAATCCAGGCCTAGATTGAGCCCTTTGCGATTCAGCTGCTGAAAGGAATTCGGGATTGTCAGCGGAAATCGAATAATCTGATAAGGAACCAATTGTTTTTCAAGGGTGGTCCCAGGCTTCGACCCAAAATAGCGAATACCAGCAGCATCACGACGATAGTAACTGTCCGATGGTCCTTGATCGCCGGGATTGGTATCGTGAAAGACCGTCAATTCCACCCCATCTTTCATTTCTGTTCCTATTACTGTAGACACATTCGTGAAGGACTTCTCTGCAATCTGCACCATCGTGCCATCAATAAACCGCCCTCGATAGGTCCACTCATTTCCCTTCTGGTCAGGAAAATATTCTTCAATGTTGGATACGACGATACCTGGAGAACTCGCAAGACTATCGATTGGAATGCCAAGAACACCGGAACAGGCCAAGCCGAGGCATAGACTCACGCACATAACATTGACCATTCTAAAGACCAAAACACCCTCCTTTGTCTATGATAAATTTCCTAGGGCACAATATCATAGACTTCCGCACTCAGCAAGAAATGAGTTCGAGCACATACAATCGACCTCATCCATTACTCCCCTAAGCCACATTGGATGCCTCCGTCCTTTAACTTTTTGGACATCCCGTTTTATGCATGAAAGAAAGCCATAGTCTTGACGGATTGCGACTGGGCACCTCTCTTTCGTTTTTCATACGGCTCATGCTCTAATTGCCAAGCCTCTAGAGTCAATCAACATCTTGGCATGCCGAGACTTGCTTTTCAGCCGGAATGCGATTTGTATGAGCACTTCAACAAAATTCAACCCTCCATGCGCGTTAGTGGCGGGAGGGTCGGGAGTCATCGGCAAAGCGATTGCTCAACACTTTGGACAACATCGTTGGCATGTTGGCATTCAGTATTGGACGAACCAGGATTCAGCCAAAGAAATATCACAAGACATCCATGCTTCCGGCGGAACTGCGACCATCTATCAAGCGAACATTCAGGACCCAGTACAAATTCAAAGGATGGTTGCTCAATGTATTGAAGAGCAACAACGACTTGACGCGTTGATTTGGGCCATCGGGATTGCGCACAGCCGCCTGCTAGCTCAGACCACTCCTGAATCATGGGCTGCTCAATTAACCACGAACTTAACCGGGTGCTTCCGGTTGCTACATGCCGTGGCCCCAATCTTCGAGGAGCAACAATTTGGAACAATTGTTCTTGTCGGATCACTGTCAGGCGCACAAGGAAGGACAGGACAGTCTGCGTATGCTTCCTCGAAAGCTGGACTCATCGGTCTGATGAAGAGTGTCGCCAAAGAGTGGGCTCCTTGGAATATCCGAGTGAATACAATATTTCCAGGCTGGCATCGTTCTCCGTTATCGGGTAAAGCCCTCTCACGTGCCGACACATTGGGGAGTCATGTTCTTACAACTCGACCAGCGATCACAGACGTCGCCGCAGCTGTTTATCAATTAGCGGCCATGGAAGGGATCTCGGGGCAAGTCTGGAACATGGACAGTCGAGTTGAATGACTCTTACACAAGTCATTAATGTGATCTGGTAATAGATACTCAAGACAACCGTTTTTCCCCTCAGAGAATACACAGTGAGAAATGGCCTCTTCATCACAGGAACAGGTACCGGAGTCGGCAAAACCGTGATAACCGCTGCACTTGCGCGATATATGCAAGAACGGGGATGCGACATTGGCGTGATGAAGCCAATTGAAACTGGAAGCAGTCAAGATGAGCCTCCATCATCCGATGCCTATCGATTGAGACAGGCTAGCCGATCTGGTCAATCACTTGATTCCGTTTGTCCGTATCGCTTTCCCGATCCAATCGCTCCTCTTGCGGCCGCTCATCGAAGAGGAAAAACCATTGACCTGTTCTCGATTCAAACTCATTATCGAAGGCTGCAGGACCAGTTTGAATGGGTTCTGGTCGAGGGCGTGGGTGGGCTCATGGTTCCGCTTACTAAACAGGAGACTGTACGGGACCTTATCCAGCTCCTGGACTTGCCCTGCCTCGTCGTCGGTCATGCCACGCTAGGAGGCGTCAATCATCTCCTGTTGACGCTTGAAGCCTTGGAAAATGTCCACATTCAAGTTTTGGCGATCATTTTGATCCAATGTGAAGCGTCAACGAATCAGGACATTCAGAACCTACAGATGGCCTCCACGATTGATCTCGCTCGAACCTTGAGCAAGCCCCCCGTGTTGGGTCCATTACGGTATGTCGAGGCATTCAATCGGGACTGGGAGGAAGGCATCAACCGACTGCAACACCAGGATGCAATCAAAAACCTGGCCGACCTGCTTATGCAAAGGCTGACATAAACCCTGCCAGGGCTGACTGAATCTGTGTAGCCCCAAGAATAGCCGATGCGACAGCCACGCCATCGGCCCCCGCGGCAATCAGGGTTGGCACTGTTTCGGCCGTGATTCCCCCAATGGCAAAAATCGGAAGCGTCGTCATGTTTCGCACAGCTTGCAACCCTTGAACACCCACGAGCGGTTCCAAGTTGGCTTTCGTATTCGTTGAATAGATGGGGCCAAAACCCAGATAATCAGCCCCTTCAGCAATCGCGGCGTGAACTTCCTCTAATCGATGCGTCGAGACGCCGAGCAAACAGTCTTCCCCCATCAGCTGTCGCACCATGGATACAGGAAGATCCGACTGCCCGACATGCACCCCATCCGCGTCGACCGCCTGGGCAAGATCACAGCGATCGTTTACGATAAACTGCATGCCTAATTGACCCGCCTGTTCCCGAAACATGCTGGCCCGCTTATACATCTCCCGCATATTGCCTTGCTTGTTCCTATACTGGACCAATCGGACTCCAGCTTCTCCAGCCTGCTTCAACACGTCACTCAACGTATACCGGCATGTCAAAGATTCATCTAAAATCAGATAGACTCCACTCAGGTGGGAGCGGCATGAGGAAGAAGGAGACATGGGAATGGATACCTATGAGACTGGACGTGGCGTCATCACGCGATCCAAGAACCTCGTTGACACCTGTCCCTTTTGAAAGTCCGGATGATCGAGCACGCGTCGATGTAGAGGAATGGTTGTTTGAACCCCTTCAATGGTGAACTCATCAAGCGCCCGTCGAGTTCTTGCCAGAGCTTCCTCCCGATCACGTCCATAGCCAATGAGCTTTGCGACCAGAGAGTCATAATAAGGGAGGACAACCCCGGACGACTCCATGGAGGAATCCACCCGGATACCAGGTCCGCCTGGAGGATGATACCTGGTCACGATGCCAGGACTTGGAGTAAACCGATCGGGACATTCGGCATTCACTCGACATTCGATCGCATGCCCGGTCAACCGTATATCTCGTTGACTAAATGAAAGTCGTTGCCCCGCAGCGATTCGAATCTGCTCTTTGATTAAATCAATGCCCGTCACCATTTCCGTCACAGGATGTTCCACCTGAATGCGTGTATTGACCTCCATAAAATAAAACTGGCCATCACGATCGAGTAAGAATTCAACGGTCCCGGCATTTTGGTAATTGACAGACTTCATGACCTGGATCGCCACTTTTCCCATCCTCTGACGCAATTGCTCATTCATGCCAGGAGATGGAGATTCTTCGATAAGTTTTTGATACCGCCGCTGGACGGAACAGTCTCGTTCGCCGAGATGCACAACACGACCGTACTGATCGGCCAAGACCTGAATCTCAATATGACGAGGATCTTGGAAAAACCGCTCCAAGTACACGCCGCCATGACCAAATGAGGATTCGGCTTCTCTTTGAGCTGCCTGGACTGCCACGAGCAAATCCTCCGCCTTTGTCACGACACGCATCCCCCGTCCCCCTCCACCGGAAGAGGCTTTGACAATCACGGGAAACCCGATCTTTGCGGCAATTTTCTGGCAATCTTGATCAGGACCAATCTCGCCATCACTTCCGGGGAGCACCGGAATTCCCTCCCGGCTGAGCTGTTGACGAGCCTTGGACTTATCTCCCAATAAGGCGATGTGTTCAGATGTTGGTCCGATAAATTTTAGGCCGATCGACTCGCAGACTTCAGCGAAGTGGGCATTTTCTGCGAGAAACCCATAGCCTGGATGAATGGCGTCGACTCCGGTGACTTCCGCTGCACTCAACACATTAGGGATATTTCGATAGCTCAATGCCCCATCAGCCGGTCCGATACAAATATGTTCATCCGCTTGTCGTACGGGGAGCGACCCGGCATCCACATCGGCATACACGATAACCGATCGAATGCCTAGCTCCCGGCAGGCCCGGATAATCCGAAGCGCAATTTCCCCACGATTCGCGACGAGAATTTTTTTAAACACTATCCATATTCCAATCAATTTAACGGGCTGTGCCGTATGCCTCGGGTATTTCAAGCCACATTTCCGTATGTGCCAGCACGAAGCATATTACCCGTTGGTTCATCTCATCACTCTGTCTCATCCTCCGATCTTTCAACGGCTTCATGAACGAGACCCGCATCTAAACCGTTCTCGTGTGACCAATGGAGTAATGTGTAAACCGACTCCTCTTCGTTTAAGGACTATTGAGAATTTTAAAACCCTACACATCATCAGAAAACCTCTACAGAGCCCCTCTTTGGCGTTTTCAATGAAGAGGGTTTTGACATGGGTGAGATTCCTGCCTATGGACCACTCAGTCTTGGCAAGAGCAAAAAGATACGTCAGGGCTGTTCCTCGTCATCTTCATTCGACATTCACGACAGAGGAACCATTCTCAGGAATGGAGTTAAGACACCGCAACGGGATCGATAAGAAACAAAGCTTGTCCATACTCGACAGGCATCGTACTTTCAACCAACACCTTCATAATTCTACCGTCTGATTCCGCTTCAATTTCATTCATCAACTTCATCGCTTCGACAATACAAAGAACTTGTCCTTTTTTGACAAAGTCCCCTTCCTCCACATATGGATCGGCATCTGGTGACGGTGAACGATAGAACGTGCCAACGATCGGAGACGTCACCGTCACAAACTTGCCTTGGTCGGCAAGATGAGCAGGCATTGACGGTTCAGGGGCGTTCCCTTCACGAGTTTCACTGGGCTGATCGGCTGCGGGAAGAGACAATGGGGCTGGATCCCGCCTGATACGAATCCGTACGCCGTTTTTTTCAACCTCTACTTCAGTCAGTTGATGCTGATTGAGCAGATACACCAACGATTCAAGCTCCTCTCGTTGCGTCTCACTCATAAGACAACGAAGCCATCCTTTTGCAATGTGCCCCCCTCAACAGGAACGAGGCATACATGAGTCGGTACAGGGGGAGAAGACCAGTCAACCTGTTATCGGACACGTTCAACGTATTCTCTTGTTCGAGTATCAACCTTGATCGTTTCGCCATTTTCGAGATAAAGCGGAACCTTGACGACCGCACCAGTTTCGACCACGGCGGGCTTGGTTCCGCCTGAGGCCGTATCGCCTCGTATCCCTGGATCGGTTTCGACGACCTTGAGTTCCATAAAGATCGGCAACTCAACTGAAATCGGTTCGTCGTGGTAGAGGAGAATATTGACGTTCGTGTTTTCTTTTAAGAGATCAGTATTCTCTCCGAGTTGGCTTTTTTGATAGGTGAACTGTTCATAGCTTGACGTATCCATGAACGTATAGTCCTCTCCCCCACTGTATAAAAATTGCATTTCCCGTTCATCAAGATTGGGCTCTTGGAATTTTTCTCCTGAACGAAATGTTCGGTCAATTACACTTCCCGTTCGATACGCTTTGAGCTTCGTTCGAACAAAGGCTCCACCTTTTCCAGGCTTCACATGTTGAAATTCCACGATATAATAGGGAACCCCGTCAATTTCCAGTCGAACGCCATTTCTAAAGTCTGACGTAGATATCACGATCTCATCACTCCTCTGTCTAAGGGGGTCACATTCCGCGTTTTTTCTGTGTTTCTTTGTCGCACATAGTCAATCATCGCTTGGACTCCAAGCAGATAACTTGCCACTCCTAAACCTGAAATTTGGCCAAGGGCCACTGGCGCAATCAGTGATCGTTTGCGAAACGCCTCACGGCGATGAATATTGGAGAGATGTACTTCGACCGTCGGCACCTCGACTGCCGCAATCGCATCTCGGATCGCGATACTGGTGTGAGTATACGCGGCAGGATTGATCACTAATCCCTGGTACTGCCCCTGTGTGTCTTGAATCCAAGTCACTAATTCGCCTTCATGATTCGACTGTCGCGCGTCGACATGCACCCCTTCGCGTCTTGCCAATTGCCCGATTGACATGTTGACTTCATTCAGCGTTTGAGTCCCATACGTCCTTTGCTCTCGAGTTCCGAGCAAATTCAAATTGGGTCCATGCAAGACCAGAATACGTATCATCACCGGTAACCTCGGCACCTAAGCTGAAAGGACAGGCCCCACCACTCACAACAGGGGAGCCCGATTTCTCGAACTATCGCCATACATTTGGGGGTGACCACGTCACCCAATGTAACAACCCATTTCAAAAATGGAAATTTATTGAGTCGGTTAGAATCAACGGTAGGGTCGAAATCAATTCTATCAGGCCACTTGCAAGGGGTCAACGGAGTGCCACCTCGGTCGATTCCACTCCCCTATCCTCCAAACTATCAAAAAGACGCTTGAGAAGTTCGGAAAGAAACGCTAAGCCTACGCTAGAAGAAAGCGCTATCCACTCCCGCAGTCTTTTTTAACAGTACTCGCCGCAACTCTAACATTCCTAACGTATCCCTCGCGCAATACCGGATGAGATTATCGGCCATACGGGAACGTTCGAATAAATCCTGCTCCTCAAAGACCATTTTGCGATACACAACTGACGCCATCGCCCCATTCTGAACATCGAGATCATCGTACGCCATGTGCGGAACCAAAGCCGGCAAGACCGATTTGATGGATAACGACCCCTGAAAATCCGGATGATAATAATGTTCCTGCAGAATCCATAAAAGGTCCCAAAGACGATCGACTATCGTGTGAAGGGCCTCTTTGAGTGCAGGACACGTTTCGGCCAGGGATAACAACACATGCCGCTCGTTCTCGGAATACACGCAAATCGTGCCAACCTCGCCGACCGATTTCACCACGCTCATGGCAATCTCTTCACGTGGATCCTTGGCATCGCGGCAGAGGTATGTTTCATGTCTAACCGTTCCATCCTGCTCTTCGATATGATTGGACCACTGAATGGGAATAGGCCGGTAAGGCCGCGTTCCGGGATATGGGGGAATGGCCGGCATAAACATCTCAAAATCCAGGTGATGCACGGGGTACTGGACCGAACGTAAGATCTGTGGAAATTCATCAGACATCCACTCGACATTGTCTTTCATGCGTTGTTGGAGGACCGTCAATTGAACCGTCTCGGGAATTTCGTCAATCGTCTCGATTCCCTTGGATTGCAGTTCGTGAAATGTCTGCTTCCCCCCCGGAAGACCATAGATCCACCGCGAAGGTTTTCCCTTGGTACAATGTCCCCAGAACGGACATACGTATGGTGAATGACAATGCCCATCTGGAGCGATGGCCGGAGGAGAAGGCTCTAGTAGCATCTGTCGCATGGTGCCCAATTGCCCGCCAACGGTCTTGCGTCGTTGCTCTACGGCTTCGGTCATATCAGCAATGAGAAACAATTCATTTAAATCCAAGTCTCCACCTTCATACACATACCGCGTATTCACGTGCATTAACGCGGTCCCGGTCAACATGATCCCGGCGCCTCTAAGAACTTCAGCCTGGACGGCCAGATCATGCATGTGAACCGGCTTTACCTTCGCCGTTGATTTCACTTCTATCAGTTTCCATGCTGAGCCTTCTTCCCGATCCAAGATATCAACCCGCACCAGGGTTCCCTGCGATTCAAAAGCCCCTTCAAATATCGTGGTGGTCGTTGGATCATGTACGAGCTCCTCCGTTCGCCGCAACGCCGCATTCGTTTGTCGATACGTTTCCTTCACGAGAATTCCTTGAGGAAATCGATCACGGGCAAGATGCCCGATTTCTGTGCCCATATCCATGATGGCTTGTCGTTCAGGGTCGATGTCATCAGCCAATTCAGGAAAATGTACCTCAAGGTACAAGCGTTTCGCGCATTGCAGACCCGATAAAAATCGACTTTTTGAGAGGCGAATCGGCCTCTGGTCATTCACGCCACGTTTCCTCCCGAGTAGAGATAGCCGTTTCAGTGATGCCGAAACGATACAGCGCTCCCTTGCACGCCTGGGCTTTTCAAGACGTGAGAGAAATATCCATGTGTGTCAAGGCATTCAAGCGGATAGTACCTTCCGTCTGGTTCAATGTCGCACCGCACGGGGTGTGTCGTCTGTATCGATTGGCACGTATGTGGATTCGCGATATTTACGCGATCAACTGACTTCAGATAGGGTAGCAAGGCATCAAATGATCCGATCGAAAAATTTCAGGTGACATGCCAATCCCTCACTCATCACAAAAGTCCAACCCATCCCCATGCGGCCGTCCCTCCAGTGATCTGGCCAAGATGATTGCGACTCTTCTCGACTCGGCCTTTACCATACCTGGAACCAAGATTCGCATCGGACTTGACCCTTTACTTGGTCTGATTCCTGGAATCGGCGACTATCTGGCCAATCTTATCGGAACGTCCTTACTCTTTTTGGCCACTCGATCTGGAGTGCCTCGAATCGTGATTTTTCGTATGTCACTGAACATTTTTCTTAATATGGTCATCGGCGCGATCCCAGGAATTGGAGACCTTTTCTCATTCTGGTTTAAGAGTAATGTCCGTAACGCCGAACTCATTCAACGTTACAGTCAAGTTCCCCCTCCAGCATCTACCGCCATGGATTGGATTTACGTCGGAACATTGATGACCATCATCGTTATGACACTCACAGGACTTCTCTTTGCCGTCGTCTGGTCCATCGGTCAAATTTGGCGACTTTTATCGTGAAGCCAATCCTCTGACCAGTCCTCTGCATCACCGGACCTCTGATAATGAAGACTCCTATTCATCGTTAGGAATATTCCGATACCCATCGTACGCATTCAATGCCCTTCAAGCATGCAAGGTTTTCTCCAAGCTACATGCCTATCCTGTTCATAACCTCTTGCTTTTTCAGAGCAATCATGCCATGACTGAGTTTTCATATTTTTGAACGTCAAATCTTCGAGGGTACATGTATTCAACAGAATCGTTTCAAGACACTAATAATAAAGACTTTTTTAAAACTCATACAAAAACACCCGCCAAATATCACCTATTTTTCCAGATGAGTGTCACGTGTTTGACTATCCACAAAATCTGTGGGAAAACTCTTTATAATCCTGTGAATAAATCTCGTGAGCACCGATAGGTCGCATGAACGACCAAGTTGCCTGATTTTTAGGCAAATCAAATTTAACGCAAGATACTTTCCTCCATATGTTACATTCAGCATAAAAAACTCATAACAACTGAACCGCGATACTATCCAGTTGGCGACTTCCCATTTCCGTCGTCTTCAGTCGATTGTTTTCCCAGACGAGCAACCCCCCGTCAATCATCCTTTCGATAGAGGACTGCCATTGCCCTTCGCAAATCGGCACAATATCATCGCTGGGAACGCCTTGCGTCATTCGTAATCCAAAAATGACGCGTTCTCGTGCACGTTCTTCCTGTGACAAGACATCCAAAGATTCAATGGGCAATTCTTGACGGTTTAACATGTTTCCATACGCCGCAAGATCCGCTACGTTACCGAACCGCATGCCAGACACATACGATTGGGCACTTGGTCCGGCTCCAAGATAGTCTTTTCCTGACCAATACCGAAGATTATGCCGACATTCCATGCCGGGCCAGGCAAAATTAGAGACTTCGTAATGCTGATATCCCTCAGCTCCAAGGTATGAGATCGCCAGATCCTGCATGACCATTTCCAACACTGGTTCTGTAGCTGGCAAGTTTCCCGCCTGAGTATCTCGATGAAATCTCGTGCCTTCCTCTAGCGTCAACGCATAACAGGAAATATGCTGAGGTCGAAGTTCAATGGCTTGTCTTAATGACTGTTGCCAGGATGTCAACGTTTGCTTCGGCAGTCCATACATGAGATCTAAGCTCACGTTCGAAAAACCAATTTGCGTTGCTAACCACGTCGCATGAGAAATGGCATTCATGCCTCCCGACCGCCCCAACAGACTCCACTCTTCCCCCTCAAATGTTTGCACTCCAAAACTGAGTCGATTCACTCCCATCGACAAGGCAGATTGCAAACTCGTCTCATTGACGGTGCTCGGATCCATCTCGATGGTTATTTCGACTTGAGAGTCCAGACTGAACGCTTCTCCAAGAACATATAGGATTTCCATCAGTTGTTGATTTTTCAAAACGGAAGGCGTTCCTCCGCCAAAATAGACGGTAGAAATGGGACAACGATGGAATAATGCTCTTTGCCCATAGCAGGTGAGCTCTGTCACTAATGCCGACACAAACTCCTGGATTCGACGTTCATGATAGGGGGTGACATAAAAAGAACAAAAATGACAACGCGTACGGCAGAATGGGACATGAATATAAAGCCCAAGGTCTCGTGGGTGAGCATGGGTCTCCAGCCCCTTGAGCAGTCGTTTTTCAAAATTCGTCAATTCATATACCTTATATAGATACGAAGATGTTTCAACAGGACCTCGCTACCCGCGAATATATCTCAGAGCACGGATACGGGCCAATGTGACAAAGAGAGATGTCCTGCAAAGATCGGTTCATGAAAGATCGGCAATCTGAGTTCTGATGCCTTAGAATTCTTCTTGATATACAGGACACGGCCCTTTGCGACTGAGGATTTCCGTCACCTCATTCACCATGCTTTGATGACCACAGACATAGACCGCTAAGTTTTCCACGGACGGCAAACTGGTAACCAGCTTAGTCACCCGACCCGTCTGGCCCTGCCAATTCGAGTTGAAACGTGTCAGGGTTGTCTCAAATGTAAACCATGGGTATCGGTCTGCCAGCTCATGAAAATCCTCCTGATAATACAAGTCTTCTTCACTCCGAAGCCCCCATATCAATCGAACTGACTTTGCGGGAGGACTGTCCTTCATGGCATGGAGCATGGATCGAAAAGGTGCAACCCCCGTGCCTGTCGCCACGAACAAAAGATCCCGTCCTTCATCAGGTCGAAGAAGAAACGTCCCATGAGGTCCATGCAAATTCACCTCAGCGCCTATGTCCTGCTGGCTGAGATAGGACGCGCCAATGCCTTCTTCCGACAAACTGAGAAGGAACGTGACAGATTCCGGCTTCTGATGAGATGACGCAAGAGAAAAATACCGCAGTACCGTGTCTCGGTCGTGTACGCCGGGAATTTCTATAGCCATCGACTGTCCTGGGGAGAATCGGAACTGGCCACGGCTCCAGCCTGCGAGCCGAAGGGTGACTTCACGGACGGTCGGGGCAAGATCACGAATCGATTCGAGATGTGCGGTATAACGAGTCGGAGACATCTGAGGGTAATCTAGTCGAATCCCTTAAGGAATGACAACCTTTTCAAGGTTTGTTGAGCAACACCGCCTCCCTTCGTCACGGAAGATAATGTCTATCGTATGTCTGAATCTGATATGATGAGTGATATTTTAGCAATCCTTCTCACACCCACAATCATACACACTAGGGGATCTTATGAACGAAAAAATCCACAAAAGCGACGAAGAATGGAAACAGAGCTTAACTCCGGAACAATATACGGTCACGAGGCAACGCGGGACTGAACGGGCTTTCACAGGCCAATATTACGATCATAAAGGAAATGGCACATATCAATGTGTCTGTTGCGGCAAACCACTGTTTCGCTCGGATCATAAATTTGATTCCGGGACCGGGTGGCCCAGTTTTTCCCAACCCATACAAGAAGAAGCCATTGAGTCAGAACCCGATGAAAGTCATGGAATGCGGAGAACGGAAGTGACGTGTGCCGCCTGTGATGCACACTTAGGACATGTGTTTGAGGATGGCCCACAGCCTACCGGACAGCGCTATTGTATTAATTCCGCCGCCCTGCGATTTGAAGAAAAACCCAAGTGACTTCTTCACTCGGACCCTCTTCATCTCATGAAGAAAGTAGCCTAGTCGAAATTTGCCTTAGCTACCGGTATTCGCAAGAACACCCATGGGTCGTTCAAGGCATCACCGGATTTCTTTCAGCGTATTATATGGAACAGCCTGACTTTCACGTTCGCAGACATTATGACGAATTGGAGACCGGAAGACATATTTGGGTCTGTGACGTACCCGACGCCATGAACATTCGCCATCTTCTGAAACGACTCCAATGTGACCTTCCGCCCTCCGCCGTTTCCCAAGGCACCTTGCTGGCCAAGCAACCCATACGATACCTCATCGACATGCCCGAAGACTGAAAAGGCTACATACCAAAGGCTCCAGTTGGTAGGAACTATCGGGAGATCCCTGCCAAATCCAAGAGAAAGGCATAGGTTGACGCTGTTTCTCGATACCGCTTAAACCGCCCCGATGCCCCGCCATGCCCCGCATCCATGTTCGTCCTCAGGATAAGGCGATTCTTATCAGTCTTCAGCGTTCGCAGTTTGGCCACCCACTTCGCCGGCTCCCAATACTGTACCTGCGAGTCATGCAGGCCTGTCGTGACATACATATGCGGATACGCCTTGGCCTCGACGTTGTCATACGGAGAGTACGACAACATGTAGTCGTAATCGGGCTTCTGATGGGGATTGCCCCACTCATCATACTCCCCTGTGGTCAGAGGAATCGTCTCATCCAACATCGTAGTGACAACATCGACGAAGGGCACTTGCGCAACAACACCGGTAAAGAGATCAGGACGTTGATTGGCGATGGCCCCAATAAGCAGTCCGCCTGCGCTTCCCCCCATCGCAAAAAACTTTTTGGGATTTCCGTACCCATGCGCCAACAGATATTCTGCACAAGCGATAAAATCATCAAACGTATTCTTTTTTTGAAATAATTTTCCCTGCTCATACCATGCTCTGCCCAATTCTTCTCCTCCGCGAATATGGGCAATGGCAAACACAAACCCACGATCCAACAGACTGAGACGAGCCGAGCTAAAACTCGCATCCATGCTCGCGCCATAGGAACCATATCCATAGAGGAGCAATGGCGCTGTACTATCTGGGACGAATCCTTGATGATACACGATCGAAATAGGTACGAAGGTCCCGTCCTTGGCCGTTGCATGCAGACGTTCTGTTCGGTACTTGCTAACACAAAATCCCCCCAACACTTCCTCTTGCTTGAGAAGAACCCGTTCCTTGGTCTCCATATCATAATCATAGATACTCATCGGAGTGGTCATGGACGTGTACCCAAACCGCAAGGTTGAAGCATCCATTTCATAGTTATCCCCAAAGGCCGCGTAGTAGGCGGGTTCCCCAAAATCAATCTCGTGCTCTTTTCCTCCATCCCAAGGAATGATGCGAAGATGAATCAGCCCTTGAATACGTTCCTCTACCACTAAGAATCGAGAAAACAGTTCGATCCCTTCCAACAGAACTTCATCTCGGTGAGGGATGAGCTCTGCCCAATGATCGATCGCATGATGTTCCACAGGTGCAACCAGCAGTCGGAAGTTCGTCGCCTGATAATTCGTTCGAATATAAAACTTTCCGTCAAAATGATCGACGTCATACTCATGCCCGCGAGAGCGTGGATGAAAAACGCGAAATTCCCCGGAAGGCTCGTAGGCATCAAGGAAACGATATTCGCTCGACACTGTCTGGTGTGAGGCGATCATGAGGTACTGTTTTGATTTGGTCTTGAACACATAGGTCGAGAATGTTTCATCTTTTTCCTCGTACACCAGCTTGTCTTTCTCGGGCTCCGTCCCGAGCACATGCCGCCAAACCTGACAAGATCGCAACGTGTCCGGATCTTGTTTGCTGTAGAAAATCGTGCGATTGTCATTGGCCCAATCCATGTTTCCCGTCACATTTGAAATCGTCTCATTCAGCACCTCGCCCGTGACAAGGTTTTTAAAATACAACGTATAGATCCTACGGCCCTGAGTATCCACCGCATAGGCTAAGAAATCTTGTCTCGAGCTCACCATCCAATTCCCAAGAGAAAAGTATTCACAATCCTGTGCTAACACATTGCCGTCCAGCATGACTTCTTCAGGATTTTCCAAGGTCTCGTATTTTCGGCAATAGATGCCATACTCACGTTCAGGTTCGTAACGAACATAATAGTAATAGGCTCCCATCTTAAACGGAACCGACCAGTCGGACTGCTTGATTCGTCCTTTAATTTCTTGAAACAATTGCTCTTCCAGCGGTTTCGTATGCGCCATGACCTCGTCAGCATAGGCATTTTCGTCAGTGAGATACCTCACGACATCCGCATTCTGGCGTTCGCGAAGCCAATAATAGTCATCAACCCGGACATGGCCATGTTCTTCTAATCTGAACGGGACGCGCTTGGCACTCGGTGGTTGAGGGCCCTTCGATCGTGACGATATAGACATACTGAACAATTCCTTTTCATCCTCAATACGCACGGAATGACTCCTAATCCTCATTTCTCCGTACCGTAGTTCGATTCTTTTTGATTTGGCCCCGACGTTTCTTTTGGTCGAGCCTCTGTTCTTTGATGGCTTTTGACGCATGCGTGGGAACACGATGCGGTTTTGGCGCTAGGGCTTGTCGAAGTTGATGGGCGAAACGATCCATAAGCTCCGCGCGATTCATGGATTGCATACGATGTTTTTGACACGCAAGGCGCAACATCCCTTCGGCGTTGACCCGTGAACCCAAGACAGACAACACGCGAGACTTCTGAGCCGGGGATAAAAATGGACTACCAACAACATCAAAATGCAGAGTCACACGGCTATTCACCTTGTTCACGTTTTGCCCCCCTGGGCCCTGACTGCGAGATGCGGTAAAAACCAAAGCTCTCTCGGGAATCAAGAGTCCCGGCTTAATCATCATGTTCATGGTTTATCACGGTGCCTCGGCTCGACGGGATAACTTCCCCCTACATAACGTCTCTTGAAGTCACCCATCTCATCGGCCATTGCAAAATCCACCAGGTGGAAGATAATCCTGAAGTGTGACTTCGGTGCCCTCCCCATACCTGTTCGGCAATCTGCAAGGGCGTGTTGAATAATGAGGGTATCAAGGGTCATATTCTGCCAGAAAGATGTTGTACCCCAACAGCTTCGAGGCGGTTCAAAAAAGTCTTGGCTCATCTTCCGTGTTTCAGTTCTGTTGAACACTTCATCATGCGAGGGAAGGGGCCATTGGCGAAAATCATGAGCAATGCGAGCCAAGCAGCAAGGCCGAGAACGCCGGCGGCGGCTTTTTTCAACAGTCCCGGCAAGAAAATTTGATAACAGCCAGTCTCATTCGTCGCCTATTGTAACCAGGCGACAAGAACGTAAAAAAGGCGTAGGAGCCTGACGGCTCAGGTCCTACGCCTTTTCGCTAGATGTTGAGGGGATTAACGATTGTAACCTATTACATGAATGTTACCTATATTCAATGACTTCCGCGCGTCTGAATATCTCGTCTCACGGAGTTCATGGCTAAAAACCTACATGCATATACTTAAATCACTCTATTTCTGACCAAACTGCTTAGAACCATCAAAAAGGACAACAATTAGCGCAATTCAGCCAGTAAAGACTTCACTCTAGGCTCTTTGAGCTTTCTAAGCGCGACTCCTTCAATTTGCCGTATTCGCTCGCGTGTCACCGACAAACTTTGGCCGACCTGTTCCAAAGTCCATGGCTCATCTTGCCCAATCCCAAATCGCAAACGAACCACTTGGCGCTCACGAGGAGTTAAGATCTGGAGAACTTGGTCAAGCTGCTGCGCAGTTTTCTTCTTATCTATTTCTATATCTGGTGAAACGACTTCCAGGTCTGGAATGAGATCTCCAATCTGGCCATCACCCTCTGCTGGAGTAGCGTCCAAAGATATAGGTTCTTGAAAGGCTTGAATCGTTTCTTTAATACGTTCCCGACTCAATCCCATCTCGGCCGCGAGCTCTTCATAGGTTGGCTCACGATCGAGCTGTTGGGCTAATTTTTGTGCTGTGCGAGCAATCCGATTCGAAGCCTCTGTCGTATGGACCGGAACTCGAATCGTCCTGGATTGATCAGCTACCGCCCGAGTAATACCTTGGCGTACCCACCAAGTCGCGTACGTGCTGAACTTGAAGCCTCGCTGATAATCAAATCGTTCAGCAGCCTTCATGAGCCCAATATTTCCCTCTTGCACCAAATCCAGGAACCCAAGACCGCGATTGAGGTATCGTTTGGCAATGTCGATGACCAAGCGAAGATTACGCTGCACCAGTTCATCTTTCGCTCGTTCGATCTTTTTTCGGGCTAGTTCCACCGAACCGAGAAGCTCTTCGAGCTGGAGGCTGACACTTTCCCCCTTTTTCCCATATTGATTTACGAGCGAACCACAAGTATTCAACGCATCGATGACTTCTTGGATGTTCGGAGCTGAAAGGCCACTGAGTTCTTCAATTTCTCCAAGCCGCGTCGATAGAAATGAAAGTTCTTGATGTGAACTCCATGGCTGACAGAGGCGTCTCGCCGTACGTAGAACCTCTCGTATGGTGGACGACCCTTCATGGAGTTGTCGAGCCAGAAGAAGCTCTGCATCAGGGTCAAGAAGCGGCCTGGCTCGAAAGTCGCGAAAATAGACTGTCTCGAGTGAGACCGATCCTTCGCCATTGGGAACCGGCACTTTATCAAATACTCCGACTTCATGCTCAGAACTTCGTTTAGTCCATTTCTGAGGCATCCCACCGTCAATATCGTTGTCGTTTTCTTCATGATATTGTCTGGCGATTTTGCCTTTCCTCTCGAGATGTTCTCCTGTTTCATGCAAGACCATCATGACAAGCCTCCTTCTTTCTTTCCTTTTGCATTAGCCCTAGTCAATTTCCAATTCTTTTCTGCCGTTCCCTGCTCATAAGTCCTCTGTTGCTCTCATCCGGCATGCCCTCATAATGCACCCACGCCGTGACTGCCTCGCGACGGGAACCAGTGCCCTTAATGAGAAAAAGTCTGGAACCATCCACCCAAGCAAACGATTTGTCGACCAATCAATAGTTGACAGCTGTCGGAAATCCTCTAAACATTCCCTTAAAAAACGAATGGCTTTGTGTTTCATACAACCCTCCTCCATGCGTCACTGAGCACCCTTTCTCGTATATATACTCACGAGACATGAAGGGAGGATTAAGTTTAGATTAGAATTTTTTAATGTAACCGGTCGGGATGGGAATGTGGCTACAGGCCAGGTGAGTGGATTGGCAAGAGGACGGTGAAGCAAGAACCGGCATGAGTTGAGCTCTGGATCTCAATAGTTCCTCGATGAACCTCGACGATCCATTTACAAATGGCAAGCCCCAACCCCGTCCCCTTCGATGTGTGAGCACGGGCCGTGTCTGTGCGATAAAACCGATCGAAGATCCGCTGTTGTTCGACAGAAGAGATGCCAATCCCAAAGTCCCGGACTTCTAGCTTGGTTTGAGTGCCTACCGTAGTCAGTGAGATCTGCACCTTGCCATTCGTGTGGGAATACTTAATCGCATTATCGACCAAATTCAACAAGAGTTCACGAAGTCTAAGTTCATCACCGAGTATGGTGACCGGGTCAACACGTTCTAAGACGGTCTCAATGTGTCGTTCTTGACCAAGAACCGTGGCTTGCCATTGAACTTCCCGGACTAACTCATCAAAATGAACCTCGGTCATCGTCATTTTGATCTCGCCCAGATCAGCCCGAGATAAAAATAACAATTCATCGACAATTCGGCTCATACGATCGATTTCTTCCAGATTGCTTTCAAGAGCTTGCCTGTAATCTTCAGCCGCTCTTGGACGACGCAGAGCCAATTCGGTTTCTCCCTTCGTGATCGTCAAGGGCGTACGAAGTTCATGGGAAGCATCGGCGCTGAACTGGCGGATTTGACGAAAAGAAATTTCAAGCCGCGCAATCATGTCATTGAAGACCGACGCCAGACGTCCGATTTCATCGGTCGAGCGTGGACTCGTAATCCGCTGCGTTAAATCACCATCCGCGATCCGTTCGGCCGCACGAGTGATCACATTCACGGGTTCCAACGCGCGACCGGCCAAGAACCAGCCACCCAGCAAAGAGACAATGATCGCGATCGGTGAGGCAATAAGAAGAGCCAAGAGCAGTCGTTGCAACATTTTCTCGGTCGGGTACAGGGACGTTCCAACTCGGAGAATGCTGACAAGCCGATCCGTATGGCGAATAGGCACTGAGAACAATCGGAACGGAACTCCATGATCAAATCTGACAGATTCAAACGTCGAATGGCCTTTAAGCGAAGCTTGAAAGGCCGTCTGGCTGAGCGGAATCTCCCGGCTCTTAATATTCGCGGATTGGATGGTCACCTGGCCCGCCGGGCCAAAAATCTGAAAAAATTTATCGAGCAAAGCCAGTTCTGGAAAATTTTGTGACAAATCTTCGAAAATCAAGAATGGTCCAAACCGGTGCTCTCCTAATGTTCGAATGGCGGCCGAAGCCGCCTCTTCAAGTGAAGCATCAACCTGATCTCGCAATGCGCGAGACATGACAAAATACATGGTTCCGGCAAACACGATCAGAATCAACGCTAACGCTGTCCCATACCACAACGTCAGTCGGACTCGGATCGAGGCCTGACTCATGTCTCCGACCTCATGACATATCCAGAGCCGCGTACGGTCTGAATGAGGCTCTGTTTACGCCCTCGATCAATTTTATTTCTCAGGTAACTGATATAAACATCGATCACATTCGTAAAGGTATCGAAGTCTAAATCCCAGACATGTTCCGTGATCATCGGCCTGGTAAGCACTCGTCCGGCATTTCGCATTAAATATTCTAAGAGGGCATACTCCTTGGTGGTTAAATCTATACGCTGGTCGCCCCGCGTGACTTCTCTTGTGACAGGATTTAAGACTAAATCATCAACCTGCAAAATCCCCGTAGGAGCTCCCCCAGCACGGCGAAGAAGCGCTCGAGTACGGGCTAATAACTCCTCGATAGCAAAGGGCTTGGTCAAATAGTCATCCGCCCCCGCATCCAGGCCCTTCACACGCTGATCTACTTCCGAACGAGCCGTCAGGATAACCACGGGAGTCTTGACCCCCCCCCGACGGATTTGTTTCAGCAGCTCAAGCCCAGGGATTCCCGGCAACATCAGGTCTAGAATAATTAAGTCGTAGTCGACCGACTGCGCCCAATCTAGACCCTGCTGGCCATCCGCGCAAACGTCCACGGCATAGCTTTCTTCTTCTAAGGCTCGTCGTATAAACGAGGCGACTTTGGGCTCGTCTTCAACAACCAAAATACGCATAGTTCATCCATAATACCATTTAAGAAAGCACGCTAGAAGAGGTGCAACGCTAGAACGCCATATACTTATATCTATCAAAACATGGCTCAACAAAAAGGCCCCGTCATTCATGACGGGGCCTTTGACGGTAAGAACAATGTAATGGAAGAACGTTAGATATGCTCGACAAGACTCCTCAGCTTATGACTGCAACTTGGGTGACGCAATTTTTTGAGCGCTTTGGCCTCAATCTGACGGATCCGCTCTCGTGTCACGTCAAAATCCTGTCCGATTTCCTCTAACGTATGATCGGTACTATCCCCGATCCCAAACCGTTTTCTGATCACGGTTTCTTCCCGAGGTGTCAGCACACCAAGAGCATTCGCGATTTGACGTTGAAGATCATACCGATTGGCCGCATCCATCGGAGAGACGGCATTTTTATCCTCGATAAGATCGCCAAGTTGACTATCTTCCTTTTCTCCGATTGGTGTTTCTAATGAGATAGTCCCCTTGGAAATATCCAACATCATTCGAACTTTTTCAGCCGTGAGCCCCATACGGTTGGCGATTTCCTCAGGGGTTGGCTCCCGACCAAGTTGCTGCACTAATTGTCGTGCCGTTCTCGCGAGTTTCGTGTTGGCTTCGATCATATGAACTGGAATCCGAATGGTTCGTGCCTGATCTGCGATCGCGCGGGTTACGCCTTGTCGGATCCACCAGGTTGCATAGGTGCTGAATTTATAGCCGCGTTGATACTCGAACTTATCCACGGCCCGCATGAGTCCAATATTTCCTTCCTGAATAAGATCGATAAACTGAAGGCCTCTATTGGTATATTTCCGTGCAATGCTCACCACCAAGCGCAGATTGGCTTCAATGAGCTGTGCTTTGCCGCGTTTCACTTTAGATTCGGCTCTCCCAAGATTATTCAAGGCATCTTGAAACTCGTTGAGTGGAATCAATACGATTTCCTCTTGTACTTCTTTTAACCGATGCTTGGCTTCAGCGATCGCATCTTTAAGCTTCGCGACTTCCTGGGTACTCAACTCGACTTTCCGCCGCCCAATAGTCGTCTTTGACGAAGCACGAGAACGTGATGAAAGAACTTGCATGCTATCTTGGTTCGCGTACCCCAACCGGGCCGTACTCCGACGTATGACGGCTTCACATTCAAAAATCTCTTTCCCGATATCCTTGATACGTTTTAACATCTGATCCCGAACACGCTGATGCAAGTTCAAGGCTTCGATCTGATCGACAAACTGATCACAAACATCAGAGATTCGTTTTTCCAACTGCCCCTTCTTCGTCTTGGAAGATGCAGCTTTTCGCTGATTCCCATACAAAGTCATCAAGGATCGCCCATGTTTTCGGATTGCACCGAGGATCTCCAATGTTCGCTGGTGCAACTCTTCATCCTCTTGCTCGCTAGCCTGAGGCTCTTCCTCAATTTCCTCCTCATCGAGTGTGTCTTGGAGTAAAACCAAGTCACGCACGCGAATCTCCTGATTCTTGAGTTGTTCGTAAAGCATCTCAAACTGTTGAATGGTCACAGGCATCCCGAACATGGCGCATGCCAGTTCGCGCTTTCCCTCTTCGATGCGTTTAGCAAGATCAATTTCTCCGTCGCGAGTCAACAGCGGCACCCGTCCCATCTCCTTCAAGTAGAGTCGAACAGGATCATCGATTCGAGTGGGTTCACCAGGCGTTAAGTCTATGTCACTATTACTATTGTCTGAATCATC
Source organism: Nitrospirales bacterium (assembly GCA_031315865.1). Lineage (NCBI taxonomy): Bacteria > Pseudomonadati > Nitrospirota > Nitrospiria > Nitrospirales > Nitrospirales bacterium. The sequence goes on from JALDRJ010000002.1 coordinate 3,612,597, forward strand.
GTTGGAGTGATCTGAGTCTTCGATGTCTGCTCCGGATGCCGCATGTTGAATGACATCTTTAGGTAAATCCAAGACCTCAATGTTCATTTCGTTTAAGGCCAAGAGGACAACATGGAGCTGATCTGACGTCACGATTTCTACTGGGAGAACTTGAGAAAGATCCTTATGCGTTAGGTGCCCTTTTTCTCTCGCGAGGGTGATTAGCCGCTGAACATCACCAACAATTTTTTCTTTTGACATGCAACACCCCTTCACAAACAATGATTAGAATGCTTTCTCACCATCTTCTTCACTCGAACACGCCGCCTAATGTTTTCTTAAAATCGAGTAATGGAACTTAAGATTTCAAAAACAATTTTATCTTCATTTTATTTTCGCAAAAAGCGAGTTATCAAAAAAACAAACGTGGAAATTCTTATTAAACTATACTTATTACCTGTTACCTATTGAAGAAATTTTGGCGTGACGTGTCTGGTCATACAAATCGAAATAAGTTTTATCAAAAAACTACTGACGATAATTTTCTTAAGCCTATGATTTATAGGAAAAAAGTCACAGTAACTCAATTCACAATCCACGCGGGTTCCGTCTAGGCAAAACTTATAGCTACTATACGGTGTTTCATTGAGAAAGTAAAGGAAACTAACACCTAAGAACATATGCGCATTTACGACATTACGAATCATTAAACAATAATCTCATATAACCAATTGTAATAAAAGGATATTCATGTATTTCTGTGGGCACAAAATAGCCAAGGCCCTATCATGTTTCTCACGAGTCTTTGCTTGTTTTTTGCTGAAGCTGATGAGACTCAGAAAGCGAGAGGAAAATTTCAGGTTCCTCAACTGAAAGGGAGGAATAGCGGCGAGAAAAACAGAAATGATGTGAGCTAATGCTGGAAAAGACTCACCTGATTAAATTGCGTCCCCTCACCGATGAATACACCACCATTCGCTTGAATGCCATCCATACTGAGGGTTTGCGAAAATGTTGCCCCGACAATAGCAAGTCGGCCTTGAACCTGAGCCTGATCGAGATTGACTGAACCAAAGCGGTCATTTTCATACAGATTCAAACTTCCTCCAACATGAATGGCTTTCATGTTGACGGTCCCGCAAATTTCCACGTCGATAAATAGTACGGGACCTCCGACATGAGCATCGACTAAGTCTACTGCGCCCAATCGGACGTGAGCGCCCAAAATGAGACTGCCAACAACTTGGACGGCTGTCATCGTGACCTTCTCTGTACCCTGCACGTCAACGAGCGTTAACGATTGCCCCACGGTGGCTCCAGACAGATTCATTGAGTGACAAGACAGCCCTCCTCCAATAAATAACGAACCATCGATCTCCGCTCCTGCTAAATTTATTCCCCCTGCGATACGCTCACCTTGAATCGTCACAGAACCTCCACAATGTGCGTTCCGAAGATCCAGCAGCTCACATCGTAGGCCCGATCGAAGAAACAGTCCCCCCTGCACTTCAAGGCTATGCAAATGCACCGCATGAACGATTACCGTTTTTTTAAGAGAAAGATTGCCATGAATAGTCGCCCGGCTCAATGACAACGAGGACAGAACCTCCGATTGTTCGACAAACACATTTCCTCCAATTTGAGCCTGCTCAAGATCTACCATTCCGTAAATTGTGATCCCGGATAGTGTCAGACCACGGTCCAGACGACTTCCCCGAAGTGAGATAGACGCGAAACATCCGGCCGAACCAGCCCAGAGCAATCCACGCACGTGCAAATGCATCATGTCCAACGGCATGGACATCGTGCATCGATCAAACACGAGGTCTCCATCGATTGTCCCGTTGCCCAATGATAATTTTTCAACGAATGAAGACCCCTCAAACGAAAGAGTACCCTTGATTTTTACATACTCAAAATGAACGGGTTGCTCAAAATAGCAAGCGTGAAGCCAAAGCTCATGGGCAATCAGACAGTGTGCCCCGTTTATTTCATCCTGCCACCATGCCCCTTTGATTCGAACGCCTTGCCTAGGAATCGCGCATGAGTAGTGTTTATCGAGAAGAATGCAACAAAGAAAAGAGGCGCGCAGAATTCTAGATTGTGGCCAGCACGCGGGCTGTGTGGGGTCCAACACGTGAGTGAGCCCATCATATTCATTTAAATCTGCTATATGCCCTTGACATATCCTCTCCCATACCCATCGTTCTTGGGCGGTCCAAGACATTCGCGCAGGAACAGGCAAACAACAAGATGAGTCTGAGAGGCTATGCCCCGTCATATACAATTCACGCTTCTGTCACCAAGAGTCTCAGAGTTTCCTATTTACACCGCCCGCTACACTTTCCGCGTAAGAGCCAAAACCTAAAAAACAGGGCCAAGGATGAACGAAGTGTTTCTCAATCATCCATATGTCGGTCAAACGAGATGAAGAATGAACCCCATGAAACACCCTACAACCAAGAGCAAGATCAAAAGAGAAGCCAATTGGAACGCCGCAGTCGTCAGAGAGAGATGGGAATGGAGGGGCACTATCGGTGAGGAAAATGTCAGACCTTTGACGCCGGGAAAATTCAAACAAAATACCGGGCAATTTCTTCCAACACGAATCAACCGGCCACCGCTAAATTATTTTCCCAATAACCTCAAGCATCGAGAACGAAGTCCCGAAAAGATATAGAGGTACGCAGCAACAAACGATATTGTCCAACAATACAAGAAGGAAATCTCACCATGGCCCAGTCAGACCCGACCCTGCTCAATGTTCTTCTCGTCGATGATGACCTTGATGATGGAACTCTTATTCTCGAGATGATTAAAGACGGACTGGGCACACAATTCACATTCACACAGGCCACGAGTCTTAGAGAAGCATTTACACTCTTTCAACAATCGACATTTGATATCCTGCTCCTCGATTTGGACTTGCCTCAATCCCTCGGACTCGACACCCTGCGACAACTTCGTCAGGCACACCCATCGTCTGCCATTCTGATCTTAAGCGGCCTCGAAGATGAAGCCTTGGCGGTTCAAGCCGTTCAAAACGGCGCTCAGGATTACCTGATCAAAGGACAGGTCAATAGCCATGCCCTCAGTCGAGCGATTCGATACGCGGTCGAGCGCCATCGCGTCCATGAACAGGTCACCTATCAGGCCCATTATGACCATCTGACCGGTCTCGCCAATCGTGGCTTATTTCATGAACGCCTCCACTATGCCCTGGCCCGATGTAACCGAAACGACACCGCGATTGCCCTGTTGTTTCTTGACTTGGATCAATTCAAAGCCATTAACGATACATTTGGGCATGCCTATGGCGACATGGTGTTAAAGACCGTTGCCAGCCGACTCAAAAAATGCATACGTGAAGTGGATACCGGCGTCAGGATGGGGGGAGATGAATTCGCTATTCTTCTCGACGAAATCTCGTCTGTCGAGAATGTTGGCATGATCGCGCAACGGCTGATCGATCTGGTCTCACAACCCATGATGGTGCAAGATCATGAGCTCCATGTTACTTGCAGCATAGGCGCCACGATCTACCCTTGGGATTGCGCCAAAGCGCAGGACTTATTGAAGCATAGCGATACCGCGATGTACCGGGCCAAGGCACAGGGCGGGAACAACTTTCAATTTTATACGGCCGGCATGCAGAATTCGCCACTGGATGGAAACACGATCGACGTTGAACTCCGTCGGGCTCTGACGAAAGGTGAGTTTTTACTGCACTATCAACCCCAATTGGACCTTCGTACCCGACAAATCATCGGCATGGAAGCGTTGCTTCGTTGGCAACATCCTTACCAGGGCATGATTGGTCCTATGGATTTTATCCCGAAAGCAGAAGAATCCGGGTTGATCGTGCCCATCGGAGAATGGGTTCTGCACACAGCGAGTGCACAGCTCAAAAAATGGGAAAGCGAAGGCCTGCCGATTTCTCCGGTCTCGGTGAATCTTTCAGCTCGACAAGTGCACAAGCGAAGCCTGCCGGCCGCCATCGAGTCCATTCTTCAAGAAACCCAACTTGACCCGCAATTCCTGAGAGTGGAGCTTACGGAAAGCTTTTTAATCAATGAATCACCCAGCACCCTCTCCACCTTGCAAGAACTGAAAGCCATGGGCGTGAGAATTTACATCGATGATTTTGGAGTTGGCTATGCCTCACTCCGTTATCTTAAAGCCTTTCCATTGGACGGGCTCAAACTCGACCAGTCACTCATCCATGACATCAATACCGATACGAACAACGCTGCGATCGTCAGAGCGATTATCGCCCTCAGCAACACATTAGGACTGACGATCATCGCCGAAGGCGTTGAAACCGAATCTCAAGCTGATCTTCTGGCGGAATTCGGCTGTGACATCATCCAAGGGTATTGGGTCACACCTCCGATGCCCGCCCACGAGAGCTGTCATTGGCTTTCAAAAACATTACAGGTAAACATGGCATAAACTTCGACGTGCCCCTGAAAGATCATCCTTGACGACTTCTCTCCCTGTCGAGATGGAGAATCAATCGCATACTGAGCGGATCAAGATAATTTTCACTTCGCATATCGATACCCACCACTGAGATGGCGTTCGAAGGTCGAGGAAAGACCAAGATGATTCCGGTATAATGTCGTCTCGACAATGCTCGCACTCGTTGGAGCCAACCTTCCGGCCTGCTGAAAATGCCGTGTCGCCCCTTCATGGTCTTCGAGTTTGTGTAATGTCAGAGCCAGATTGAAGTGAGCCTCAGGCAATTGCGCATCAATCAACACCGCCTGCTCAAACTGCTGCCTCGCCTCCTCCCACTTCCCGCTATTATAAGCTTCAATCCCCAGACGATTGTGCTCAGCCGCATCCGGGCTCACGATCGGTAACGTCGCGAGCGGCCCTGTGGACGTCACACACCCTTGCGCGAGGATCATGAGCAGCCCAAGCATCCCCATGCGATACAGAATGTAGTATGGCCATTCAGATTTCATACACAACAAAGTTGCACATCTGTCCCATTCAGAGTAGGATCGGCTCCGGTTTCCTCTCAACCGCGCATAAGAGCATGAACCACGACGTGATCATCATCGGCGGCGGCTCTGCCGGATATGCTGCCGCACGAACCGCACAAGAAAACGGCGCCGATGTGGCTATCATCGATCACGGCCCCTTAGGAGGCCTGTGCATCCTTCGCGGCTGCATGCCAACCAAAACGCTCCTTCGCTCCTCCGATGTCATGTCGCTCATGCAAAGGGCCGAAGAATTCGGACTCTATCCGGTCTCGGCCAAAGCCAACCTCTCCGCTATTATCGACCGTAAGGTTCAGTTGATTCAAGAATTTGCCGATTATCGAATCGACGCCCTGAAAGATCCGCGGTTCACCCTCTATGAAGAACGTGTGCACTTTCTTTCTCCTACCGAAGTCCAGGCCGGCCCACATCGCTTGACGGGCAAAGCCTTCATTATCTCCACCGGGTCGGTTGTCTCTCGCATCCCGCTACCCGGCTTAGAGGAAGTGGGCTATATCACCAGTGATGAGGCCCTGGATTTACGCACGCTTCCGGAGTCGATGATTGCCCTCGGCGGCGGAGCGGTCGCCCTTGAATTGGCTCAATTCTTTTCACGACTCGGCACCCGTGTCACGCTCCTGCAACGAAGCGGACATGTCATGTCTCAGGGTGATGAAGATTTGGCACGTCCCCTTGAAGCACGCCTTCAGAAAGAAGGGATGCGCGTCTTGACCGGCACAACGATTCGGCGCGTTGAGCAAACCGGGAACGAGAAAACGGTTCACTTCCACCACCAAGGGAAAGAACAAGCTGTATCTGCCGCGGTCATTCTTCAGGCGCTAGGACGTCATCCCAATATCGCGAACCTTCAACTAGAAAAAGCCAACGTCAAAGTCCACAACGGCGCCATCAAGGTTTCCAGCGACATGCGGACCTCCACACCTCACATCTTTGCGGTCGGGGATGTCAATGGGCTCCATGAAATTGTCCACATCGCGATCCAACAGGGAGAAATCGCCGGCTGGAATGCCGTTCACCCGAGCGCCACGCCCCGCCTGCAGGATGACCGCCTGAAAGCCCAGGTCGTGTTCACCGATCCTCAAATCGCAAGCGTGGGGCTCTATGAACGAGAATGCCAGCAGCAAGGCATCGACTATCTGGCGGCCTCATATCTCTTTAACGAACACGGAAAATCGCTTTGCCTGGGAGAAACATACGGGCATGTCAAAATCCTGTGTCACCCGAAAACCGGAGAAATCATCGGCGGACATATCGTCGGGCCTGAAGCGTCCGAACTGATTCATGAATTTATCGCCATCATGTATTTCCGTGGCACAGTGCATGATTTGATCAGGATTCCACATTACCATCCGACCCTCGCTGAAATCTTAACGTATCCGGCTGAAGAACTCGTATCAAAACTTTCCTAGCGTTCCAAACCCTGAACTCCGTTCTTGGCTCCGCACCATGAGCATTTCATCGCTGACGCCGAAGAGGCCCCCGATGTTTCCCCCGTCTCAGGCTTTTCCCCCAACACCAATCGAACCCACCACGCCGACCGATTGTTCATGATCAGTTTTGGCAAAAGGATCAAAAGTCCAACCAATATCAGTCCCAAAACAAAGACCATCCAATCAGCTGCGACCGTGCTGCTTCCAAAGTAGACCAGTGCAAAGGTCGGGGGGATCATGCCAACGAATGTCGCAAGTGCAAACGCCTTGAGACTCATCGTTGTGAGGCCGGCCCCGTAACTGACGAGATCAAAGGAAAAAAGCGGAAGAAGCCGCGCGACAACGACGAATCCGATAAGATGATGATCCGAACATTTCTCACAAAAGACCACATCAGTGCGTAGGAGCCGGGTCACGACTTCCCGACCCAACATTCGCCCGATCAGAAAACTGATGATTGCTCCAATTTCAGCACCAATCACTGCATAGACTGTCCCCATGAACGGCCCAAAAACCGCGCCAGCCGCTAAATCCAATGGAAGGCTGGGAATGGGACTCACGACCACTGCCAGCGCCATCATTCCTATGAACACCATGGGTGCAAGGAGACCAAATCTCTGAAAAAATTCAACGAGTCGGTCCGGGTGAAAATACTGCACGATATCTGCCTGCTGGAAGGCCCAGTAGGCGGTAGCCAATATCACGACGAACATCACAATCTTTCCCCATAACCTAGTATTCCTGATGGGACTCTTGTAATCTAACGACGGATGTTGCTTCATACTTTTATGCGTAAGACGCCAAGACTCACGAACAACCAGCTTGAGGATTCAAACAGTCGGACTATTTTGATGTACATACCAGGAACCATATGCCTCGTGCGATCGCCTCTGCCAACAGTCAACAAAAAACTTATGTAACGACTATCTCCTTTCGAAGACATCAATGCAGTCGTCGAAGTCATGATTGCTGGTGTTGGAGTTTCCAACACCCAGGATCACCAATAAAATAGCGAGCGACCCCACCCTGGGAGCTGGCCATTGAACAAGACATCCAGCACAACTCTTCAAGAACCGCCAAAGTCACTCGGGAAAATCGTTCTCACATTCCTTTTCGCAGCTGGAATCGGCATTTTTTTCTACTTTGACCTTGGTCAATACCTTTCTTTAGCATCACTACAATCCAACCGGGATCAACTGCTCGCCTATACTGAAAGCCACTTCACGATCGCCGCGTCTCTCTTCATCCTGGTGTACATCACTCAAACCGCGTTTTCACTCCCTGGAGGTGCCATTCTGACCCTCGCCGGCGGATTCCTGTTCGGAAGCTTTTTCGGAACTCTATTAGTCAACATCGGCGCCACTACTGGAGCCACACTCGCATTCCTTGCCGCACGTTATCTTCTGCGTGATTGGATTGAGACGAAATTTGGAGATCGCCTGGGGCCGATTCAAGCGGGATTCGCCCAAAATGCTTTCAGTTATCTGATGACACTACGCCTGATTCCGGCGTTTCCGTTTTTTTTGGTCAACTTGGTGTCCGGCCTGACACGAGTGAACCTTGGAACCTACATCGCGGCCACGGCTCTGGGAATCATTCCCGGGAGCTTTGTGTTTGCATTTGCCGGCCGTCAACTCGGCACGATCAATTCATTATCGGAAATCGCATCTCCACCAGTATTACTGGCCTTTACGTTTCTGGGCTTACTCGCCATCATGCCCATTGTCTACCGGAAGCTTACTGGGAAGAATAACCCGGAATCCTTATCGCCGTGAACCGGAATCCACTAAGCCATCCGTGCCAACTCTTACCACCATACCACGACGACGATAGAGGGAAACGATGATTCAACCGAAGCCCATGACTGTCGATTCGACCCAAGTGTTACCCATGGACCAATTCAATCAAGAGCTGGTCAACAACGTACATCCGCCTCAATGGATCAACCCTGAACCAGCGGAACAATATAATCTGGTGGTCATCGGGGCTGGGACTGCAGGCCTGATTACCGCGGCTGTCGCGACCGCACTCGGTGCCCGCGCCGCCTTAATTGAACGCCATCTTATGGGCGGCGATTGTCTGAATGTAGGGTGCGTCCCTTCCAAAGGGGTAATCCGTGCCGCACGAACGTGGGCGGAAGTGAAGCGCGCGAATGAATTTGGCATCGAACTGCCTCCCAACGGAGTCACACGTGATTTCGGGACGGCAATGGAACGAATGCGGAAACTCCGCGCCCGGATCAGCCATGTGGATTCAGCTCACCGGTACAAAAAACTGGGCGTTGATGTCTTCATCGGCGAAGGAAAATTCACTGGCTCCAACACAGTTGACGTGAATGGTCAAACTCTACGTTTTACGAAAGCGGTTATTTGCACGGGGGCTCGGGCTGCAGCGCCTCCAATTCAAGAGTTAGACAATGTAGGCTATCTCACCAATGAAACGATCTTCACGTTAACCCGCCTTCCACGGCGTCTGGCCGTCATTGGAGCCGGTCCCATTGGATGCGAAATGGCTCAGTCGTTCGCCCGCTTTGGGAGTGACGTCCACCTTTTTGAGAGGACCGAACATATTCTTCCACGGGAAGATACCGATGCCGCTCAAATCGTCCAGGAACAAATGAGAAAAGACGGCGTGAGTTTCGTGTCTCAATCTGACATTCAAAGGATTGAATCTCGAGGTCCTGAAAAAATCGTATACTTTGAATCGAAAGGACACCAGCAAGAACTGATCGTCGATGAAATTCTAGTCAGTACAGGACGAGCCCCGAATGTCGAAGGTCTTGGGCTCGACACTGTGGGCATTGCCTATGATCATCGCTCGGGGGTGAAAGTCAATGACCGGCTTCAAACGACGAACGCCAACATTTACGCGGCTGGGGATATTTGCTTTCCCTTTAAGTTCACGCACATGGCTGACGCCATGGCTCAAATCGTGATCCAGAATGCACTCTTTCCGCATCCTTTTGGTCTCGGATATGCCAGCACGCATTCCCTCATCATTCCTTGGTGTACCTACACCCAGCCAGAAATCGCGCATGTGGGTTTGTATGAACAAGAGGCACGATCGAAAAACATCGCGATCGACACATTCACGTTTTCACTGAATGAAGTGGATCGCGCTATCCTGGACGGAGAAGATGAGGGATTTGCGAGGGTGCATGTGAAAAAAGGAACTGATACAATCCTGGGCGCGACGATCGTGGCCGCTCATGCGGGGGACATGATCAGCGAGTTTACATTGGCGATGAAAGCCCAAATCGGCCTGAGCACCATCACCGGAACCATACATCCCTACCCGACTCAAGCTGAAGTCATTAAAAAAGTCGCAAACGCATGGAGAAAAACGACATTGACAGATTGGAAGAAGCAACTGCTCAAGAAATGGTTCGCATGGACACGGTAATCGCTCACTCAGACACGTCACCTGGCACCCGCTGCTCCTCCGCAGAACAAACTCGGCGCCTCCGTTTCCGTACGTACGCCACGGGATGGATGATTGTCGTCTGGATCATCTTCTGTTGGTGGCCGGCCGCCAGCATCGCGGACTCAACCTCCGACACAACCCTTGAAGTTGGAACATTCTCTCACGCTCAAGAAGGAGAGGAATTCCCTACTGGTTGGGAACCATTGACCTTCGACAAAATCAAAGAGCACACACGGTACGAGCTCGTCAAAGACAATGATCAGGTCGTCGTCAAGGCCACGAGTGTCGAAAGCTCATCCGGACTCACACGACCCATTACCATAGACCCGAAAGAGTTTCCGATCGTCTCCTGGCGATGGAAAGTCGAAAATGTGTTTAAAAATGGAGACGTCACAAAAAAGGACGGCGATGATTATCCGGCGCGAATCTATATTACCTTTATCTACGACAGCACCAAGGTCGGGCTATTCGAAAAGGCCAAGTATGAAGCGGCCAGGTTACTCTATGGTCAGTATCCCCCTCTTGCCGCGATCAACTATATCTGGGCAAGCAAAAGTCCTGTCGGGACCGTTGTCCCGAACCCCTACACGGATCGCGTCCAAATGTTCGTGATTCAAAGTGGTGAGGACAGGCTTGGCAAGTGGGTCACCGAAGAACGCAACGTGTATGAAGATTACAAACGCGCCTTTGGCCAAGAACCTCCGATGATTTCCGGAGTGGCTCTCATGACGGATACCGACAACACCAAAGAGGCCGCCATCGCGTATTATGGGGACATCACTTTTAAAAAGAAGCAGTAAGACGAAGAACGTGCTTCATCTCTTGTCTTTCTCAAAAATAATCCGGCTCATTTCCTGATTTCCATTTAATATTACATCCCGCACTTGGCCGCTGATCTTGGGGAACGGACTTGCCGGCTAACACGAGTTCAACCGCAGCTCGTAAATCCTTCCCTGTTACCGGCTTGCCATTTCCTGGACGACTGTCATCTAGTTGACCTCTGTACACCAACGTATGCTTGTTGTCGAAAAGAAAGAAATCTGGCGTACAGGCTGCGGTGAAGGTTTTGGCCACCGCCTGATTTTCGTCATAGCACATCGGGAAAACAAACCCTAAAGACTCAGCCATCGTTTTCAAGGAGTGCGGCGCATCGTCAGGATACTTGCTCACATCATTACTGCTGATGGCGATGATACCGAGACCTCTGTTGCGATAGTCCCTTCCAATACGTGCCAGTTCATCTTCGACATGGACGACGAACGGACAATGCTTACAGATAAACATGACTAAGACACCTTGGGAGTCGCTGAAGATTTCCTGGGAAACCCTCTGCCCCGACTTAACATCTGGTAATTGAAAAGGCGGTAGCGGTGTCCCAAGGGGAAGCATCGTCGAATTCGTCAAAGCCATAGATTACACTCCTTCGCCGAAGAGCCATCAATACTTGTTTGCAACAAAAACCTGGTGGATCACTCAAGAAACAAGACCAGATGAGCCCTAACACTGTTTCTTGCCCATGAAAACAGAAGATTACGTCTTCTTCCAATCCCGAAAACGTCGAAGCAGCTCTTCCCGAACCTCTGGCGAGATCGGTTCCGATGGAAGTTGTCTGAGTGTTTGAATCGTATATTTCATCTGTCGCAAATAATTCCTACAGGACCGGCAGAAACCCAAATGCATATGAAATCGTATCCATGTAGTCCATGACATCGTTCCCTCGAGATACTCCGTCACGATCTCAGCTACATTCTGACAGGATAAATTTCCTGTCATATATGCCAGAAGATGGTCTTTGAAGCTGTGACTCATGGCTATTGCCCTGACCGCCCCTCAATGTACTGGGCCAAAGCTTTTCGAACCCGAGTCCGTGCACGATGCAACAGAACCCGTTGATTAGTCTCTGTTACACCCAAGATGTTACAAACTTCCCCTGAACTCATTCCTTCAAGATCGCGAAGCGTCATGACTTGTCGTTGCGTGTCAGGAAGCGCAGCTATTGCTCTTTCAATCTGTTCTCGGCTTTCTTTCGATAATGCTAATCGTTCTGGCGTCCCATGATCCCATGCGTGCGGCGGCGTAATCCAATGGCCGGCCTTGGAACCGGTTTGAATGAATGCATCCACGTCCACACCCTGTCCCTCATCTCCATCCTCGGGTTTACCTTTTTCCGGGAAAGGCATGTACCGACTTTCTCGTTGGCCTCGAGTTTTGGCCCGATTGGTCAGGATCGTAAAGAGCCACGTTTTAAAGGAAGATCGGCCTTCAAATCGAGGGAGTCCTGCAAGCACCCCCATCCACGTTTCTTGTACGACTTCTTCAGCCACCGCTCGACTGGGAACATAGGCCATCGCCACTCGCAAAAGCGAATTTGAATATTCATCAACCACCTGCATAAACGCACGTTCATCGCCGTTTCGCAATGCCTCGAGCAAACGTGATTCATCTTGTTTCGCCCCAGGGCTCGCCATGGCAAACACCAGACCAATTTGGCTGAGTACATTCATCTAGATCCTAGGATAGTGAGAGAGGTTGGCGGATAATCGACTGGTCGATTATCTTCGTTGAGCTTCAGAGAATCAAGTCAATGGACACACAATGGGATGGGCAAATCCGATTAAGACCGGCAGGACTGCACGATTACCGAATTGAGTCGGAGACAAAAACGCAGGATTTATGAATCTTGATAGATTTGGGCAAGAATGCCCGTGCGAGTCGAGGATTTGGTTTTTTTGAGGAGATGCCGAACATGTTCTTTGACCGTATGCTCGCTGATGGACAAGGCTTTTGCGATTTCTTTATTCGTCAGACCATCGGCGATATGTTCGACGATTTCTTCTTCTCGATCCGTTAGGTGAAACCGTTCTTTTGTTTGCGTCGGGATCACCTGGCTTTCTCGACCAATTTTTTCCATGAGGATCAAAAGTCGGGTATCCGTCGCCTGATGTCTGTCAGGTAAGACGAACCCTCGCAACAAAACAGGCAACTGTAAATTGCCTGTGACCCGGCGCAATTCCAACTGTTCACAATCTTCCGCGGTCATGGGCTTCTGTAATGACGCTTGAAGGTCGTCACACAGGTCTAACACCTCAGAGGGAAAGCGATCGCCGCTCGCATTTCCATTTCGACTTCCGATGATCTGGCGACTGAGCACTTCCGCCTCTGGGTTCATGAACAGCACTTCGCCTGTGGCAGAAAATGAGAGAACCCCCGGCACAGCCCGTCGATCGGCGATGGCTTCCAAAAAAGATTTCAAAGGTCTCGCCTGAACATCGTCATCTTGATTCAATCGTGAATGATGATCCTGGTATACAGCCACAGTCCCTCGCTCGGTCAACACTAACGATTCACAACGGGAATAAGAGGTCAGATACACGCTATCACATGCAGAGCAAGACCAATTCAGGTCTCGTATCTCCTCTTGTCGGTGTTTTTCGAGAAAGACTTAACGAGGTGAATCACTGCATCCACCAGAGGCCACAAGTGTGAAGATCGACATCTGTACTGACCTTTCACGTTCTTTCACGGCCTTATTCCAACTGGACCGCCGTTCCACTCACGGTGACCATGAGCATACTTCCCGACTCACCCAGAACCTCATAATCCAAATCAATTCCCACGATTGCGTTGGCACCAACTCGCACGGCATCCGCTTCAAGTTCTTCAAACGCGATTTGACGAGCCCTGGCCAATTCTTTCTCATACGCGCCAGATCGACCTCCCACGATATCCCGAATATTGGCGAAAAAATCACGGAAAAAATTCGCCCCCATGATCGCCTCTCCGGTGACAACGCCAAAATACTCTCGAATTCTCCGACCTTCAATCGATGGTGTGGTGGTTAAAATCATCTTGATCTCCTTTGCGTGTAAGAACCAGAAACTCTGGCCAGGCTTCTTGTTATCCCCATGGTATCCCCAGCAAGATTTTCAGGGAATCTTGCGCTCCTTTTACTCGTGCAATAATGCTATACTAGCTGTGATAAACTTGCCTCTGTTACCCTCATTAACATTTTCTCGAAATAGGAACTGCTCAGTGGCCTCCCAATTCGTTCATCTTCATCTCCACACACAATATAGCCTCCTGGATGGCGCTAACCAACTCGACCCTCTCTTCAAACAAGTCAGAGAATTTGGCATGCCGGCTGTCGCGATGACCGACCATGGCAATATGTTTGGCGCGATAGATTTCTTTCAAAAAGGCCAAACCCATGGTGTGAAACCGATCATCGGTTGTGAAGCCTACATGGCCCCCGGCAGTCGCCGGCAACGAAAAGAAGGGCACTTGGCGCACAATGACTATTACCACCTCATTCTTCTCGCCACGAATATCACGGGGTACCAAAATCTCATGAAACTTTCCAGCAAGGCTTATCTGGAAGGTTTCTACTATAAACCACGGATGGATAAGGAGTTACTAGCCCAACACCATGAAGGGCTCATCGCCTTATCCGGCTGTTTGAGTGGCGAAATTCCTTACCTCATCGGGCAGAATAACATGGACGAAGCCCTTCGTGTGGCCGATGAATATCGCTCCATTTTCGGGAAAGACCACTACTACCTCGAAGTTCAAGCCAACGGACTTGACCACCAACGCATCGCCAATCGCGGTCTCGTGGAGATTCACAAGAAACTCGGCATGCCCCTCGTCGGAACCAATGATTGCCATTACCTGAAAAAACGGGATGCTCGCCCTCACGAAATCATGCTGTGTCTTCAAACGGGAAAAACCCTCAAAGACCCATCGCGCATGAAATTTGACACCGACCAACTCTACGTGAAATCTACCGAAGAAATGGTCGCTGATTTTTCCGAGCTCCCATCGGCCGTCTTGAACACCTGTCAAGTTGCCGAACAATGCAATCTCGAACTGACGTTTGGAACATCATACCTCCCGAATTATCCAGTCCCGGAAGGAGAGACAAGGGAAAGTTATCTTGAAAAACTGACCAAGGAAGGATTGACCGCCCGCCTTCGTGAACGACCCACGGGCATCGCGAGTGAGGCCTACGAACGCCGCCTGAAAGCCGAACTCGCCATCCTGACGTCGATGGGCTATGCCGGATATTTTCTGGTCGTCTGGGATATCATCAATTTTGCGCGCTCACGCGGCATTCCTGTGGGGCCAGGACGAGGTTCTGCAGCGGGAAGTCTCGTGGCCTACGCTCTCCGCATAACTGACCTGGACCCGCTTTCCTACAATCTTCTGTTTGAACGCTTCTTAAACCCTGAACGTGTGACCATGCCGGACATTGATATGGATTTTTGCATGGATCGGCGAGGGGAAGTCATTAACTATGTCATTGAAAAGTATGGAGAGGAACACGTCTGTCAGATCATCACTTTCGGCACGCTAGGCGCGAAGGCCGCCATTCGCGATGTCGGCCGGGTCATGGATATGCCCTACGCCGAAGTCGATCGTGTGGCGAAACTGGTTCCGACACAACTCAACATTACCCTGCAAGATGCTTTGATCCAAGAACCGCGGCTGGAAGAATTGATCGAAAAAGACCCGAGAATGAAAGACCTCATGGACACGGCCCAAGCATTGGAAGGCTTGGCTCGTCATGCCTCAACACATGCCGCTGGAGTCGTTATCTCACAAAAACCGTTGATGGAACACGTTCCTCTCTATAAGACCAGCCACGACGAAATCGTGACTCAATACTCCATGACGGATGTGGAGAAAATTGGCCTGGTCAAATTTGATTTTCTTGGTCTCAAAACCCTGACGATGATCCACCGGGCTGAATCATTGGTTAATGCCAAGCACCCCCAAGAAGTTCGCCTAGACATCAACGATATCTCTCTCACCGACACGGCCACCTACTCCCTACTCGCAACCGGTAAAACAACGGGCATTTTTCAACTGGAAAGTTCCGGAATGCGAAACCTGCTCGTGAAGATAAAACCGGAAACCTTCGAGGATCTCATCGCTATCCTCGCGCTCTACCGGCCCGGCCCATTGGAAAGCGGCATGGTCGATGATTTCATCAAACGAAAGAGAGATCCCTCGAAGACGGTCTATGATCCGCCACAACTCGAGTCGATCCTCAAAGAAACCTACGGCGTCATCGTCTACCAAGAACAGGTCATGGCCATTGCCAACCAGTTGGCCGGATTCAGTCTTGGGCAAGCCGATCTCCTCAGACGAGCGATGGGGAAGAAAAAGCATGAAGAGATGGCGAAACAGAAAGCCCTCTTCATCGAAGGCGCCAAATGCAAACGGATTCCCGAGAAAAAGGCCGAAAAGTTATTCGACCAAATGGCCTTTTTTGCTGGATACGGATTTAATAAATCGCACTCCGCCGCCTATGCGCTGGTTACCTATCAGACGGCCTATTTAAAAACGCATTATCCGACAGAATTCATGGCGGCATTACTGACGACGGAAATGGGAAATACCGATAAAATGGTCGGCTATTTTACCGAATGCCGGGAACGGGGATTGAAGATCCTGCCGCCAGACGTGAATCAGAGCGGAAAAGACTTTTCTGTCGTCCCGGAAGGCATTCGCTTTGGATTGGCAGCCATCAAGAACGTCGGCGGTGGGGCGGTGGAAAGTATCCTGGCGACCAGGGACGAGCAAGGCCCCTTTCGGTCATTTTATGACTTTTGTTGCCAAATCGACTTGCAGAAAGTCAATAAACGGGTTCTCGAAGGCTTGATCAAAGTTGGAGCGTTTGATTCGATGAATCTCGTTCGTTCTCAGCTCATGACTATTCTCGAGAAAGCCCTCGAAGAAGCCAATACCGTTCAACGTCGAAAACGACATGGTCAGACCAGCTTGTTTGAAGCGCTAGACGCCGAATCCGAGTCGGAATCGACCACACCGCTGGAATTTCCACTTCCAACGATCAGTGAATGGCCCAAGAATGAACTTCTCCAACACGAACGAGAATTAACGGGATTTTATATCACGGCCCACCCCCTAGATCGACATGCGACGACGATCAAACAATTTTCCACAGGGACGACGGCAACGCTATCCGAAGTGAAAGAAGGCAAAGACATTAAACTGTGCGGTGTGATCTCGTCGATCAAAAACCATACGACCAAACGCGGCGACCCGATGGCGTATGTGCAACTTGAGGATCTGCATGGCACCGTGGAAGTCATCGTGTTTCCTGAACTCTATAAGACCAGCACCGAACACCTCATCCCGGAGTCGATCATCCAAATCACCGGAACCGTTGACCAAATGGATAGCGGGACGAGAATTAAAGCGACCGCCATTCTCCCCATTCATGAATTGTTATCTCGGTCCATTAAATCATTAACGGTCAAAATCGAGGAATCGGGGACACAAGACTCCTGTCTCCTTCAACTCCAACGTATTTTCCAAAAACACCCGGGCCCTGTCTCCGTGTCCTTGCAGATTGCCCTGGAAAGTGATATTCACGTTGCCACGTCTTCTCTTCCAAACGTGGGCGTCTTACCGAATGCCGAATTCATGGAAGAAATAGAACATCTTCTTGGCCAATCCATGGTCACACTCCATGAATAAGACGATAGGAGTCATGCCGTGAAAGAATACCTCGACTTCGAAAAACCTCTACGCGAATTGGAAGAGCGCATCAATCGACTCAAGCGATCTGGATCTCTTAAAAAATCCGTTCGAGACCAAATACGGAAACAAACAGCCAGACTGCACGAGTTGGAAACAGAATTATACAGTCAGCTCACACCTTGGCAACGCAGTCAAATCGCAAGACACCCTGAACGTCCATCACTTTCGAACTACGTTGGCTTGATCACGCAAAACTTTCTCGAACTTCACGGGGATCGCGTGTTTGGTGATGACCAGGCCATCATGGGGGGGTTCGCGCTCTTTCAAGAACGGCCGGTGATGATTATCGGCCAGGAAAAAGGCAAAACCCTCAAGGAACGCATGCGCCGCAACTTTGGCATGCCCAACCCCGAAGGGTATCGCAAAGCGCTTCGACTCATGAAAATGGCCGAGAAGTTTCAGCGTCCGATCATTACCTTTATTGATACTCCTGGAGCCTATCCTGGACTAGATGCCGAACAGCGTGGACAGGCCGAAGCCATCGCGAGAAATCTCATGACCATGGCCCGCCTTCGTGTACCGATCATCGCCGTTATAACCGGAGAAGGGGGAAGTGGAGGCGCCTTGGCCTTAGGCGTGGCCGATCGAGTCATGATCCTCGAACATTCCATCTATTCGGTCATTTCCCCTGAAGGATGCGCAGCCATTCTGTGGGGAGATGCATCCAAAGCGTCACAAGCCGCTTCTGCCCTGAAGCTTACAGCCTCGGAGCTTTTCAAACTTGGCATCGTTGACCATGTGATTACTGAGCCAATGGGCGGCGCTCATCGAGATGCAGAAACGACTGCGCAGCGCCTCCAGGAAATCCTGGATTCCACCCTACAGCAACTCTCTCATATCCCCACTGAAACTCTATTACATGAACGTGATCAGAAATTCAGAAAAATGGAAGCTATCCGGTATCTACAGGAAACGACTGAAACGAAGACTTCATCATAATCGCTACCATCGTTTCACTATACTTTCACTCCGGTACTGACCATTATTTTCTTCTATCCAACCAACAACATCTCATCAAAATTGCCGAGAGCCTGAGAAAGATGGACAAACAAAGAAGAGTGATCCAGGCATTCGGATACAATACAGGCCAACGCAACGCAGAAACCACAAAGTAAACACTAGTGCACTTTGACCTTGATTAGGCGGGATTTCCTATTGGGAGCCAGACATTCTCTTTCATTCCCTCAATACTTCACAGTTCCACCCAGAGAATATATTTGACAATTTATCCTCATACGGTCATGATACAAACACACGCTATACCCTGTTTCTTTTCATTTCTCGCAGGCATGAGTGTTTAAGTAAAATTTCTGAATACTCAAAAGTCCTGAAAAAGAGAATGCCACAGCTTTCTGTAACAACTGCCATGAAGACAGTCAGAGGAACTGTTCGTCAGAGCGATACAGACCAGCCTCCAAGACGGTCATTCAATATGGCCCTGAGGGTTGAGAGACCAAGTTCTGGCCAGCGATGGACATCGTATGGTGAATGCAAGTGTTACCGTCCCTAGCTGGATGGCGCAGAAGTCTCAAGCCAATAGTCCACCATTATCCGGTTCATTATTCATCAGCACAATTCATAGCATTTCTGCTCTCGTCCTCTTGTCGCGAAATGCGTGCAAGAAGAGTCATCATGACCTTACCGTGCTGTCCAAATCATTAGGTTTCAAGTCCAAGGATAGTTCTGAACGCCTGCTCTGTCCCTCTGATCCTTTACGACAACCCTTCAGAATTCCCATGAGCCTTCGGCTAGATGCTATCAATCAGAATCTGACACCACGTGAAACGACTGTGAGGAAGAGGTCATCTTTCATCCTTATCCTCCTAGCCACAACCAGGCAACCACACGGTGTCCTTAACAGACGTAGTAGGTTGGTGAAGAGCGCATGAATCGATCC
Source organism: Nitrospirales bacterium (assembly GCA_031315865.1). Lineage (NCBI taxonomy): Bacteria > Pseudomonadati > Nitrospirota > Nitrospiria > Nitrospirales > Nitrospirales bacterium. Next base: position 3,631,901 of record JALDRJ010000002.1, read on the forward strand.
TTGGAGGGCATTTCAGAGATAGAGTATGACGTGATCATCATCGGGGGTGGGATATATGGCGTGTCGGCAGCGCGGGATGCCGCTTTCCGTGGGTTGAAAGTTCTTCTTCTCGAACAGGGAGATTTTGGGCATGCCACCTCAAGCAACAGTCACAAAATTATTCATGGGGGACTACGCTATTTACAACATGGGGATCTGCCTCGAATGAGGGAATCCATCGCCGAACGTAGTACACTCGTGCGTATCGCGCCCCATCTCGTCAAACCCATGCCGTTTTTAATTCCGACCTATTCCCATATCGGAGCCAAAAAGCTTCTGCTCCGTGTCGCGCTCGCGATGAATGATTGCATTGCCTTCGACCGCAATCGTCATTTGCCCGAGCCATCGCAATTTCCACCTAGCAGGATCATGTCCAGCCGTGAAACTCTGGAACGTGGCAAGATCATATCCTCGTCCCAGCTCACTGGTGGGGCTTATTATTTTGATGCTCAAGTGCGTAATTCCGAACGTCTAATACTCTCTCTGTTACAATCGGCTCATGAAAAAGGGGCGGTGTGCTTGAATTACGTGCGTGTTTCGAAACTTTTAACGAACCATGGCTCCGTTTGGGGTGTCCAGGCCGAAGACATCCCGGGAAAAACCACATTAGAGATCCGCGCGAAATGCGTCGTGGATTGCAGTGGCCCATGGGTGAATCGGTTGGTGCCGTCGGAAACCCGTTCCACCACTCCAGGACCACTCCCACTCCTTAAGGCGGTGGTCCTCGTGACCGATCTTATTCTGGAGGACGTGGCTCTCGGGGTCCCAGGCCACTCCACGTATAACGATACTGACGCCGTTATCAACAAAGGACGACGGTATTTTTTTATTGTCCCCTGGCGTAACAGATCGTTAGTTGGAACCTTTCAGACACCATACGACGGCCACCCAGACGAGGCCTCTGTATCCGAGCAAGAGATTGACATGCAGCTGGAGGAGGTCAATGCCAGTCTCCAGCAGACAAAGATTACTCGAAAGCACGTTCAGTTCGTCTACTGGGGCCTTCTACCAAGAAACGATGGGCAGGGTAGTACGCACGGAGACGTGCAATTATCGAAGCACGCGGTGATCTATGATCATGAGACGCAATCCGGCATCAAAGGCCTCATTTCCGTCTCCGGGGTCAAGTTTACGACGGCTCGAGCCGTCTCGGAAAAAGCGATTAATCTCGTCATGACCAAACTTCGCAGGCCGTCGACACGATGCACCACAGCGACCACTCCGGTTTACGGAGGAGACTTTTCTTCATACGAGCAAGTATTGCAGGGTGCTTTGGCTCGAAAGCCTCCGAGCCTGTCTTCTGATATCGTCACACATCTCGTGGAAACCTACGGCTCCCGTTTCATCGAAATCTTTCAGTACATTGAAGAAAATCCAGAATTAGGCACCAGGCTCGTGGCAGATATACCGGTCAGTAAAGCCGAAGTCATCCATGGAATTCGGGAAGAAATGGCACAAACGCTAAGTGATATCGTGTTTCGAAGGACTGAGCTTGGCACGGCCGGCTACCTCAGCGATGATGGGCTTCTTACCTGTGCGAACACCATGGCTAGGGAACTCGGATGGGATGAACACCAGCTTCGAGATGAAGTGTCTAAAACGAACGCAGATTATCGCCGAAGGGGGGTCATCTAATGTCTGCCCAATCAATGTCTAACCGTATTCTGGTGATTGCGCCTACACCATTTTTCGCAGACCGTGGTTGTCATGTACGCATCCTGGGAGAGATTCGAGCTCTACAAAAACTGGGCTATGAGGCGCGGCTATGCACCTATCATTTAGGACGCGATATCCACGGGATTGACACCGTTCGGACCATGAACATCCCTTGGTATCATAAGCTGTCAGCTGGGCCCTCCATCCATAAGTTTTATATCGACCTCTTCTTATTGTGGGATGTATGGCGTGTGTGTCGCTCTTTTCGACCGGGCATTCTTCATGCACATTTACACGAAGGAATCGTGATCGGAAAACTGGTGAGCCTCTGGTACGGCATTCCCATGGTTGCTGATTTACAGGGAAGTTTAACGGAGGAGGTGCTTGATCATAACTTTCTCCCAAGATGGAAATGGCTTGTGGGGGTTGTCCAATGGATAGAAAAACAGGTTAACCGAATGCCGCTCCATCTCATTACCAGCGCCTCGCGCACGACCCAACAGGTCAAACAGTCGTACGGGATTTCGACCGTCTCGACTATTGGTGATGGCGTGGATTTGGAGCTGTTTTCGCAACAACCCAAAGATGTCGCACTACAGAACGAACTTGGCATAGGTTCTGACGATAAGGTCGTGGTCTTTATCGGCGTACTCACCTCGTACCAAGGGATTGATTTACTGCTAGACTCGGCTCTTCAGGTATTCAAACAAATTCCCACCGCCAAATTCCTAATCATGGGTTTCCCCGAAGAGGCGTATCGGAAAAAAGCCATTGACATGGGACTCCAAGACAATGTCATTTTCACAGGAAAAATTGAATACGCCGATGCCGCTCGGTATCTCTCGTTAGGGCATGTTGCGGTATCCCCGAAAGTGTCTTCTTCCGAGGCAAACTTGAAGCTGTTTACGTACATGGCAATGGGACTTCCCTGTGTTGTGTTCGATAATCCAGTCAATCGAGAGATTTTGGATGATCTGGGTGTGTACGCCGAGAATGGTGATCCGCAGGCCTTCGCTCAGAAAATCGTTTCGTTATTGCAGGATAGTAAACATGCTAAGACCCTGGGAGACGCCTGCTATCAAAAAGCATCATCTGAGTATTCCTGGGATGTCGTAGGACAGCGATTACTGGGTATCTACGAGAGATATACCCCCCCAGACTTGACACAACAACACCTAGGAGGTGAACTCAATGGCTGATGTGGCGCTAGTTACCGGTGGAGCAGGATTCATCGGCTCGCATGTCGCAGATGAGCTGCTTGCTCGCGGGTTACGGGTGGTGGTGCTTGATGACCTGAGTGGAGGATTTCGTGAAAATGTTCCAGAGACGGCCGAGTTTGTCGAAGGCAGTATCACGGACGCCCACTTGATCGATGACCTGTTTTCCAGATATCGGTTTGATTATGTCTATCATCTGGCGGCCTATGCGGCAGAGGGGTTAAGCCACTTTATTCGGAAGTTTAATTATGAGAATAATTTGATCGGAAGCATGAATCTCATTAATGCATCAGTGAATCATGCAGTCAGATGTTTCGTCTTTACGTCATCTATCGCCGTATATGGCAAAAATCAGCTGCCGATGACGGAAGAGATGGTACCAGTACCTGAAGATCCGTATGGAATCGCGAAGTTAGCCGTGGAGCAAGATTTGCGCGCCAGCCATGAGATATTTGGTCTCGATTATGTGGTATTCCGACCACATAATGTGTATGGCGAGCGGCAAAATATCGGAGATCGGTACCGGAATGTCGTCGGCATTTTCATGAATCAGTTAATGCAAGAGCAACCCATGACCATTTTTGGCGACGGAACGCAAAGTCGCGCCTTCTCGTACATTCAGGATGTCGCGCCGATTATCGCCAGCTCCCCGTTTAATCGCGACGCGTTGAACCAGGTGTTTAATGTTGGTGCCGAGACACCTTATACGGTAAATGAGCTCGCTGACATTGTCGCAAAGAGTATGGGATGTCAGAAAGACATCGTCTATCTCGATGCTCGAAACGAAGTACTCCATGCCTTTTCCAGTCATTACAAACTGCATCAGGCATTTGGTGATGCGCCAGTCGTCTCGTTGGAAGATGGAATCTCCCGAATGGCGTCATGGGCAAAAGAAGTTGGTGCCAAGGCCAGTAAGACGTTCGAGGGCGTGGAGATCCTCAAGAATATGCCGAAGAGTTGGAGGAATGAATTATCCAGGAGTAAAGAATCAACGAACGCGAAGACTCAAGATTCCTATTCCTAGGGAAATGAGGAAAGACTAGCAATGATGAAGGCATTCGTCACAGGCGGAACAGGATTTACGGGAAGTCATTTATGTGCTGAATTGGTCCGGCAGGGCTACCAAGTTCGTGCCTTGGTTCGCGAGAACAGTCAGGTCAGTGAATTGGAGAAGCTCAAGATAGAACAGGTGCAAGGTGACCTTTGCGATCCTTCCTCTTTCGGAAAAGCGCTAGAAGGGGTTGATATCGTCTTTCATATCGCGGCGTTGTTTCGGCAACAGGGGGTGAATCCAGAGGTCTTTCGAAAGGTCAATGGCGAGAGTGTCGGCCATCTGATACGAGCGTCACTTGATCATGGGGTTAAGAGGTTTATTCATTGCAGTACAGTGGGCGTCCACGGACATATCGAGCATTCACCAGCCAATGAAGACGCGCCATTTGGTCCAGGTGATCTATATCAAGAAACCAAACTAGAAGGCGAGCTCATTGCCCGTCAATATCAAAAAGAGGGAAAGCTAGACATCACGATCGTAAGGCCGGCTGGCATTTACGGTCCGGGGGACTTAAGATTTTTGAAACTGTTTAAAGCAATCCATCGTCGTCGGTTCGTCATGATCGGTAAGGGAACGATCAATTATCATTTTACGTATATCGATGACCTCATACAGGGCATCATGTTGAGCAGTCAATCCGAGCAAGCCATCGGTCAAACCTATATTATTGCCGGGAAAGAATATGTTCCGTTGAACCAACTGGTCACCATGATCGCGGAGGCGTTACACGTGAAGCCTCCGTCGTTACGAATCCCGCCATGGCCGGTCTACGCCGCAGGATATGTCTGTGAATTACTCTGTAAACCTTTGAACATCGAGCCGCCGTTGTACCGAAGACGAATCGATTTTTTCAAAAAAAATCGAGCGTTTGATATCACGAAAGCCAGCAAGGAACTGGGATTTGAGCCACAAGTGAACTTGAAGGAAGGCATTCACCGGACAGCGTGCTGGTATAAAGAGCATGGCTACCTTTAGAAGACCAACACGACGGACGCTTTCATGAGGGAAAGGAAAAGGTCTTTACGGATTATGCCAGCGTGCGCCTTCAAGTTCGGGATTAAACTGATGGGTGAGTTTCAGGGTGTCTCCATCCTTGACCTTAGACTCGAATGTCGAGATCTTCAGATTAATCGTCATCATCACTTGATTTGAGTCGAGAAATGATTGAAAAGGCTCAAATCGCTCTGTATGCGTTTCAAATAATTCCCGCACCGTGATGGGGTGAGACACCTCGCATTCAAATTCCGGTTCTTCGACAGCATCTTGAAGCACTTGACCAAATACTAAGACTTTAACCATGTATGCCTCTCGCGTTTATGGTTACCATACGACCTATCCAACATTTAACCATGAAGTTCTTGGGGGACACAATGATTATTCGACATGTTCATCCATCACTTCAGCTACATGCTTGACCTTTACTCTTTCACGGAGTCCGTTCTTCAGCTGAATCATGCACGCAGGACAACTCGTGGCCACCATCTCGGCTCCAGTCTCTAGAATGGCATTGCGCTTGCGTTCGAAAATTTTTTGAGACGTCTCATAATCCTTCACCATGTAGGTCCCAGCACCTCCTGCGCATCGATCCGCATCTTGCATTTCCACAAACTCCACTCCCGGAAGACTCGCTAATACCTCGCGGGGAGCTTTCGTGACGCCGGCCGCACGTAAGTGACAGGAGGAATGATACGTTATTGTTCGTCCATGTCCAGACGAAGCCGGAGATTGAACCGTTCGAGAAACTTTTACCATCTCAGATATATGCTTCACCCGCTGCGCCACTTGGTTGGCAAGCTCTTCTTCGGGCTCTCCTTTAAACAACCGAGGATAGTCTTTTAAGCTGAGCGTGCAGGACGCACAGCCTGTCACCACGGTTTCATAGGGTGCCAAATTGGTTAAATTCTCGCGGGCTCCTTCTTTGACTAAATCCCGATGACCGTAGGTCTCAATCGGCGTGCCGGAACACCGCTGAACGGGAAGAGCAGGTTCCATTCCCTGCTTTCGCAAGACACGAATGACGGCATCACCCACACCATCATTAAAATAATTTGCGGCACAACCATGAAAATAGGCCACCTTGGCGTCGTTGTTTTTCGGGTTTGCGCAGAGCTCAGGATACCGTTCGCGTAATGTCGCTTTCGCTATGCGAGGGAGAAGCAAATCCTTGGGAATTTTGGCATTGGGGGCCAGGCGACGCAAAAGTGGACGGGTCAACTTCTCCAACACACCTCGGAAGGACGGTCGATCCCAAAGGTGTTGTGTCATGCCTGCCACCTTGAGGAACGGTTCAAAAAGCCACGGACGCGCATGCCACGCGAATACCCACCCCATGAAACGATTGGGATGTTCCGCGCGGCGCTGGAGGATCAAGTCGGCGACATCGACATCCGCCGGACAGACCGTCCGACACGACTTACAATTCAGACAGGCTTCCACCACGCGTTGCGACTGGAGATAGCTGTAATCTTCAGCCGTGACGATTTCAAACCAGCCTCGTGAGCTCATATCTTCCGATTGAAACACATCGTACACCGGACAAACGGCATTACACTTGGCGCATGTCGCACACGGTTTCGCGAGACGTTCAAAGTCGATATGATCGGTAAATGGCGCATCACTGATCTTGACTCCCGGATTCATCACCCCGGTCGGATCGAGCTGATGTTTCACGTCCGCAAATAGCTGATACAGGTCATCTCCAAACATGAGACGCACCATCTCTGCCCGGACACGGCCATCACCATGCTCCCCGCAAATGGATCCCCCAAACTGATCGAGCACCACTCGATGGATGTCACGATGGGCGTCGATCATTACTTGAAAGTCCTTTGCATCATTCACGTCCAGCAATGGAAGGATATGGGCATTGCCATCGCCAATGTGCCCGAACACTGCGACCTCGACCTCTTGGCGACGAAAGAATTTTTCCAAATAACGAATCAATTCTGCGGTACGTTCTGCCTTGACAACCACATCATCGACGAAGTTAATGGGTTTTTTTCGTTGATCATAACGATATAGAGTCGGATAGAGAGCCTTTCGAGCCTTCCACAGTTCTTTTTGCTTCTCCCCGTCATACGCGACGACAGGATCTGCAGAGAGACGATAGCCACGGCATAATTTGAGCAGTCGATCGCTTCGAGCAGGATCTTCCCCTTGATCGAATTCGATGAGAAGCGTCGCGGCAGAATCGTCAGGAATCCCATACGTTTCACGTCCGATGAGATTGAGCGTATTGGCATCCATCACCTCGAGTGCGCTCGGATGGAGGGTCAATAATTCAGGAACGGCTTCCCCCATTTCTTCCAAATGCTGAAAATGAATAAGGGCCGACGCAGTAGCCTTTGGCCTATCCACCAGACGAATCGTGGCTTCACTAAAAATCCCAAGAGTCCCCTCACTCCCGACAAAGAGCTTCGGTAAATCGATCTGCCCTCGTTTCATGCCATCGAGCAGATCAAAAAGGTTATAGCCCGAACTGTTCTTACTCACATGAGGACGCTTGGCCTCGATCAACGTTTCATGGCCTCGCACTAAATCAATGAGTGGCTGCAAGACCGGATGAGTTAAGGTGACCTGAGTCCAAGCAGGGCCATCGATGTCTAATGACCGAGCGTCCAGCCATCCTCCATGTGGCAATCGCACCCGCAGCGCTTGCACATTATCCTTGACAGACCCGTAGCGTAAGGTATGAGGACCAGACGAATTATTGGCCAGCATGCCGCCAAGCTTACACATGTCCCCGCTCGAAGGGTCTGGACCGAACATGCAATCATACCGGGACAACTGTTTGTTCAATTCTGCCAGTACAATCCCCGGCTGCACTCTGGCCCAGTGTTCTTCTGAATTGACTTCCAAGATCCGATTCATTCTTGACACATCAAGAATGATACCGGTGCCGATAGCAGAACCGGTCAGATTGGTGCCAGCCGCTCGCGCGGTTACGGAAATGCCCTGCTGAACGGCATAATCAATGATACGATCGATATCGTCTTCGGAATCAGGCAACGCCACCGCGGTCGGAGTTAATCGATAGATACTGGCGTCAACGGCATAGGCTCTGAGCGTGGCTTCATCATGTTTCACTTTCTGGGAACCGAGCAGCCGCCGAAGATCTCTGGCCACTGAGGACGGTTTCTCGGGAAGGATCAACGGCATGGACATCGTCCTTACTTAAAGGGAGGTTTGCAATGATCTCGACGGGGATTACTGAACTATGACGATTATGTGATTGCGTAGTCAATCAGGCGGGCAAATCAATACGACCATTCGCCAAAGCTGCTTCATCGGAGGGACGTTCCCCATCGAACGGGAGATCTAACGTACCTGGTATCCCCAAATCTTCGATCTCTTTTAAGGGGGGAAGATCGCGAAGATCACGAAGCCCAAACCGCTGCAGGAATTGTTTACTCGTACCGTATAAAATAGGACGCCCTGGAACATCCTGTCGTCCAACGATACGTACCAACTTTTGATCAAGCAGCGTTCTGAGAACTCCTGACGTTTCCACCCCCCGTATCTTTTCGATATCGAGACGAGTAATAGGCTGCTTGTAGCCGATGATCGCCAGCGTTTCAAGGGCAGAACGAGAGAGTTTAGAAGCCGATCTGACCTTGCCTAAACGCCGCATATAGGTCCCGTACTCAGGCTTCGAGGTCAAGAGAAAACCACCCGCGACTTCCGAAAGCCGAAGCCCCCGCCCTTCCTGTTCATATTCTTCTTGCATAACACGCAGCATATGAACCACTTGAGATTTCTCAACTCCGTCAAGGACGGTCACGAGCTTTTCGACTGTGATCGGTTCATGGGACACAAACAGGACGGCTTCAAGAATACTCCGAACCTCGCACTCGTCAAGCTCAACTCGGTTTTGGCCTTCGGTCACTTCTTCTTCTTTTTTGAGGGCAGAAAGTGAAGGGCCATCGGAGATCGAAAGTTGATGATCGACTTCGGCCTCTTTCTCCAAGTCCGATTCAACAAGACTTTCCGAACTGATTGCATTCACCGTCATATTCAGCCTCCATGGGAAAAAATCATCGAGTCGAAGCGACTTCGTCTAATGCGGGCGTGCGCTCTTGTGGTCAAATAGACCGCTCTACGTCACCGGCCACGCCTGAGCTGCCGTCTCCCGGGACAAAATTCCGCGTCACACGAATGGGTCCAAAAATATCTCCTTGGTACAAGCGAACAAGATGCATACGTACGAGTTCCAACAGCGCGAGGAATGTGACGATCACCATCTGCCGCGAGCCTGCATGATCGAAGAGATCGTCAAACGTCATCCCCGATTCATACTCCAATCGTTCGAGAATGCCGTTGATTCGATCCTGAATAGACCACGACTCTCTGGCGACATTCATGTACGTCTGACCGGTTTCCACCCGCTTTAATACTTTTTGAAGGGCTCCGACCAGGTCAAACAAACTCAGATCATCGGTCAGAATCTCATCTTCACAAGAACCTTGATTGGGTTGAAGGTGCTCGAGGTTGGGTTCCCGGCCAAACGCGTCGCTCCAGACTTTCCCTTGATGAGAAAGACGAAGCGCGGCGTCTTTAAATTGTTCATATTCGACTAATTGCCGCACGAGTTCCGCACGAGGATCAACATCCTCTCCATCCTCATCCGCCGGAGCTTCGTCTTTGGGAAGCAGGAGCCTGGATTTAATCTGAAGCAGCGTCGCAGCCATGACGAGAAACTCTCCGGCAAACGAGAGGTTTAAATTCTTCATCAGGCTGAGATATTCGAGATACTGCTGAGTGATAAGAGCGATGGGAATATCGTATATGTTGATTTCCTGCTTGCGGATTAAATGCAAGAGGAGATCGAGAGGACCATTAAAGGAATCGAGCTGAACTTGATAGGCAGAGTCAACGGCTTCATCACTTTGAACAACATCCATCTAGGGAACATTTCCGGTCAAATATTCTTTACCTGTACGATCATTTAGGTATACCATCTTTTGTGGCATCCAGCAATCCCCTATCAATATATTGTAGGGAAAGCCTTACATTCACCATGTTTTTCTCCACTTTTGTACCCCCCAGGCCACGACACAGCAGATCCCCAGAAACGTGAACAGAAACACGAGTTTTCCACTTAATTGTTTAAACTTAGATGCGGCAAATACCTGTTCATCGAGGTTCGCATGAGACAATTCTGGGGCCGTGTGAAACTTCGCACGTGAAAAATCAGGAGTTCCCGAGAATGACGCTTCCGAAAAATCACTTACGGCCTCGAACGTCGTCCCGGCAAAATTCGCCTGGCGGCGAAACCGGGCAAATCGAAAAAACACTTCCCTCTGAAATCGAGCACGCGAAAACAGCGCAGGACCGTTGAAATGCGTTCCGGAAAATCCAGTTCCCATTTGAAATTGAACACCTGAAAAATTGGCTTGCTGCGAGAACACCACCTCCAGAAATTCGGCTAATCCGTGGAATCGACTTTCCATGAAATTCGCGACTTGAGCGAATTGAGCCTGATGAAATCGAGAATGTGTCCCAAAGGTCGTTTTTGAAAATCGTGCTGACTGGTCAAAATACGCGCCGACAAAAAATCCTTCGTATCGAATGACCGAATCGGAAAAGTCGAACGCCTGGAGGAAAAGCGTGTGTGAATGATCAATCGACTGCTCAAATCGCGTTCCCGTCACGGCAAACGGTCCGAAGAGGACTAAGAGACCATTTCGTAAATTCGTCGCCCAATTCCCTTGGACCACGACATCTTGCATCGTAATCGACCCTGAAATGACCCTTCCCGTTTCTACATGCCGTTCATCGACGATTCGTCGAACACGAGGCGACCCCTGCAAGGCGTGGGGCAAGGATTCAAGAGGCAAACGATCCAACATGAGATCGCCCTCGACCACAATGCCTCGTAGGTCAAGGCTTTTCCCGTCTTGCAACGCCTGCAAGAGCGATTCAGCAGAAACCGCTACCCTTCTGCGGTCGTCCACAGAACAAGGCCCAATCAAATGACGCTGGAATATCTGTGAGTCCTTAGACGATTTCTGTATTTCACAGGCGCTGAGGTTCGGAACGTTGAACCCGAATAACGCGAACGCCATGCCCACCAAACAGAGTCCAAACGCATGAAATGCCGGTGGCAACCGCATTCGTGGTTGCCTTCCTGTCACCGGACACGTCATCACAGAAACGCTCCTGGGGTTTTTGTTTAACGAAGGGACAATGATCTCGTTATCATGGCACACGAGGAAGGACTCATAACAGAGGAAAGAAACGCAAGAACGGTGTACGCAGAAAAGAAACTACGCGGAACTCTCGGAAGGCTCAGCCGTCTTCCTGGCCTTGAGGTCTTTCAGCATGAGATAAAAATCTTTCTGTTCAAGATCGGACTGCCCTTCACGCTGTTCGACATCTTGAACGGTCTTCGGAGGCGGGACGACCACTTTTTCACCTTCATGCCAATTGACCGGTGTCGCACAGGTAAATTGTTCGGTCGTCTGCAACGCCGTCACCAGTCGCAAAACCTCTTCGACATTTCTCCCAACATTCATTGGGTAGTAAATCAGCGCACGAATGATACGTTTGGGGTCAATCACGAACACGGTACGAACTGTGGCCGTCGAGCTAGCACCGGGATGAATCATGCCATACAGTTGAGACACTTTCATATCGATGTCGGCGATAAGTGGAAATGAGATAGTAACACCCATTTTTTGTTTCATGTTCTGAAGCCATGCAAGATGCGCATGAACACTGTCAACACTCAGCCCGACAAGCTTTACACGCCTCTCAGAAAACTTTTCATGTTGCCGAGCAAATTCGAGCAATTCGGTCGTACAGACTGGGGTAAAGTCTGCCGGATGCGAAAACATCACAACCCAGTCCTGTTCTTGCCACGCGCTAAAATTAAACTCCGGGATATGGGTCGTCACAGCCATAAAGTCCGGTGCCCGATCTCCAATCCGCGGCAAACCCGTCACCTCAGACATACATCCTCCTTCACGTGATCCGCTCTCCATCTGTCACGATCATTTATCTTCAGAGTCCGTACTCTCACATGCCTTGCGTGATGCCTGACGCATTGGAGACAGGATTCGGCTTACCATGAGCGAGAAATATCTTCATCATCATCTTCTAAACCGGACTCGGCATCTCGAAAGAATTTCTCCGTCCCCAATTCATCTGAGAGATCGTCGGTCAAATCCACATCATCATTCTCATCATCGAGACCTCGAGGAAACGAATCGTCGACGAATTCGTCGGCAAGATCATCGGTCAATTCATCCAGGTCTTCATCCGAATCATCTCCCACCTCTACCGCTAATTCATCGACTTCCATCTCGCTATCCGAATCAAGATCGTCGGACTCTGAAGACTCCACGGTACTCTGGCCGATGTTCTCAGCGCTCAACGCTGCCATCAACGGCGATGACGAAAGATCCTCGTCAAGGATCACGTCCGGCTTAACCTCTTTCCCAGTCGCTGAAGCTTGCTTCGCACTTCGATTGGTCGTTTTCCCTTTTTTGACGGCGGCTTTCCGAGCCGTGGTTTTCGTCGGACTGTTCTCGGTCGATTTTCGAGTGATGCGTTTGCTCGCCGCGTTGGCCTTTGACTTGGTGGCAGCTTTACTAGCAGGCTTTTCTTCCTTTGTGCTCTTTGATGTTTGCTTGACGGGTTTTTTAGTAGCCGTTTTCTTGGCCGCGCCTTTTTTTGAGGAAGACATGGCAGCAGACGTTTTCACGACTTTGGCCGTTTTCGAAACTTTGCGGGCACCGGTTTTTGGTTGGGATTTTGTCTGTTTCGCGGGTTTCGACTTCTTACTCGTCACTCGCGAAGACTTCGGTTTTGCAGGCGCCTTTTCCTTGGTTTTCTTGGATTTGACCGTAGACTTGGACTTCGTAGGAGTCTTGGCCTTCGATTTAGTCTTAGACGTCATCGACTTTGATCCGGCTTTCAATTTGGGCTTGGCCTTTCTTGCCATCAGCGAACCCTCCTCATGCATGTAAGCATATCGTGACCTTTGAATGGAATCAGTGAGTTGCTCAGTGGCACCCATCTACCATGGACTGCATATCCGTTTCAAGAAAAGAATTGTCGGTGAAGGGTCAAGTAACAAGGCGCGTACGAAGGGACAAGCCTCTTGCAACCATCTCATTCCCTTGATACAACACGAACTCTGCACTTTCCTCACGGTACACGGCCAAGGCCCGGCGTGTGAACCGATCGATTCCGCCGCCTCATGGCAACCATGGCCTCGTTATTTTTCCAGCAACCTGCATGTAAGGACATTTGAACATCGATCATGTTTCAATCGTGTCTCACACTTAACGTGTCCCTCTCTTCCATTCTCATGCGATTTTTCATTTTCTCTTTACTTAGCGAAATTTTTTCATAACGTCAATGTATAAAAATTTCCTTCTTATTTCCCCAAACATCTGACCAATGCTTCCCCCAGCCTCACGGCCTGAACCACCGACTCGAACCAGATGGAAAATTCTGCTCCTGCTTCTTCTCATCAGCATCATTACCTATATTGACCGGGTAAACATCTCGGTCGCCGCACGGCAAATGATGCCATCCCTGGGCCTAAGCGAGATGCAAATGGGACCAATTTTTTCGTCCTTTGTGTTGGGATATGCCCTCTTTCAAATACCGGGAGGATGGTTAGGGGATCGCTGGGGAGCTCGACGAGTCCTGACTCTTGCCGTCATTTGGTGGTCTATTTTTACGGGGATGACGGCCATCGCCCCAGCCCTTCCCCTTGCCGATCTCGTAGGAATCATGGGTTCTCTCATGGTGGTTCGATGTCTCATCGGGGTTGGAGAATCTGCAGCACTGCCGAATTTCAATCGAGCTGTCGCCAACTGGCACCCACCCCAAGAACGAGGCCTGGGGATCGGGATCACCATCGGTGGTATTGGAATCGGCTCCGCTCTCACACCGCCTATAACAGCGTGGATCATGGTCAATTACGGGTGGCAAACCGCCTTTTATGCGGCTGGCGGGCTCGGGTTTGCCATCGCCCTTCTCTGGTATTGGTATGCTACCGACTACCCACGCCAGCATCGAGGAGTGAATGAAGCCGAGGCAGTGCTCATCGAAGGTTCCGAAGAACATGACCAATCGACCGATCTGGGGCGGGTTCCATGGAAGGCGATGTTTCAAACCCCGACAGTTTGGTGGCTTGTTCTCAGTTACACCTGCCTGGGCTATGTCGCCTATGTCTATATGTCCTGGTTTTATCTGTACCTTGTGAACGTGCGAAATTTCGATGTATTGCGGGGCGCATTTTTTGCTTCTGCACCATTCCTCACCATGGCTCTATTCTGTCCATTGGGAGGATGGATGACTGACAAGCTCACTCATCGTCGGGGCATAAACTTGGGTCGTTCCATCGTAGGTGGAGCTGGAATGACGCTCGCCGCCCTTTCCATCATCCTCGGAGCTCATATCGAAGCGCCCTACTTGGCCATCGCGATGCTTTCGCTCGGTGCTGGATGGCTCTATTTCACCGTCGGAGCCTTTTGGGCCACAACGATCGATCTTTCCAAGCCCCATGCCGGAACGATCTCTGGCCTGATGAACACAGGAGCTAATTTGGGCGGAACGCTCTCTCCAACACTCACACCCTGGTTGGCGGATCAATTTGGGTGGGAAGCGGCTCTCGGGTTTGCCGCGATGATTGCATGGCTAGGAGGAATCTGTTGGTTCATGATTCGAGCCGGAGAAGGTCTGCATCACTCGCCACCTGCGTCCGTCTGAACGATGAACATGATGGCTTGCTGATCGAAACCAACGCTTGGTACATTCCATGGCATCATGTCCCATTCATCCAACCTGCAATTTCGAAAAAAGAATCCCAAGGCGACGATCTCTACGAAGCTGGGGAAGATTGAGATCCGATTCCTGACAGATGCTGCGCCGCGACATGTCGAAAATTTTATCAATCTTGCCAAGATAAAGTTTTATGATGGCACGACTTTTCACCGCGTCATTCCAGGCTTTTTGATCCAGGGAGGAGATCCCTTGAGCAAAAAATCTGACCGCAGCCTTCATGGAACAGGCAGTCCAGGCTACAGTATTCCTCCGGAAACTAGCGACCATCCGCATAGACGAGGGGCCTTGGCCATGGCCAAAGTGCCTCGCAACGAAGACCGAACTCGTGACGTGAATGATAACGGCTCGCAATTTTTTATTTGCGTTGAGGATTCAGGAAGTCTTGACCGCATGTATACCGTGTTCGGAAAAGTTATCCGGGGAATGAATGTCGTCGATCAAATCGTTGCTGGGCCGAGAGACGATCGGGATAACCCGCTTGACCCGATAAAAATGACGGTAACAGTGGAAGAATAAGAATCTGTACTCCGCCACTTGCAATCGTTTCCACATCTTGATCCTGTGCACGCCCACTTAAGACTCGTGAAGCAAGGCTCAAAAGTCCGGTCCGGTAAGGCGACAAGGCATGGAATACTGTACCGCCTGCACGTGAGCCGTACGCGAGGTGGATGATGAGAGACTGAGAGCACAGAGGGGTTACGGGATTTCCTAAAAGAAGGAGATACTGGCGTAGGTGACCGTCGAATTAAACTGATCCGTGATCCCTCGATCATACCGCAACACTTCCCCTTTTTCAGCTTCGATCAGTTTCATCAGCAAGAAAATCGTGGAAAATCCCATGATGTGACGGGCATCGCCTTCCGTCAGGATAAATTGCGCGAATTCTTCAGGCTTCATTTCCTCAACCTTCTTGAGCATCTCCAAATCGGTTTGCATACACCGGTGGAAAGAAAAATCCGTCGGAGGCTTATTGTCGCCATAACGCAACCCGATATGGGCGAGACTGGCGCTGCCGATCACACAAACATGCTGCCCCGAAGCCGTTATGGCCTCTTTCAAGCTCACTAAAAATGCATCGATGTCCTCAAATAACGGTTTGAGCTCGGCATTCGCCAACACGTCTGGAGGGAACGAACAGAGGACTGGCACGATCGAAACCTGACGCTGACTTCCGATGGCATGCTGAAGGAACGGCAGTTGAAATTCAATGCTATGTTCCTGCTCATGCCGGATATCATCGTCAAAGAACATAGCCCCGCCGTGGGTCCGAACATGATCGAGTATCGGACGATACGACGGAATCACCCCAAGCGGTGTTT
The DNA here is from genome assembly GCA_031315865.1 of Nitrospirales bacterium. Lineage (NCBI taxonomy): Bacteria > Pseudomonadati > Nitrospirota > Nitrospiria > Nitrospirales > Nitrospirales bacterium. The sequence continues at coordinate 3,647,986 of JALDRJ010000002.1, forward strand.
CAAAATCCTTGTCCGTCATGGCAATGCCATGCGCCAATTCAGTATGACACGTGCCGATCACCACGAACACATCAGGCGTGACGGCTTCACGCAATTCTTTATAGGCCCACGCATAAATAGGACCAGCCTCTTTCGGTTCGACATTCGGGGCTACGATGGCCTGAATCCTTGCGCCTTGATGTTCAGAAGGTTTCTGCTCCGGACCTTCTTTTGAGTCGAAGAAACTATCGATCTGCTTTCGCAATTGCTCGGGATCGGCTTCATAGCTCTTTCCGGCATATACAGGCTTTCTGACAGGACCTTGCCGGTAGGCCGTAACGGCCGCGGCTTTGGCTTGCTCGAAGCGTTCGCCTTCAAGGAAGAGTTTGTCGTCTAAATCCGTGACCAATTGACTGAGCTTATCCGGCATCAGGAATTCACCATATTTCTTGAGATACTCCGCCCCTAGCTGTTCCAGCGAATGTTCCCCGTCAAAAAATTGGAATAAAAAGAAGAATGGTAACGGAATGACGAGCTTCTCATGGGAAAGTCTCGAGGGATCCCATAAGAGAATATATTGTTCATCCCCCTGTTTGAGGGGAGAAAACTGCAAATTTCGTAATGCAGGATAATGCTTGGGGTCCTTGACTTGCGTGGTCATGATGGATGAATACTCCTTCTCTGGTATGAAACGTGGGAAACGACCAGCCACCGATCAATTCAGGGGCAGTTGAAAAAAGCCGCCAGCGGCGTTCTCGCCATTTTGCCGTGCTCACGTAATGCCAGTACGCTCCGCGCGTCAACATGCCTGTGGCCTTGCTGAACGGACTTTTTTGAACCGCCCCGATGCCACTGATGCATAACGTCGTTCTGACGAAACATGGCCTTTGATAATTTCATTAGGCAACACTCCCATTCAGAATTGATTTGGAATTATACGAAGCCCGCTCTTGGGGCGGCAACCTGGACAGGTTAAAAATCAATGAGAAGAGAAATCGTCCCTCCCACGTCACGCTGTACTTTCCCGCTTCACGTCTCCATACAAATGACACCACACTTGATGAGGAGGCCCGTCCGAATCGATTTGAATCAAAGGTGGTTCGATGTTTTTACACACATCCATTACCTCTGGACATCGTGTATGAAACCGGCAGCCGGTCGGAGGATGGAGCGGCGAAGGGACATCGCCTTGCAACATGATTCGTGTTCGCTGACGAGCAGGATCGGGAATAGGGTTCGCCGACAACAGAGCTTGTGTGTAGGGATGCTTGGGGGCACGAAATAAGTCAGCGACCGGGGCTACTTCGGCTAATTTCCCTAGGTACATCACCGCTATCCGCTGAGCCAGATACTCCACGACATTCAGGTCATGGGTAATGAACAAATACGCGAGTTGAAATTCTTGTTGAAGGTCTTTTAACAGATTGATGATTTGCGCCTGGATTGAGACATCCAGGGCAGAAACGGCCTCATCGCAAACGATAAACTTCGGACGAAGGGCAAGCGCCCTGGCGATACCCACCCGCTGTCGCTGCCCACCGGAAAATTCATGAGGATATCGTGCATGATGCTCCGGACGCAAACCGACCCGCGCCAAAAGTTGCGACACCTTCTCCTGAAGGTCTTTCCCCTTGGCGAGGCCATGGATGATGAGAGGTTCCCCAACGATCGCCCCGACCGTCATCCGTGGATTAAGAGAACTATAGGGATCTTGAAAGATGATCTGCATGTAACGGCGAGCGCGTCGAAGTTCCTTGGCGCTAAACTGGAAAATATTGTTTCCTTCAAAGAGCGCCTGGCCCGCGGTGGGTTCCATGAGACGAAGAATCGTTCGCCCGACCGTCGTTTTCCCGCATCCCGACTCTCCGACCAGCCCAAGGGTTTCACTTGAATGAACATCGAGACTCACATCATCGACGGCTTTCACCCACGATGACACATGGGAAAACACGCCACTGCGAACAGGAAAATACTTTTTGAGACCAGTTACCTCAAGCAAAGGACGACGCGTTTCTATCCTGCCTGACGTATCTGTCATTGTTCTTCGTTTGAACCTGTTGCCTTCAAAGGATGTCCGGCGTACAACCAACAGGATGTTTCATGGCCGGACTCAACGTGCACGAGTGGCGGAGGCTGTTCCGCGCATACGTCAAGAATTTCTGAACAGCGTGTCGAAAAATGACAACCCCTGGGATAGTCCAACGGCGAAGGAACCGTCCCCTGAATCGACTCAAGCCGCTTGGCGCGTTCATTGGGTCGAGGAAGCGAATTCAACAACGCTTTGGTATAGGGATGAGAGGGGTTGCGAAAAAGCTGCTCCACGCTCGCCCGTTCCGCGATTTTACTGGCATACATGACAATGACCTGTCGAGAAAATTGAGCCACCACGCCTAAATTATGGGTAATGAGCAGAATGGCCATCCCCATCTCTTCCTGAAGGTTTTTCAAAAGATCCAGAATTTGAGCTTGAATCGTCACATCCAACGCCGTGGTTGGTTCGTCGGCGATTAAGAGATCGGGCTTACAGGCCAGCGCCATGGCGATCATGACGCGTTGCTTCATACCTCCGGAAAGCTCATGCGGGTATTGATCAATCCGCTTGTCCGGTGAAGGAATTCGAACTCTCTCTAACAGCCGCAACACCTCTTGGCGAATGGCGCTGCGCGACAAATCAGTATGAATTTCTAGAGTTTCGCCAATCTGGTCGCCGATCCGGAACACGGGGTTTAAAGATGTCATCGGTTCTTGAAAAATCATTCCGATCGACTTTCCGCGAATCTTCCGCATAGCCGGATCGGACAATTCAAGAAGATTCTGCCCCTTGAATACAATTTTTCCACCGACCACTTTCCCTGGTTTGTCGACCAAGCGCATGATGGAGAATGCCGTAACCGACTTTCCACACCCCGATTCGCCGACCAACGCCAGTGTCTCTCCGGCCTTGATCGAAAAGCTGACGTCGTCCACCGCTCGAATCTCACCCTTGTCGGTAAAGAAAGACGTCGAAAGATGTTCGAGCTCGAGTAGAGGGGAATCGTGGTCGTTCATTCACCGGCTCCGAAGCTTGGGGTTTACGGTTTCTCGAATGCGCTCCCCTACTACATTAAATGACAAAACCACGATCGAAATCGCGATGCCTGGGATAAAAAACAACCAGGGGGCGTCAAAGATGAACGCGCGGGCATCGGCGAGAATATTGCCCCATGTGGCATAGGGAGGAGGAACCCCGATTCCCAAAAAACTTAAGGCTGACTCGGTGAGAATGGCCCCACCAACTCCAATCGTGGCTGACACCAACACCGGGGCTATGGCATTCGGGATCACATGACGAAAAATAATTCTGGGTCCGGACACCCCCAACGATTGGGCTGCGATGACAAAGTCCTGCTCTCGCAACGCCAGGAATTCGGCACGAACCAGCCGGCATGTTCCCATCCAACTCGTGAGTCCGATCACGATCATGATGGTAAAGATACTTGGCGGCAGCAAGACGATGATGGTCAGAATAAAAAACAATGTCGGCATGCACATCATGATATCGGTAAATCGCATAATCAACGTATCGACAGTGATGAAACCCAGCTTCACGTTACCATAGTACCCAGCCAAGCCTCCGAGTAAAATACCGAGAAAAATGGAAATGCCCATCGCGATAAAACCAACCGAAAGCGACACAAAAGAACCCTGAAGCATTCGCGCAAAGACGTCGCGCCCCAATTCATCAGTGCCCAAGAGATACACTCCCAAGGTCGGAAGATCTCGCGCCGGGATCAGATCCTGCGAAGGAGCTGAGAATGGCGGTAAAAATTTATCCGGAAGACGAACCACTTCGGGGTCAAAGACAACCACCCATTCCGTGAGAATCTTTCCGGCAATGGCCGCGCCTAGCAAACACAACAAGATCACGACACCGGCAACGGCAAACCGGTCTTTTGTGTAAATGCGAACAAACTCCTGCCAGGGCGTTTCATGCTCCGCCATCGGCTCGGCACGGTCCATAGCGGAGAGCGAAGATGTCTGAGAAGACGTCATCCTCGCCTCCCGTAGACCCTATGCATACACGGCCTCATTGCAAACGAATCCTCGGATCGACGATCCCATACAGAATGTCTGAAAGCAAAGTCCCCAATAGGGTGAGCGCGGCCGCGAAGACGTTAATCGTCAACACAATCGAAAAATCCCTTGACATAATCGCCTCAAACCCCAGTCGCCCCAATCCCGGCCATGCAAAAATGGTTTCAAAAATCACCGAACCGCCAATCAGCCCCGGTAACATCAATCCCAGGAGCGTGACGAATGGCAACAAAGCATTCCTCAGGGCGTGGCGATAGATCACATCATCCTCGGCCACTCCTTTGGCCCTGGCCGTTCGAACAAAGTCCTGACTGATGACTTCAAGCATTTGCGAGCGAACATAACGGGACAGCACCGCAACCCCCAACATTCCAGACATGACGGAAGGAAGCACCAAATGCCACACGCGATCCATGACGCGATAGAACGTGTCCGCCTGTTCCATGCCAAAGGTTTTCATCCCGATTACCGGAACGCCGAACGTCTCCACGACCCATTGAATGAGGAGATACGAGAGGAAGAACCCCGGGATAGCGATGAGCGTGTACGCTATAATATTCGTGAATCGATCATAGACGGTCCCCCGCCTGACGGCAGCATAGATACCCGTGGGAAACGCAAACGTCCAGGTAATGAGGATCGCCACGAGAAACAAGGGCACAGAATTCATAAAGCGGCGCCAGATTTTCGGCAAGGCGGGTTGATTGTCCTTGAACGATTTCAAATCACCCGTAAACAAATCCCGCACCCAATAGGCGTATTGCATGTACAGTGGATCATCCAGGTGAAAAGCCGCCCGAATCTTCGCCACATCTTCCGGCTTCATCCTCGGGTTCATCGGATCGACCGCACTGGGTTCTCCAGGAGCCAAATGAATAATCGAATGGATAAGGACAGACGCGATAAACAAGAGGACCAATCGCTGGGCCACATTACGAATGATAAATCCTCTCATCGGCTGGTCTTAACTCTCCTCAGACGTCAGGGCATGCCTCGCCCCGGGATCTAAGCGGTCATCAGAGTCACATCAACAAGTTCGGGAGAAACTCCAACTTGCGCCATCTATGAAAATGAAACATTTCGTTTCCGGTTTTGGTCGGATAAATCTTCCTGTAGTATTCCTTCCCATCCTTCTCCCGGTACACTAACACGATTTTCTTATCCAGCACCCTCGTGCTCAACGGCGCGTAGAGAAACGTATAGGGTTGATCCTCATAAATCACGCGATGAAGTTCATGCGCCAAGATCCGCTGCGTCTCCTTGTCATACTCTTGACGAATGCGCACGATGAGCTCATCGGCCAGAGGATTCTGATAGCCGACAAAATTGAGTTGTTGAGGGCCAACCTGACTCGAATGCCAGAGTTGATATAAATCAGGATCCGCATTCATACTCCATCCCAAGACCACCGCATCAAACTCGGCGGTATTGACGAAGTCTTTTAAAAAAACCGCCCATTCAAAAACCTGGGTCTTGCACTTCACCCCGATCTTTTTCCATGAATTCTGGGCGATACTCAAAATATTTTTCCTGATCGGGTTGCCATGATTCGTGATCAAGGTAAACTTGAACAGTTGACCGTCTTTTTCCAGCACGCCATCCTGATTGAGCTTCCACCCGCGCGCTTTCAGGAGTTTTCTCGCCCCATCGGGATCGTACGGTATCGGCGGCACATCCGGGTTGTACCATTCGGTGTTCTTTGGGTACGGACCGGTAATTTGCTCGCCTTCACCGTACACGAGATACTTCAGCATCTCGTCGACATTAATCGCCATACTCAGGGCGCGACGAACGTCCGGGTCGGAAAATAACGGCTTTCGGATATTGTACCCGATGTAGTTGTAGGCGAAAGCCAGACTCGAAAAATGCTGATAGGTTTCATCCTGTTTATACCGAGAGACTTGATGAGGCTGAGCTCCGTAGTAATCCACCGCCCCGGCTTGAAACTCCAGTTCCTGGGTGAACAAATCGGGAATAATCCTCATGTAATAGTCGTGATACTCGGCGGGACCTTCCCAATAGTCATCAAAACGCGTGAGATGAATGTATTCATCGCTATGCCATTCGACAAAACGAAATCGCCCCGACCCCACAGGGTGAAGATTAAAATGGCTATCCCGCATCCCGAATGACTCGCGAGCTTCCTCTGAGAGTCCACGCGCCGTCATTTCTTCTTGCATCCTCTTCTGATTCAAAAGGTGTTCGGGGAGCATGCCCATCGTCCAGGCATTGATCGCCGGAGAAAACAAGCGTTTGTAAATCACTTTGACCGTCAACGGATCAATGATGTCAATCCGTTTGATCGGTTCAAAATCGGACGTTCGGGGGGAGAGATTCTTGGGGTCCATGATGGCTTCATACGTAAATTTGACATCCTTCGCATCAAATTCATGGCCATCATGAAATTTCACCCCAGGGCGCAAGTGAAAAACGATTTGCGGATTGTGCTCGCCGACAGGAAGGATTCGAGGGAATTTCATTTGAACCTTCTCGCGGAGATTCGCGGACAATTCCGGAGGCAGGACGATATAGTCAGCATGTGGAAATTGCTCAAGGTAGCCTTCCCCGATGACCGGAATCAGACGGTCAAAGAGATCCTGATCGACAGAGTCCAGGACGAACTCAATGCGTTCAGGCACCGTGATCGTGATAGAGACGTCGTGACTTCGGGGAACTCCACGCTCGTCTTTGGCGAACACGGAAACCTTTTCCCTCCGCTTTTCAGGCGGGAGGAGACGAATCGATTGAATGCGCGCGCGCATTTCTGGCAGCGTATCCGAAAGAGGCTCCTTGGTGAGATCGGCCCGGATCCGCCGCAAGAGCTCTGAGCCAGTCATCCGGGTTCCGTCAGGGAAACGGCGTTGAGGATCGACCAGCAGATAGGCATGTTCCGTAATTTCCCATCGCGTCGCAAGACGGCCCCGCAGACTCAGGTCTTCATCTAAATCCAAGAGCCCCTCGAAGAGATGACCGACGATCGTCGCACTAGCCATGTCGGCGTTTAAGATCGGGTTGAGAATTTTCGCATCCCCGATGGAACCTTCAATATAGGTCTCCAATCGTCCAGGATTCCCTGATGCCTGCTTCTCATACGTTGGAACCCAAAAGTACGATTGAAGGAGAAAGACGGTGATGACGCAAGGAATGAAGATCAGAAGCCGTTTAATCGCCATAGAGTAGAGAACACGCGGGGAAAAAGCAGACAGTTTGTAGCGTATAGTAAATGGTAACAGGAAACACGGAAATGACGCCACCAAAAGACACCTGACCTTGCGGACATTGTCTCCCGATCGGCAGAACCGCCGGAGACATCATAGCCACGAAAATTGCCGAAAGCGGTGAGATTAACGACATGCATAGAGCTTCTCGGTTTCGTTCAGTTCGATATCTCTCGAGAATGAAGCGATGATTGAAAAAATCAAACGACTTCTCCGCAGTCGGTCATCGCGATAGTCAAAATTCCTAGCAGACAGATGATTTCAGGCATTTCATTCGACGAGGGATGTCTCACCTACATCGTTCAGCGCTTGTACTGAAATCTATGATTGCCGCTTCCTCGCCACCACAAATGGTGTGATACGCTTACCAGGCACCACAATCTGTAGACTCAGCATCTCACCACGTTGTTCCATGATCATTACAATTCATATACTTTAATCGGAAAAAGATTTATTCCTCACCTCTTGAACAGCTTTGAGCAATCAGCTATTATGCGCGCTCGTTTTTTGGATTCTGTACAATACCGAACACGATCATTCACGTCATTTATTTATATGGTAGACCTTTTACCTGGAACCATTTTTTGAAGAGGAGGCTCGTCGTTCGCCACTAGCTTTTATCGTTTCTTCCCATACTCTCCGTTTACTTTTTCCTCGTATCCTCTGCACTCATTTTCTTTTTACGACATTCACAGCATCAAGATAGGCCCCTGAATGGCCATCAACTTATAGCCGTTTCAAATAACGTCTGTATGGTTCAACGTCGTACCGCGCGGGGTTTGTCGTCTGTATCGGTTGGAACGTATGTGGATTCGCTATATTCATTCACGCGTGCATGAGGAAGGGAATTTTGCATGAATACCACGAGACAATCTTTTACGGTGTTAGTGGTGGATGACAATCCAGGGCTCATTACGCTCATACAAAAATACCTTCATCGCGAGGGGTTTTCGACCGTCATCGTCCAAAGTGGAGCGGAAGCGATCACCTGGCTGGCGGATCATCACGCTGACCTGATGCTGCTTGATTTACAACTCGCGGATATCAGCGGCGTAGACCTCGTGCAGCAGCTGGAACGCCGACAACGGCTACTGCCATTTATCGTGGTCACGGGTCACGGCGACGAGCGGCTCGCTGTCAAAATGATGAAATACGGTGCACGTGATTACGTCATCAAAGACGATATGCTCCTCGAACTTCTTCCATCCATCATCGTTCAAACCTATGAGCAAATCCAACGCGAACATCGACTGCTAAAAGCCGAGGAAGAACTCAATGCCGAACGAGAACGGTTGGCCATTACGCTCGCGTCTATCGCCGAAGGGGTCATCACCACGGATATCGAAGGTCGGATCACGTCCATGAATCGAGTCGCAGAAATTCAAACTGGCTGGCATCAATACGAAGCCCTCGGCCACCTGGCCGATGAGGTGGTCCAACTTGTCACGTCAGATAAGACGACGCCACGGGAACACCCCGTCCGGGATGTCCTTCAAACAGGGCAAACCCTCCATCCCATCCATCACCGTTTGCTACGATCCCAGGAAGGTGTAGAACGGACCGTGGTAACGAGCACCGCACCTATCCGACGTCAAGACAAAACGATCCTGGGAGCGGTGCTGGTCCTACGAGACATGACTGATCGGATTCGAGCGGATCAAGAGCTTCTCAAGGCCAGTAAACTCGAATCCTTGGGCATCCTGGCTGGAGGCATAGCCCACGACTTTAATAATTTACTCACCGGTATTCTGGGAAATATTTCGCTTTCCAAGGTTTCCCTCAACCCGCAAACCGAACCCTACGGATACCTGACCGAGGCCGAGAAAGCCTCCTTGAGAGCCAAAAGTCTCACTCAACAACTTCTGACGTTCGCACAAGGTGGAGCGCCGGTGAAAAATCCACTCTCGCTAGCCCCGATGATCACGGAATCTGCCACCTTTGCACTACGAGGCACTAAAAGTCGCTGTGAGTTTGATCTTCCGGCAAACCTTTGGGGCGTGGAAGCGGATAGGGAACAACTCAGCCATGTGATCCATAATTTAGTCCTGAACGCCCATCAGGCCATGCCCAAAGGGGGAACGATCACCATCCGGGGTAAAAATGTTTCTCTTTCTGCGCATGATGTGGACCACAAGGTGCCATTGCCGAATGGCCGCTACGTCAAGATCACCGTTGAAGATCAGGGAATCGGTATTCCCTCCGATTATTTGACGCAAATTTTTGATCCCTATTTCACGACCAAACAATCCGGCAGCGGTCTTGGACTTTCCACTGCTTATTCCGTGACAAAAAATCATGGTGGCACGATGACCGTATCTTCAAATTTGGGACAGGGGACATCGTTGAGTTTGTTCCTGCCAGCGACGACCTCTCAAGTATCGCCAGATGTCCAAACAGTCCCCGATTCTGTCACTGGAGAAGGTAAAATTCTCGTCATGGACGATGATGACTCTGTTCGTCTCCTACTCGAGGAGATGCTCGGACATCTCGGGTACCAAGTCGAAAGCGTTCCCGATGGTGGAGATGCCATTAGTCGCTATCAGCAAGCCAAAGCGGAACACCAAGAATATTCGGCGGTGATTCTGGATTTAACAGTCCCTGGGGGATTGGGGGGTAAGGACACGTTGGAAAAGCTGAGGCAAATTGACCCTGAAGTTCGTGCTATCGTAGCCAGTGGCTACAGTAACGACCCCTTATTATCGAGATACACGGCATTTGGCTTTTTAGGAATGGTGGCGAAACCCTTTCAACTCAGCGAGTTGAGCGAAGTGCTTCATCGCATCATGATCTAATGGAACCTGAAATAGCCCCTGGCCCTTCGACAGGCCTTCAGGCCTCCTCCCGCCCCCTCAGGCAGATTAGTTGCCGCCATCTGGAAAGCGCAAGGCTCACGAGATTTCCACCTGTATATCAGAACCCTTCACGGAAACAGGGTAGGAGTGTACGCAGGCCGCAGGATTCGTAATGCAGGCCCCGGTCTTCACATTGAATTCCCAGCTATGCCAGGGGCATGTCACCGTCTCGCCATCAAGATCCCCTTCTCCCAGTGGACCTCCACGATGGACACACGTGTTATCGATGACATAATACGTTCCATCGACGTTAAACACAGCCAGACTTTTCCCTTCCACCTCAGCTACCAAGCCGTTCCCTGGCGCTAAGTCATCGGTTTTCGCGATCGTGACAAACTCCCCCATTGAATCTCCTCCTCCCTCTATAGTCGAGTGCAGATGGGTTACTTCTCTTCTTGCATCGGTTTTTTAATCTTGCCCAGCAGGCTGGAAATGGAGGCTTTCCCCTCTGACGACTCACGAGCCGTACGCGTAATCAAAGCCGCAGCCATGTCGGTAAACGCTTTGGCCTGTGGCGAAGACGGATTCGCGATTACGATGGGCGTCCCCTCATCCCCTCCCCGTCGAATCTCGGGATCAAGAGGAATACGTCCAAGAAAGGGAACACCAAACTTTTCAGCCGCTTTCTCCCCCCCACCATGCGAAAAGATTTCGCTCCGCTCCCCGCAATGACCACACACATAAAAACTCATGTTCTCTATCACCCCAAGAATGGGCACGTTAACCTTTTGGAACATCACGATACCTTTTCGAACATCCTGAAGGGCCACTTCCTGTGGAGTGGTCACAGTCACGGCTCCAGTCAACGGAACCAATTGGGACAAGGATAATTGAACGTCCCCAGTTCCTGGCGGGAGATCAATCAGTAAGTAGTCTAAATCGCCCCATACGACATCACGGAAAAACTGCTGAATGGCCCCGTGCACCATCGGCCCACGCCAAACAACAGGTGTTTCCTCAGGAACAAAAAATCCCATCGACATGACTTTGACCCCATGTCCCTCGGCTGGAATGATCTTCGCGTCTTCTTTGGCTGGTGGTTTCGTCACACCCATCATGGTAGGGATATTCGGGCCGTACACGTCTGCGTCAAGCAACCCCACGGTCTTGCCAGCTTTTGTTAACGCAACCGCAAGATTCGTCGTCACCGTGGATTTTCCAACCCCACCCTTCCCACTACTCACGGCAATAACATACTCGACCCCTGGGATGAGATTATCCTTCGGAGTCATCGGATCACCGTCTTGGCCAGCTGGTCTCGTATTTTCTTCCGGCATTATTACCCACTTCCCTTTCTTTCCAACAGGATTCAAACAAGACAGCGGCTAATCGATTCACACCCAGTCGATCAACAGGGAAGAATCCAACCAGCCCTTTGTCATGAGGATGAAGAATGGATACCCTAACAGCGCGGAGGCAAGATTGCCATCACCCAAGTTGAGTGGCAAACTTTTTTCGCGACCGGCCAAGAAGGGGCTCGTGATGAGATTGTCGATTCGCAGAAATAACTGGGTCTAAAATTTCACCGCATAAGATACAACGCCAACCGGAAAACCTCATTGCACCCGTTTCGTCGGCAATATCTTCAAATCTATCGCTCACCATTATACCTTTGCAACGCGGACATTCCATGGAGTGCTCCTCATATAAGTTAAGATATGGTAATGCAAATATTAACTAGGCATAGATATGAGGATGCAATAATAGTTCCTTAAAGTCTTTTACCTTAACCTATTGATATTAAAGGAGTAGTAATATTGAAATTCTCGAGTACATGTTTCAATATAAAACAACGTTTAAGGAAATTCAGAGAATAACTCTGCAAGTTCATGATATTACTGAATATATTATGCGATACCAAAAGTAATCACATGAGGTTCTAATTTGAAACGTTTTTCTTTATATTTTCTATACTATACGACTTCATCTTTCTCCAAAGTGTCGAACGACCGATACCCAATTTTTTGGAAGCCTCGGCATATTTCCAACCGGTTTGTGACAACACGTGATAAATGGCTTCGCGTTCAATATTCTTGAGGCTCTCACTTCCTCTTCCCTTCGTGTGGAGGATACGGTAATGCTGAATTTCCCGAGGAAGGTCCTCAAATCTGATGATCGTATCATCGCAACAGACGAAGGCATGCTCCATGATGTTTCGAAGTTCTCGAATATTACCGGGAAAATGATACTGCATCAGTGCCTCGAGCGCCTTGGGAGAAATCTGCCGCACATGCTTCTTCATTTTGCCGTTGAATTTTTCGAGGTAGTAATTGATGAACAACGGCAAGTCATCCATACGACTTCGCAAGGGCGGAAGATCAATGGCCAAGACCCGAATGCGATAGAATAAGTCTTCACGAAATGTGCCAGCCTTGACAGCCGCCGACAAATCTTGATGGGTCGCTGCGACAAGACGCACGTCGATATGAATCGTGTCATTGGACCCGACTCGCTCTAAATGCCCGCTTTCGAGTATCCGTAAGAGTTTGACCTGCGTGGAAAGCGGAATATCAGCTACTTCATCCAAAAAAACGGTCCCCCGATGCGCGCGTTCAAACCGCCCAACCTTGTCATAGTAGGCACCGGTAAACGCCCCCTTGACATGTCCAAAGATTTCACTTTCAAGCACCCCCTCCGAAAGACTTGAACAATTAACGACCACGAACGGAAAATGCTTTCTCAGACCTAGCGCATGTAACGCATAGGCCAAGAGCTCTTTGCCGGTTCCGCTTTCACCGGTGATCAACGTGGCCGCGCTTGAAGCCGCCATGGCGGGAAGCTTGGCAAAAATCTCCCGCATGATTCGACTTTCTCCGATCATATTGTGGGCATTCACCTGATCTTCCAACCGGTTTTTTAATTCATTCACTTCTACGATGACTTGGGAGAGCTCTCGAGTCGACGACATGTCGCGAATGACTTCGATTAACCCCATTAACTGCCCGCCTTCATCACGCAAGAAATCCGTATTCACGCTCACCGGGATCAGACGACCGTCATGCCGCTTCACAAAGGTCTCAAAATTATCCACCCGTTCTCCACGTAAGGCTCGCTCGAGCACACAGTCCTGGCTGGAACAAATCTCACTTTGGACCAAGACATCACATGCCAAAACCTGTTCTGACAGTTCCCCCCGGAATCCGAGCAGGTTTTTCATAGCCCGATTGAGGAACGTCACCCGTTTCTGCAAATCAATCGTCATCACCCCATCGGCGATGCAATCGAGAATAATTTCGGCATCTCGAAGACGAGATAATGAAGGGGAAGCGTAGTTCATGGGAAACATTCAATTCATAAGCAATCTAGAACATGGAAATGTTTCACACAGCCGTACGGAAAATCATACGACAACCACCCAGGCTCAGCAAGTTTCTCGTTCCAACGCATAGGCATTGAGGTATGGTCTCTTGCCACGACAACGCTTGCAATCACACGTCGACACACCTACTATCATGGAGGATCTGTCGGTCACGACCTGCTGGGCCCATCATCCGCTACTCCGACGAAAAGGACATGCTCGTGCTCAACCATTTGTTCGCCCTTCCGTACCCTGAAATTGATCCAATTTTTTTTCAACTGGGACCCCTCGCGTTCCGTTGGTATGGCCTCATGTACCTGCTGGGCCTTGGGGCGGCATATTTTGTCATCAAATCTCGCGCCGCCGACAAACACGTCAATTTGACGCACGAACAATTATCGGACCTCATTGTCTTCGCAGCCTTTGGAGTCTTTCTCGGGGGACGGCTCGGCTACATCCTGTTCTATAACCCGACGTTCTACCTCGAACATCCGTTAAAGATCTTTGCCGTATGGGAAGGCGGCATGTCCTTTCATGGGGGACTGATCGGAACATGCGTGGCCCTCTGGCTGTTCAGCCGCCGACGTGGATTTCCACTCTATCGTATCGCGGATTTAGCGGCGGGGGCCGTGCCGATTGGCCTGGGGTTTGGCAGATTAGGAAACTTTATCAACGGAGAATTGTACGGACGGGCGACCGACGTGTCCTGGTGCATGGTCTTTCCCCACGGTGGTCCCAACTGCCGACACCCATCCCAATTGTATGAAGCGTTTCTCGAAGGATTTGTCCTGTTCGTGATCCTGAGCATCGTGAATAGACGGTCGACACCTCCCGGGACGATATTCTGGAGTTTTCTCATCGGATACGGGTGTGCAAGGTTCTTTATCGAACAATTCAGAGAACCGGACAGTCACATCGGATTTCTTTTCGCATCGCTCACCATGGGACAGATCCTCTGCATCCCCATGATCTTGATCGGCACATTCATGCTCATTCGAGGCTATCGAACTCAGGCGCGCGCGCGCCAAAAAACTTAACTGCCAGCCCCCCCGAATCCGCCAAGACCGCCCCCACCGCCGAGGCTCGGCAACACTGGCGCGCTGGCATTGTTTGCGGGTTTGTCCGGCACATTCCCGTAACGTCGTAGAGGAGGTGAGTCCCAAATAATCTTATGACCTGGGGCCAGGTTTGCCGCTTCGATATAATGCTGCCGGGCTTGCTCGGAGTCGCCGAGTCGCTCCAGAGTCAGAGCTAGGTCATAATGCGCCTCGGCTAAATCTGGCTGAGCTTTCAATGCCTGCTCAAATTGCACCTTGGCCGCTTCCCACTGGCCTACGGCAAAGCGTTCACTCCCGACCTTCAAGAATGTTGCCGCCGTCGGCAATGTTCCGCTCGGAGCCAGCAAAGGCGTACGAGGCAGCGATTCGGGTTTAGTCGAACATCCGGCATTCAGCGACACACTCACAATCATCATCGACACGACCAGTATATACCGTGAGACCATCGGCGCTCCTCCTTTTATCTGTTGTCAGTTTCTAGATTTCCACAGCTTGCCCTAAACGCACGAACAGCAATTGACATTTCACGTCCTGTAATCCTAGGCAGTACCGCACCGCCTGTTGATAGATTTTGGCCTGTGTACGGTAGGAATGCATTCGATCGGAAATTTCCTTTTCTTCTATCCGGTCAGTTTTGTAATCAAGAATCCAGGTTTGTCCCTCATACTCGTACACCAGATCAATCACGCCTTCCATCACGCCCTGAATTTCATTTATAGCGATCCCGGAATCCTGGAGGCAATCCCATGGGATCGTAAAGGGTACTTCACGTCCGATAATCGTCGACCGCTCAAGCCGTTGGTAAATGGAGGAAGCCATAAATTTCTTGAACAGGTCCGTCAGGTCTTGACGTATGTTCTCTCTGACTTCATTCTTTTCACGCTGAAGGCCTTGCCGGCAGAGGCTGGCGATATGGTTCTCGAGCCGATTCGAATCCTGTGAAAAGTTCCACCGCTCGAGAATACGATGAGCCAACACCCCGACCTGAATCCCCTTCTGACGGCTGGTTTCTGCCTGGCCATTTTGTAATGGCACAGTCCGACGCTTGAGCGTCAGTGAGGTGGGAGTCATCGAGGTCGGCGTGGCTTTCAGGATATTCCAGATACGGTCTCGCGTCTCCCAAGATGTCTTCCAACAGGAAAGATCAATCGCGGTCGTCTTAGCTGAAACAGCTTGACCTGCCTGGGCTCGCGAATGTTCTGAGACCTCGAGCAAGCTCAAGGGAATCGCAGTAGAACCAAACAGAACTTCCCCAGACTCCAGGCTACCAATAGGTTGAGAGGCAGCCGCCTCGAGAAGACGGAAAAACGTTCCCGAAGCCTGCCGTTTAGGACATGCGCCCGACAGAATGAGACGCTCTTGAGCTCGAGTCATCGCGACATACAATAAACGACTCTGCTCAGCCAGCTCTTTGATCCGTGCCTTTTCCTTCAGAAATATTCCCCCTACTGTTGAGCAGGAGCCGACCGAGGCTCCGGCAATTTCCGTTGCCCAGTCCCACGAAACGACTGGACCATCCCCCCCTCTCCGCGCGCCTTGATGGAGGCCGGGAACGATCACGATGGGGAATTCCAGCCCTTTGGCTTTATGGACCGTCAACACTCGAATCGCATCGAGAGAATCCTCCTCTAAGGTCTGCTCGGCATCAGTGTGCTGCATTCGGATTCGCTCAGCAAGAAGATTCACGAACCCACGAAACGTCAAGATTGGTCGATCAGCCATGCTTACCGCAATCTTCTGAACCTTGACCAGATTGGCGACCGCCTGTTCGCCATGCGCGGAGGCCAGGGCCAATTCACGGACCGGCAATCGGGCAAAGATTCTCTCAATGATGGTTCCAAGCGGATAGAGAAAGGTCTCCACATGTAATCCGGTCAGAGCGGCATAGAGCCGTTTGAGAATGTCGCGTTTGGGATTGGACCAGCCGGCCAGCCGGCTGGCATTCCGGCAATCAAACGCGTGCAGTCGTCGAAGTTCATAGATCTCATGATCAGAGAGCCCCCCTAAAGCAGAACGAAGAAGACCAAACATCGCCACCTCATCACCCGGATGATCCAGGACTCGCAGCAGATTCACGAAATCGATGACTTCTTGCCGTTGGTAAAAATGCTTTTCTCCCTCGGAGATGTACGGGAGATCATATCGCTGCAATGCCTCAAGGTAGATGCGTGATGCCGTGAGCGTCCGAAATAACAGACCAATATGGCCAGGCCTCAACGGAACGTTCTGACCCGTGCGTTCATCGACCAGGTCTCCTCGGAGTAACTCGTCTTTTATCCAACGGGCCAAGTGATCCGCTTCATGACGGGTCATCGCCATACTTCCGTCCTCTTCATCGTCCTCATCGGGCCGGACGAGGCGTAGCTCGACACCGACACGCTTCATACCCGGCGGACGTTGAGGAGGGGCACTGAGGGGAATATGACGTGGCTGGACATGCGGTCGCGGCCAAAAGAGTTCTTCGAAGACGGCATTGACCACATGCAGGATCGAGGAATGGCTGCGAAAATTAGTCGTCAATTCATACACCACGCCATGACTCTTCACGATTTTTTCTACGATATGGTCAAAAGCTTCGAGATCGGCCCCCCGAAACGCATAAATTGACTGCTTAGGATCGCCGACGATAAATAACTTGCCAGGACTCAACCGTATGTCTCTCCAATCACGTGCATGTTGACCACGTTGTTCACCGAGAAACATGACCATTTCGTATTGCAAAGGGTCGGTATCCTGGAACTCATCCACCAAGATGGCCTGATAATCCAGCTTGAGCCGCTCACGGACGACCGGATAATCGCGTAGCAGCGACCGAGCTCGATTCAGCAATCCCTGAAAAGTGACCCACCCGCTTTGGACAAAGCCATGATGAATTCGCCTGACAAACGGACTTAACACCTCAAGCAGGCTTGCCATCACGCGATGCTCGACGTTCACAAGAGCATTCGCGACGCGGATGAGCCCCTTGGCCTCGCTAAAATGTTCTTCCGTCCATCCTGCCGGCATCTTCCCCAACCGTAACTCCCCGTCGTGGAACATGAGTCCATGCTCATCAGTCAATGAAGACAGCCCCTCCACCCCATTCTCCAGCAGTGCGGTCAAGACCGTTTCAGTGTCTGCGAGCGCGTTTTCAATCTTTCGTCGCTTGGGCCCACCATACAAAGACAACAACGTTTGCGCACGGTGACGCATCGTCGAGCACCAACCTTTCAAGTTCTCCGGCAGCCCGGATGACATGGACAGCGACGGCACCAGGTCAATCGAAGGCAAATCCAACGAAAGGGTATACGCAAAGTCTCGAATAACAGGAAGACGAAGATGAGCCAGCAAGACGCGCCATCGTTCATGTTGCCCACCGTCCGAACTCAACTCATCGCCTACCCATGCCTCCCATTCTTGCGTGAAATACTCAGTAAAACGTGTTCCGTCATCCTCCTGGAAATTGGGCGGGACCCCGCTTTCGAGAGGGTACAGCCGCAGAAGGTGAGCCGCGAAACTATGCAGTGTGCCGATTTGAGCTTTCTCGAAATCAGCCAACGCCGACCGGGCGCGCGATTGGATCTCGTGATTGGACAGCGAAACGTCCGTCAGCCATCCTGCGGGATGCCTGGACCTTGCGGTATGACGGAATTCACCATTCTGATGATCATTGGAAAGTTCACGAAGCTGCGCTTGAATACGCACCTTCATTTCCAGGGCGGCCTTGTTCGTGAACGTCAATGCCACGATTTTCGTGATCGAAATGGCTTCCGGCTCACGAAACAGAGTCGAGAGAAAGCGATGAACCAACAATGTCGTTTTTCCGGTCCCTGCCCCAGCGATCACCACGACATTCTGATCGAAATTCGAAACGGCCAATCGTCGGACATCGGAATCCGAGAGATCGAAGGACTCACTCATGTTCTCGCCCCCTCTTCAACGCCCTCTTTATCCTCCTCCCCTTCGCGTCTGGCTGCTCGCTTCTCATCGTTTGGTCTTTCCCTGTCGGCCTTGGCTGCTGGGGATATCCTGTTTTCGTATGGCTCGAAATTCCTTGACGCGGTTGGATCGGTACCATCGATTCCTGGTCGCTTCATGGACACGTCGACAGGCAACGGAGACCGGACAATACTGACAGTATTCCTCCGGAAGGATAAAAAACTCCCATTCCTGAATCCCTCTCACCAAACGACTGATGGTGGACTTCAGAAGCTGACCGTCATCCGACTTCCATACGTTCCGCTCAAATTTCGATCGCGTGATCAGAGACTCCCGGTTCGGCGAGAGATAGATAAACGCCACGGATTCAGGGTCAGCATCTGCTGAAACCTCGATCATGCCGTGAGAGTCCCATTCTGGCGCCATCAGTGAATAGAGCGGAGCTTGAAGCCTGCGACCACGAATTCCCGAGGCCAACAAATCCTCTTCGTGGGTTTGCTTGCGTACGCTGAGCTTCACCTTATAATCGACGATGCGAATATCTCCCGTCTGGTCGCGGTAATCGACCCGATCAAAACGGCCGTGGAGCCGTTGCGTGACGGCGGACTCGTCAGGCCACGCCACCTGGCCATGGGCCTTGACCTCCACCGCGATAGGCCGAAACCCGCTATCGAGACAGTCGTGATAACTGGCATCCACTTCGGCCTTCACGACAGATGTCACGACCTCTTTGAGCCAGTGCCACATGAGCCAATGACCCGTCGGTTGTGTTCGGGCATGATCAGCAAACACGTCCTCGACGAGTACATCCACACGTCCGCGATGAAACTCCGGAGATGCCTGCTCGTTCGGCCAGCCCTCTTGAATCAGCGACGCATACACCTTCTGAAGAACGGCATGATACAGCGAGCCGATCATGGATGCCGGAAGTTCTTCCGATGGAAGAGTTCGGGGCGTTTCCAGGTCAAGCAGATCCAAAGCCATATACTGGAACGGGCATGAGGCATAGCGTTCGATCGCCGTCGGGGAGAGACCTGGCTCCAGGAGTTCAGGCCGGTGTCCCTTCACCTCAGTAAGCATTCCATCATACAGTCCTAATCGAGACGATGAATTGTCTAGCATGGCCAGGGCTTGCCTACCTTGCTGGAAGATCAACGCTTCATGATGTCCAAGGTCGAGCAAGACTGATGGATCTTGAGCCTGCTGTATCAGTTTAAACCCCATTTCTTCGCGGGTGAGGAGCCGGTCTCGAAATTGAGGTTCCTTTAACTGATCCGAAAACCGCCTGGCTAAGACCGTTTCCCCGACAGTGGAGGCCTCTGCTTCTGGATACACAGATTCATGGAGAAACGACGAAGGCGCCAAGAGCCGACCGTCATCGGAAGCTCGCTGATATGAAAAGAAAAGTCGTTCTCGCGCCGACTGCCGCGCGAGCGCAAACAATAATCTCTCCTCCTCATAACCGGATAATTTTTCGTCAATCTTATACCCCAGAGTTTCCGCTAACACGCGCCGCTGACTATCGCGTAACAAGGCATCCTCCCTGATCGCTCGAGGAAAGGCATGCTCGTTCAATCCCACCAAAAAGACGGCACGAAACGGCAAACCCCTGGCGGACATGGCATCCAGAACGCGCAGGCCCCGATGGGGCGCAGCTTTAGGCGCCAATGGCCAGGATTGAACCACTTGAACCAGAAGGTTCGACCAATCTTCCCATGTCATCTTCTCCCAGAACCCTTCCATCTGATCGAGACAATCAAAGATGTGCCGCACGAGCTCCGCTGGAGCAACTTCCCGTGTAGCGAGGTGGTCTTTATCGAACGGTTCCAGGTTCACATGTTCGGCAACAAAACGGCGAACGCTTTCTGTGAGTTCTTCAATGGAACCCTCAGCCGGAAAAGCTTCACATCGCTGCAAAAGTTCCTGGGCGAGTGCATGGTAGGCCTCCACTGATTCACACCCGTGAGATCGCGCGCCAGTCGCCACATATTCAGACATCTCTGCCGTCTTGTTAGACGCTGTCGTCTGAGGACTTTTCTGGGCGCGTGAAAGTTTTGACCAATCATCTTTTCCCCGAACGATTCCGTACGCCTGCAAGAGCTCCGGCCACCGTTCAGGCTGAACTGTTCCAGGTCGATCAGCATCAAACCCGCCACGATAAAAAGGTGAACGCAACACATCGATCATGGTGTTCGCTTCATACTGATTGACTGGCAAGCTTGTCAGGTGGAGCAAAAACTTCACGATCGGTTGGTCAACGATGGAGATAGAAGCTGAAGACGTGTAGGGAATGCGATGCTCTGTGAAAATCGAACCCATAAAAGCGTGATAAGGCTCCAACGACCTGGCGATCACGCCTATTTCGTCAAATTGATAGCCATGCGCATCAATCAAGTTCAAGATTTCTTTACAGACAAGCCTCAACTCATCTTCAGGACCGACACAATTGAGCACGTTCATGATCCTGGCAGGGCTGGCGGAAGGCGAGGAATCTGTCGCAGGTAGCGTCACATCTGACTGCGTTCGCTGAAATGCACCAGTCGCGAGATGACGATCATAAAATCGTCGGGCGAATGCATAGGTTGACTCATTCTCCAAAGGCAGGAAAAGCGTCACCGTCACCCGCCGAGTCACGGCCTCGAAAAGAGACAATTGAATCTGAGTGAGATCATAAAAACCATAGTAATATGCCCGCGACAAGCGAGAAAGAAACGGCGAATGGGGCACATAAGAAATAACTCGCGAGGCTAAATCATCCGGCCCGCAAATCTGTAGTGAATCAGTTTTTGCCAATAAGGCTTCATACGCCTCACAGACAGCATGGAGCGTCTCTACGGAATCCGGATCGAATACCCCCTCATCGAGACCCTGTCGAATCACCGACGGAGGCACCATCGCCTCTTTGAGGTCGCGTATCGTCGCCCACAACGCCTCACAAACCCCGGGCGAGTATGGCTTTCCCTTCCACGCACCCTCAGAATCTTCACTCAGGCCAAGAATACTTTGCAGCAAGAACCGGAAGACAGGGTCCGAGACCTGACGAGAGGCAGGAATATCGCCCATATCTGACGCATCCATCAGCTGTTCGTCACGCAATCGCAGGGCAAGCTGATGAAAGGTCAGAACATGGACATCATACAGCCCGAGTCCATATTCAACGCACAAGAACTGCTGCACACGGCGACGGAGCATTGCCGACGGGACGACGATCGCGAGGGGCGCCAGCCGATCATGAGCTTTGACCCGTTGAATTTCTTCAGCCAGAGAAGACTCGAGGACTGGATGAAAGGAACCCTTAACGATGTGAAACATGAGAGGCGAGACGTGAAGAATAGGGAGTAACGAAAAAAACGAAAAACGGGAGACGAATGACCTACCCCGTTTCCGGTCCTACAAGTTCACCATTGCAGTCGATACAAATCCAATCACCATCGTTAAACTTCATGGGATCACCGCAGAAAGGGCAATCAGGAGGAGGACCGGATTCCAGACTGGGCAAGATAGGGATTTCAATATCATCGTCATCATCGTCCATGCCAAACGGACGATTTCGTTCCGTATACCCATCCGTCATGATGCTACCGCTCCCTCGGCTTTGTTTTGGCGGCAAGCGCCTTTTCGGCAGCTTGACGAGTCGGAACGCCTATGAAGGTCAATTTTCCGTTAATGATCGTCGCGGGCGTGGCACGAATCGAATGACGCTCGGCCAATTCCTGACCATTTTCTGTCCCCACATCAATTTCTCGATAGGTAAAGCTGTACTTGACTTTCATGCCTTTCCACAAAGTTTTGGCCGCGGGACAGGCGCCACAAGACTTGGAGACTAACAAGGTCACATTTGCCATATGAGAACAGACTCCTCTATGAGATTCCAGCCAGGAGAATGAATGAAACGTATGTTAGCACTAGAGAAAAAGAGGCCGCAAGGAATAGAGAACGGTGCGATCCCCGCCCTCCCGTCAACACCACGACTTTCCTGTCATGATCTACCTCTCTGCTTCCCGGTTATTTCAACACATCATTCGCTATCTTGAAAGGCCTTGCCTGTCTCTCAGTAACAGACTTGCTCTTATACAGGAAAAGCGGCATAATTTCCCTTTCTATCCATATTGTTCATACCCGTTCGAAGAACCGTTCATCTGATGGCATTCCTGACTGTCCTCTGTCCTTCTCTTCATACCCGAACTTATCATTTGCTCGTAGTTCCCTCAGCCTGATCGTCTAGCAGGCAGATCGAAACGTGGCCGCAACCAAGGAAATGTTTTCCTTAGGGAAGCATTCGACCGGTTCCTCGCACATGAACAAAGGAATTCCTCGTCATGAAAAACCCCAACTTGAAATCCCGGAAAAAATCCAGAACCGCGTCCAAGAAGGTCGAAATACCCTCATTACCGGCCCATGCCTCCCACCCCTCCCACCCGGCGGATGACATCAAGCTCGACAACCTGGTGATGGAATCCAACGGCCCACCGGCCAAACCGTTCCGCTACCCTACCCACATCGTCGGGATCGGGGCGTCAGCCGGAGGGTTGGACGCCATCGAACAACTCTTTCAAAACATGCCGGTCCGTACGGGGATTGGGTACGTCGTAATTCAGCATCTTTCTCCGGTCTTCCCCAGTATGATGGTCGAAATCTTGTCTCGTCATACCATGATACCGATTAACCGGGCCGAGGACGGAATGCCGGTCGAGCCAGATACGATTTATCTCATTCCGCCCAAAAAAAATATGATCATCGCTTCGGGCCGCTTGCATTTAACCGAGCAGGATCCAACAGAACCCCTGCATTTGCCCATCGATATTTTCTTTCGCTCCCTGGCGCAAGACCTCCATAATCGAGCGATTGGCATCATCCTCTCTGGAACAGGGGCAGATGGATCTCGCGGCATTCTTGAGATCCACAAGGCTGGCGGCTACGTCATCGTACAGGATGAAACCACGGCCAAATTCGACGGCATGCCACGAGCCGCCATCGCCACCGGGACGGCACATTGCGTGTCGGATCCGTCCGGAATGCCCACGAACATCCTTGGCCATGTCGGGGTTCCACAAGACACATCAGCCCTTGAGCCATTGAGTGGCCTCCCGACCAATCAGGAAACCCACATTCATGACATTTTTACCCTGCTCCGGCTACGGTATGGCATTGAATTTCATTATTACAAGGCGGCCACGATCGACCGGCGTCTTGAACGACGGCTGAAAATCGTTCAATGCTTAAACCTCCAGGAATATCTTCGCTATCTACAAGAGAACCCCGCCGAACTGGACCGGCTCTACCATGACCTGCTCATCGGCGTCACAAAATTCAATCGTGATCCCGCGGCCTTCATCGAGCTCCAGACTCATTTCTATAAGTTGTTTCAAACCATTCCCCCGGACCGCGAAGAACTCCGCGTATGGGTGGCCGGCTGTGCGACAGGCCAGGAAGCGTACACAATCGCCATTACGCTCAAAGAATTCGCTGAGGCCACGAATCAATCAGCTACGATCAAAGTCTTTGCCACGGATGTTCACCAAGCATCACTCGACATCGCCGCGGACGGCTGTTACTCGGAAGACGAACTGAAAGTGCTCCCGGCTCAGGTACGGGAAAAATATTTCACGAAAAATGGCCGAGAATTTCGCATTGCTCGAACCATACGGCAGATGGTTGTGTTCGCCAATCATAACGTGATTTCAGCCGCGCCCTTCACCAAGATCGACCTGATTTGCTGTCGCAACATGCTGATCTATTTCGAGCCGATGATCCAACGGAAAGTCATCGCGCTGTTCCACTTTGCTCTTCGGACCAGAGGGCTTCTTTTCCTGGGGCCCAGCGAAAACGTTGGCGGGGCTGAAGACGAATTCGATTCTCTATCCACAAAATGGAAAATTTTCCTCAAACGCCGCGATGTCCGCCTTGCCGAAGCCAAACCGCTGCCCACGACCGTCACCAATATGTCGGGCACGCGATTTCCTAGGAAAAAACAGGGAGATCTGACCGCCGAAGGACCGGACAACACGGCTGTTTGGGCGTATGAGGCACTCCTGTCTGAAATCATCGATACGGGATTCCTGGTCAGTGAAACCCAAGAGGTGCTTCACATTTTTGGCGATGCCACCCAGTTTTTACGCCCGGCGACCGGACGCCCCAGCGCTTCCTTCACCAAACTCCTTGACGAAGATCTTGCGCGCGCGATCACCACGGGCATTCATCGTGCCAGCCGGACGCGAGCGCCCGTACAGTATGGCGGCATCCAGCACCAGACGGACGCAGGCAGTCAGGCGCTCACGATCAAAATCAGGCCGCTTCGGAACACACGGACCAATTCGACGTTTTACTTTGTGTACATCGAGCGTTCACCGGCCATGCAACTTCTGCAAGAACCGCTCACGGATCCCTCCACTTTCGCCACCGTCTCGACTGACCAGTTCACCGACTTACAGTCCGAACTCGAATACACCAAGGAAACGCTCCAAACGACGAACGAAGAGCTGGAAACCAGCAACGAAGAATTGCAGGCCGCCAACGAGGAATTGGTGTCGTCAAACGAGGAACTGCAGAGCACCAACGAGGAGCTATTAAGCACCAACGAAGAACTGCAAAGCGCGAACGAGGAATTGCAATCGGTCAACGAAGAACTCCACACGGTCAATTCTGAATTTCAGCAAAAAATCCTTGAACTCACACAGCTCACCTCGGATATGGACAATCTACTGACAAGCTCAGAGATCGCAACGATCTTCCTCGACAATTCGCTCTCGGTCAGAAAGTTCACGCCTGCCGTGTCGACCATGATGCACTTGTTGCCGCGCGACCTTGGCCGGCCGATCGCCCACATCAATCACCAAATTCAGTTGGGGAAGGAACAGTTGGCAGACCTCTGCCAGCATGTCTATGACACGAAGGAGCTACTGGAACGAGAGACGCCGTGTGGGACCGACAAGTGGCTATTCATGAGGATCTTGCCCTATTTCGATGAATATCAGCACGTCCAGGGTGTGGTACTCACCTTCATGGAGATCACACCACTCAAGAAAACCGAGTTAACGCTCAAATCCTACACGGCCAAGCTCGAGGCGAGCAATCAAGACTTGCAAGACTTTGCCTTTGTCGCTTCCCATGACCTCCATGAACCATTGCGAAAGATCATCAGTTTTCACGAACAATTAAGCCAGGAGCTCAGCGACGTTCAACTGACTCCGGAAGCCAAAGATTTCCTGGCTCGAAGCACCAACGCCGCGTCCCGCATGCATACCATGATTCAGGACCTGCTCGCATTCTCCCGCATCCATTCCCGTGGCAAAGAACTCACGAAACAGAACTGTAACGATGCGCTCAAACGCGCGATCGAGAATCTTCAGATGACCATCGAAGAAAAACACGCCATCATCACTCACGAACTTCTGCCCACTCTCCCCATCGACCTCGGACAGATCACGCAATTGTTCCAGAATCTCCTCTCGAATGCCATCAAATTCTGCGAAGGATACACACCGATGATCCAGATTTCCGTCTCCCACCAGGACAACCATTGGCTCTTCACCGTCAAGGATAACGGCATCGGCATGTCCAGCCAGTATCGACACAAAATCTTCGTGATCTTCCAGCGCCTTCACGGAAAGTCCAAGTACCCCGGCAGCGGCTTAGGGCTGGCCATTTGCAAACGAATCGTCGAACGGCATGGCGGGCAAATTTGGGTTGAATCGGAAGAGGGCCAGGGAAGCACGTTTTATTTCACACTCCCAACCTAGCATTCACGGAGGCGGACCAGAGACAAGAAACCACTCGTGACCGGTCTCGTGCTCCCCTTCCCGCCTCACCTACCGGCTTTTGGCTTTTTCTCTGGTAATGTGCTACTATTCGACATTCTTATTTTTATCGTTCTTACGCTTCATTGGTTCTAGTTATTTCCTAATCTTTTCCTCCGTTTTCCTTCATACCGTCCTACTGTATTGATGACGGACATCTCTATTTTCCCAGCATGACTGTGTCCGTTTTGACCTGACGATCATGTACCGCGTGTAGGTGCCCCACTCTTACGTCTTTACGCCACTTCACGAAGGGTTTCTGGAGGTGCGTGAGAGGATAGTATATGTCTTATCGCTTATTGCTCATCGAAGATGATCCAGAAGACGTGCTCATCTTGAAACGTCTTCTTCAAGAAACCAACGGGCAGGCTTGGCTTCAGACTGAATCGACGGTGGAAGATGGCCTGTTGTACCTTCAATCCGAAAAGCCAGATGTAATTCTGCTCGACCTGTTCCTTCCTGATAGCCGTGGATTGGATACCTTTCAACAGCTTCACGACGATTTCGCCAGTATCCCGATCATTGTCCTGACCGGGCATACCGATGAAGAACTGGGCGTGGAAGCCCTCAAAATCGGAGCACAAGACTTCCTGACAAAGGGAGATTTCAATTCGCAAATGCTCGGCAGGAGCATTCGGTATGCCATCGAGCGCCACCAGCTCAAAATGCTGGCCAAGCAGCGGCAGGACCAGGCGGAAGCCGAGCTTCAGGCTCTGTTTCGTCTGGTCAAACACAGGGAAAATCAGGTCACGACCGAACAATACGCAGAACCGTTGATTGAAGACAGCTCACCTGCCCTCTTTCATCATGTGAAGCATCAGTTCGTCCAGACGCTTGAGCGTGCGCTGGAAGAACAAAAGTACAAGACGGAATCCCAAGTCTCGAGTAATCTCAACCGAATCGCGCAACGACTGGGGACACTCCACGCAGGTCCCCGAGATGTCGTGAACGTCTACCGTGCAGCCTTACAGGAGCTCACGACATCCTCTCAACCTGAAAAGGCTCGCGCCTATGTCGAAGAAGGACGAATGTTGGTTTTACGGTTAATGGGAGAGGTCCTTTCTTATTATCGGCGCCACAGCCTGAAGCACCTCACGCCGGCAAAGAGTGCTGAGGCCTCTCAACCCCTTCACCACTCATCACGCTGAGCCCGTGATGGGCAAGGAGCCAGGACCTATGAAATCGTTCCTGAAACTCTACATAACAGGACACTCGGTCAAAAGCCAGGAAGCCATCCGGACCCTGCATAGGATTTGTCATGATGAATTTCGCGAGGACTATGAGATTGAAATCATTGACGTTCTGGAGAATCCTCAACTCGCGGAAGACGAACGGATCCTCGCGACGCCCACGGTCGTCAAAGAATTACCCCCTCCTATTCGTCGAGTCATCGGCGATCTCTCGGAACGCGAAAAAGTACTCATGGGCTTAGACCTTGTTTCATCTTCCATCCCAGTGTTGTCACATGAAAAAGGAGGCCACGTGGCATGATTCCAACAGGATGTACTGAAATTGCCAAAGACCCGACTGGCATCCCGGGGTTCGATCTCATTACGTATGGAGGCCTGCCGCGGAACCGAACGGTCTTAGTCTCTGGCACGGCGGGAAGCGCCAAAACCGTCCTGGCCGCGCAATTTCTTGCGGAAGGCATTCAGCAATTTGATCACCATGGCGTGTTTGTGACGTTTGAAGAAACCCCAGACGATATTCGTAAAAATTTAGTCGGATTCGGCTGGAACATTCAGGAATGGGAAGAGGAGGAAAAATGGTGTTTCGTGGATGCCAGTCCAACGCTGAACGGACATACGGTCATATCCGGCCAGTTCGACATGGGCGCCCTCCTGGCCCGCATTGAACATGCGATCGGCAAGGTTGGCGCGAAGCGCGTGTCATTGGACTCGATCGGGTCGATTCTCGGTCGATTTCCAGATACGCACCTCGTCCGCAGCGAGCTTCTCCGGATTGCGGCGGCGCTGAAACTGCTCAATGTCACGGCCCTGATGACGAGCGAACGCGTCGATGAATACGGGCACATCAGCCGGTACAATGTCGAAGAGTTTATCGCGGACAATGTCATTATTTTACGGAACACGCTTCAGGACGAAAAACGCCGACGAACGATCGAGGTCCTGAAATTCCGGGGAACCAACCATCAAAAGGGTGAATACCCCTTCACGGTCCGGTCGGGGGAAGGTATCGTCATTCTCCCGCTGTCCGCGATGGAATTGACCCAAAAATCCACGACCGTTCGCATTTCTTCCGGCAATCAGGATCTGGACAATATGTGCGGTGGCGGATTCTTTCGCGACTCCATTCTCCTCATCACGGGCGCGACCGGATGCGGCAAAACGTTGTTGACGAATGTCTTTATGCGGGCCGGCGCGGAAAGCCAGGAACGATGTTTACTCCTGGCATTTGAGGAAAGCCGCGATCAAGTCGTCCGCAATGCGTCTGGATGGGGTATCAACTTCGAAGAAATGGAGAGTGATGGCTACCTGAAAGTCATCTGCACCTATCCTGAACACAATAATCTCGAGGATCATCTCATCCAGATAAAAAAGCTCATCGACCAGTACCAACCCACACGCCTAGCAGTCGACAGTCTCTCAGCGCTACACAGGGTTTCGAGCCCCAAGGGGTTTCGAGAGTTCGTGGTGGGCCTGACCTCTCACGTGAAGGCGCACCAAATCGCCAGCCTGTTTACCTCCACGGCCAATTATGGACTGAATGGGAACTCGACCGTGACCGCCGACCATATTTCAACCATTACTGACTCCATTATCCTGCTTCGGTATGTAGAGTTTTTCGGCGAAATGCATCGTGGGCTCACTGTGCTCAAAATGCGCGGGTCCTACCACGATAAACAAATTCGGGAATTTACGATTGACGATTATGGCATCCATATCGGACGCCCCTTTCGGCATGTCACCGGAATTCTACGCGGCAATCCGCAACATTTACCGCAATCTGAGATCGATCGCCTCGGAGCTTTGTTCGAAGAGGAATCGAGTTAGGACTCTCTTTGACTTATTGACGAAAACACGCCTTGTTGTCGATCATCGAGGCTCATGTATTCTTCATGGCTCCCCACCCTTCACATCACCGGCCCAGTGAACAAGAATTCCGCGCGCTGGTGGAGCATAATATCGATGGCATGGTCATCATCGCCGATGATAGCCGCATCAGCTTCGTCAATGCCGCCGCGTGCCGGCTTTTCCATCGAACCGCCGAAGAACTGCTCGACGCGCCGTTCGGGTTTCCCATCATCGCGGACCAAACCACCGAGATTGACCTTTTGGGCCCCAATGGCCTCGTCACTCCAGTCGAAATGCGAATGGTCACGGTCGATTGGAAGGGGCAAACGAGCTACCTGGCCTGCCTTCGCGACCTGACAGAGCGTCGAAAAGCTGAAGAAGAACGCCGTCGATTAGCCAACAAAATGCAAAACGCCCAAAAGCTGGAATGTCTCGGCATGTTGGCAGGCGGGATCGCCCATGACTTCAATAATTTGCTCATGGCCATCGTGGCCCGGGCGGGGCTGGCCCTTCGACTGCTCGGTGAAAACTCTCCTGCGAGTCAACACTTGGAACATATCAAGGACTCCGGGCTCCGCGGAGGAGAATTAGCGAATCAGATGTTGACCTATGCTGGAAAGGGGAAAGCCTGCATTCAACCCTTGGACATCTCGCAACTCATCAAGGACATGATGCACTTGCTCCGGACATCGCTGCCGAAACACATCTCGCTGACCTACGAGTTGGATCCCCACATTCCCCGCATGCAAGCCGATCATTCGCAACTCCAACAATTGTTATTGAGTATCCTCATCAACGCCTCTGAAGCGATCGGCGATACCCAGGGCAGCGTGCACATCTCGACGGGAACCGAGAAAGCCCAGATGAATCACCTCCAGGAATGGTATGTCGCGGGCGACATTCCGACCTCCCTGAGCGTATTTATCAACATCCAAGACACCGGGTCAGGCATAGACAAAGACACCATTCCAAAAATTTTTGATCCTTTTTTCTCGACGAAATTTACCGGGCGAGGCTTAGGTCTTGCGGCCTTACTCGGCATCGTTCGTTCACTCAATGGAGCTGTCGCCGTGACGAGTCAAGCCGGAGAAGGCACGCATTTTCGACTCTTTTTCCCCTCCTTGGTCCCGGAATCGACAGAACCGGCACCGGCAGAATCGCAGGATTTCCATTGGAAAGGATCAGGGACGATCCTCGTCGTCGATGATGAAGAGGATGTCCGGGAAGCGACGCAACTCATCCTCGAAGAAATCGGCTTCACCGTCATCACCGCGAATCATGGAGAGGCCGGCCTTCAAATGTACAACCGGTATCGAGGCGAGATCACGCTCATCTTACTGGACCTGACGATGCCCGGCATGAACGGCGAACAGTTCTTCCACAAGATTCGCGAGTACGACCCAGATATTCCCATCCTTCTCATGAGCGGATACAGCGAAGACGATGCGGCTAAACGATTCCAAGGCATTTCGCCGTACGAGTTCATTCAAAAACCCTATCAGATCGACGCGCTCATTCAAAAGGTTCGGTTCATCCTCGATTCCCACCAGCGCTCAGTACTGTAGCTGTCATTTCCCCTTGCAGGTACTATGTTGAAGACTGAATACGCACAAACTACACCTAAACGCTCAACCTTAAATCCCTTTCGCAGTACGCTTCGCAACAAAATCACATGGATGCTCTCTGGGATACTCCTGGGCGCGACGTTAGTTGTCCTTCACCAAACGAGACAAAGTTATTTCGCCGCACTGACTGACGCGTCCGCCAATGAGGTTCGACACAGCATTGAGAGACTGGAAGGGCTTTGGGGCAACCAAATCAACCTCATTGGAGAAGATGTCCGCTTTCTTTCCCAAACGCTTCCCATTCAAGCCATTGTTCACGCACGAAAGACCGGAGAGAGCAATCCACCAACGAAAGAGACGGCATCCGATTGGAAGAACCAGGTAGCCATGATGTTTACGGCATTCATGAAAGTCAGAAACAACTATCTTCAAATTCGATTGATCGGCATCGAAAATGATGGGAAAGAGCTCGTTCGGGTCGATCGCCAACAAGGCGCTGTTTGGAGAGTCGGAGAATCCAGTTTACAAAAAAAATGGCACCGGTCGTATATGCAGGAAACGATACGTCAACCTCCAGGAACACTCTACTATTCTCCGATCGACTTAAATCGTGAGAATGGGAGAATCAGCGTTCCCCATATACCGACTTTGAGGGTCGCCACCCCAATTCATACATCTTCCGGCGAGATTCTGGGAATATTCATCATTAACTACAACATGAACGAATTGTTTTCCCAGATGCGCGGCATGGTGCGCGCGAAACAAACGTTGTACCTCACAAACCAAACCGGTGAATACCTCATGAATCCGGACCCTAAAAAGAACTTTCTGTTCGAGTTTGGCCAATCCTACACAATGCAACAGGATTTCCCTCAATTCAAAACATGGCTGACATCCAGAATGACTCCTCAACTCCCCGCCATCTTATCCAGTACCGTCAATGATCATGTGTTCGAACTTAAAAGGCTTCCATTTCCAGACAAGAAGACTAGATACATGATCCTCGGCCTGCATGATTCGTCCGACCCTTCACTCATTCTCCTTAATACGCTCATAACGAATATTGGTTTTCTATCGGTTGCGGTTCTCTCTTTAATCTGCGTAGCGATGATCTGGCTTGCTCGTTTCATGAGTCGGAAAGAGCATGAGCTACTCTCAATCATAAACACCGCCCCGACTGGCCTTCTCATGACCAATGAAGCTGGCACCATCGTCCTGACCAACGCTTTACTGACTCAAAAATTTGGGTACGAAGAAGAAGAGTTGTTAGGCCAGTCGGTAGAAATGCTTCTTCCCAAACGTTTCCGTTCCGAACATCCTACTCATCGTGCCGATTTTTTTGCCGAGCCCAGTCCACGCCGGATGGGCAAGGGGCGCGAACTGTATGCGCTGCGAAAAGACGGTTCCGAGTTTTCGGTCGTCATAGGCATTACCTCACTGAAGACTGATGCGGAGACCTTAATTTTAACTTCGGTCGTCGATATCAGTGATCAAAAACTCGCAGAAGCCCGTTACAGAGACTTGATTCAATCCAACCTGCTCTTGATGTGGACCTGTCGCCCGACCGGTGAATGTGACTTTTTGAACGAACGCTGGCTGGCGTACACCGGCAAATCCGCGGACGAGCAGCTGGGGTATGGATGGTTAGAACAACTCCACCCCGATGATCGAGAACGCGTGAATCGCACCTGGCAAGAAGCCGTGAAGAACGGGTCCCACTTGATGGTGAAATTCCGTATCCGATGCCATGACGGCAGCTACCGGTGGTTTCTGGCTTTGGCCAATCCCTTAATGGACGACCGGGGAGCGATCGACCGTTGGGTCGGCTGCAATATCGATATTGAAGAGCAGCATCAGGCGGAAATAGCGCTTCAAGATTTGCTGCAACAGAATCGGCATATTCTTGAATCGGCGGGAGAAGGCATTTGGGGGTTGGACCTCGAAGGCAATGCCACGTTCGTCAACCAGGCTGCCGCGCGCATGTTAGGCTATCAACCAGAAGAGCTCATCGGAAAACCGATGCACACGCTGGTTCATCATACCAAACCCGATGGGTCGCCTTATCTTCAGGAATCCTGTCCCATGTATACCGCCTTCACCGAAGGCACGGCTCAACACCGGTCGGATGAGTACCTGTGGCGGAAAGATGGATCACACTTTCCCGTGTCATACACGAGTAGCCCGAACCTGGACGAACACAAGCGACTAACCGGAGCGGTCGTGGTGTTCCGGGACATCACCGAAGAGCTGGAAGCCAAAAGAATGATCGCCGAGAAGAATTTGGAACGCACACTCATCCTCGATAATGTTCCAGCCCTGGTCGCCTCGTTCGACCGGCACCATCACTATCGATTCGCCAATAAACGATACCTGAAATGGTTCAATATCACAGATGATTACCTCAAGGGCAAACATGTCCAGGAGTTGCTGACCTCCGAAGTCTACACGAACATCATACGCCCTAAGATGGATCGGGCCCTGAATGGCGAACTCACGTCATTCGAGTTGCAAATTCCACATGCCAACGGGCATCTGCGCTGGGTCCAAGCCACCTACGTTCCGGATCGAGATGTCCAGGGCGTCGTTCATGGGCTGTTTGCGATGGTCGTGGATATTCACGAACGCAAGCAATTCGAAGCGCAACTAGAAGAAGTCACGGAACGTCTTCAATTAGCCACGCAATCCGCCGAAATCGGGGTCTGGGACTGGGACGTCACGCGCAACGTGCTCACCTGGGACGAACGGATGTACGAGCTCTATGGAGTCACCCGCAACACCTTTGCCGGCGCGTACGAAGCCTGGACCAATGCCCTGCATCCCGACGATCACGACCGGGCCCATGGCCAACTCCAAGCGGCCCTGGCAGGGGACGCCACGTTCAATTGCGAATTTCGCATCATCTGGCCCGATCAATCCATTCACCATATTCGGGCCTTTGCGACGGTCCAACGCAATCAAGCCGGAGAGGCGATTCGTATGATCGGCGTCAACTGGGATATCACCATCGAGAAACTTCAGGAACACACGTTGACGCAGTACATCGATAATCTCCGGCGTTCGAACGCAGAACTGGAACAGTTTGCCTATGTGGCCTCGCATGACCTTCAGGAACCCCTTCGAAAAATCCGAAACTTCTCGGAACTCCTGGCCCTCCGCGCCAAGGGTCACCTGCCACAGGAGGCTGAAAAATACTTGAAGACGATCGTGGATGGGGCCCTTCGCATGCAAACGCTCGTGCAAGATCTCCTCGCGTATTCCCGGGTCGCACGCGGCGCACTCAAGGTCGAATCCGTGGATCTTCGTGACGTGCTCAAGACCGTCCTCGAAAATTTAGATCAACGAATCATTGAAGCCAAGGGAACTATCACGGTCGGCACACTGCCCGTCGTCGTGGCCAATCGAACTCAGATGGAACAGTTGTTCCAGAATCTCATCGGTAACGGGGTGAAATATCGAACCGACGCGCCTCCTGTAATCGGCGTGTCGGCGGAGCGCAAGTTGACCCATTGGCTCTTCTCCGTTCGAGACAATGGCATTGGCATCGACCCTCAGTATGTCGAACGGATCTTCGTGATCTTTCAACGGCTCCACACGAAGCAAGAATACACAGGAACAGGGATCGGACTGGCCATATGCAAAAAAATCGTGGAGTTACACGGCGGTGATATCTGGGTGGAATCGACGCCTCACCAAGGTTCGACCTTTTTTTTCACCCTCCCCGATCGCTCGAAATCGTCCTCTTCAATCGCGCACAACACCAGTTCATCTCAAGAGCTTTCAGCCTAGCTAGACAGTTTTGAGGGCATGGGATAAGATGTTTAGATAGATACCCGTTTACGCTGCTCTCGCTCTTCGTTGTCCGCAACATTCTCGCAAGAACTAGCATTCGTTATCTAAGGAGAAATCGATGCTCGACCAGTCCAATCCGATTCATGTTCTCATGGTTGAAGATGATGAAGAAGATGTCGAGCTGACGAAGGTCGCATTGTCAAAGTCAAAAGTCGCCCTTGACCTTCAAGTCGTCGAGAATGGAGCCGAGGCCATGAGCTACTTGAAGAAAGCGCCTCCCTACCAGGACAGACCTCGTCCGGACCTGATTCTGCTCGACCTGAATCTCCCCAGAAAAAACGGGCGCGAAGTTCTCGCAGATCTGCAAAATGATGAAAGCTTACGGTTGATCCCGGTGATCATCCTCACCACATCCGACCAGGATGAAGACGTACTGAGAACGTATGAGCTGGGGGCCAATTGCTATATCACAAAACCCGTGGGATTGGAACAGTTTTCAAAAGTCGTCAACGCTATCGACCACTTTTGGTTTTCAATCGTGAAGCTCCCTTGACCGGCTGCCATAAACCTTCGCGACCTCGGTCCGATCCCACAGGAATCACCAATCTCCGAACGCAAGGTCCGCGATCAACGCAAGAGAAAAGGAATGCCTTATGTCACCCCGACCGATATCGATACTGTTAGTTGAAGATGACGACGAAGATATCTATTTGACTGAGGAAGCGCTTCACGCTTCGAAGCTCGTGATACAGTTAGACATCGTGAAGAATGGAGAGGACGCCATTAAGTATCTTCATCGTGAGGCGCCCTATGGCGACAAAATGTTGCCAGACTTGATTATCCTGGACCTGAATTTGCCCAAAAAAAATGGATGGGAGGTACTCGAAACGATCAAATCCAACGCCACGCTCAGAACCCTCCCAGTTACGATCCTCACCACCTCCAGTGAAGACCCCGACGTACGGCGCGCGTATGACATGGGAGCGAACAGCTACATCACCAAACCCATCGGACTCGAAGCGTTTCGCAGCGTCGTTCACACGCTTGAGGACTTTTGGTTCACGATCGTGAAGCTGCCTCCCAAGCCAACCAGATAGCCATCCCTCCAAGATGATGGAGTACCCTGGGCTCGCGAATGCCGCAAGTTCTTTCTCGTGCCCAGCATGAAGCGCAAGAAACAAGGGCTCACGGCGATGTCTTCGTAGGATTAAACGGCTGTGATCTGAACGGCAGCCGATGGCCGGTCTGTTTGAGGAGAGTCAATCTTCGGAAATGTCACGCTGAATGTACTTCCCTGGCCTTCAACGGAATTCACCCAGATTTTTCCGCCATGAAATTCGACGATTTTTTGACAAAGGGCCAGACCAATACCCGTGCCCTTTGGGATGTTCGTATGGTCTATTCGTTCAAACACCGTGAATATCGTCGTCAGATATTTCAGCGGGATTCCGACTCCATTGTCACGAACTTGTAGATGCCAGTATCCATCCTGTTCATCGACCGCGACGTCGATTTGCGGAGGTTCGGCGCGACGAAAGCGGATGGCGTTGCTGATGAGATTGCGGAACAATTGCTGAAGCAACCCCTGATTCCCCAGAATCTCTGGCAGAAGCGCGATCGTGATGTTGGCCTGAGCCTCCTGAACGACATCCTCCAATTCTCCAAGCACCTCGTGAACGGTCTCAGACAAATTCACGGGAAGCAATGGTTGCTGCCCGCCACCGACCAAGGAATACGCTAAAAGATTCGTAATGAGTTGCCGCATATGATAGGCATTCTTAAGGGAGCGACTGAGATAATCCGCAACCTGTTCGGGTATATGCCCTTTGAGATCCTTCTCCATGATTTCCAGGTAATTAATGATTCGTCTGATTGGAGCCTGTAAGTCATGCGAAGCCCGGTGGGAAAATTGCGCCAACTCCTTCTGCGATCGTTCGATTTCGAGTCGCTGCTCTTCTGCCTGCCGTATTAACACCGACTTCTCGACCGCGAGGACGACTGCGCGGATGAGGTCGTCTGCCGTCGTCTTTTTTTTCACGAGGTAATCTGCGGCTCCGCTCTTGAGCGCATTTCTTACGATCGATTCATTGCCATGATTTGTCAGAAGCAGGACCGGAATGTTTCGGTCACGCTGTTCATGAATCAATTTCGTCATCCATTCCAACCCATCCGCATCGGGAAGCTGATAATCGAGCAAGACGCAATCCGGATGCTCAGCCAGGAACAATTCCCAGCCTTTCGTTCCGGAATCAGCCTCGAGCACCTGAAAGACCGGGTGTTGATTCTTCCGTAGATAGTGACAGAACACCTCTCGTGCCTCTGCGCTGTCGTCGATAAGCAGGACGGTCAAAGAAGAAGTCGTCATCGCTTGGGAAGTCATGAGAATAGAGTGATTAAAAGGGTAATTCTTGATGGATCTCGCATATCCATGAAGACCGTTGCTTATGATGCCGGGCCTTTACGTGTTGCTGGCACGCCTGCCAGTATCGAGTTTCATGCTATTAACCCTCTCGGCTTATCATCCTTTTTCCTAAAGGCGCGGCGCCTGCCAGTAGCTAGGATCGAGAAACTGACAGGAACCATCAGATCACGTCCAGTGAATAGTCCCAATGAACGCTTCTCTTCAACACGCCTGCCCTTTCTGCGCCGGACGATGGGCCAGCCATAAAGTTGTACGCTCCGAAGACCGATCAGAGAATCAACATCGTGAAAAGGGCAAACCATCCGTAAGGGTGGGACGCAAAGCCAAGGGACCTTTGAGAACGGTTGTGCAGACAGAGGTTCGCCCGGTTGCCACTCATGCACCCCCTCCGGCTCGGCTCTCACGCTTCTGGCTCATGGGTGTCCAGCAGTTGTCACCCAAGATTCCCTTCTCACTCTCACAAGACATTGGTCATCAACCGATAAGGCAATAAAAGATTTCTCCGATGACCGTAGAGAGAACAAGAAACAAGGTCACCATTCATGTCTGCCGCTGAAGCTCCAGATACGCTGCGCGTCCTCCTCGTGGAAGATGACGAGGACGATGCCGCTATGACGCGGGCGCTACTCTCCAATATTCCCGGGACGCGTTTTGAGATGGATTGGGTCTCATCCTACGACCGCGGGCTAGAAATGATTCAAGCCAATCGCCATGATGTCGACCTGGTCGATTATCACCTTGGCATGCACTCCGGGCTGGACCTCCTTCACGCAATCCAAGGGGAAACGCGACATGCCCCGGTGATTATGCTCACCGGCCACGGGAACGAATCGGTCGTCCTCGAAGCCATGCGGTCAGGAGCAGCCGACTATCTCCCCAAAGGATCCATGTCCTCGGAAAGCCTAGAGCGAGCGATTTCCCATGCAGTCGAAAAATTCCGTTTACGATGCCACCTGGACGAGCGGCATCGTGAGTTGCAACAAGCTAATGACGATCTCAAGATGCGCAGCGAAGAAATCGAACGCTTCTACCATGTGCTGGCACACGAGCTCAAAACGCCACTCACGGCTGCCAGCGAGTTCGTGGATATTCTCCTCGAAGAAATTTCCGGCCCCATCAATGCCGACCAACGCGAGTACTTACAGATCATCGACGGTTGTTTCGACTCGTTGAAACAGAACATCAACGATTTATTCGATATCACACGTCTGGAAACCGGGAAATTAAGCGTGACCTTGGAGTCTGCCCCGGTCGATGACCTCATCCATCAGGTCGTGACATCATTCGGCCCCATCGCCCACCATAAAGGCGTCACGCTCGACTGCGCTGTCTCTCCAAACCTGTCCGCCGTCTTCATGGACCCGCAGCGCATTCGACAGGTCCTGAATAACTTGCTCAGCAATGCCATTAAATTCACGCCATCCGGAGGCTTCGTGACCATTGCCGCATCAGAAGAGACCGCCAACCCGTCCTTCCTGACCATTACGGTCACGGACACTGGACAGGGCATTGAAGCAGATCAATTGAGCCGCATTTTTGGTCGCCTCTATCAAATTCGTGATGACTCATCACCGTCGGTGGCCGGACTAGGCCTTGGACTTTTTATCGCGCGGGAGCTCGTGAAGCTTCATGGCGGCACGCTGTCGGTGACCAGCACACCGGGGGTAGGCAGCACATTTTCCTTTACCCTTCGTCACACGTCTCAACCCACGTCATGACGATTTAAGCGAAAGAGAGTGAAGCATGCAGAAGAAAATATTACTCGCTGAAGACGACGAACGAATCGTGAAAGCCATTTCCGTCCGGCTCAACGCAAAAGGCTATGAAGTCCTCGCTGCCTACGACGCCATCATGGCCATGCAAAAAACCATGGAACAAGATCCCGATCTGATCTTGTTAGACATCAACATGCCTGGAGGCAATGGGCTCACACTCGCCGAGCGATTAAAAAATTCCAGCAAAACGAGTCACATTCCTATTATTTTCCTCACAGCGAGCAAACAACCCGATCTTCAACAACGTGCGATCAATCTGGGAGCGATCGCCTTCTTCGAAAAGCCATTCGACTTTGATGAGCTACTGGCGACCGTTCGGGCCGCTTTGGACCACCCACATGTGCGCTTGACGAACGCGTACTAAGGCCATGTCACTCCTTTCGGTCATACCGGACCGTGAAAAAGCCTCACGTTCCTCACAAAGCCACGACTCCACTCAAGCCTTGCGTGTGCTCTTAATCGAAGACGACGAAGACGACGCGCTCATCGCAAAATCCCTATTATCCTCCATAGAAGGCTCCACGTTCCACGTGGACTGGATCTCATCATACGATGAAGCCCTCGACGTCATCCTGCAGAATCAACATGATGTCTGTCTGTTGGATTACCGACTCGAAGCGCGAACCGGCATCGAGTTTTTGAGGGAGACCCTGCAGTATGGTTGTCAAGTGCCCATCATCATGATGACCGGCGCGAAGGATCAAGAACTCGACTTCAAAGCCATCAAACTTGGAGCCGCGGACTATGTGGTCAAAGGCGAGACGGCTTCCGTTATCTTAAATCGCGTCATTCTCCACGCACTCGAGCGCAAGCGGGCCGATCTCGAAAGGCAGGAGCTCCAAACGCAACTTCTGGAGACATCCCGGCAGCTCGGCATGGCGGAAATCGCGATCAATGTTCTTCACAACGTAGGAAATGTCTTGAATAGCATCAATGTTTCCTCGGGCATCATCGCCCAGTCACTACGGCAAGCACATGTCGGAGAACTCGGGAAAGTCGCGGAACTCTTGAATGCCCACCATGATCAGCTTGGGCCATATCTGACCGACGATGCCAAAGGCAAGCTGATTCCCCAGTATCTACAAGGACTGGGAACCGACCTTTCCATACGGTTTAACCGTGCCATTCAGGAAGTCGATGCTCTGGTTTCTCAAGTAGATCATGTCAAACATGTCATCAAAGCCCAACAAGACATCGCCAAACCCGGCGGTCTGCAGGAACCGGTCCGGGCCGAAGAACTGATTGAGCAAGCGTTGATGATCAGTCACGGGGAGCTCGTCCATCATCATATCGCGATCGTCCGGGACTATGCCCACCTTCCGCAGATCATGCTTGACAAGCATCAAGTCTTGCAAATCCTGGTCAATCTTATCCGTAACGCCAAACATGCCATGCTCGCGATACAAAACATCCCCCACCGCCTCACGCTCCGACTGCGATATTGTGATGACCTGACAGATCACTTTCAGATCGAAGTCCAGGATACTGGGATAGGGATCAAGGCAGAAAATTTGACTCGTATCTTTGCCCAAGGCTTCACGACCAAGAAACAAGGCCATGGCATCGGACTGCATAGCAGCGCCCTGGCTGCGAAAAACTGTGGGGGCTCTCTTCAGGCCATCAGCGATGGGGAAAGGCATGGAGCGACATTTATCCTTCGGCTGCCGCTTTCCACGATACAGGCTCCCGCCTAACCTCAATCAAGGAGAGACAGCCTTTTCGCGAGACGCCTTGACACTGACCTACCCTGAACGGACTGGTTCGAACACGGACAAGTCCTCTCCCGTCAATAGATACGCTTTTCCAAACCCCATCACGAACCGGCCACTGACCGGTCGTAAATGGAATAAGAGAAAGTCCGGCAATTGCCGCAATAACGCGACCGTCTTGCCGTGTCGTTGCTGATAGCCGTCCAGCACTACTGTATAGTTCGAAGCATCCGGCGATACCGGAATCGCCTCACACTGATACATCACCCTGGTCCGCGCAAAAATCTGGCGGCTCGTGTGCTCATCAGCGATCACCATGATCGAAACGGTTGGGTTCCCGAGCATGTGCCGGGTATGCGCCGCTAATTGACTGACAAAAATGTAAAAATGATTCGGGGGACGATGGAGGTAGGGCGTATAACTCAGATCAGGCAGACCTTCAGGGTTTACGGTCGAAAGCTGAAGACTCTGCATCTTCCTGATGAGTTCCGCACAGACCGTTTCCGGTGCGTCCTCGCTCATGGCCGATACGTCGATTCTCGACGGCGAGCGAATTCATCAAGCAGGTTCCGCGTGCGTGGCGGACTAGGACTGCCGGGGTTCAAGTTCAATGATCCCTTTGCGGATGGCCAGAATTGCGGCCTGCGTGCGATCATAGACGTGGAGCTTATGGAAGATATTTCTGACGTGATTTTTCACGGTTTTTTCGCTGAGGTCCAGCACATTCGCGATCTCTTTGTTCGTCTTTCCATCCGCCACGAGACGGAGCACGGTAATCTCCCGGTCCGTGAGGTCATGCTCGAGCACTCCACGCTTCCGCCCTTTTCCTTCCGCAAGAAGTGAGAACTCCGCAAGGATTTTACTGGCGACGGAGGGATGAATGAGTGACTCCCCTCGAGAAATCGTGCGGATGGCCGCAACTATTTGCGCCGAATCACTGTCTTTCAGTAAATACCCGGTCGCCCCAGCCCGAACAAGGTCGAAAATATATTGCTGTTCTTCATACATCGTCAGCGCAATCACGCCGATATGAGGAAATTCCCGTTTAATAATCCTGGTCGCCTCGACTCCGGTCATCCCCGGCATACTCACATCCATCAGAATCACGTCGGGCAGAAGCACACGGGTTTTTTCCACGGCCTCTCCCCCATCACGCGCCTCACCCACAATTTCAATGTCGTCTTTGGTTTCGAGGATCGCACACAATCCTTCCCGGACCACCCGATGATCATCAGTGATTAAGACACGGGTTTTTTTAGCCATGCGAAAACTTCTCCTTATGATACGATCGGAATACGGATCGTGACGCTCGTCCCCTCGCCAGGCTGTGACTCCCAATGAACTTTCCCAGCCAGCATACGAGCGCGTTCCATCATTCCCTGCAAACCAAAATGATCCCATTTGGCAGGATTTTTTGATTCCATTTCCACGTCAAAACCGTTCCCGTTATCGGTGACGGTCGTTGAGAGTACACCATTTTGCGCAAGAACTTCCACCCTCACTCGAGAGGCCTGCGCATGTTTGGCGACATTTTGCAAAGCTTCTTGGACC
This sequence comes from Nitrospirales bacterium, assembly GCA_031315865.1. NCBI lineage: Bacteria > Pseudomonadati > Nitrospirota > Nitrospiria > Nitrospirales > Nitrospirales bacterium. The sequence continues at coordinate 3,690,025 of JALDRJ010000002.1, forward strand.
ATTCGAAAGACGAATACCTTGGTTTTGGGGTCAAAATGAATTTCATCACCTGTCGCGGTAAACACCGTACGAATTTTATGCTCCGATTCAAAGGACTTCATATAATTCGACAGGGCGGATACCAGATCGAGCGTGTCATAGTGTCCAGGGCGAAGATTATACACCACCTGCCGTGCCTCTTGAATCGCACTCTTGAGTTGACTGTTGGTCTGATTCAGCATCGTCAGACATTTGCTGGGGTCTGTTCTGACCAGATCCCGGCAACGTTCGAGCTTTAAATTGGACCCGACAAGCGTTTGGACCAGCCCATCGTGAATTTCACAGGCGATTCGGGTTCGCTCATCGTTCACGGCGCCTTCGGATTCTTCCTTGACGTAAAGCTGGAACAACGACTGATACCGCCTCAGCGTGGTTTCAATTTCAGTCGACGCGCGTATTCGGGCTTCGACCAATTGCCACATGAACTTTGCACTGGCCCCTCCAATAATCGCGAGATGGGAATCATGGATCTTGAATAAGGCTTTTTCCACGTCAGGGTTGCCAGTCACATCGATCACCAGGTCGATATCCTGACGATCGAGAAAATCTTGATAATTTTTCGTGACCGGGATTTTGAGACGTTGGGCCAATTGGACGCCACGTGTGCTGGCGCGTTTCTCGGCAAGCCCGACGACACGGACGAGCGGATCATCCGCAAAAATTTCAATTAAGGCCGTTCCCCCTTTTCCACCACCGATGATGGCTACTCGCGTCACCTCCACGGTCGCGTTAGAGCGACGGGACACTCGCGGTGATCGGGGCGATTTGGCTTTGGTTAGTGGGCGGGCCATGCGGGCGGTTTACTCTTTCTGGAAGGACAGAAGGACTCAACACATTCGAGAAGATGTTCGTCCTGAAAACCTATGCGTTGCGTCGTATAGACAAACCCTCTCGTCCCGGAAGAACTCTCCAGGACCCGGATTACGAGACTTGTTTTTCCTGAGCCAATACCCTGATCGTATCCATGAATTGGTCGATATCTTTAAACTCTCTGTACACCGACGCGAACCGGACGTAGGCGACAGGATCAAGATCGCGAAGCTCACGAATCACTTCCTCGCCGACATCACGGCTCGGAATTTCTGTCTCGCCTTTGTCTTGAATCCGTTTTTCAATGCGATCCACCGATGCCCCTAGCGCGCTAATACTTACAGGCCTTTTTTCGCAGGCCTTTTTGAGCCCGGACAGGATTTTGGTGCGGTCAAATGGTTCGCGACGGTTATCTTTTTTGACGACCATCGGCATACTTTCCTCGATACGTTCATAGGTCGTGTACCGGCGGCGGCAGGAAATACATTCTCGGCGACGGCGAATGATTTCTCCTTCTCGAGCCGTTCGAGAATCAATCACTTTGTCATCGAGTTGGTCACAGAATGGGCACTTCACCCGGGATGATCCTGTTGCCTACTGAGTCCGTTAGGCAGATTGATAGGAATAAAACATCGGAAAGCGAGCGGATAGGAATTTGACTTCTTTTTTCACTTCGCGCTGCGCTTTTTTATCGTCAGGACGAAGGATGACTCGATCCATCAAGGCCACGATTTCCTGCATTTCACCTTGGCCCATCCCACGAGTCGAGACGACAGGCGTCCCAATCCGAATGCCACTCGCCACAGCTGGTGGCTGCTCATCGTATGGGATGGCATTTTTATTCACCACGATTCCCGCTGCATCGAGCGCAGCCTCGGCTTCTTTACCCGTCACATTCTTGGAGGTCAGGTTGAGCAAGAACAAGTGGTTATCCGTACCATCAGAGACGACTCGGTAACCCCGATCCAGGAATTCTTGAGCCAACATCTTGGCATTTGCGATGACTTGTCGCTGATAGACCTTGAATTCAGGAGCCAATGCCTCTTGAAATGCCACGGCTTTTGCAGCAATGACATGCATGAGTGGACCGCCTTGCAACCCTGGAAATACGATTTTATCGACCGCCTTGGCATGTTCGGCCTTGCACATGATCATGCCGGCGCGAGGACCGCGCAACGTTTTGTGCGTCGTCGTCGTCACAAAATCCGCGTACGGTACGGGGTTAGGGTGAAGGCCGGCGGCGATTAACCCTGCGATATGCGCGATATCAACCATGAGATACGCCCCGACTCGATTGGCAATATCCCGAAACCGTGGAAAATCCAAGATTCGAGAGTACGCGCTCGCCCCAACCACCAGCATCCGGGGTTTACATTCACTGGCTATTCGTTCCACTTCGTCATAGTTGATACGACCGGTTTCACGATCCACACCATACGCGTAGGACTGAAAGAGTTTTCCGGAGAAATTCACTTTATGCCCGTGCGTTAAATGTCCACCATGCGCGAGGCTCATGCCCAAGATCACATCTCCAGGCTTCAGCACAGACAGATACGCTGCCATATTGGCGGTCGATCCTGAATGCGGCTGCACGTTGACATGCTCACACCCGAACAATTGTTTCGCGCGGGCAATCGCCAATTCCTCGACCGTATCCACATATTGGCAACCGCCATAATACCGACGACCGGGATATCCTTCGGCGTATTTATTGGTCATCACAGAGCCCTGCGCCCCCAAGACCGCTGGGCTGGCATAGTTCTCTGAAGCGATCAATACAAGCTTTTCCCGCTGGCGTTTCTCTTCGGCGCGAATGGCCGCGTACACCTCTGGATCAGTCTCTTGAATCGCCTTGAAGGTTCCGACTGGAAATCGCACAAACTGCCTCCCTACTCGGACTCAGATTGGGGACTATCCTCTGCTAAATCAATCTCATCCTGAACCGGCTCTTCACCGCCTTTCTTCACGACCGTGACCGATACTTCAGGAACAACCTCTCGATGTAATTTCACCGGCACAGCGTACGTCCCCAGCTCTTTAATCGGCTGCGCCAGGGAAATCTTCCGCCGATCGATCTCGATGCCTTCTTGCGACAACCGTTCTCCGATATCTTTTGACGTGACGGATCCGAAGAGCTTGTCGTCTTTACCCGTCTGAACCTCGAACGTCATCGACACGCTGGCAATACGTTTCCCAAGTTCACCTAGCCCTTGAAGTTCTTTCTTCAATTGATGAGTGGCGACTCGTTTGAGATGCTCGAACGCTTTGATATTCCTCGGATTTGCAAGGATAGCTTTTTTTCGGGGGATAAGATAGTTTCTGGCATAGCCATCAGCCACAGTCAGGAGATCTCCAAGATAACCAAGACCGTCCACATCCTCTTTAAGAATCACTTTCATCGACATTACTCCTTCTTCACATCAACGATATCTTCTATATCCATGACGACCCACGAATCCACACGTGCTATGGCCATCTCGACACGAGTTCATCCACGACAGCGATCCAACTTATTGACAGCCTTGAGAGTTTTGGGGAAAGTAGGGGCCAACGCTAAGCAATTGATCATAAAGTCGGGTCATCAAAAAGTCAATTTGCCCCTTTTGAAAACTGTAGGACGGCTCCTTCCATTCACACATTCGCATGTCCCTCCTAGACACTCTTGAAATGCCTTCACTACAATTAAATCAATAGAAGCCTTTCAACGCTTTCTGGAAAAACTCCAGTCTTTGAACGACTTAATCAAGTACCGTACCCTATTGCCTACGATGAAAGATTCATTTTCCCCGCCTTCTTTGAGGAAACATGACAGACGTGAAAACATCATGCTCATCTGGTGTATGACGATCTGCTGTCTATGTGGGATGTCACTCATGTGGACGCCTTCGTATGGACATGAGGGTGAGGCAGGTTCGATCTCCGGGGAATCAACCAATGTGTCGTTAAATATTCGACTCAGCCGTAAAGCCATCCATCCACCCAAGTCCCTGCTTGTCTCCACACTACACATCCCGGACATTCCCATTGCCAAACCGATCGTTGGCCCTCCACCTCAATCAGCCATATTGGAGGATGACGATCGTCACCGCCTCATGGTCCTGACCGTAGGTGACAATGGAGATTTAATCGCGTACATGTTAGATACTATCGACCTGACTCCCCATCTGTCTGCCTTGCGGGCACACATCATGAATCGCAGCTGTGCCACCGATCGTATGGAAATCACTGGAGGGTTGGGATGTATCGCACTCTGCGTCAAAGAAATTCTCGAGACTGAGATCTTACTTTAATAGCGAATTCAAATACGTGCCAATCGATACAGACGACACCCCCCGCGTGGTACGACGTTGAACCAGACGGGAGTTATTTGAAACGGCTATAACGTCACAAACCACCGAACTGCCCGAACGAACACGCACAATGAAACTCCAAGACCTTCTGACCCTGTATATCGATCAATTGCAAGAAGAACGAGACTTGGCCATGACGCAAGGGTTCGATGCTCCAGTTGACGTGGCGCAGGCACGACATCTTCGTACCATTGGCACCTTGCATATCTATGCACTAAGCCTTCCGAATGGACACATGTTGACACAAGATCTGCCCATTACGATTTTGCCGTCGAATAACTGTGAACCAACAGAAGGGATCGTACTAGGCACTCAGGATGGTGAGGTCCTGGTCCAAACATTCGATGCCTTCGGCGAGACCGTCCATCATTGCACCGTGGTTCCGGACACATCGGGGTTCCTCGAAACCGCGATTACGCGCCTGTCCGAGATGTCCACTAAACCGGAGTCGTTCACGCTCGGCCCCGCCGAACGGCTTGTCCCCTGGCTCAATCCCGATGAGAACGCCACCGACCCTGGAGCCAGAGCGAATGTCTCGGCTTCAGTGCTCTCGACGATGTGGCATGCCGACGAACACACACGTCATACGCATATCGGCAGCATGCTCGTTGACCATGCCCGGCAAAACAAACGCGTGCTCGTGATGGGCCCGGATCATGAATCCCTTGATCGTCTCCTAGGCTTCATCGCCAAGAAACTCCAAAACGCCGCGCTCCCCTTTAAAAGCCTCCTGAGCCGGTATGAACTGGCCATCCAAACAAGCGCAAACGGCATCGACTTGCAGGAAATCGGGTTCGAATCCCATATGCATCAATTTTATGCCAAGGCGAACTCCCACAAGGTGCTTCTGCGAAAAAAATATGAGCGTTTTCGAGAACTCACCCCCATCTTGGCTTACAAACGGGACAAGCAAAGAGACCTGAATGAAGTCAAACTCCTGGAATGGCGGCTCCTGACTTCATTGAGCGAATGGCAGGGTAAGATTAAATCCCTCGATAAAACCGTCGCAGATTATGAGGCCATTCCCATATGGAAGCGGCTTGCGATGCAAGCGGCGGGGAAGAATGTCGAAACGTTAAAAGAGTATCGCCTGATCTATGAACAGAAAATTCACGAACTCATGCGGGAAGTCGAAATCGCCCAGCAACGTATTCGAGAACTGGTTCCGGAAGCCACGATCCCTAAGGACATGAGACCCGAATATGACGAATTGAAAGAAGAAATCGCGAAGCTTGGGGGAACCAGAAAGATTCGGGAAATGCTCGCCGCTGGCGAAGGCACGAATCGCCAAGCATTTATTCAAAATAAGCGCATTGTCGCCACCACGGCCAGTCGGGTCCTCACAGACCCCATATTTCGTCGTACACGCTTTGATATGGCCATCATCGCCGACGCGCCCAAGATTCCCGCCCCATGCCTCTTAGGGGCCTCGGGACTAATCAGAGAACGAATCGTTCTTTGTGGCGACAGCGCTGATTTACAAGCATGGACTTCCGGGCACAAGACACAGGCATTCGGAAAGTGGCCTCAAACCTTTTTACCAGGAGTTGCCTCAGGGCCCATCCAAGCCGCACAGAATGCATAAAGGGCCCGTGAAACAGTTCTTGAGGATAACTCCTTGACCAACCTCCGTTAATTCACGATAATCCAGGTAGATGTGCCGAAGTGGCGGAATGGCAGACGCGCTAGATTCAGGGTCTAGTGTCCTTTGGGGCGTGCGGGTTCAACTCCCGCCTTCGGCACCATATACCTTACAAACATCTCTACTACCAGCCGATCCGTCATATACAACCAGAAACCATTGAAGTCTGATTGATAGAATACCGCTAGTAAAAGCCAGATCAATTTATGACCAAAGCCTGCCAGCAATGTCATTTTGTTTAACCCTCAAGTCTAGAGATAGGCAGGACCAATCTTCATTCTACTCATAGGCATGCCAGTATGATATGCTCACTTCAATGGAGATGAGCATATGTCCAACGTAGCAGACAGAATAACTGTGAACCCCAAACAATGTGGTGGACGTCCTTGTATTCGAGGGATGCGAATCCGAGTCACCGATGTCCTTGATCTACTTGCAAATGGCCTTACGACTGAAGAGGTTCTGCATGAGCTTCCGGACCTTGAACAAAAAGATATCCACGCCTGTTTAAGATTTGCCAGTGGTCGGCTCGATTACCCGATGGTGGTGGCTTGACTCTTTGGATCGATGCCCAGCTTTCTCCTCATCTTGCCCAGTGGATCGACCAGACATTTGAAATTGAGTCCCAGTCGGTGACGTCTCTAGGCCTCCGTGATGCCGAAGACGTTTCAATTTTCCAGGAAGCACGTGCGGTAGGTGCCATTGTGATGACCAAGGACCAAGATTTCGTTAATTTGGTTAGGCAATATGGTCCACCTCCCCAGATTCTCCTGGTTACTTGTGGAAATACGTCGAACAAATATCTTCGTTCTCTTCTCCAACAGGTATTCCCCAATATCTTCGAAACTGCTCCAAGCAGGAGAGCCACTTGTAGAACTGAGTGATGCGTGGTAATCCTGTTTCTTTTGTCAAACAATGAACAGGTTCAAAGTGTAGGAACGTCTATGTCGCGCATAAAACAGTTCATTCGGATATTCGATGCTAGAACATTTGGAGATACTGGTTTTCGTTCAGACGAGAATTCTCAGAAATGTAGTGAAACTCTCTAACTATTGTCATTGGTGATTATTAATAGAGTCAGGCAAAGAGCTGACTGAAGGGCTTTGGAGAATACGGAACCAATCGTCAAGAATATTACATAACTGGTTCTGGCATGTTCTGCCTGGGCGTGCCATCATCTCTCACTCTATTTCCATATGAAACGCCAGACATGCTCCACCGGTCTTGGGTCCCCGCTTCTCCCTGTTCTTCAATATCCTTCCAACGCTCTCAATAGAACGCGATGGTACTTGGGTTGATCTCAGCCGGGATACATTCATATTGATAGTCTGTATGTTCTTTCGCCAATGACAACTTCAGGGCATTGCAGTCATTTTTTTCGATAAAGGCGTCGATGTAACTCCACGTGCCCTGCTTTCCAGCCTGGGTGATTTGGATCTCTGATTTTTTAATGCCCCAAAGCACCCAGGTTGATGAGGCCGCCGCTAACACCGCACTCGCGACAATCAGGACAATTGCCAGGAAGATCATTCGTACCATCGTAAAACTCCTCTGTGAAAAGCAAAAAAAGAAAAGAGAGAAAGACACCATGAAAACCGGTGTATGCTCTTCGTTCAAAGAAAAAAACCCATACGGCCGATATTCAGTATAATGGGCAAGATCTTACTAGGTTTTCCCTACGAATAGGAATACACAGAAACCCTAGTCCTCGAACATATACAAACAGGCATCCTCGCCTCTATCTCAAGAAAGGAAAATCGCCAACTTGCCCATGCAAGACGACTCAGACCAATGCCTGATCTTCTCTGGATTGCTCATCTCTCACGGACTTTTTCTATTGTTCATTCACGCGGGGTTCGGTCTATGCTTTGGATGAAGACACATGAAATCGTTCTCCCGGACAATCGCAAGAAGATTACCCTGGAACGTCAATCATTGTTTGGCCCTCGTCAACGGATAAAGTACATCGAAGCCACGATTCAATCGGCCAGTCAAGAGTCGAAGACCGATGTCGTCACGGTAACGCGTCGTCGAATAGGATGGCGGTTTCGTATTCAATACCCCTTGATCACCACCTACTACAAAAAAAACGCAAAAGGCCAATGGAAACCCATTGGGACATCACTTCCATCCTGAACAGATTTTTTCCTTCTGACTATGTTCAATTTTCTACCATTCACCCGCCCATTTTTAACGATCATGTGATCATCCCGATTAATTTGCCTCAGCATTCCACTTGAGTCTTTGCCACAAGAGGGGACGTTGATTAGCTATTGTTCCGTCTATCTTTATCTTCTATTTTTTCTTCCTGTTACCCTCGTTTGATTCATTCTGCCGTTATCCTGACTCTCTCTCGAAGAGGGCCGCTGTGGAGCCGACATGTGCCCCTTGAAAGAGTTGACGTAGCCTCTTGGCACACTTGAGGGTTACGCCATATCTACTACGGGGTTGCGGTGTTCAATGAATACGAAGGACGGAGCCAAATAGTGAGTATGATGGAGGAACTGGCCTATGAACGTACCAGGGAGGCTGTGAAGGAAATGAATGGCAGGCACGCCGGAAGGCCGGGGAGAGAGAACCCATTAAGTTATGAATGTATCAGTGTCCCTTATTCACTGCCTAACTAATCCAGCAATTCTGTCTGATCTGTTGTAGAGGGGTCGCTCCGCTTTCGTTGAACCTAGGAGCGCTGGAACCAGACCACGACATCTGAGAAGCTCACGCTACCTGTGCCATCTATCACACTGAATTGGAGGCTATTCATCTTTCCTGTCAGGAATCGATTTCCTCCAATACTTTCGTGCATTGTCCGGCGTACGCCCTCGTTGAAGGTCGTCGATATTGCCGTATCCCCATTGATGGTAATCTCACAATTGAGGCCATTCGCATCGTTCGTGGGATCTGCCATAAACATAATGATCGGACGTTGCACAGCGGTCCCGTCACCAGTTGCAGCCGGCAAAGCAGTATCTGATGGCAATTCGAAAGTCAGCGTATGGCTTTCACTCGCGCTCAGAGTAAATGAGTGATCCAGCAAGACTTTATAGTCGGCAAGCGTTCTCATGTGTAACCTCCTTTGAAAGAATACGTGTCGCGTCATATGATCCGGCATGCAGTACTGAGTACACACCCTACCCAATTCTTCGATATACTTCAAAGGTCCTCACTCCTCAACTCATAGAAGCCGCCACACAGGAGCACATCCAGCAGCAACTCCATACTAAGAACCGACACACACGGTACCGTGTATTTTGTTGGTGGTAATAAGATGACGCCGGCAGGGTCATGGAAGGCAGACATACTTCTTATCGAGCTGTCTAAAATTCGGGAGACACTTCTGATGGCCTGTATTATGCTTGACAATTGCGTAAATATGGCACACGCTAGAATGAATCAACCAGTTCCGGCTAGTCTTTAGGCAGCTCGCAGATTTTCAGACAGACGTCAAATATGGTATGACCTATTCGATGCGACTATTCATTTACCTGTTGCTCGTAACCTTCATGCTCACCGCATGTTCAACGCGCGTGATGTCCCCAGAAGAAACTGCCGAAATTTCATCGAAAACCTACCGGGCCGTCACGCCTCAGGCCATTTTATCGGCAGCTTCCGATCTGTTTTTTTTGGCCGACGATCAGGCTTTTCAAAGAACGCTGGAGCCAGATCAGCTCGTGGCTGTCCGCGAGCATAGTTTCAACATCGGCCTGAACCTCGTCCAGTCTCAAGATACCTGGAACATCTCCACGCATCCCGATACCGACGGAACAAAAGTCACTCTCGACGTGAAGAGTGAAGAGTCCTGGATAACAGGAAAAACGCAGGTCCAGAGGCCAAACGGACCGGCCGTGTACACGCAATTCTGGAACCGTCTGGATTACCTACTCGGTCAATCAACCAAGTGGATGTCTTGTGGGGATCTGAATCATGAATACCTGGAAGATCGGACTTGGGGAGACGTCTGGTGGCTCTGCAGTGACGTGCAGGACCGGCTACCCCCCGAACTCATGACAGGAATCTGGCAGAACGGCGGGAACAATGAACTGTCTCCGGAAGTTCAGCAGCGTTGCATGAATAAGGTATTAGATGGCCTCTACGGCATAGCGGACTCCCAACGCCAGCAGGATCTCTATCTTACCCTGTGTCTTGAAGAAGAAGGCTACAGACTCTTTGATGAACATTTTTGACCGAGGCGAAGTGACTGTGTGGAAAGGGCAATGAGCCTATCATCCTGAGCCCTTACCGATGTGGACTCTGAACAATGCCGTGTGTGCCAAGTACGAAATTCTATGCTATGATGTTACTGATTAATATGCATGCCTTTTCTACATTCAACGATCGTACTTCATCTTCCCCGCTTTTATCCCCTCACATGAACCGAAATCATTTCAGTCATCTGCATGAACCAATGACACGGTCGTCTTACTCGAGCATTACAGGATTCTGACTTACGTATACGTTTTGAACACGTGTCTCGTCTCCAGGCTCCAGATGCTCAAGAAAGGAGTATGGTCTGCCATGGACGGTTCGACAATGCCCTCTTCGACACGACGCGCTCACTGGATTCTCTCGCTTGGCCTGTGCGTAGTATTCGGGGTCATACTTGGCGCATGCTCCCGGTCTGCTTGGATGAAGCCGGATGGACGTGAAGTGTCGCCCAATGAACAATTGGCCTGTGCGGAGGAAATCCGGGAAGCCCCTGAAAACCGGACACTCAATCACGACGAGATCCAACCCAAGATAGACAATTGCATGAAAGCGAAAGGCTACCATCGAAGACCCTGGTGGCTCCTCAACGATCTTCACTGGAACATCACTCCCCCATCATAACGCCTGGAGAACGCCGAACATCTCAACTTCGCACCGCTCACCTCATCGACGCGAGCAGAGGTCAGACCCAGTCGCCCTCTTACCACGTATCAACCTCTCGTTCGCTTCAAGGGATCAGATTCTGATATCGTGAACCCCACAGATTTCAACAGCCCCTTTATCTATGCAGCCCCGTTGGGCCGTTACACTTGAGGAGCCCTCTTCATGCCGACTTACGATCGCCCTTATTTCATCAAGATGTGTTGCTTGACTCTACTTCTGCTGATACAACCCTCTCCCGCTTTTCCGGAAGTCATCGACGGATTTAGAGAACTCAAATTCGGCATGACAAAAGAGGAAGTGCAATCACTCGAACGTTGCTCCAGTCCCACGGAATGCCTCTATGAGCTCGCCGGGAAAAATCGTTACATCCATCTGTCCTACTATCCTGAACAGAACAGCCAAGCCAGGCCCACGCTCGCTCGGATTTCCATAGACATGGGACATTTCTCAAACGAATGGTATGCTAATCTTCAAAATATTCTTCAAAAGCAATATCAACTCACCCATGACCTGCGTGAAAGCGATATTGACGCGTTCGAGAAAGAACGTGTATCCGAACTGACATCGGGCTACGAAAACGGACAGGTACTCTTGCAGGTCGTCAGAAGAACGTTCGGAAACCTTATCCTGAAAGTCATCTATCAAAGCCCAGCGCTCGCAGCCGCTACTCTTCAACAGCTCGAAAATTCTTCCCACTCATGACTTGTCATCCAGGAAGGCTTTCCTCACCATCCTGGCTTCCGCCCCGGCTCTTTGCCAAGCACTGCCAACGTCACGCCCGAGTTCCCCGCATCGTGACATCGCTGCAAGTGCCTGCCACCATGGAGATCAACACGCCGTGGGCGGATGATCACTCTGCTCCATGTCCTCAAACGATCGACGGGCATACCGAAGGTCCACGACCGTCACCTGCCGGTCATGCTGCATCAGGCGCCTCCAACAACGCCGACAGAGATCATGGTCTTTCATGCTGACAGCCCGCCCGAGTTTACTGGAGTGGGGGTTGCGTCGCGGAGAAACCAAGACTTTGACTTCACTCCCGCATTCCGCACAACGCAGAAGACCGGGACTTTGAACCTTTGAAGGCTTTCCCGACCGGATGAACACGCTGCCTCGCTGCTTTTGGTGTTTCGATGCCCACCATTCCTCCGTGGTCATGCCATCTTCTTGAATGCCATGCGTAAATCTCCGTTTCATACATCCCCTCCCTCCAAAGCGCTATGAGCAAAAAATCATATACACATGCCGAAGGAGAAGTTGAGCAAAGGCCATGCCGAAGAGCAACACGCATGGCCCATGGATTCATTCGTTCTGATCTTGTCAAGCTTTTATATGCCTTGTAACGGAATCGGACCGGACCGTCCGATTGCCACAAGGACCTAGGGGACTCGAATCAACGGACAAGGTATGGCTATTTTTGACAGGCCGTCGAGCTAATGACACTACGATGGCAAGCACGATGAAGATCAAGGAGAAGAGAATTTCAACATATTTGGCTAAGGATGATCTCGATAAAACAGAAGAATGCATCCCGCCTCTATGACACCCATAGAGAGATGCCTCATGAATGAACAGCAACAAACCGTCCGCATTACTGCCGGCTTGTACGGGAAATAAACTCTGGAAATATGTAGTCCTCGTCCAAGGCACCCTCCAGAGAATGGCACGCAACCAGGACCGCTTGAGTAGGACAACCCTGCAGTCTACACCTTCTGCACTTCAGCCGCCGACTCATTCAAAATGAGCCAGTAGAGGCCAAGCTGCTGGACAGCCTTCGTGAATTCTTGGAAATCTACGGGTTTCCTCACGTAACTATTCGCACCCAATTGATAACTTTTGACGACATCATGCTCTTCTTTGGAGGAAGTCAACACCACAACAGGAAGAAATTTCGTTCGATCATCGGCACGCAATCGTCGCAACACCTCGAGCCCATCAATCTTCGGCAGCTTGAGGTCGAGCAAGATGATTTGCGGCATCTGGCTCAGGTCACGACCGGCATAGGCGCCAGTCCCGAAGAGATATTCCAAAGCCTGCACGCCATCACGTGCCACGACGACTTCATTCATGATGTTATTTTTCGCGAGCGCTCGCATCGTCAACTCTTCATCATCAGGATGATCTTCGACCAATAGAATCACTTGTTCCTTTGAACTCATGGCCCACCTCCTTTTCTCACAACGTAAAATAAAATGTGGCTCCAGCTCCCACCATGCCTTCGGCCCAAATTTGTCCACCGTGACGTTGAATTATTCGCTGCACGGTCGCCAACCCCACGCCCACGCCAGGGTACTCGCTAAACGCGTGCAATCGTTGGAAAGCTCCGAATAATTTGTGAACATAGGTCATGTCAAAACCCGCCCCATTATCTCGGACGAAAAATGCCGACCGATCCCTGTACTGCGTGATCCCCATTTCAATCGTGGCATCCGACGTATGGGCCGTAAACTTCCAGGCATTGCCCAACAAATTTTCCAGCACCACACGGAGGAGGTTCGGGTCGGCTGTGGTCTTCATTCCTTCCTCCACTCGCCACGCGACGTCATGATCCGGGTCCACCCGATTGAGTTCTCCGATGATCTGCTGCGCTAACGCGCTCAAATCCACCGGCTGCACGTGCAATTCCGCACGCGTCAGACGGGCGAGATGAAGCATGGCGTCGATCAACTTCGACATGCGCTGACTCGCTGAACGGACTCTCTCCAAGAATCCTTTCCCGGCGTTGTCAAGTTTGTCTCCATAATCTTCAAGAACAGCCTGACTGAACCCGTCTATGCCTCGTAACGGCGCGCGCAAATCGTGAGAGACTGAATAGCTAAAGGCCTCGAGTTCTTTATTGCTGGCCTCCAACTGAGCCTTTTGTTCCAGCAAATCCGCATTGAGTTTTCGAACGCCCTCTTCAGCCAGTTTGCGCTCCTTCACTTCCTTGACAAGTTCGGCGTTGGCCTCGGCCAATTTTGCGGTCCGCTCATGGACGCGTTGCTCCAAATGGTCTCTTACTTCGCGTAGCGCGCGCTCCGCTAATTGACGCTCTCGAATTTCCTGCTCCAATTGTTCATTCGTTCTTTGAAGGTCCAGCGTCCGCTGTTGCACGCGAACTTCTAGTTCATCTGAGGTTCGACGGAGCTTTGACACGACCAGTCCCACGCCCCCTAGCCAGAGCAACGCCAGAAGGCTCATGAGTCCATACGTACTCCGCATATTCACGCCAGTAAGCGTCTCCAGACTCCGGAGCGGATAGAGAATTTCCAACACACCGCGAACCTGCCCTGTTTCCCAGTCATGTTTGGGGCTTTCGGGATGGGAATTGTGACAATCCACACATTCCGGCCGCAGCACGTCGGCGGTGGCATAGCGAAGAGTGGGTTGGCCGTCTACCTCTTGAAACCGCAGGAAGACATCGCCAGGATGTTCCGATAGATAGTTCCAAGCCTCGGATTCAAATGAATCATGTACGCCTCCTGACGGCCCACGCCAGGGAAACGGATGAGGACTGTAGAGTCGAGTCTGTTCACCCGGACGTTGCACACCCATCCGCTCGCCGAGTTTTGCGCTTAACGTCGCCGGAAGAGGAATGGCGCCTGGCTGGTTTTCATACTCATGCGTCACGACAACCCCATTGGCTCTCACCCGCTCCACGACTTCACTTGTGTAGAGATTGCGCATTTCCATCAGGGCTCGGGTATAGACATCAGCGCTCGTCACGGCCACCGTCTTGACCATTTGGGTCTTTAAATGGGTGATATGGATCAGCATGACGACCAGACAAATCCCGAACAAGATCGAGATGATTAAAATGGTTCGCTCATGGAGTTGTTGCAATATGCTGGAGAAAATCTTTGACATCGGTGAACTCGTCATACCAGCTGGAACCGCAGTCAAGAACGATGCGAATGCCCATATGAATCAAACATGGCACCTTCTGCGCATGGCTTCGATAGTGTTATCGGTTTTCCCGCTCGAGAAATGAAGAAAAAACATGAATCCGATCGTGTCGAATGGGCCTGATTCATGTCACTTGTGTTCAAATAGAGAGACCCAGGCCCTCGTAACCGGCTTCCCCCATAGGACAGAATTTCTGCCTTTTTCCGCTTCAAATCCCATTCAGGTTCTGGCTGGCGCGAGGGCGGCGGCTTGACCTAAGTTTCCAGCGAAAAGTTGACCCGATACGAACTCAATGATACCCTTTTGCGCTACAGTCGAGTGGAGAAAGTGCCCCTCGTCGTGTTCCTGATGCGTCACTCAATGAGAAGAGCCGATCTAAGAGGAGGATGAGATGAGCGCAAAACTGTACGTCGGAAACCTGCCGTTTTCGACGACCGATCAAGAATTACAAGAAGTCTTCGCGACTCATGGAGCCGTGATATCAGCGACCGTGATCATGGATCGATTTTCAGGACGTTCACGTGGTTTTGGGTTTGTGGAGATGAGTTCTCCGGATGAAGCCCAACAGGCCATTTCGGCCTTACATGAGTCTGAACTTGACGGACGTCCACTCATCGTGAATATCGCCAAACCTCGCGAGACGCGACCTCCGTTTCGTCCAGAATCGCGTGGAGAGGAGGCATCTGGAAGCACTCACGCGGAAGGCTAAACAGCTCTACTCATGATTCAAGTGAGCGACCGCTTGGTTCTGCATCGCCACTGCCAGGAGGGGATCTTCCTCTGACTCTTCTTGTCCGGCGGCCGGGTCGTCTTCCAGTACGGCATCGAGTTCTACATCTTCTGAGTAATCCTGCAAGACCGTCGTGACCTCAATGTGCACATTCGCCCCGGGTGTCAATCGTTTGAGATCCCATTCGGTGATCCACCCTCTGACGTATTCTCGCATGCGCGTACTGGATAATTGGTCGACCGAGGTCACGGCTGACGGCTCCCACCCATACGCCGAACCATGAAGCGCCCGTACTTTCTCATACGTGTCCTCCACGAGTTTTCCATACGGTAAATTGAGCAGCATACGATCCTGGTCAATCACATGAATGCCCGCTTCGGCTTCCTTAGCCATTTTCATGATGGAATCGGCTTCAGGCTGTGCGAGACTCACAGAAACCTTCTCACGATCGCCCTTTTCGTCCAACACCACGGCCTGAAAGTCATCTGTTAACGCGACAACAGACCCCAAGCCTGGAAATTGGCAATTTTCGAGCGCACCCATCCAACGCGCTAACTCCGCATACGACTTGACTCGCTGCTTGTATGAATAGCGGGCCATAATTTCCGCTTCGTCGATCAGCAGGACCCAACCCGCGTAGCCAGCCGCTACGATCAACCGCGAAACAAAACGGAAGCGCTGCAGGGACAATTCTTGTGCCGTGATTTTTTCGAATGAGTATGGAATATCCGGTGCGCATCCTTTCAGGAATTTCTTTAATTCTCCGTTGCTGAGCGGATCTCCAGACCAAAAACGGATCATACGATGGCTCAGCTCCGGATCATTGACCATCTGTTCATACAGGTACAGGCTCGCGGCAAGCCGGGCATCGACTTCTCCATTTTCCCGGCGCTGGGCCCATCCATAAAATTCCGAATATTGCGGACTTTGAAAATTCAGTTCGCTGGCAATTTCAGTCAACGCGTGACCTCGTTTGTGCGGAACGAGGGCGGAATCAACCGCCGCCCGAAAGAGCGTCGCGACATTATGAAATGGCGTTTCCTTGCTGATCACGATGGGACTGCACACGACATTGTGCTCAAGGGCCATGTGCTGCAAAGACTCTAACAAGTGAGATTTTCCGGAACCGAAGCCACCGGCAATCAGCAACCCCTTCGCCATCGTGTTGGTCTCCACTCGTGGGGCGAGTTCCTGGAGAAGACCTTGAAACTTCCCTTCAATCTCCGGCTGATGGCTTCCCAGAGCTTGAACCACATCACGGTTGGGCACGCCAGATCGAAGCGATTCGATGACCCGTTGATGAGAGACGTTCCCGGCCACCTCAGCGCTGTTGAATTCCGAACCTGTCTCTTCCGCCACACCTTGTGGAACAATTCCTATCGGTGCGTTTCCCAGACGAATAAGTGCCCCCAACGGATTTTGATACGTCCGATCACGGACTTCATCCCAGATTCGTAACTTCAGCGCTTCATACCGGCTCAATCCACGACGCGCATCGGTCAGGAATTCACCTGGAGCCATCACGATCAACAGCAGTCCTTCGATTTCGTCCGTGCCGTCGATGAACTGACGCAGCACTTCGTACACATCCATCGAGGCGGCCGGACTATAATAGAACCCCTCTGGCTGTGGAGGACGCTTGGCGACGACATACCGGTCTATGTTGATCGTTAAGACCAGCCCATGTTTTCCGGCCAGCCGCACCCAGTGCGAGAGTGACGCGAACATGTGCCTGGCATTGTGCCGTACGATTTTTTGGAATATGAGGGCCTCTTTCAAAGCGGACAGTTGACGTAATTCCCCTCGCAACCACTCGTTGACGGCTTGAGTCATGAATGGACTGCCTTCTCCAGAATCGAGCTGCGCAAGACAGAGGCGAATCATGGCCATCTTGAATTCCTGACACAAGGCCGGATCTTGAAAGATCGCCCGTTCCAGCCAACTATTGAGATCACGCCGCAACAACGGTTCCGCACGATCATTCAGCTTCGCTACGTCGGCCAGGTTGAATTGTGACCGGTCCTCAGGCATCTGATATCCGTTTTCCTGAAGAAGTCGTGCGACGAATTGATACGCGAGTGAATCCCAATCGATGAGCCGTGCGACTTGATGGAAGAGACGGTCAGCCATATGGACTTTGGTCTCACTCGACTCGACATGGACGGAACAGAACCCTTCTTCCCGCGCCATGGTATCCAACTGCGGATGGAGTAATTCACTGGCAGGGGTGTTTTCAGCGATGACGAATTTGACGGCTGATCCACCCCGCTTCACGAATCGTTTGAGGTATTCCTGCCGAACCGTGCTTAACCAATCTTGCGGATGTAATTCCATGCCTCTAGATCCTTCATCGTGATAGAGTTTTTTTCATGACTCTCTTCTGTCGTCCTTTCCCATGCTTACGCTAGCTGTGTGCTGGGTCAGGAATGCGATTCGGCCAGAACCGGCTGGGCCACTTCGTCTGGACTCGCTTCCAAATCCGCATCCTCGGTGTAATCCTGCCGCACTTCCGTCAATTCAATTTCGACGGTTTCCCCCGGGGCCAGTCTCTTCAGATCCCATTCCGTAATCCACCCTTTGACGTATTCCCGCATTCTCGTGCTCGATAATCGTTCAATCGTCGGGACTTGAGGGGGATTCCATCCATAAGCCTGCGCATGGACGGACCAAATCTTCTGATAAATTTCCTCGATCCGTTTATCGTGGGGGCCCACGAGAGGAATACGTTCACATTCGATCAACTGCATTCCCTGTTCGGCTTGACGTGATAACACCAAATCAGCTTCTGAGCCCGTGTCCCGCAACTTTGCCGGCACCATTTCCCGATCACCTTTTTCATCCAAGATCGCACTTTGAAAATCGTCAGTCAGCGCCAACACAGAGGCCAAACCTGATTTGTACCCGATATCAGCAAAGCTCGACGCCTCTAAACGTCCCATCCATCGGGCTAATTCAGCATACGATTGCGCGCGCTGCTTGAAGGAGTAGCGTCCGATGATTTCGGCTTCGTCAATCAGCAAAATCCAGCCGGAATAGCCGGCAGCCACCATCAGACGGGAAACGAACTTCAAACGTTGCAGGGCCATTTCGGCCGAGGTCAATTTGTCAAAGCGGTACGTCATGCCCGAGTCGCAGGCTTTCACGTATCGCTTGATTTCCCCATCACTGAGCGGGTCGCCAGCCCAGAATCGAAGTATGCGATGACTCAGTTCAGGATCATTGATCATGCGTTCATACAAAAGAAGCGTTGCGGCAAACCTAGCGTCAATCTCGCCTCCCTGTCGGTTGACCCATTCGGAAAACTGTGCAAATCGCGGACTTTGAAATTGCAAGCCGCGCGTCACTTCCATGAGCGCTTCCCCACGTCTCTGAGGGATCACCGCCGACTCGATCGCAGCCCGAAACATCAAGGCGGGATTATACAGAGGAGTTTCCTTGCTGATGACGACCCGGCTCGTGACGAAGTTTTGCTCCAAGGCCATCTGTTGTAGTGATTCCAAGAGATGTGATTTCCCAGTCCCAAATCCTCCCTCCACGAGCATGCCCTTCGTGGTCCATCCCTTTTCCACACTCCCTTGAGCATCATGGAGTAACTGTTGAAATTTTGATTGGACTATGGGTTGAGGACACCCCAGGGTTTTGACCACTTCGGCATTTGGAACTCCCGATCGCAATGATTCGATCACTCGTTGCGCCTGAGCATTGCCCCCTTCTGACATGCGACGATACGAGCCCACCTCACCAGACGATGAAGACGCATTCGAAAGTCTGATCATCGGAGCAAGAGGATTCTGCCGGTACTTATCTCGCACATCGTCCAGTATGCGGAGTTTTAATGCTTCATACCGGTTCAGACCCAATCGTTGGTTCGTTAAAAATTCAAAGGGCGCGATGACCACCATCAATAAGCCTTCAATTTCATCCGTTCCATCGATAAATTGCCGCAACATCTCATAGGCGTCGAGGACCGCCGCAGGACTATAGGACAACCCCGCTCTCTCCTTCTTGACCGACCGAGACTGTACGAATGCGGAAATATCGAGAGAAACGACAAGCCCTCGATCGCCGATTACACGAATCCAATGCGTGAGAGAGGCGAACAAGAAACGGGCATTGTTTCGTGAAACCTTTTGGAATATCAGGGCTTCTTTGAGCTTTGACAGGTACCGCAGCTCCCCGCATAACCAGGCTTTAATGGATGTCGCGAGTGTGGACGTCTCCCCTGGTGGCTCAAGCCGTGCCAGACAGAGCTGCATCATGGCGAGGCGAAATTCAAGACTCATGTGATAATCATGGAACAACGCCTGTTCCAGCCATCCGGTCAGATCACGTTTTAAATCGGCTTCTTCTCGACCATTGAGGGTCGCAAGAAAGGTCCAATGACAGTCACTGGGAGTTTCTGGAGTCTGACAGTGGTTCTGCGCGAGCAACCGTTTCAGGAACCGGTAGGCCAACGCGTCCCAATCGATTTGCCGGGCGATCTCCTGAAAGAGCAAATCGATCAATTGCACTTTCGTCGAACGGGCGTCAGCGTTCACCACGACATAGTCTTCGTGCTGGGCCATCACGCGGAGCTGAGCGGAAAACTGCGAGAGATCGGTGCCTTCAGTCCCTACTGCGAACTTCACGACCGATCCTCCATCCCGAACATACTGTTGGAGGTACTCTTTTTGAAGGATCGTTAACCATTCATGTGGTGACATTGCCATCGTCAGACCTTCTAAGATGTTCGTATCGATTCACGATCGGACCGCAGGAACGAAAGGTAATACAGTCTCACCGTTCTTTCCTCACCCCAACGCTTCACTGCCTTATCCTGTCTTCACGAACGAGAGACCATAGTAGGTCTTCTCTCTCCCTCCCTGGGCGATCACCGTCAGGGTTCGATTCGCATCCCGGACGCCGGTACTGGCATGAAAATTTGCCCGATGCCCTTTCTTGGTCACGACGGTCCCGCTCTTATCCAATAGATACACATCACGACCAAATTCCTGTCGTGTGTACTCCGTCGCTTGCCAGGGCAACAGGGTTAAAAGTTGATACAGTTCGAGAAGAGGGATGACCGTTCCCGTGCCGATCAAATGCTTCCCTCGTCCGGCGACTACGATCGAATAGGCGGAGAACAACATTTCCAGGAAGGTCTGTGTTTTCAACCGTGGCGGCTTGTTCTGGACCTCTTTTAATTTCTTGACTAAGACGGATGGGCGGAGGCGGCTCTCCTTTGTACGATCAATGGCGACGGCTCGCTCCTTATGAAGAATCTGCAGCAACACGGGATAGGAAAAGAGATATCCATCATGTTCATAGATATTCACGCCCATTTGCTGAGCCGCAGACAGTAATTCCTCTCGATACCCTTTCCCCGATAAGTACCGTCCTTCATCGAAAAAATTCCAATTCTCTTGCGCCTTGCCAAAGTCACATCCAAGTGTCAGCGTCGCTTGCCTCGCTTCCTCCAACAACCGACGAAGTTTCACCAAATCTCCGACTTTGGCGGCATCCCGTAACTTTTTGTATGAGGTCGCGACGAGGCCGGCCGTTTTGACGAGCATCGCGGATTGCTCTTCCATGTCCGCAAGAGCCTGTTCAAGATTGAGTTCCTTCTTCGGGACATCCGGAGTACAATGATGGGCAGGCAATTCGGCCACGCAACTGGCAGATCCGACGCTGGATTGCTGTTCACTCATACACGTCCATCCCTCGTGCTATGCAGGAAAATATAGACTGGCTCACGTCGCGAACGATCGGTCAACCCGACATCCGTGAAAAAGCGACGTTCATCACACTATCGACTGCTGGACACGCTGTTGGTTTCTGGGGCTCATCGGTTTTTTTACATATTTCCTTAAAAGGCGCTCAATAAAACCCAAGAACATGACAGGCTGGCGAGTAATGGGCCAAGACGCATGGCGGCATCATTCCTCGAAAGACACAGAATGCGTGATGAGGTGACGAATCATGTGCAGTGACGATCATGAAGGACGGATATGAACCAGCCCCACTCGACACTTGGACAGGCCGTCATCACAGGAGCCTCAAGAGGCATCGGCGCAGAGTATGCCAGAGCCCTCGCCGGCGAAGGGTATTCCCTGCTCCTCGTGGCCAGGAATCAAGCTCGTTTAGAGCAGGTGGCCGGTGAAATTTCAGACGCGCATGCTATCGAGGTGAGAACGGCATGCATAGACTTGACGAACGACACTGCCTCTGACGAACTCTTCGAGACCGCGCAACGATCGCCTCTGCCCGTCGACCTGCTGATCAACAACGCGGGATTCGGGATGTTTGGGGCGTTTGTCCAGACACCCGTCGCTCAGGTCCAAGCCATGCTTCGATTGCACATCAATACCATCGTCGAAAGCACCCATCGTTTTTTACCCTCCATGATCGCGCGACGGAAGGGTACTATTATCAATGTCGCATCAGTGGCGGGATTTCTCCCAATCCCCTACATGGCTGAGTATGCCGCGACCAAGGCCTTTCTGATTTCATTTTCCGAAGCTCTGGCGGAGGAAGTCCGCGCATCCGGCGTGACGATTCAAGCCTGTTGCCCCGGCTCCACTCAAACCGACTTTCACCGAACAGCCGGACATCAACCCAAGAACCCCCTCGGCTCTCAAACCGTCCAGGAAGTCGTCAAAGCCTCCTTGAACGGTCTCAAGAAACGTCATGCTCGCGTCACGGTAGGCTGGCAAGGCAGGGCTATTGATTTCCTGACTCATTATATGCCCCGCTCTCTCCTCGTCCGCATGGCCGGCAATCGGGCCAAACCCACCTCCCAAGATTGAAGTCCCTGTATCGCGTATACCCGCGCCGGACGCTCTCACTGACGGCACAAAACTTAACTAAACGCTCACAAAAACCGACAATGCTCATGAAGTGTCAAAAATTAGTCCATCAGGACCGACAGGGGATGATGTTTTTCATGGACGACTCCTAAATGTCCGGGCTCGTGGAGTATGTGGAACCTGATCAACAGACTAACAGCCTTATCTCTTATCGTACTTTTGATTGTACAAGCCGGGTGTGTCGTGACGCCGGAACGGTTAACCGAATCTGATATCCAGGCTCGCATCACTCATGACTTGCAATATGTCACGAAAGATCAAGACCCCGTTACCGACCCCATCGACATTTTCGAAGCGATGGCTCGAGCGCTGGCCTACAACCTCGAGACGAAAGTGGAAGTCATGAAGACAATGCTCGCGCATCAACAACTCGACCTGTCTCACTATGACCTGCTCCCACAACTCGTCCTCAACAGTGGCTATGACGGCCGCAGTAACTACAGCGGAGCCACCAGCCGATCATTGTTAAGCGGACAAACCTCACTCGAACCGTCCACGTCGTCCCAGAAAAATGTTTTCACGACGGATTTAAGTCTCAGCTGGGATGTCCTCGATTTCGGCCTGTCCTACGTTCGCGCCAAACAGGCTGCGAATAATGTGCTGATCGCCGAAGAGGAACGGCGACGCGTGGCCAATCGGGTCATGCAACACGTCCGAACGACCTTCTGGCGAACAGTCAGTGCCAACCGCATGCTCGGACGGCTGGCCCTCCTCGAGGACTGGGTCACCAAGGCTTTGGACGAACTCGAGCAAGCTCAGCAACGTCGACTGGAACCCCCCCTGGCTTCCTTGCAATATCAACGAGAATTGCTCTCGACGAAAAACGAAATTCAAAAGCTGTATCACGCGCTGTCGGTGTCTCGATTTGAACTGGCTGAACTCATGAACCTGACGCCGGGTCAGACCTACGAGCTGACGCTTGCATCACGTGAAGATCCCATTCCCACGCTCGCGCTGTCGGTGAAAGAACTGGAGCATCGCGCACTCGTACATCGGCCGGAACTTCGGACAATCGACTATCGAAAACGAATCAATGCTGAAGAAACCAAGGCCGCTCTCTTGGATATGTTACCGAACCTTAATCTTCAGTTCGGACCGAATTACAGCAGCAATAGTTTTCTGTTCAATAACCACTGGCTGTCCTACGGAGCCAAAATCAGCTGGAACCTGCTGAACGTGTTTCGAACTCCCAAACAATTCACGATCATCGAGCTTCAGGATCAGATCCTGCACACTCAAAGTCTTGCCCTGACGATGACGGTCATGAGTCAGGTGCACGTCAGCTTGGCTCAACTCACAGCGGCCAAAACCGCCCTTCACTCAGCACGAGCCTACTTTGACACTCAAGAACATATCGAAGAACTCGTTCAGCATTCGTGGAACGCCAGACGGCAGGGTCAACGCACGATCATTCGTGAACGACTAAACGGCATCCTCGCTGAGCTCCGTCACGAAGCCGCACGAGCGGAATATGAAACGGCCTACGCGAATCTCCTCGCGGCAATCGGGGAAGAACTCCTGCCAGAACGGATAGAGGGCCGGAAGATCTCCGAGATCGCCAATGCCTTACGGAATCAATGGGATGGCTTAAAAACATCCAATCAGGAAACGGCCTAGTCAAATTCAGCAACATGAAATCCATTATCCTACGAAGAGCGAGAACACTGGGGATGGCGACCGTGGCCATCTCATGTTTGCTCAGTCTCTCCGTCTCCGTACAAGCCAAAATCAAACCAAAATCATCACCGGCACGCGCTGAACTGAATAGTATTCGCGGCATCATCACGCCTGCAGCGGAAGCGGTATTATCCAGTGAAATACAAGGACGCATTCAATATCTCCCGCTACGGGATGGGCAACGATTCAAGAAAAACCAGGTACTCGTCTCCTTTGAGTGCTCCAAACTCGAAGCGAATCTGGCCAGTGCCAAAGCCGAACACGAAGCCAACGTCAAAACATTGAAAAACGGGCAGCAACTATCCACGCTGCATGCGATCGGTGGACTGGAAATCGAGATCAGCCTCGCGGAGGTTAAAAAGTCTCAAGCTGCAGTGGATATTGCACAAACCGACGTGAACAACTGTGTGATCAGAGCTCCCTTCTCTGGGCGAGTCGTCAAAACGCTGGTCAATCAGTATGAGAGCGTCAATCCCTACGATCAGTTGTTGAGCATCCTGGATGATAGTCGGTATGAGATTGAACTGATTCTCCCGTCAACCGCCTTACAATGGGTTGGAAAGGACAAGCCATTTGATTTTACCGTGGATGAGACCGGAAAGACTCACAAAGCCACAGTCGCCATACTAGGTGCGAGCATCGATCCGGTCAGCCAGACTTTCCGAATAACAGGACATTTCCTCGAAACGCCACAGGATATTCTCTCGGGAATGAGCGGCAGCGCACATTTCCCTGACCAACCAATCCCCACCACAGAATCCAATACCCAAGCCAAAGCCCAGACTAAAACCCTGTCCCAAACAAAGGCGCACAACGCCAAAAAGAACGTATCGGGTCCGGCCGACTTGTCGCTCAAGCCCACGCGGAAACGACGATGACGACATAGGGTAGCATGAGGAACGAAGAACATCGGCCGACGGCTCACTTAGGTACTACGACAGAGCTCCTTGAACCGACAGAAAACGCACCGCCTCTTTCCGCAAAAGCTGACACGGCGGCCCCACCGCCTACTTCAACATCAGGCCTCGCATCTCTGGAATTCCAAGCCCTGTTCACGTTACTCCAGCTTGAGCCCCAGGCTCGCATGGCCCAGAGCATCAAAGAACTCCATTTCCTGGCGGTGAACGAAACGCGGCGACTGCTTCCGTACCGACAGGCGTTCCTGTTCAAAGCCGGCGCCAACCTCAAAAGTCGCTGTCAGCTTGAAACCGCTTCCAGTGTGCCGGCCATTCGGCGAGACGCGCCACTCACTCTGTGGCTGGAGCAGACGCTTCATGCCCTTCGCCAGAAAGAAGGTGTGCCAGAAAAACAACTATTTTCCGCGGATGAATGTCCACCGGACCTTAAAAACGGATGGAAAGAATTTTCCTTTCCTCATGTCTTGTGGTGTCCATTCATCCTTCCCGACAAGACATTCCTAGGCGGCCTATGGCTGGCCAAAGACACGCCCTGGCAAGACAGTGAGGCCACCATCGCCCAACGGCTGTGCGACACCTACGCTCACGCATGGGGAGCCATGGCCCGACGGAAGCGCATATCGCTCACACAGAGAACATCTCGAAAATGGCTATGGCTCGCCCTGTTCACCGGCCTGATTGCAATGGCCATCCCTGTCCGTCTGTCAACATTGGCCCCAGTCGAAATCGTCGCTCGGGAACCGGCGATCGTCAGCGCGCCCATGGATGGAATGATCGCGGAAATCCTCGTCCCTCCAAATACGCGAGTGGGGAAGGGACAAGTCATTTTTCAGTATGACGACACCGATTTACGCAGTCAGTATGAAGTCTCGGAACACAATCTCACCAAAGCCATCGCGGAATACCGCAAGGTCACACAACAGGCATTCGCAGCCGCGGAGAGCGATGCGCAAGTTCCGTTACTCAGAGCCGAAGTGCAGTTGCAGGAGACCGAACGTGATTACGCCTTGGAACGTCTGGAACACGTCGCCGTCAAAGCCACCCAAACTGGGTTGCTTCTATACTCCGATCAATCGGACTGGGTAGGCCGTCCAATCAAGACCGGAGAGCGGATCATGGAAATCGCCGACCCTGAAAAGATCGAATTAAAGATCGACGTCCCGGTCAACGACGCGATTGCGCTGCAGGATCGCGCAGCCATCGAAATATTCTTAGACGCAAAGCCACTGGACACCTACCCAGCGACGCTTATCCGCGCCAGCTATCAAGCCGTTGAGCTTCCCGAACACATCCTCGCATACCGCGTCATCGCGAAATTTCACCATAGGCCCTCCGACGTGCGGATCGGTTGGCGGGGCACGGCAAAAATCTACGGTGACCAAACCACCGTCTTCTTCCTGGTCTTCCGGCGACCACTCTCAGCGATCAGGCAATACCTTGGCTGGTGATGAGTCAGGTCAACACCAGGCACTCCCCTCTCCCTCCGTTACGCGACGACTTGCACGTGATCAAGAGCATGCCGACGTTGCAGGGAGAACCAACCTGGACCATCGTTGACCCCGTTCGCAATGCCTATCTTCAGATCGGATACGGGGCCTATCAATTATTGACGCGATGGAATGCAGGAACGGTCGAGCAGCTCGTGGACAGGATCTCCTTGGAAACGTCCTGCACCATCACCAAGAAAGACGTCGAAGAATTCCTTAAATTTCTATACGCGAATCACTTGACGCAAGCCCCTATGACAGGGAGCAGTGCAACCTTTGCGGCACAGGCCGAGGCTAGGCAACAATCCTGGCTTATAGCGCTGCTCCATCAGTATCTCTTCTTCAAAATCCCGGTAATCCAACCGGATCGTTTACTGAAAATCACACTCCCCTACGTGGCTCCTCTGATGACGCCAGTCACGGCAGCCTTTGTCGCCGTTCTCGGAATTCTTGGCGTCTTCCTCGTCAGCCGTCAATGGGACGGCTTTATTCATTCCTTCCTTCATCTGTTCTCGTTAGAAGGAGTAATCGCCTTCGGGATCGCACTCTGCGGGGTCAAAGTCCTGCATGAATGCGCGCATGCGTTCACCGCCACCAAGTATGGATGCCGGGTGCACACGATGGGAATCGCATTCCTCGTCATGTTCCCTCTCTTGTATACGGACACGACAGACGCTTGGCGCCTCGCGTCCCGCCGAGAGCGGATCCTCATCGCGGCCTCGGGGATGATCGCGGAAGTCGCATTGGCGATGTGCGCGACATTCCTCTGGAACTTTCTGCCTGACGGAATTTTCCGCAGCATTGTCTTCGTGATCGCCACGACAAGCTGGGTCATGTCGCTCACGATTAACCTGAATCCCCTGTTACGATTCGATGGATACTATGTCCTTTCGGATTTTCTCGGCATTCCCAACCTTCAACAGCGGGCGTTCGCATTCGGTCGCTGGAAACTCCGGGATGTGCTCTTCGGCCTGAACGTACCCCCTCCAGAACACACGACACCACTGCTGCGCAAGGGGCTTATCGCCTACGCCTGGAGTACATGGCTGTTCAGATTTGTTCTCCTGACGGGCATCGCCGTCCTGGTCTACCACTTTTTCTTCAAGCTTCTCGGCGTCATCTTATTCACGGTCGAAATAGTCTGGTTCATCGTGATGCCCGTTTGCCGCGAAATCAAAGAATGGTGGAAATTCAGAGATCATATCGTGAAAACCCCTCGGGCATGGATCTCAGGAACCATTCTGGCACTCATAGTCTTGACGGCCTGCATGCCCTGGCATACGCGTGTAACCATTCCAGCTATCCTTCAAGCCGAAGACCACACCGTGATTTTCTCCCCCGCAGCTGCGCAACTGCTCGAAAGCAAGATTGACAACGGGCAGCACGTTGAACAGGGAGAAATCCTGATCCGGTTAACCTCTCCGTCGATCGAGCATGATCTCCGGCAGGCTCATGTCCGCGTGAATGCCCTGAAACGTCAGATACAGACAATCACCAGCGACCCGGACCTGTTGGCCAATACCCACGTCCTCATCGAAACACTCGGCACCGAACTCTCGACGCTTCGCGGACTGCAGGAAATGAAAGACAATCTCCTGTTGAAAGCCCCGTTTTCCGGGGTCATCGTCGACGTTCAACAGTCTTTGCATCCCAAACGTTGGATCAATGAACAACTTCCCCTCACGCGAATCTTCAGACCGCAGACCCAAAAACTTGTGGCACTCACATCCCAGACAGAACTGTCAAGATTACAAATCGGACAACACGCGACGTTCATTCCGGATGATCTCATGCAACCGGCGATTCAAGCCCGCATTTCAGATATCCGCCATGTCGATGAGGAAACGCTCGTCATTCCGTACCTGGCCTCCGTCTTTGGGGGAAATATCCCCGTGCGAGAAAATGGAAAAGGAGAACTCATTCCGAAATCCGGGGTGTATCGAGTCACCCTCACGCCGCTCGAGCATCTGCCTCCAAGCAAGCAGGTAATCAAAGGCCTTATTCACGTGCAGGGCGCTCCACAGAGTCTGGCCATCCAATTCCGAGATTTTGTGGTTTCAGTCCTGGTACGGGAAATGGGATTTTAGTCTACCGCTCTAGCACACCCACCACACCGTTCGTTTTCTTTTCTGAGAACTGTTCCGTCACCGCCACCAACTTCCCTGAAACACAACAAACATGAAGCAACCAACATGGCCTCACAGAGCGTTGGTTCATAGGAAAAATGGGAAGTCAGCCATAGGACTTTTTCTGATATTCATCAATAGATCGCAAAAAGTGGATATTTTGAGCGTCGTGGCCGATGTAGAGACTAGGGAAAATACAGCTAGAGGCCTGAATCCACACTATTTCCATGAGGCGGAGGCCTGGCATAGCCAGATAGCTCGTTTGTCTATTTTTGGATCACGCATGAAATCATCACATTCCTCAACCTCCAGTCCAAATCGCTTCATGCAAGCATTGCTGGCCTTGGAACCACGTCTCCTGTTTGATGGCGCAGCACTCGTCACTGCCGACACGATCGTCAACGACCAAGACGTTCAGGACCAGGCCGAGGCGTCTGAGCCCAAAGAATCCGGAGAGCATGAGGGAGGACATCACCCGGCATCTGATCCGCTACTCGAGTCCTTAATCGCCTTACCAGCCAGGACCGATCGACAAGAAATCGTCTTCATCGATACCCGCGTGAATGATTACCAAACGCTCATCAAAAATATTGATCCGAATGCCGAAATCGTGCTTTTGGATCCGACACTCGATGGGATCTGGCAAATCACGGACGCACTACGCGATCGAGAGGGCGTCGATGCACTCCATATCGTGTCGCATGGTGAACAGGCTCACCTACAAGTAGGAACCAGTTCCTTAACCATCGACTCCATGAATGGGAACTATCACGAGGCCCTCGCGACCATCGGCCAGGCTCTATCGGAGGAGGCCGATTTACTCATCTATGGCTGTAGTTTTGGCGAAGGTGAAGTAGGTCAGGCCGCCGCTGTCAGATTAGCCGAACTGACCGGAGCGGATATCGCTGCCTCTAACGACCTCACCGGAAACGCAGAACTCGGCGGTGACTGGGACCTGGAAATTTCAACCGGCACGATTGAAACGACCGCAGTCATCGGTGAAGCCAGTCAAGCCGTATGGGAAGGCCTCCTTGCCACCTATACCGTGACGAACACGAATGATTCAGGAGCTGGTTCGTTCCGGCAAGCTATTCTGGATGCCAATGCCAATGTGGGGACTGACACCATCGGGTTCAATATTGCAGGCGCTGGTCCACATACCATCACGCCCACCTCGGTACTGCCCAACATCACCGACACCGTCATCATTGACGGAACGACAGAGCCGGACTTTGTGAGCACACCAGTCATCGAATTGGATGGCAGTAGCGCAGGAGCCGTCGCTGGTCTGACCTTCGCCTCGGGCAGCGATGGCAGCACGATCCAAGGATTGGTGATTAACCAATTTGAGGGGGCTGGGCTTGATCTCTCCAGCGACAATAATACGGTCCAAGGAAACTACATCGGCCTAGACGTGACCGGCACGGCGGATTTAGGAAATGGCTTTGCCGGCATCCTCATCCAGAATGCCGCCACTGGCAACACCATCGGGGGAACAGACGCCGCCGCACGTAACGTGATCTCAGGGAACACCAATGGCATCGTCATCCGGCATACCGGCACCTCGTCCAACACCATAGCCGGGAACTATATTGGCACAGATTTCAACGGTGACGCGGATGTAGGGAATACCTTCGACGGCGTCTTAATCCAAAATGGGGCCACGGGCAACACTATCGGAGGCACCACAGCGGCACATCGCAATATCCTGTCTGGAAACGATCGGGCAGGAATTCAGATCACTGGTGAAACGACGGACGGCCACACCGTACAAAACAACTATGTCGGTGTGGCAGCGGATGGCACGACAGCTCTCGGAAATGCGAACTCTGGCATCTATATCGGCTTCGGCAGTGACGATAACATCATCGGCGGCATTGGGATGGGCAATGTAATCGGCGCCAGCGGGTTTGTCGGGCTGGAGCTAGACGGGGCAAGCTCCGGGCATATCATTCAAGGCAACTATATCGGGACTGATGCCACTGGCACGGTGAATCTCGGCAACCAGGAAAATGGCGTGCTGTTTGAAAACGGCGCATCCTCCAATCTCCTGGGCGGCGAAAACGCCGGGGAAAGCAATACCATCGCATTCAATGGCCAGGGTGGCAGCTTTACGGCTGGCATCGACGTATCGGATACCACTTCCATCGGGAATGCCTTACTAGGCAATGTCCTCTACTCAAATGTCGGGATAGGCATTGATCTGAATAGTGGACCGCTTGGAGTCACACCCAATGACGCCGATGACGGGGACACTGGTGGCAATAATTTACAGAATTATCCGGTGCTCACGACCGTGAGTCTTAAAACCGCGAGTCAGGTTGTCATTGCGGGAACGTTCAATACGGACCTCTTGAGCCAAAATTACCGGATTGAGTTTTTTGCCAACACGACGGCTGATGGAAGCGGCCATGGCGAAGCCGAACGGTATCTTGGGTATACGACCGTGACAACCGATGGAGCAGGGAACGCCTCCTTCAACATCACGCTGTCGGCCTCTGTCGTCGCTGGTGAATCGGTGACGGCCACGGCTACCGTGGACCTTGGCGGCGGAAGCTATGGTGACACGTCGGAATTGGCGCTCAACATGACCGCAACGAACAATGCCCCCGTGTTGACCCCGGCCAGCCCCACCCTCACATCCATTACGGAGGACGATACCAATAACAGCGGCGATTTGATTTCGGCCATCGTTACGACTGATATTACTGACGCCGACAGCGGGGCCGTCGAAGGCATCGCTATTACCAGCGTGAATGCCAGTAACGGCACCTGGCAATACAACACCGGCTCCGGCTGGACTGACGTCGGCACGGTCAGCAATGCCTCTGCGTTGTTGTTGCGCAGCACCGACTCCTTGCGCTTCGTACCCGATGGCCAAAACGCCGATGCCGCTTCGGTGACCTATCGCGCCTGGGATCAAACCAGCGGCGCCGCCGGCAGTAAAGTCGATGTCTCCACCAACGGCGGCACCACCGCCTATAGCAGTGCCACCGATACCGCCTCGCTCACCGTCACCGCCGTCAATGATGCCCCCGTGTTGACCCCGGCCAGCCCCACCCTCACATCCATTACGGAGGACGATACCAATAACAGCGGCGATTTGATTTCGGCCATCGTTACGACTGATATTACTGACGCCGACAGCGGGGCCGTCGAAGGCATCGCTATTACCAGCGTGAATGCCAGTAACGGCACCTGGCAATACAACACCGGCTCCGGCTGGACTGACGTCGGCACGGTCAGCAATGCCTCTGCGTTGTTGTTGCGCAGCACCGACTCCTTGCGCTTCGTACCCGATGGCCAAAACGCCGATGCCGCTTCGGTGACCTATCGCGCCTGGGATCAAACCAGCGGCGCCGCCGGCAGTAAAGTCGATGTCTCCACCAACGGCGGCACCACCGCCTATAGCAGTGCCACCGATACCGCCTCGCTCACCGTCACCGCCGTCAATGATGCCCCCGTGTTGACCCCGGCCAGCCCCACCCTCACATCCATTACGGAGGACGATACCAATAACAGCGGCGATTTGATTTCGGCCATCGTTACGACTGATATTACTGACGCCGACAGCGGGGCCGTCGAAGGCATCGCTATTACCAGCGTGAATGCCAGTAACGGCACCTGGCAATACAACACCGGCTCCGGCTGGACTGACGTCGGCACGGTCAGCAATGCCTCTGCGTTGTTGTTGCGCAGCACCGACTCCTTGCGCTTCGTACCCGATGGCCAAAACGCCGATGCCGCTTCGGTGACCTATCGCGCCTGGGATCAAACCAGCGGCGCCGCCGGCAGTAAAGTCGATGTCTCCACCAACGGCGGCACCACCGCCTATAGCAGTGCCACCGATACCGCCTCGCTCACCGTCACCGCCGTCAATGATGCCCCCGTGTTGACCCCGGCCAGCCCCACCCTCACATCCATTACGGAGGACGATACCAATAACAGCGGCGATTTGATTTCGGCCATCGTTACGACTGATATTACTGACGCCGACAGCGGGGCCGTCGAAGGCATCGCTATTACCAGCGTGAATGCCAGTAACGGCACCTGGCAATACAACACCGGCTCCGGCTGGACTGACGTCGGCACGGTCAGCAATGCCTCTGCGTTGTTGTTGCGCAGCACCGACTCCTTGCGCTTCGTACCCGATGGCCAAAACGCCGATGCCGCTTCGGTGACCTATCGCGCCTGGGATCAAACCAGCGGCGCCGCCGGCAGTAAAGTCGATGTCTCCACCAACGGCGGCACCACCGCCTATAGCAGTGCCACCGATACCGCCTCGCTCACCGTCACCGCCGTCAATGATGCCCCCGTGTTGACCCCGGCCAGCCCCACCCTCACATCCATTACGGAGGACGATACCAATAACAGCGGCGATTTGATTTCGGCCATCGTTACGACTGATATTACTGACGCCGACAGCGGGGCCGTCGAAGGCATCGCTATTACCAGCGTGAATGCCAGTAACGGCACCTGGCAATACAACACCGGCTCCGGCTGGACTGACGTCGGCACGGTCAGCAATGCCTCTGCGTTGTTGTTGCGCAGCACCGACTCCTTGCGCTTCGTACCCGATGGCCAAAACGCCGATGCCGCTTCGGTGACCTATCGCGCCTGGGATCAAACCAGCGGCGCCGCCGGCAGTAAAGTCGATGTCTCCACCAACGGCGGCACCACCGCCTATAGCAGTGCCACCGATACCGCCTCGCTCACCGTCACCGCCGTCAATGATGCCCCAACGATTACCAGTGATGGCGGTGGAACCACCGCGAATGTCAATATGGTTGAAGGGAACACAGCCGTCACGACCGTCACGGCCAGCGATGTTGATGTCCCAGTCGACGCACTGACCTACAGCTTGGTCGGTGGAGCGGACCAAGGCCTGTTTAACATCGACGCCAATAGTGGAGCATTGGCCTTCAACACTGCGCCGGCCTTTGCGATTCCAGCAGATGTGGACATGAACAACATCTACGTCGTTCAAGTCCAGGTCAGTGACGGAAACGGCGGCACCAACATTCAAACGATCAACGCCACCGTGACCGCGGCGAATACGTCTCCAACAATCACGAGTAACGGAGGCGGGCCGACAGCCGGCATAAATATAATCGAGGGACTCACAGGCATTACGACCGTGACCGCTACAGACAATGATACAGGAGATATTCTGACCTATGGACTGGTGGGGGGGGCCGACGCCAGTCGTTTCAGCATCAATAGCAGTACCGGAGTCCTGACATTCAACACGGCGCCTGATTTCGAAAATCCTGTTGATGCCAATCGGGATAATGTGTACGAAGTCCAGATTCAAGTCAGCGATGGAAACGGCGGATTTGATTCTCAAACCTTGAATGTGACCGTAACCAATATCGTGGAGGCCCCCGCTCCTATTCTCGACCCATTCCCTTCCCCTGAACCGTCAACGGATCCCACCCCGGAAACAGATTCTGCCTCCGTCTCTGAAGAACGTACGGAAGACACCGACGAGGCAACGACTGCCCCTGCCGGAGACCAGAATCCGGGAACACCAAATCCTGTCGCACCAGCCTTCCTGGAAGAGCGGGATCAAACGAACGATCGGTTCAATCGTCACTCGGCTTCGCATTCTCACCCTGCTCACCCCCCTCAACAGCAGTTAGATGTAATGCATGTTTTGAGACCTACCGACTTTCTTCCCACGAACATATGGAATTCAGACAACATGTCGTCCGCCCCAATGCGATCACTGGATATTGGAGGAATCGCCCCTACTGTTCCGATGGATCTCCATCTCCAGCTCGACGCTCTGGCTCAACAGTTACAAAGCACGCTCCACCATACAAATGACCAATCCGACCTCGCATCCGGTCTGGCCAGCGGCGCTGGCATGACACTCTCGGCCGGGTATATCGCCTGGTTTTTACGAGGCTCTTCCTTTTTGACGAGTCTCTTGGCCTCTGTCCCCGCTTGGGGAAACTTCGACCCGCTGCCTGTTTTGTCGGGCGGCTATACCGCGCGCAAGATTCACGAACAGCAAAACCAATCTCAAGCCGACAAAGAAAACCAAGAATTTCAAGGCATTGGTGAGATTTTTCAAGACGTAAAAAAAGACCCGTAATCCTCCCATCATTCGGACTCTGATCTAGTATGCGACTGCCTCCACTCATTGCCATCAGTATTGGCTTGGTTTCCTTAACCGTCACGACGATGCTGCTGGGCAATACCGTATTTTCCGTGGCGCCGGACGAGCGCCAACAACTCTTCGCCTACCGCCAAACACTCTCGGAGTCCCTCGCCGTTCAATACACAGCGCTCGCCAGTCAAGATGAGTTTGAGACCATTGAATTTGCCATGAATCAACTCGTCGCCCGCACCGACGATATCGTGTCGGCGGCCTTAGTTTCCATCAATGGAGCTACGCTGGCGGCCACAACAGCGCACCACCAAGCCTGGTCTCCACAAAAAAAAGACGAATCAACATTGGAGCATATGCAAGTCCCTATTTTCCAAGGATTGGCGAAGTGGGGAGTACTTCAGATTCGGTTTCGATCCAAACACGAGTATGGACTCCTGGCATGGGTCTCGACGCGATGGATTGGTTATCTGACGTTCGTCGCCATACTTGGCTTCTTGGCCTACTGGCTCTTCATGAAACGCACATTGCGGCACCTTGACCCATCCTCCGTGATTCCGAAACGTGTGAAGGCCGCATTGGACAATCTCGAGGAAGGCGTGGTGATCCTTGACAACCAAGATCGCATTCTCCTCACCAATACGGCATTCGTTCGGCAATCAGGAAAACAGATGTCTAATTTGCTGGGAATCAAATTGACCGAATTGCCATGGCTGATCAGCAAAGACCAGATGATGGAAGAACATTCCTGGGTGACCGCCCGACAGGAGAATTGCCCACAAACAGGATTTCCCGGCTTGCTGGCTCATGCTGAAAAGGAGGAAGTCAGAAAATTTCTGATCAACAGTTCGCCAATCACTGATGATCATGGACAGGTCACCGGCGTGCTCGTCTCCTTCAATGATGTCACCGAATTGGATGAAGCCAACGCTCAGCTCATGGACGCGCTCAAAGATTTGCACGAGAGCCGTACTGAAATCATCAAGAAAAACGAGGAACTCGAACATTTGGCGACTCGCGATCCCTTGACAGGATGCTGGAACCGCCGGGCATTTTTCGAACGATTGGAGAAAACCTACGTCAACGCGAAGCACAACGATCTGTCCCTCAGTTGTATCATGACGGATATCGATCATTTCAAATCCTTTAACGACCGGTATGGTCATGCTCTCGGAGATCAAGTAATACAGGTGTTCGTCAAAACACTGATTGAATGTCTCAGACCATCGGACATCATCGGGCGGTACGGAGGGGAAGAATTTTGCGTGATTTTACCCAACACCGATCTCACAGGAGCTCAGGAAATCGCTGAACGCATGCGCCGCAGGGTTGAGACTGAAAGTGGCACAAAAATCCGGACTACGTCTCAGCTTTCGATTACGTCGAGTTTTGGCGTCGCGACGATCGGACCGGCGATGATTGATCCATTGGAACTGCTTGATATGGCGGATAAAGCCCTGTATGAAGCCAAAGAGGGCGGGCGGAATCAGGTTGGGTTCTGGGACACTCAGATGAACGAACCGAAACTGAACTCGGCAGCCGTATTCACACGGTAAGGGGATGCTTACGCAGCATGGTCCATAGCGGGCGCGATCATTTCGAGCGTGAGATTGAGCCCTTCCTGCACAAAGGCCATGAACCGATCAAGATCCTCATCCGTTAACTCTCGCAGCTCGGCCGGCTCGAGAGACACATATGACATCCAATGCTCCCTCGGGATTTCAAGTAGCTGACATTCTTCGACGACTCCTGCGACGTGTAATATCCCAAGTTCGAGCGTGATTGCGGGGGCCGTATTCAGGTCTAAGTGATAGCGAGTCGAGTCTTGATAATTCAGTGGAAGGTTCCACATCTCTAGCAAGCGCGCACCGACTTCTCCCGCATGAAACCCGAGAAGCTTGGTCTCAAGCGTTGTCCGCGTCGTTCGTTCTTCCTTTCCCTGCTTGAGTACCTGTTGAGCCAGGTCAGGAATTTTTTGAAACATCACGAGGTGGCCGATGTCACTTAAGAGGCCTCCCACGAAAAGACGTTCACTATCGATGACATGATAGGTTTGCGCAATCACGCGAGCCAGGAGGCCTCGCTCGACGCTATTGCGCCAGAATGTTTTCATATCCATCGTTGTCGATGAGATTCTTGAAAAGGTCGTCGCCACGGCGGTCGCCAGAACGAGATCGTGCAGCGGTTGCATGCCTAAAATGCTGGCCGCACGAGAGACCGTTTCTATCCGTTCAGACAGCCCATAAAAAGGGCTGTTGACTAACTTCAAAACCCGTGCGGTCATGGCCACATCCAGAGAGAGCGCTCTGGCAAGATCCAACATCGACGCCTTCGGATCTTCAACGACCTCCCGTACTCTGAGATAGACATCAGGCATCGATGGCAAGTCATCGCAATGTTGAATGAGTTCTTCGATCGTCATGCTTTTCCCTTCAAGTCAGGAAGGATAAATGTTTTACATTTTTCCTGGTTTTTCTGATCAATTGATCGGCAATCGAGGTGGATCTCTTAAGATTGAAAAGAGAATCAGGCTCAGGCATGAAGAGGAAGACGAGAAAAGGCTCGAAAAATACGAACCACGAACGATGAGAGACGCCTCTAGCTGGTGGTATCGGCTCGCCTCAAAGCGCGCATGAGAATGGGGTCGTTCATGGCGACCTCACTCAAGGCATCCATGATGTGACCCCCTTTAGTCTTGACGAGTGCCTTGGCTTTCGAATATTGGCGCGCATTAAACCGCGCGACTGACGGTTGGCCATTGACGATTTGGCAGGCCAATACTCCGCCCGTCTTTAACTCGCAGGTTCCACCGTGATCCAGTAGGTGACGCGCTTCTTGTTGAGAGACACTATGAAATCGGGCAAAATCTTCGAGACCGCTCGTTTCCACGAGTTTCCCATCGGGCATGACGCATTTTCGTTTAAAATGCGGAGACCAGTCCTTCCGGAAATCGATATATTTGACGTCTCCGCCCCTCGCTACAGCTAGTTCCAACTTGGCGTAATCCAGGCCTAAGTTTTTTTGCTGCAAGCGTTCCTTTAATTCCTGTGGGAGCGTGCGGAAAAACACCCGGGAAGCCGCCTCTTCCATGGACAGTCCCCAACTTGTTCGTAACTGTTCTGTTTCCGCGTACTGTTCAACGTCCAATACCCAAGTTTGTTTGGGGGCTGCTCCCGAAGGATCCACCTTGCAGACGAACAATCCTTTTGTCACCAGGGAACCAGACTGTGGATACTCGTACAACCCACCCTCCAGCAAGAGTCGGCTGACGGTTTCCAGGGGAATGTCATAACTCTCAGACAAGACCTTGGCATGACTCCCAAGGTCTTCTGCCTCGGTCATGGCACAAACCATGACATTCCCTGGGGGATCATGATCGGTGTAGTTCTCAAGAATGTTATACAGAACTGGTAATTTTTCTTTTTTAAGTGGCCGTTTTTTTACCTTAAACATTCCGGTTCATCTCCTTACTGCTCTCGAGCCCGTCACGGTATTTGCATTTATCCAGTACCCAATGGTAGAAGGTGGCCCCCTTGGCTCATCCTAACACGCGAAA
The DNA here is from genome assembly GCA_031315865.1 of Nitrospirales bacterium. Classification (NCBI taxonomy): domain Bacteria; kingdom Pseudomonadati; phylum Nitrospirota; class Nitrospiria; order Nitrospirales; species Nitrospirales bacterium. Next base: position 3,728,073 of record JALDRJ010000002.1, read on the forward strand.
GGTGTTCTCCATGTCTCAACACGATCTAATCCAGGCCTTTCATTCCACGAATGCTTTTCAGTGGGATAAAACCACGGGATTTCGCCTGGCGAGTGGATTGACGAGCCCCTATTACGTCGACTGCCGTATTGTATTATCTCATCCCGGTCCACGTCACCTTGTGGCTGCACTGGCCTACGAACGGCTCCGCCCCTTGACCTTTGACGTGATTGGCGGGTTAGAGATCGGAGCCATTCCACTAGCGACCGGTATTTCCGCGTATGGCTTTACCGCAAGTCCTAGTCGTGAGTGGCGAACGTTTGTCGTGAGAAAACAAGCCAAAGATCATGGGCTCGGGAAGCTCATCGAAGGCACATTTGCCCAGGGAGAACAGGCGATCATCGTCGACGACGTGATGACGACTGGCGGTTCATTAATTCAAGCAACCCATGCCGCACGCGAGTCCGGATTGGTTGTGACGCATGCACTGGTGATCGTCGATCGTTCAGAAAATGATGGCCATCAACGCCTTCAGGAACAAGGCCTTCAATTACTGAGCCTCCTCACGTTGGACGACCTCAAGTCCGGAAGTCGAATGCCTCGCTCGTGAATCATCACACGTGTTTGTCCAAAAACTGCAAGACAGTTTTTTGCGACTGATGAATCACGAACAGACAAGGGAGGCCTTTTTCTCTACTCACATCGAAACCGAATTCCCCACCAGGTTTCGGTAATCACGTCAGACCCGGCAATCCCCTCGACGACACGTTTTCGGCCCCGTGTCGGCCCTTCCTTGATAATCGTGTAAGAACGCAGACAATATCGACTGATCTGATGGAACGCTTCTGTTCGATTGGGCGACCCCAGATGCCCATGATGTGCTTGGTAAAGGTATTGCGCGACTCCTCCCTGCTGACCTTCCGGATGAAGCATTACGCCCGCCCCACAACCCGTCAGGCACATGCACACCCCGATACTCACAAACTTGACCAACGTACTCATAACGGCATAAGATTTTTTAAGGGGAACCGTGATTGTTTATTGTCCGGGTGTCAGCTCGTGACAATATCAACGTGACGGTTGAATCATGATTCCGCAGTGGAACGACTTACCAAGGAGACGTCATATAATGCAAATCAAACATCTCATGAGAAGCCTGACAATTATCTTTCTTCTCTTTGGGCTCAGTCATGTCAGTATGGCGGCCAAACATTATGACTTAAGTGTCCAACAATTGAAGGCTGGACTTGACAAGGCTCAGCATCCCTCTCAAAAAGGCTTCATTTTAGTTGATGTACGGACACCCGAAGAACATCAGGAAGGCTTTATTCCTGGAACTGATTTTAACATCGACTATCGCGAATTACCGCAGCGTTATCGAGACCTTGGGGCTGACTTCGATGACCATATTGTCGTCTATTGTCAATCAGGGCACCGAAGTAACATCGCGGCTGACACGTTAACAAAAATCGGCTACAAACATGTCTATAACGTTGAAGGCAGCATGAATGCATGGCAAGCCGCTGGATTTGAAGTTGATCACCCTAGATAAGTCAAAAAAGATACAGGCCTTCGAGAACGTGACGTGAGACAGATGAGGAACAGAGATACCGATGAGGGACACACCGTTCCTTAGATTTTACAGCGCAAGGTCGTGAGTTTCTTCCATGACTCTGGAATAAATCTGGTCAAACTCGGTGTGCATTTCTCGAAAGGCTTCGAGCAATCGCGGATCAAAGTGAGAGGGCTTGGTTCGATCGTTTCCGTTCAACATCACATCGCAGGTCTTCTTGTGCGAAAACGCCAGCTTGTACGGGCGCCGGCTACGCAGCGCATCATAATGATCGGCCAACATCACGATACGACCCGCCAAAGGGATTGCCTCTCCTTGTAATCCATAAGGGTAACCGCTGCCATCCCATCGTTCATGGTGAGTGATCGCCACCTCCCGAGCCATGATTAATAAAGGCGACGAGGAACCGGCTAAGAGACTGGCTCCGAGGCTGGGATGCTGTTTGACCATTTCCCATTCTTCCTCTTCTAATGGACCTTGTTTCCCCAAGACGGCGTCCGGAATGCCAATTTTTCCGACATCGTGCATCGGGGCTGCGGCATACAATTGTTCAGCCTCTTCCATCGGCCATCCGATCGCAAGTGCGAGCCGTTTTGCATAATGGCTCAATCGTTCTATATGCCCTCCCGTTTCCTCATCTTTATAGCGGGAAGCCAATGACAAGCGAACGATGGTTTCGGCATAAGCCTGCTCTAATTCACGATTTTTTTGTTGTTCCGCGTCATAGGATTTTTTCAGGTCACGGGCGTAGGCCTTGAGTTGTTGATTGACCCGTTCGATTTGCCTAGTCCTCTTGGCTTCTCGCCTCAGTAATGTTTTCAGGTCGATCGCGTACTGCGTGAGCTGCGATCGAGAAGCGGCCAATTGACGTTGCGTGGCGAGGTCGTGTGCGAAGGAAGGATCATCCGGAACAGAGCCTTGATGCGGATGCGGCTTTTTCGGATCGGAGGGCTTCATCCCGCGAGGGCTTTCTCGACGGTATGAATGAGTTCTAAGGGGCTAAACGGTTTCTGCAGATAGGCAAAGATGCCGAGCGTTCGGAGTTCCGCCTGGTGCTCCGTGTCATCTTCACTCGTGAGGAGCAAAACCGGAATTCCTGTCGTAAAAGAATTCTTTCGAAGCTGACGAAGAACGGTCAAGCCATCAAGTTTGGGCATAACCCAATCCAAGATGACCAGATCTGGTTGATACTCATAGATTGCGGCAAGTCCGGCTTCCCCATCTTCTGCCGTCAGCAGACGATACTTGGAATCTTCAAGCGTGATCTCCACCAATTCTCGTATGTCCTCATCGTCATCCACGATAAGGATCGTTTTGCCTTTCGTGTCCATACACTCGATACTCTCAGCGCAATACGCGTGATACAGACGTTATACCCACTCACCATCTGACTGTTGATCCTCCATGATCAGCGTTTCGGGCTCATCCGCCCGTAGCTCCCTTAACTCACAGACGCCCTTCTCGATCTTTCGAGCCACCGTTATAAACCCCGAATGGGCGACCATGCGATGATCCGGCCGCACACTCCGTCCTTTGATATTCCATGTCCGCAACAATGTCTCAAACGTGTCGATCATCCCAAACTCTTGGGTGTTTTCCAGAGCCTGTACGGTTTGCATGACTTGCGGGATGGTCGGAACAAAGCTTAAATACAGCCCCCCGCTCCGTAATCCCTGGGCCGCATGTGGGACGACTTGCCATGGCTCGGAAAGATCAAGCACCACACGGTCAAACGGTCCCTCCTGAACATCTTCCTCTTTGATGCCCTCGAAGATATTGTCCTGTCTGAGCGTAAATTGGGGCACATCACCCATGTATCGCTGGATATTTTTCATCGCGGTTTTGGCAAAATCCTCTCGAACCTCATAACTCACGACACGTCCCTTCTCACCAACGGCTCGCAGCAACGCCATCGTTAATGAACCTGATCCGACGCCTGCCTCCAAGACCCTAGCCCCTGGATAGACATCAGCCCAAATGGTGATCATGGCCAAATCTTTTGGATAAATAACTTGCGCGCCTCTTGGCATCTTGACCGAATACTCGGCCAAGGTAGGATAGATGGCGACCATCGGCTTTCCTGTTGAAAGCTGAACCATCGTTCCATCAGGCTTGCCAATGAGTTCATCATGAGCGATTTTCTCTCCACTGATTTGGAATACATCACCGGCCTTCAAGGTCAAGGCATAATGCCGGTCTTTTTTATCGACTAAATGGATTCTTTGGCCAGCTTGAAGACGTTTCATCGTGGCGGCATTCTAACAAGCGTTCCATCTATTGCGCACCCACTCTTTTGAGGGGAACGCAAGTGGCCTATCTTGTTGTTCACTCATCGCATCGTCTAAATTCATCTTAGATTTTCCACCTGCCGTGTCATCCACTTCGGCTCATTCCTTGACACGATTCAGAATGAAACGTAATATCCAATTAGATGGGCCCTCACTGCAGGAGCCTCATGCTTGCTTCACCATTACACCAACCATTTTCTTCACCCCTGAGAAATCCTCGTCTCTTAGTCCTGGTAACGTACTTGCTCTGCCTTGGTTTCACGGCAGGCTATCATCCAACCGCCCACGCCAAAACTCCGCTCGTGATTACGGCCAGCTATGAAGGCGTGATTAATCCCGTCGCTGTTGAATATCTTCAAGAAGTCCTTCTAGAGGCTGCAGATAAGCAGGCCGCATTACTCATCTTTCAACTTGACACTCCTGGAGGATTGGACACTTCCATGCGTCTTATGGTGAAAGACATCAACCAATCCTCAATCCCCGTCGCGGTCTATGTCGCTCCCTCCGGCGGGCGAGCCGCATCGGCAGGGGTCTTTTTGACCCTCGCCGCTCCTTTCGCGGCAATGGCCCCAGGTACGAATATAGGAGCCGCGCACCCAGTCGCCATGGGAGGCGGGGAGATGGATGAGGTCATGAAAGAAAAAGTCGAAAACGATGCAGTCGCATATATCGTCTCGATCGCCGAGCGTCGAGGACGCAACATCGAATGGGCGGAAAATGCCGTTCGCAAGAGCGTCTCTGTTCCTGCTCAGGAAGCTTTGCGATTAGGACTGATTGATGTCGTGTCAGAGAGCGTACAGAACCTGCTCCATCAGTTGGATGGAAAAACAACCTCCATCAACTCGCAACCGGTCACGTTACATACGACGAACGCCCGAATACAGCACATCCCCATGTCCTGGCGGCTGGAAGTACTCAAGGCATTAAGCGACCCCAATATTGCGTATATTCTCATGACCATCGGCACGATCGGAATGATCGCCGAACTGTATAATCCTGGAGCCATCCTTCCAGGGGTGGTCGGCGCCATTAGCCTGATCCTCGCCTTTTATTCGCTGCAAACGTTGCCAGTGAATTATGCAGGGGTGTTGCTTCTCATCCTTGGTCTCGTCATGTTGATGTTAGAAGTGATGGTCACGAGTTTTGGGCTGTTAGCCATCGGCGGGGTTACCGCCCTTATCCTAGGGTCCTTGATGCTTATTAAGGAAGGCTATCCGTTTTACCAACTCTCCTGGTCCATCATTATTCCCATGGTGACGCTCTTGACAGGATTTATTCTCCTCATCGTCACATTCAGCCTGAAATCGCTCAAGAGACGGACGGTCACCGGGTCCGAAGGATTGATTGGCATGACGGGATCAGCTAAAACGGACCTGCTCCCCAGTGGTCAAATTTTTGTCCACGGGGAACTCTGGGAGGCGATCAGTGAGGCCCCTCTTCGAGCTGGCGATCCCCTTGAAGTCACCGGTATAGATGGGTTAACCCTGCATGTCAAACCCACGGCTCCAACTCATCCCACTGTCTAATCATGGAGGTTATGGTGAATCCATCGTATGTATTGCTGTTGATCGGTTTCATAGCCTTGGTCACCAAAGGCTTTTACGTGCTCCGGGAATATGAGCGAGCCGTCATTTTTCGATTTGGACGCCTTGCGAGCGGCATCATAGGCGGCCATGGGCCAGGCGTTATCATCATTCTTCCGTTCATCGATAAACTCGTCCGCGTCAGTCTTCGAACCGTAACGATGGATGTTCCCCCGCAGGATGTCATTACCAAAGACAATGTCTCGGTCAAGGTCAATGCGGTCATCTACTTTCGGGTGGTAGAAGCCCAAAAAGCCATCGTTGACGTCGAAGATTACTATTATGCGACTTCCATGATCGCGCAAACGACCTTGCGGAGCGTACTTGGTCAGAGTCAACTCGATGACTTACTGTCCAAACGCGATGAAATCAATGCCGACCTCCAGCGCATTATCGATCAGGCCACCGAGCCTTGGGGGATAAAGGTGACGGCAGTGGAAGTCAAGAACGTCGATCTTCCACACGAAATGCAACGAGCCATCGCGCGACAAGCGGAAGCGGAACGGGAACGCCGATCAAAAGTCATCCATGCGGAGGGCGAATACCAAGCATCACAACGTCTGGCGGATGCTGCGAACGTGCTCTCGCAAAACCCTGCAGCCATTCAGCTCCGATACTTAGAAACCATGATGAGTATTGCCGGTGACAAGAATTCTACTATACTTTTCCCTCTCCCAATCGATATCCTTAGTTCATTCATGAAATCATCCGAGCGAACGACGCCCGACATCAGACAAACGTGATCTAGCAAGCATCCCACACACCAACACCCATAGAGATTGCACTGAGATGGAGTAATCGATGAAACGATTTTTTGCCGTAATCGGTCTGGGACGATTCGGGTACAGCGTTGCCGAAACCCTCATCAATAAAGGCTGCGAAGTCTTAGCCATCGACCGGGATGAGGAAAAGATCCAGGCAATCAGCGACATCGCGACATTTGCCGTTCAATGCGATGCGACGGATGAACGCGCGCTGAAAGCCGTGAGTGCCCAGAATGTCGATGTGGCGGTGGTCAGCATCGGGGAAAATATTGAAGCCAGCATCCTGATCGTTCAAACCTTAAAAGAGATGGGCGTCCAATCGATCGTCGCGAAAGCCGTCGCTCCCATCCAAGGAAAAATCTTAAAGAACCTCGGCGTCAATGAGGTGATTTACCCGGAGCGGGATACCGCGATCCGTCTTGCCCATCGCTTAGTTTCGCCTAACGTCTTGGAATACCTCGAACTGGCTCCCGGATACAGTATCGAAGAAGTGTCCGTTTCAGATCAACTGTCTGGACTGAGCATCGGCGAGTCTAAAATTCGTGAACAACACAATCTAAACATCATTGGCATCAAAAAACAGGTGACGCGTATGGTGAAGGGACGAATGATGGTCGGAGAGTCATTTCATTTCACACCTTCCCCAGATGAAGTCATCGAAAAAGGTGATGTGCTAGTGTTGATGGGTCGTGCCGAAGACTTTGATCGATTCAGTAGTGCCGAAGAAGAACGAACGTAATGATCCTTCAGCAAGCATTCATTTAATACTCTTCGACAGGTTTCTTGCTCAAACCGAAAAAACGAGAGAGTTGTTCTAATGGGTTATGTCGTTTAATGGCTACCATAAAGACTCTTCGCATCCGATTTTCCGGACACCGAATTTCCTTCATGCCATGCCACGAATTCTCGGTTCGAGCAAACAACAAGCTATAATTTCCGATCGCCTTGGAGGGGATAGTTGAAGAAAATTCATCAAAACTTGGAGCTGACTTTCGTTCAAGTTTCCCGCCATCATCAAGAATAAGTGTTTCTCCTCCCCACTCTGGGCTCCAATCCTGCTCCGTATTCATGTAGAACAAATGGGCACCAATCTTGTTCTTATGGTCACAGTGAGGAGAAATCGAACAGCCATTGGGAGTGTAAAACCAAAAAAAGTCCAACTCAAATGACCGACACTGGAAAAAGGTCTTTAAGAAGTTTCCATATTTTTGACCTTGAAGTTCCTGTATGAATTCTGCCCAAGGCCTTGCCAAAGATAAATCTTTTCGATACTTGAGTGTATATCGATCGTGACTTTTTTGCCCATATTTTCTCGCTCGCCCAAACGTCGAGGTAAATATCGCTTGCTCCGGCAACGTCTCCAGCAATGAGCGATAGCGATCTTCATACAACATGCCATAGGGATTAATCCATGGATAGGGCGTCTGTTGTTGAAAGGCTCGGGAGGGAAGGCTCTCAAGCATCTCCGCATTTAAGTAGTGCATGGTCGACCAAATTGGATAAAATGCTAGAAACTCGGGTTTGAAAGCCAATAGTCATACATGAAGGTTATGAACGTAAAGATCTTGAACAATGATGTCAACAGGCATCCATTCGTTGATCGAGAAACAAGAAGCCACGTAACACATGGAAGCTCACAATCGCCATGCCACACGATCAAGCCATTCACAGTTTGACTAAGACATTGTGCCGGCGATCCTTTTCTCTGATCTTGTTCGTTTTTTTCTCGTTATCCAACTTAACGCTACCGGCTCTTAACGAGGCGTCGGCTGCGGCCCCCTCAGACAACTGTGTCAGATCCGCATATCCCATCCTGATTCACGTACATGGACTTCGCAATGCACAGGGGTCGATCAAGGCAAAACTCTATGGAGAGAATCCAGAGGAATTTCTTGTCACGGGGAAAAAGCTCGATTCAAAACGGGAATCAGTCAACCAGCCTGTTACCATCGTCTGCCTACAAGCCCCGCAACCCGGCATCTATGCCATTGTCGTACATCACGACGAAAACAGCAATAAGAAATTAGACCGAAATTGGATCGGAATTCCCAAAGAAGGTGTCGGTTTTTCGAATAATCCAGAATTGTTTCTAGCTGCACCTGAATTTCACGATGTGACATTTCACGTCGTGGATGGCACGACGAAATTAGATATTACGATCCAATATTAGCCATTAGACAAATTGACTGTTTTAGCTTTCTTAAGGCCTGTATCCCCTTTTATCACTCGTCTAATTTTTTTTCGACCTTCACGCGCCAGCATCCAACTTGTTTGCCTCCACATGTTGGCATCACTTGGGGCTGCTTTCAATGCTCGCCCTAACAACTTCAGGGCCCATGACCACTCATCTAGCCGGAACAACATTTTAGCCCCGCGGACATATTCACACGCCTTGACCCAGTGTTTCACGTTTGGTCCAAATTCATCAAAACATCCGGACAGTTCCGTCGAGACTGGCTTCAATCCCCAGGAAGACGTTTCTTGCACGAACTCACAGGGGACTGAATTTGTTCGCCGGCCCCGAAAATTTGCGATTGCCCGCTCATACAATTGGCTCAAACGTTCTTTCGTGTGCTCCCATGATCGTTCTTGAATGACCGTCGCTCGTGCCGCTTGACCTATTTGTTGTCCAAGTGCTCGATTACCTATGAGTTCCAACGTCCTGTCAACAAAGAGATCGGGACGATCAAAAGGGACGATCCATCCGTTTTGTCCATGCTCTACTAAATCCAACGCCGCTCCAACCGGCGTTGACAGACATGGAATGCCACTGGCCATCGCTTCAAGAAGCGGGACAGGACCTCCTTCGACGCGAGACGTGACCCAATAGACATCAAGCGCTCTATATGACCTCGCCACACTCCCATGATCGAGTTGGTAGGGAATATGAACCGAATGAATCTGTTCTTGATTCAATCGTCGAACCAGAGCCTTCCATCCTGGACCAACGATTAAAGCCACCAGATTCGCGCACCTCTTCTGCATCTTTTTGAGCCCGCTCACTAAACAATCCATGCCCTTTCTTCCGTCATTATCACTCGTGCGTCTGCCAGAGAATCCTATCACCACCGCATCATCAGGAATTTTCAGCATGCGTCGAGTATCGCCGCGCTCAAGCCGTGTGGCTGGATGAAACGCCTGGTGGTCGACGGCAAAAGGGACTACACTGACTTTCTCCTTTGGAAAACCTCGATCTAATACATAGTGCTGCCATTGCCCAGATACCGTCATAATGGCATCCGCATCATCGAGAAACCGGACATGCGTACTCGAATCGACATGATGAAGCGTCACCGCGACAGGCACGCGACCGCAAAATGGCTCCATCGTCTTGGTGTTCAAGAAGTGGACAACATCAAACGATAGAGGAAATCGTCCAAATCGCCACAGAAACTGTCTGACCATGTATTGCGATGCGATGATCGCCTCGATACGTGGATTGTCCGTTACAACGTGCCTGGCAAAATTCCCGGTCGCCCAATACAACGAATCGACCAGAAGCAGGACACGAAGCTTGCGATGGTCGGACATGGTCGGTTGCATGGGTTCTCTTAAAATGACTCAGCTTGACGACATAGACCAGACAGGTATGGTCAGGTGTTGCCAGAAACAATTTCTCTACAGTGGAGACGAGCGTGGCTCCGCGGACGACCGATCCACCACGATCGCCGCTGCCCCATGCTCTAAGCGGTATACTCGATCGGCCGCTTCAATTAAGCCCGTTTGATGCGATATGGCAAGAATCGTCATCCCCCCCCGAAGATCCCGCAAGGTTTGGCAGATCGCCGCTTCGGTTTCCGAATCGAGAGCGCTCGTCGCTTCATCTAAGATCAGGAGCTTGGGTCGCTGAGCTAAAGCTCGAGCAATGGCGATTCGCTGCCTTTGCCCGCCAGAAAGACGACTGCCATGCTCCCCGACCGAACTATGGGCACCTTCCGGCAAATCTTGAACGAATGCCCAAGCCCCCGCTGCACGTAGCGCATATTCAACGTCTTGGTCTTGTAAATCTGGATCTCCTAACGTCACGTTCCGGTAGACGGAATCGTGCAGGAGTAATGTTTCTTGCGGAACATAACCGATCATCTTCCTCCATGCCCTGAGATCAATCTGGCTCAATGGCTGATCATCAAGCAGCACCTCTCCCCTCTGAGGTCGAATCAACCCGATGGCTAAATCCACGACGGTTGTTTTGCCTACTCCCGACGGGCCAACGATAGACGTGAAATACCCGGCAGGAATCGTCAGAGACAAATCCTCAAAAATCGTTCGCTTGTCATAGGCAAACGTCACGTGCTCAACCCGGAGGCAATCGTCAAGCGTCGGCGTCTGGATTCCAGACGTATTTTCACGCGCGCGCTCTGCCTGTTCGATCGTGTCGCGCAAGGACCAATAAGCGCTTTCAAACACCACCATCTCCTGGTACTGGCGTTGCACTTTTCCGAGTCGGCTGAGCATTTGCGCTAACAACAAAACCAGAACCATGACCGTGGCAAACGGCATTTCCCATTTGACCAATGCGACATACAACCCAATCGCGACGAGAATCGTCAGCATCGGTTCTTGAGAAGCTCGTAGGGCTTCTCGACTCATGACTTGCCGTCGAATGGCTTTGTTTAATTTTTTCGTCTCTGATTCTAAGAGAGAACTGAAAAGCGCCTCCCGCGCCATGGCTTTCAAAGGCTTCACTGAACGAAGACTATCAGTCATCACGGAAAGCAAAGACTTCAACAGTTTGGTTTGTCTTCGGCCAGCCCGCTTGGCTATCCTGATTAACTTATTGAGGACGAATAGGAGGCACAGACTCGCGCTGATCGCGGTTAAGGTGACTTTCCACGAGACTAAAAACGCCACACAAGTATACACAAACACCTGGATTGACACCGCGGTAACATTGGCCGCGAAATGATAGGCACTGGCGGATCGTTGGGCTTCAGTCGCGACGGCATTGACCAGCGTTCCAGCGGGCTGCCGCACGTAGTATTCCCATTTCGTATTCAAGAGCGCCCGGAGAAGCGCCAACCGTTGATCCGTGGCAACATGCGCCATCGTATAGCCGACTTGCCGGTTGGCTAACAAGAGAAACACATTCTTGAGCAAAATGCCGAATACAATGACCACGAGAAGGGCACCCAGGGAAGGGGAGAATCCCATTCGAGTCAAGCCATCCAGGATTAACTGCCCTGGCCCAGCTTCGGTTGCCACTTGTCCCTGGCCCCCACCACTTGACTGAGAAGACTGACTGTTAATCGCGGTACTCAAGAGTGGAAGAAGGGTGGATAAACTTAACCCTTCCATGATTCCGGCAATCAACAACGAAAGGAGAGTGAGGAAGCTCGCCCAGGGATAGGCTCGACCAAACGCAAGCAGTAAGCTCATACGTGGGAGGATTTGGACTTGTCGACGACCCGTGGAATTGATCTAAGCAGGCTTTCGGGCACCATCCAGCCATGGCCAAAGAACAAAAAACATGATATCGAATGCCCTATGTTATCTTTCATTTATTGCGCGCTGACCAGTCCTTGTTCCCGTAGCTGTTGGGCGAGCGATTCAGCGACGATCTTGTGAGCTTTGGCCGTCATATGCTCATCTTCTATATGAAAATACAGATCAGTTTCTCCCGCCTGTTCAGCTTGAACGAGTGGAGTCAACGCATCAAGGACCGGAATATGGGCTTCATGTCCAAATTGCTCAATTATCCGGTTAATACGAGTCAGGTCGAGCTTCAAACCCGGATAGACTTCACGGACCTTTTGCTGATACTCCTCTTCAACTTGTAATTTTGGCGCCATCACCATCATAGCAAACTTCGCTCCTTGCGCCACCGATTCATCTCGCATCCGCAGTATCAACGCTTGCGTCACCGCCCAACCATCGTCCCAAAGTTGGCGATAGTCTTCTTTTGTCATCCCGCGAGTTGAATACTCAGGAGCGAACTCGGCCAGAAACGGCCATCCAATAAAAATGTTCGGGTCGTGAAACGCTGAAGTTTGAAAGCTCTTCACCAACAATTTTCCCAACCGATACAGGACATGACGCTTAAAATAGGGTTTGAGGTGATCTTCCGACGAACGATCTTTCTGCTTTTCGTAAAACGCCTTTACATACCGAAGATCGAGTTGTAACTGCCCTGCGTCATCCAGGTACGCATATGCCCGGACCTTCTTCTTCTGATGAAGCTGCTGGAGGGCCAACGTATTCGTTTGAATATCGGTATTCGGACTGAAAGCCAGCACGACCAGGTCAGGCTGATAGGATAAGCCTTCTTCTTCCAAGAACAAGAGTTCCTGAACTGTATTGTATGTCGCAAATCCGCCATTGATAATATCGACCTGATCTTCCCCGAGTTCTTTCGCCAAGAGTGTGGGCAGGATCTGTTCAACAGGAACCCCACTGCCAAACGTCGTGGAATCGGCCACGAAAAGAATACGTTGGCGGTGATCTTTGGGGCCAATGTCTGTACCTCTCAGTCCCTGCGCGTTGATCTCAATCGGAACATTAAAGTCCAATTCTTGATGTCGTCCGACAGCATGAGGAGCATAGGCGATGGTTCTGGTCGGATGAGGCACCGTGACCGGAAGTGTGGAAAAGGGCTGAGCCAGCGTTCTAAAGAAGTACACGCGGAGAAAGGCCTCCCCCACAACAACCATGAAAAGGACCGTGAAGATGACCAACGCGGCATTCAGTATCGTAGTCTTGTTTTTCATGAACACGACAGATCGTGGGACAGTCAACGGCTAAAATACTCGGGAAAATGCTCGGCCAATGCCCGTTGAAGGCCTTGAGCGAACAATGTTCCCGCTTTGCTATTGGGATGTGCGTCAGTCGGCGTCACCCATAATGTCCGAGGGTTTTCCTGCTGGACGGTTGATAAGAGATCGATAAATGGCGTGTCGTAACGACTGGCTTCGGAGGCAAGCAGATCCGTCACGTGTTGAAACGGATAGGGTGAGACTTGATGCAGTTCAGGGTAATTCACGATCAAAAACTTCATATCATGTTGTTCACAAAATTTCACCAGTTGACGAATCGCCTCCCGGGCAGCCAACCACCCAGGCTGATCCTCATCGTAAAGACCCCGGTAATAGCTGAGCCAATCCCCCCTGCCAAAATAGCTGCGCATCAAGACATCGAAACGACCCGCTAAAAACACCATGGCATAGGAATGTTCGACCAAAAAGCTCTGAGAACGGGACGGCGTGGGTTCGGCATCATTGATAAAGTAATTGAGCACGACAATGTCGGGTTGAAACCGGAATCCCTCATTGAGAAAATAGGCCGTTTGCATCGCCGTGTTGGAATTCCCGATCCCGGTGTTCAGCACTTCATAGCGACGAGATGTTCCGTCCTGATTCAACAGCGACTCCAGCACCATGGATGTCACGCCCTCTGGCGGCGCGCCCCAGCCAAACGTGACTGAGTCGCCAAGCATCATGATTCGAACCGTATCCTTGGGTTTTTCAAGACTGTAGTCCTGGTCTCGCCATCCAACGGAATTGATCGTGACCGGCACACTCATATAGGTCCCTGACACGTTCGGAACATGTTCATGTCCCATACCCGGTATTGAACTCACACGCTTCATGTCTTGAGCGTACCGCCACATTTCAATATCAAAATTATCGACATGAGTCTGAGTGCCTCGTACGTAGACTTCTGCCAAACCCCAAACAACCACGAGGCTCATCGCCACCAATACCAACCCGAACACCAAGTTTTTCATCATCTGGTCACTATGATCGTGACAACCGACCCTGTCCTGTTTGATTCGATCAGGTCGACACTCGTTTAAGAGGGTGGAGGACATGGAACCCAATGAGATGGATTGCGACAGGACGGTCGACAAGAAAGGCAAGCGCGTACCTTCTTTACGCGGCGATGTGAGCTCTCTTTATTAGACCTCGGAATACTTCAGAAGCAAAACACCCGTCAGGAATCATTTGTCCATGGACGACACTAGCAATCGGAAGCTATTGTAATCGAACGGAGCCGATTAGATAAATAGGGGACAGGGATTTGATCAATCTTTCTTGAGTGCTCTACGAAGATCCTCAACATGAATCGAAAAGTCGTCGCTGACGCGGGAACGTTGAATCACATCACGCGTTTTCACGCATGTGTAGTTGAGCCCCATATCCACGCACAAGCGGAAATAGGCATCAGTCGCACGAGAGGGGAAAAGCTCAATGACTCGAGTGCCAGGGTCGCAGAACACGAGATTCGCGAAGCCAGACCCATGTGGCCCCACGACGATCTCTGCCTCATGAAATAAGGTAATTTGCTCGGCCAAGGACAGCTGCTCAAGATGACAGAACCTAAACCCTTGAGGCGCTAGAAACGAAAAAATCTCTTCTTCATTCACCACCTTCCGTCTCCCGGCCAAAGAACGGGATACGTAGATTTTCCGTCTTGGCTTCGAACGCGTCCCTCCCGTGGGCAAAAACGTACGGCGCAGCCAATCGCACACCCATCGCGGATAATGATAACCAAACAAGACCTGATGACAGGGGATGACCATCTGATCACTACTTGCCCAAGGAATGTGGTCGCAGTTAACGAGACACTGCGTATCGATAAACCCCAATGCCTCAATGGACTCGATTTGAAACGATCGAGAATATTGCAAAAAATAATGCTCGACACGCTCTTCACACTCTCGCAACTTGGCAAGCCTGGGCAGTACATCAAATAACCAATGCGAATACATGTGCTGTTGTTCCGACGTCAAAACGGCCATCCGTCCCTGGTAATGTCGAGGCTGCGCCTGCCGTTTTCTATAGTCGACAGCAATACAGTCCCGCCACTTCCGTCTTTGATACTTCGTTCTCTGCCTCAGAGGATGACAGGCATCGAAGACAGGCAGGCCAGAGACGTCATACACGAACCCATCACGGTCGGCAGATCCATCTGCGATCGAAAGAACATGATGAAAGGTCACAGGAGAAGGCGTGGGACGATCCCAAAACCCCTCTTTGTCACCTTCGTTGAATTTGGTGTAGTCAAACATGGTGGGGGGATTAAACATCTTTCGCGGAAATTGCGTGGAGGAAATCGGAATATACGGGATAGAGCCTAACCAGTGGCCCACCCTCTTGATACCGAAGAAGGCCGATATACCGTAGACCACGATTGACCATAAGGCGGAAAGAAGCTTTTTATGGTTTCGTGAGTATGCCGGTTGACATGACCCACACGCGGTAGAAGGGAAAGAATCTCTCCCGTCTACTGGCTTACGAACTGATCGACGAACGAGATTGTCTTTTAACAAGCCTACCAACACATCAAACCTCTAGGGAGATACAGAGCGAGAAACAGAAAACATTCGAGCCGAGAGACGTATCTGCCTCATCGCCTTTTTTGGCTAAGAACCGACCAAAAGTGCTATCAAAAGCTTATCACTTCTTATTATTTCAACCAACGATCGGGTGGCGAGATACACAATCCATGCGGACGCATAAAAGGTAGAAAATGTAGGGGCTTGAACGGAAGGATGCGGGTATAAAAGTCGTTAACAAGAATCAAGTGACGACGATGTTTTGAAGATAATTGGGACGTGAGTCAATAGAGAGAATGAATGTCCTCACTATAGCAAAGTCCATCACTCTTGAAAACCAAGAATCTCCTTGATCTTGCGACCGACCTGATCGGTTTCTCGGAGAGGAATTCCCTTGTGGGCCTCGAGATCCCGCCCAAACATTTGTGCATATCCCCGCTCGACCAATACCCGATGAAATGCCTGCAAGTCACGAAGCGGTCGAACGAACCCTTTTCGCAAGAGCAACCCGCACAACCGCTTCACGCTCTTGGTCCAGACGGGCTCCTGAACCATGGCTTGAGATCTCCACCCCGCGACGACAATCGCCTCGCGAACACGCGCGAAACCACGTAACGGTCGTTCAGGCAACGGATAAATATAGACGGGTTTTCCGACCGAGACGCTTTCTCCCACCATAGACTCACTATCGCCAGTCACGATGATGAGATCGGCAACCGATAAATATCCCCAATAGGGATTGGGGGAATGACCAGGCTCCCACCTTCGAACCAACACATGAGGACCGAGACCTTCACACAGCGCATCCGTGGCCTTCTGTCCGGTTCGCCTACTGGTGACGGCATGGACCGTTCCCCCAATTTTCTCGGAAAACGCCCTCACGTCTTTCCCCAACTGTCTCGCGACACCTTCATCAAAAACAGACCGAACGGTACTTCCCCCGACCAATAGCACAACGTAAGGACGAGCAGCCTCATGATATAATTCCGACCATTCCCTCGCCGCAGATTCAAGCTGTTGATCGGATACGCGATTGAGCGGCGCGAGCGTTTCAATGTGGTGGTCATGTGGCCACATTCGACAATAGGCCGGCGCAATCGTGATGTCGCCTTGAGCCACCGCTTGACTGCCTTTTCGGCCCAACTGAATGAGCTTCGTTCGTCCGCGACTCTGGCTACGAATCCATCTGGCGATTGGAGCCGGACGACGCCCGGCGCATATCACGACATCGGGCCATGGCGAAACCAAAGGACTTGAGGTCTTGAGGTTCAGACAGAGAGTTGTCGAACCTATCAGACCCTCATGAATCTTATGCAGACGCGCGAGCGGCGTGAAGTCCAGGCGCTTGACCTCGTATGGCCAGCCGAGGGAATCCGCCAATCCCAAAGATTGCGTCGTATTGCCAGGCCGATCATCGGTCAATACCCAGACATTTGGAGAGTTCCTACCGGAAATATTGCTCACCTCCTCTGTCAATTCCATGGCAAGGGGAAACCTACTTCGATAAAACCGATATGAAGATTGCCATGGATTCGTCAAAGATTCTCGTATGAATGATGAAGCTTTTGACTTTCATGACGTTATAGTATTATCAATAAAAAAGAACAACAGACGATCAAGATGATGACTTCAAAGCCCACACTCATTATTCCCTCAGAAACACAGCTCCGTGAATTTGATGCCAAGCTACTTCTTGGGTGCGTTGCCGCCGAACGAGAGTATCCTGTTATTATTGGCTCACAGACGCATATTCATCTGAATATTAGTGCGTTGCCAAAGGGAATTTACTTTGCCAAAGACCTCCAAGCGAGTAAGGTGCGTATTCTCGATATACTCGAGAAACTCGGCTCATGCATCGTTGCTTGGGATGAAGAAGGGTTAATCACTTACAGTCCAGAAGTCTATTATCAAAGACGAATTTCTCCCAAAGCTCTTTCTCATACTACGCTGTTGTTCGCCTGGGGCAAAGAATACGAATCACTCGTCAAGGGATTCCCTGGATATAAGGACACGCCAGTTTATGTGACAGGGAATCCGCGTTTAGATTTACTTCGACCTGAATTGCGATTGTACTTTGAGGAAGAAACCAATCGGATTCGTGAACGTTTTGGAAAATTCATATTAGTCAATACAAACTTTGGCACCTTAAATCATTTCGTCGAAAATTTAACATCTCAAAAACCAGCAGAAATTACTCGCGCTTCATCCGAGATTAACAAATATTGGTCTGAGCGGAACGTCTATCGTACGGCCCTTTTTGATCACTTCCGACATTTACTTCCCCAACTCAGTAAAGTACTGCCTGAATATACGATCATTCTTCGCCCCCATCCTGCTGAAAATCATGAGCCTTGGCGAATGGCTGCCTCCGATTATCATAATATCCAGGTGATACATGAAGGAAACGTGATACCATGGATTATGGCAGCCCAAGTGTTAATTCATAATAGCTGTACGACTGGAATTGAGGCTTACTTGGTAGGAACTCCCGCAATCGCCTATCAGCCAATCGTCTCGGATCGGTTCGACCATCAATTGCCGAATGCGTTAGGGCATCAAGCCTTTTCGTTTAGTGAGCTAGAAAACGCGCTTCGGGACATACTTAATAAAAAAACTAACAGCCGGGATGACTCTCAGCAAGAGACCGTCGCTCATAATCATATGGCGGCACTGGACGGGTCACTTGCCTCGGACAGGATTATGGATGTGATCGAAGAAAATGAGCGCCTCTTAACCCTTGCCAGGCCAGGAAGCCTCAAAAAATACCTCTCGGGATGGTTTCAGAGCCAATACCGCGCCTCGAAGAAACGATGGAAGTCGCAGTTTTCAGGCAATAAAAACAGTGCCGATTACCAACAACACCGCTTCCCCGGCATCTCACTGGAGGAAGTTCAAGTCCGTCTCTCTAGATTTCAACAGCTCTTAGATAGATTTCATGGTTTGACAGTCAAAGAAGTCTCTCAATATATTTTTTCTTTACATAGGCAGGGATAGAATCGGCATACGATTCTTCATTATCATTGGCCCAAGGCTTGGACAAGGGCTCCTTACTGAAGAGAGGGGTCAAACGGTTGGGCAACGGCTTGTTCCTATTTTATCGCCAAGAATCCTTCAAAACAGATAAATTTCATGACAGTCAGAATATCGACGAATCCTGCGCGTTTCAGCATATCAACATTAGCCTGCGTTGAAAACGGTTCGAGCACCCCTTTCAAACTTTTACTTTTCCCAATTATTTCCTCCGCAGAATAACCTTGCTCCAGCTTGAAGTCAGTATATAGGCCTGTCGTAATGTCCTGAAACCTCGCATCGTTCGCACGAACTTTCTCGAAGAGTAATAATGCCCCTCCCCAATTGAGACTCTTGAAGATCTTGTTAAAAAGTTCTTGCCGAATACTCGGACGGACAAATTGGATTGTATAGTACGCTGTGATGAAATCTGCTGAAGAGAACTTCGTTAAGCAAATATTATCGTTAAGAAATTTAGCATTCTTCACTCCCGCAGCTTTCTGCTTTTTTCGTGCCAATGCAAGCATTTCTTTTTCGGCATCAATACCGACAAACATGGCTCCTTCTTTATGCAAATTATGTTTCGCGAGTTTCAGCGTTAACTCTCCGGTCGAACATCCCAGGTCATAGCACGTTGAGCCATCTTTGACAAAATAATCACTCACCTTACAGACTAAATCGTGACCAGCTTGATACCACGGCACGGACTTTGACACATGCTGATCAAATTGCTGAACGATCTCTCCCCGGAAACGCCAATTCGCGTTCCCGGCTTTCAATTTGTCTCCCACCTTCATCAGGAGATTCCTTTCGACGATTGCAGACTAAAATCGCTTACGCCACAAGATGCCATGGACAAGCCATTTGGGGTCATAATTTTGGGGAAAAAATTATCTTCATGCAGGAAGAATAAGCGATGGAAAATTTCCAAGTTCATCAGTCTGATCACATCTCTCTTTGATAACTCATCTGGAATGTGCACAACATCTTGAATCGCAAAGTGGTCAAAATTCCAAAACGAAGGATGCGCCCACGCCATAGAGTAATTTCTTGTCCCTTCCTTTCCACGATTGACAAACTCCCCGATTTCCCTTGCAGCCAATTCACGCAAGAGTAATTTCCCAAAATGACCTGAAGAATGTCGAGCACTTTTAAAGCGTGGTGGAAGATGACACACAAAACGCACCAAGTCCATATCCAGCAAAGGATTCCTCAGCTCAACAGATTCCATCATCGAATAGGCATCGCTGTGCGGAAGGTTGCAGGTTTGCAGAAAGGTTGATGTATCATGAAACATGGTCGCAAGGATATATCGCTCACACGGGTCAACAATATTCTGCAGATGAGAGAGAATACGTCGGCGTATATCACATTGAACGGATTGATGATCCTCGGCATGCTCCTTCTTATAGAAGGGACTCTGGCTATCCAGACTGACAAGATCGCCAAGGTCAAACATATCCGGCTGTGGATGGGCGAACATGTTCTCATAATGAGTATAGCCTGAAAAATACTCATCGGCACAATCTCCCCCAAGAAGAACATACACATCATTTCGCCGTGCGTCTCGACAAAGCTTTGACATGGGAGGGCCTCCGCCCCAACGTGACGGAGCTCCGGAGGCGGCGATAAAATTGTTCAATCCGATCAGATACTCTTCAGGTTTTTGGAGAGAAAAATAGACGTTGGCTGGGCGTTGCTTCAATACGTTTGGTATCACGTCAAGTGGAATTTCCTCGATGCCTGGAGAAATTTTCGTAAACCCAGTAATCTCAGGATTTTGCTGTTGGGCAAACCAATACACCAAGGTTGAATCTATCCCCCCACTGGTCAACACTCCCACCTTGACATCACTCGTTAAATGACGAACGACCGCTTGTCTTAACAAAGACTTCAATTCATCTAGGCATGAAGCCATCGACATGTCGGCATAGTCATCAGCGTCCTCACGATTGTAGAGGCTCCATACGGTAAAATACTCTTCTATCGAAATATGCCCCTGTTCGAGCGTCAAACTATGTCCAGCCGGAAGAATATTGATTCCATCGAAGAATGTGCGGTCAGTATGAAACGTCCCTCGAGTACCCTGAGAGCCCGCTGTGGAGAGATACACCGTGTAGGCGGCGAGATTAGGGGTGGTAGAGCTTTGTAGTTCAGTGAGGCTACGAATGTCAGATGCAACAGCGAAACACCCGCTCTTGAAAAAATAGTAAAGAGGTTTTTGGCCAAAATGATCACGAACAATCGTGGCCTTTTGCACGATATTATCGTACAGCACAAACGCAAACATTCCTCTCACGCAATCCAGTGTTTTTTCTAATCCAAAGGAAATAATGAATGCCAATAAGACTTCTGTATCCGATTCCGTTCGGAACCGATGCCCACAAGCTGAGAGCTGCTGACGAAGTTCCCGGTAGTTGTATATTTCTCCATTTAGGACAATGACGTATCGCCCAGTACTGTCCCAGAATGGCTGATTGGCACTTGATGTCAGATCGATAATCGAAAGCCTCGTATGGCCAATAACATAATCTTTTCCGTAATATAAATCGCAGAAATCTGGCCCACGATTGGCCATATGGCCTAAGGACTTTTCATAAAGGATATTGGGCGAGACGCCAGCTTGATTCCAATAAAATAATATTCCACACATACGACTTCGACCCATTTCATGTGAGGCCGTGAACGAATCAGGTCCTGAATATGGCAGGGATCTTACAGATAACGAAGCAAAATATGGTAACGTCCCGACATCATTTCCTCTGCACTGAGATCTGGCCAATTCTCTTCAACGATTTGCCAAAATCCGTCGACTTCGTCAGCAAGATTCTGAAATTCATTAATATTCCGTAGTGGTTCATTGATGACGGCCTGCATAATAAAACCGTGACGTCGAGCGATCTTAATAAGATTGGACATGGTATGACGGGGATAGGCCAATCCAGTGAAAAAGAAGTCGGTCATCTGCTTGGCCCGTTGCGGATGAAACTCACTCGCAAACCGTCGGTATTCTTGATTCGTGAGTAAAAGATGCCCCCAGGGAATATTTGTCGTGGCATACCGATGCGGACCCAGGTACGAAAAAAAAGAAAAGTGTTTAATACAGAAGACCGCCCCTTTATTCGCGACCATCGCTACAGCCTTAAAGATACCGTCCCAGTTGGGAATATGATCAATCGCCTTGACATAAAACAGATCAAACTTCTCATCGAGTTGAGCCAAATCATGAGCGCCAATTTGAGCAAAACGATAGGTTTTGGTTGGTTGGGGGGTATAAGGCACGCGATCTGGCTTCAATGAAAAGTGCTCATACCCGAGAAAGGACCGATACTGTTCATACTCAAACGCATCTGGACAATGTACCCGAATAAACTCCCGGATACTTTGAAACTCTGCGTCTTGATCATGTCCCTGCCAACTCGTCTTGTGTTCTTCATTTAAAAACGGGTCAGCACCCACGGCTGAGTCCAGATCTGAAAACTCTAATAATAACCGGGGAATCATCCCATTTCCCGTGCCAATATCCAACAGCTTCTTACCCTTCAAATTAATATTGGCCTTCTGAAAAAGCTGGAGAGCCTGGTGCACTTGCAAAAAAATTCGCCCTCGTTGCCTGTCCGTGAGAGGGCCAGGAGGGGGAGAATCCCAATAGTTCGTCCCTGGGCTTGTTGGGGATAAAAACGGTAAAAGATATTCATCACTCACTGGTAATTTTTTGCCATTATCCTTCGTGAAAAAGCTAACATCTCTCATTTTCTTCCTCCCTCTATCTTGCCAGTATGAACGAGTCAAATAGAAACTTGAGTATGAGTACAGATCAAAGCCACTCACCCGTCACCAATCTTTATCGTGTATCTCGTGAAATCTACCACGTTGCCCCAATGATTTATAGCCGAAATAATTCTTTTACGATGAAAGACAACAGCTATAACATTGAATCCCCTATTACGTCCACGTTGTCCACTTGCGACAGTATGGAGGGAGTCAAATGGTGCACCAGTGAAGCGGGCCGAAGTCTGGCTGGAATACGAACATGGGGAAAATCCTTTGTTAATATTTTCCTTCTGGGCCTGTTGAAAAAAGCCGTCAGCGGCATTCTCGGCCTTGCTGCTTGGCTCGCATTGCTCATGATTTTCGCCAATGGCCCCTTCCCTCACATGATGAAGTGTTCAACAGGACTGAAACACGGAAGATGAGCCAAGACTTTTTTGAACCGCCCCGACGCTACTGAGGCATAACGTCGTTCCAACGAAATATGGCCCTTGATAACCTCATTATTCAACACTCCCCTTCTCAACCAATCCAATAGGCATTGCGAGCTGGTTTTTCATTGTAAAAGTGGAAAAATGCTTCGATTGAGGGTGAGCAAAGATTTGGAGAAGCTCACAAGCAAGCACGCGACTTGCCCCTTTACCTAAGCTGTCACACAGGATGCGGATCGGTTGCGTCAGACTCCAGCAACCATGCGACTAAGAGGAGGGCCCTTTAGTCTGCACTTTGGACTCCCACAACTGGAACCTCACCCAGCGAATCCACTGGTGCATTTGGTTTCCCATGGTGGAACGCCTTCTACCAGCATCACTCCCGCTGCCAATACTGTCCTACCGGGAGCCACTGTAACATTTTCCTGGAGCTACACCGCTGGAGGTACGAGCGGAACAGATGTCGCCTACAAGTACACGAGTAAAGAATTGGATGGGTCAACGGGGCTCTTTGGCCACGATCACTGCATGGGCGAACCCCACATGGTGCCCCATCCTTGGTTGTTGATGCTTTCTACCGTTTACGCAATCGATTACAGGTGGCCAAATCTATGAAGCCCGGTACTACGACGCGGCTCTCAGCCCTTGGCCACGGTCATTGACAAGGCGCCACGCTTCTGATGATCCCCTTTGAAATGGCCACCATTTCGCCGCTCCAAAAATGCGATTAGAAGTGGCCAAGTATTTCCGCCGATACGATAGTCCCTAGTGTCACTGATCCACAGGCACTCAATCGCTACAGCTATGCCAGAAATAATCCGATTCTCTTCATCGATCCATCAGGGCACTTCTTTAAGAAACAGTTTAAAAGTATTAAGAAGGCCTTCAAAAAATTTGAAAAGGCAGGATGGAAATATCGACATTATTGGAATCCTAGTACGATTGCGATTGACTACGCCTTAACGAACCGTACGATCGGACCTTATGCCCGTGCTGTTGGATTTGCAGCGGCCTCTTATTATGGGGGTGCTTTGGGAGCTGCTGGGTTTCAGGCTTATTTATCAAGACTAGACGGTGGGTCAATAGGAGATGCAGCCAAGGCTGGAGGCATTACACTTGCCGTTGGTCGAATAGGGTATGGTGCTTATACGACCAAGGCCAATGGAGGATCATATGGCGATGCATTCAAAACTGCGGGCATTGCCTTAGCATCTTCAGCAGCCGGACAGACCTTCACGGACTTAGGCGGGAATTATATTTTAGGTGGAGCTGGGGCTGGAGCGTTAGGTGGATATCTTAGTGGAGGCGATCCGGGACAAGAGGCTGCCTTAGGTGCCACTGGTGCAGTAGCTAGCGGTGCCTTCGCAGGAAGGAATGTAGGCGCAGATTTATTAGATGCAGCTGGAAAGGTATGGAACCTGCCGAATACCGCCGTGGGCTTAGTTTGGGGTGGGATCGGTGTCCTCGGAGGCGCAGGAGTCTCCATTGGCAATAATGCCATTCAGTTTACTAACCACCCATTGGGAGTAAATGCCGTAACGTTAGGAAACACAATCAGCTATACTCAAGGTAGTGGTCCAGGAGATTATGACTTCCTATATGATTCCAAAGTACGTCTTAACATCGGTCTACATGAACAGGCTCACACCTATCAATCTCAGGTCTACGGACCATTATTTCTTCCACTCTGGCTCCTGGGAGGCGGCCCTAGCGCATCAAACCCCTTTGAGCAAAGCGCCAATAATTTCGCCCTGGGAGGGTCCTGGTGATTAGACGAATCCAGGCAATACCCGTGAACAAACCTGCATATACAGTACTATTGTTGTTTATGTTATTTAGCCTTTCTGGATGTGAAGATTTTGGTTTTGAAGGCCCCCGAATCAGAAACGGGTTCTCTACACCAATAAAGATACATATTCTGTTTAAGAACGGAGAAACCCGAACTGGGGTTTTGCCAGCAGGAGCACGAACTCATCTTGGAATACAGGGTATGAGTATTAAGCAGGTCCAGATCTACCAGAATGAGGTGTTAAAAATTGAAATCCCCAATTCTGAATTTCCTACGTATGAGCAGTTCATGAAGTTCAAAAATAACCCAACAGAAATTTGGACTATAGACGAAAAGGGGATTTACCATCTGTCTGTTCCTAATTAGCGTACCTGAAAAAACTGAGGTCACATGATAAGGAAAGAGGGACACTGATAATTTAATAAGTTAACAGACACCTCAACCGTCGTTAAGGTAAAGTCGAATACGGGTCAAATCTTTTGTTAGATTTTTCTACTCAGACAGATGGTCCAATGATGTGATTCGAGAAGTGGTCCCCGTTTTTTGGACAGCTCGATAAGTGAAATTTCTGCCTTTCCTTACGCTACCTGCTGTGTTTTGAGATCAGCAAAATATACGGTATCAGGTGTTTGTCGATTCAAGGTCTGATGACGGCGTACGTTGTTATAGAATTGAAAATAGCTTGTCAGGCCAGCGCACAGCGTGGCTGGCGTGTTATAAGCTCGTAGATACACATCCTCGTACTTTACGCTCCGCCAGAGCCGTTCCACAAAGACATTGTCGACCCACCGCCCTTTCCCATCCATGCTAATCCGTACTCCATGAGCTTTGAGCACCCCCGTGAAAGCCTCACTGGTGTATTGCGCCCCCTGGTCAGTATTGAAAATTTCGGGCGCGCCATAATGGCGGAGTGCTTCTTCTAACGCTTCCACACAGGCCTCAGTCTCCAGAGTATTCGAAACCCGCCAGGCCAGCACTCGCCGTGAGTGCCAGTCCATAATGACCGTGAGATACATAAATCCCTTGGCCATGGGAATGTAACAGATATCACTCGCCCAGACCTGATTCGAGCGGTCAATATTCAGGCCTCTCAGCAAGTAAGGATACACCTTATGCTCCTTGCCCGGCTGACTGGTGCGGGGCTTGGGATAGAGAGCCCGGAGCCCCATGTTCCGCATCAGGCGCTGGACCCGCTTCCGGTTCACGCCGTACCCTCGATGCCGAAGTTCAACGCACAGGCGTCGACTTCCGTAGAACGGCCATTGCAGATAGAGCGCGTCGAGCTGTCTCATCAATGCGAGATCAGCCTCCGAGACAGCCTGTGAGCGAGCATACACACTGGAGCGAGGGACGGCCAACAGCCCACACTGACGAACCACAGAGAGTTTTTGCTTGCCCTTGATCATCGCTTTGCGCTCGCTCATCGGCCGTGCCCGAGCGCGTTGGCTAAAAAATCCTTCTCCATGGTGAGCTGTCCAATCTTGGCATGGAGTTTCTGCTGCACCTGCTCGTGAGTCGCGGCATCGGCGGGGCTTGCTCCAAATACGTGTTCGGCTTTGGCAAGCAGCTGTTTCCTCCAATCCTGGATTTGATTGGGATGCACATCAAACTGTTTCACCAACTCTGCCAGTGTGCGATCTCCTCGAACCGCCGCGAGGGCAACTTTGGCCTTAAAAGCGGGAGAGTGATTCCTTCGTGATCGTCGTGCCATCTTCTGCTCCTTTCGTTGAACAAAAATATACCGCAGAAGATTTCACTTAGCATCCAGAAATTCCTGTCTCAGAAGTGGGGTCCACTTCTCCACCGTTCCCAAAATGCGATTAGAAGTGACCAAGTATCTCCGCGGATACGATTGTGCCGAGCACCACCGATCCGCAAGCATTCAATCGGTATAGCTATGCCAATAACAATCCGATTCTCTACACCGATCCATCTGGGCACTTTTTCAAGAAGGCGTTACGTAAAATTGGAAAGGCGTTTAACTCTCCGATTTTTAGAGGCATTGCTTGGGCTCTCGCTCCTGGTGCTGCGGCATATTTTGATCCCTACACCAGTAACACAGCTTTTTCTCTGAGTGCGGGAGCCATTGCCACCTATCTGTGTGGGGGCAGTCCGATCTGCGGCGGCGCGGCATCGGGAGCCGTCGGGCCTATTTGAGCGGAGGGAACATTGGGCGAGGAGCTGGAGTCGGCGCGGCTGTCGGGGCCGTCTCATTTGGAACAGACTATTGGGCCAACCAGGCGACGCAGGGGGAATACCTTGTCGCCTCGGCATTCGTCGGCGGAGCTGCCGGAGCGGCCACGGGAGCCGCATTGAATGGTGGCAACGCGAGACAAATTATCCAAGCATCTCTGATTCAAGGATCAGTTGCAGCCATCTCGACGTACATTAGCTTACATTCACAAGTATCTGCGGGAGAAGGGCAACAAATTGCCCTTGAGCAGAAGAACTTCGATGCAATGAACGTTGCTAAAGGAGGGAATTTTTCGCCGGAGGATGAAGAGACTTTGGTTGCAGCTGTAGTGGTAGGATTTGGTACTGAAGAAGCTGCTGCAAACGCAGCGGAAGCTGCACAATTGTATACACCTGGAGGTAGTGTTGTAGGGTCTACAATCAAAGGCTATACTAAACATGGTATCAATCAGGCTCTTGGTCGAGATGGTGTAGGAGTTAGTCCAAAAGCTATTTTAGATACAGTTCGAAGCCCTAACAAAATTAAAGTGATGCCAGATGGTGTCAGAAGAATTTATGGTTCTCAAGCTGGAAGTAAGGATTCGCCCAGATGGGAATGTCATTACAGTAATACCTAAAGGTACAGAAGCACATAGGTTGAAGTGAGGGCTAAACTATGAGCATTGCAAAAAGTAAGAAGAATACTCTACGTATTACAGAAATTCTCCATGAAAGAGGTTCGTCCATGGTAGAGGAGATTTCAAAGGTTCCAGATGTTCAGTTACTGTCTCGTGCTTTAAGAGAAATAATCGTCGATGAGCTGGGCGATGAATTTTTTCAGAGAGGACTACGAGAAGATGGAGAACCAAATGAGTACGGGCTGGAATTAGAGAACCTTACTGATGCCTGTGGTTTAGCATGGGATTAACCCAGCCACATTCAACCTTGAAGTGCACTACTGGCTTCGCGAAAATATAGGGGAAATTTGTAAATGGGGTCATTGCTTGACTTTATATTATCCCCTTATTCGTCCTGAGGCTATGGCCCGTCCATGACGACTCGAATATGCCGGGGCCCTGTATCATCTCACGCTCGGGACACTGGGTGGCAGGCTATCTCTCTGGATGACACCGACCGCGCACGCTTCCTGGATCTTCTCGGTGAGGAGGTCGAACAACAGCACTGACGGTGCTTGGCCTAGTGCTTGATAGACAACCATGACCATCTTTTACTTGAAACGCAGGAAGCGAACCTGAGTCGGGGCATGCGCCGGCTCAATGGGCAATATACCCAAGGCTTTATCGGCGTGTCCCTCGGGCGCAGACGCTCCCCACTCGAGTAACGGGACCGGAAGTTTTGGCGCAGGTTGGCCAGGTGTATGGACTGATGACACCGCCCTCCTGACCCGCTCCCATTCGGGAGCCTATCAGTGTGCGGCCTGGCTGCGGCGACTGGCAGCCAACGAACCCGTAGCGGTGGTCGCCCAAATACGGGAAATACGGGTCAAATCTTTTGTTGTTGTTTTCTTCTTCGACAGTTCCAGCTGCCATTGTCCTTTCCCGCCCTGGACCTATTGGAGGCACAGAGAGCACGCATTTAGAACTGGCCAGAATCTTTGATTTGCAATCAGTCTAAATTTACGCGTTGCTGAAAAACACAAATTGAAGGTAGCCAATTACGTCATCAAGCACGCGCCTTACCCGCTCTTGAACAGACATCGACTAGATGGGGACCACTCTATTCTAAATGCAAGCGAGAAGAACCAAACAGTCGATTAAGAATACAATAACAAAAGACTTGACTCCAATTTTAGAAATTTAGAAGAGGAGAAAGAAGCTGGATGGACGTCGGTTTTTATGCTATGATGATTATATTGTGATGTTTTGCACGCGGAGTGATTGCAATGGCCCAAGAGACTGGAAATGTTACAGTAAGAATGCCCGTGAAAACCCAAAAGAAACTGGATCAGATTGCCGCAGAAGCCGATCGGTCCCGGAACTGGATTATCAATGAAGCGATCGACCAATACCTGGATGTCTATGCGTGGCAGGAAGAGCGTATCCGTGAACGGCTGAAAAAAGCGGAAAAAGGAGGAAAATTCCTTACCAAGGATCAAGTCAGTGACGTCATTGAGTCCTTTAAGCCATGATGAAGGAAGTCGAATGGCTTGAGGAGGCCCTTCAGGATTTAAAGGAAATCGGCCAGTTTATCGCAACCGATGATCCGCAGGCAGCGTACCGGGTTTTGACCAAAATCGAAACCAGCGTTCAATCCCTCGAACACCACCCACAGCTCGGTCGGCCTGGACGTGTGCCAAAAACACGGGAGCTGATCATTCCGGGCCTGCCGTTTATCGTTCCGTATTACCTGAAACAGCATAAAATCCGCATTCTGGCCGTGATGCATACCGCCAGAAAATGGCCTGATGAGTTTACCAATCTTCAATAAGGGAAGCCGTACAGAATTGAGGTACGACAAATACCGCCCAAAATTTCTGCGCCATTTATAGGCGTTTCAAATAATTTCCGTAAAGGATAAAGGGGGCAAATCTTTTGTTGATTAATTTGCGCACGGCACACACATTTCCTGGAATCAGTATGTCAGCTTCTTTTCGAATGTCAGGGGAACACTCGTCAATAACTCGGCAATCTGTTCTCCCGCTTTGCCATTTCCGTAGAGCGCGTCTTCACTGAATTTGCCTTGTGCGGCTTGTTTGTGAATAGCGCCCAAGATTTCTTCCCGGTCATACCCTACATCGATGACATTGCCCCCTCGATCACGTCCATCCTGACGACTGCCAATATTGACCGCCGGCACGCCCAAGAATGAACATTCTCGAATTCCCGCACTCGAATTGCCCACCAAACACTTGCTGCGATAGATCGTCTGCACAAACACTTCCGGAGGCAAATTCCTAAAGAAGTGGACATTGGGTAAATCATAGTGCTCCCGGAATATACGAATCCCCTGAGATGTCCCATCGGAGCCCGCATCCACGTTCGGCCAAAACCACAGCGTCGCAAGGCCACTTGCATGGACGGCGTGCAGGGTCTCCTCGATATGTCGGCGCGCTTCCTGGTATTCAGTCGTGACCGGGTGCTGCAACACGACGATATATCCGTTGGAAATATCAAACTCGGATCCGGCCCCCCCATACGTTTCAAAAAACTTCTCAAACGTGATAGGTGGCCGCGCGATGGCTTCTTGCGCAAGATCGATCGACGGACACCCGGTCACAAAGACCCGGTCCGTGCGCTCACCCATGCGCCGCACTCGTTCGGCCGCCTGTGTGGTCGAGACAAAATGCAGGTCGGCCAGTTTCGTCACTGCATGGCGAACTTTTTCATCGATCGAGCCGGTGATTTCCCCACCTTGAACATGAACGAGGGGAATGTTCATATAGGCCGCACAAACCGCTGTCGCCATCGTTTCAAACCGGTCGGCTATGGTTACAACGACATCAGGCTTCAAGTCATCGAAGACGGTCGCCATTTCCGCGAGACCGAGTCCTGTTGACTTCGCCGAGGTGACCGGGTTTTCTCCCTCCACGATCATATAGACGCGACGATCGATGGAGAACCCATCCCGTTCGATCACCGCGCAAGTCCCTCCATACCGGTCAAGCAACGCGGAGGCTGCGACCACAAGTTGCAGCTTAAGATGAGGATGGTCGCGAATCGCTTCGAGCGCGGTACGGATACGAGAATAACTCGGTCGTGCGGTAATCACGACACAGACTTTTCGTTGGTTCACCAATGTTTACTCCACATCATCAAACACAATATTGGAATCACGCGCCACAGACCGACGCAATCGCCGACCTAATAATTTCGGAAGCTGTCCCGGGGTCAATCCTGTCGCGGGCTTTTTGGTCGTCAGATGTTCATGGCGCAAAATCGTACCTTCCCGCAAGTCTTCTCTAGCCACGATACTTTTCATGAAGATATCGCGAAGGGGCGCAACCTCATCCATCGTGATGGTTTTTTCGACGGGATACGCCTTCATCGTCTCGATCATCCGGATACCATTTACCAGCTGCCGTAATTCATCCGTAGTTACGGAAGCCGGAACATCCGGACCAAACATCTCCCGGCTCAAGGTCACATGCACTTCCAAGACTTCCATCCCCATCGTCGCAGCGGCTAACCCCGGATAAATCGTTCCGGAATGATCTGACAGCCCCACGGAAGATTGATATCGTTCACGAAACATGGACAACACATTCAGGCCAATCCGCTCTGGCGGACAAGGATAGAGGGACGTACATTGCAAGATGGCCAACGACCTCGCCTGTCCGCGCACAAAGGAGACCGCCTCATCAATTTCCTCAAGACCGCTCATGCCCGTCGAAAGAATCACCGGCATGTTCGTCGCCGCCATGGCACCCAGGAGCGGAAGGTTGGTAATTTCTCCAGATGGAACCTTCCAGGCCTCAACACCCACCTTCTCTAAGAGCTCCACCGCCTCAAGAGAAAACGGGGAACTCATGAATCCGATCTGCCTCCGTTTCGCATGTTCTCGCAACCCCTGCCATTGCTCAAGCGTAAACTCCATCCGACGCCAGTATTCATATCGTGTCGCATCTTGCTGACTGAACGACTTTCGCCAGGGTTCCGCCTTGGTACTCTCAGCTGCGGCAATATGAGTCTGAAATTTCACAGCGTCGGCACCGGCATCGGCAATCGCGTCGATGAAAGCATGGGCAAGTCCTAAACTTCCATCATGTGACTGACCGACCTCCGCAATAATGGCACAGGGAGCGCCTTGCTCAGGCTGTTGAAGCCACGTTGAATTCATGGAGTCCACGTCATCCTTTTTTCATGAACAAGATTCGTTTATGTCGATTCATCATGACTCTCTTGCCGTTGATAGAGTATATTGGCCAAGTCCAGTTCGAAGGGCTCATCAATATTCACGACATAACGGTCGATCAACACGCCAACGCAATCTCGTTCCACGATCATCCCATTGTCGATGAGATGCTCTCTTCTGACGGCATAGCAGAGACCATTCCTCGAATAATACGAGGGGATGGACTGGCGTAAAGAATGTTTCGCACCATCTTCGAGATAAAAATGCAATCGATGGTCAGAGTCCAACGTCAGAAGTTTGTGAGGCGTAAAGTGGCCGGGAACGCGACTAATGGTCGCCGCAGCCTGATGATTTCCGGTGATTAACTCCCGGACGGTACGCTCGACCTCTTCGGGCTTTCGTAACGGAGTCGTGGGCTGCAGGAGCAAAGAAAGGTCAAAACGACGTTGATAATGGGCCTCACTTTGCAACCAGGCATGTTGCCACATGCCTAAGGCAGGGGCCTCATCACTCGCGAAGACATCAGGCCGCATAAACGGAACATCGAGTCCATGCGTTCGTCCTTCTTCGGCCATCTCATGATCATCGGTTGTAAGAACGGCTTGATCAATCCATTGAAGCGATCGAATAACCTTCGCGGCATGTGCGATTAACGATTCCCCTCCCACGGTACGAAGGTTTTTTCTGGGGATTCCCTTACTTCCCCCACGGGCCGGAACGACCGCGAGAACGCTCAAGCCCTCCCAGGACACATCACCTCCCCAGCCGTTACCGGTTACTCAATGGATTGATAGGGACACTCACCCAACCGAACGACACCCTTCAGAATGCATAGTTCGTGAGGAAAAAGCGATAATCAGGACATTCCGTGAATGGAGTTAGAAATCCTCGCGACCATTGCGAGCGACTCATGGTGTATCCGATTCTGCATACTTCGCTCTCAACAGTCCAAAGACATCACAAATATACGCGAGCTGCTCTTCGGAATGTGCAGCACTTACACTGCATCGGAGTAAGCTCACCCCATTCGGAGTCGCAGGAGGAAGCATTAAATTCACGTAGACGCCTTGTTCCACGAGCCCATTCCAAAAGGCAATCGCATATTCTTTCGATGGAACTGTTGCGGCAATGACCGGAGACACCTCCGGGCCAAGGGTGAACCCAATTTTCTGCAGGCCGGCATAGAGCGTGTGACTATTTTTCCAGAGCCGTTCGCGCAAGGAGACGTTCTCTTCGAGTATCTTCAAGGCACGTCGCGTTGAAGCCACGACAGAAGGACACAACGAAGCGGAAAAGATATAGGGCCTGCTCGTGTAGCGAATCAGGTCCAATTCAGGCCGGCGGCTGACGCAAAACCCGCCCGTTGACCCTAGACTCTTGCTGAAGGTTCCGACGATAAAATCGACTTTTTCTTCCAGATTTGCTTCTTCCGCAAGACCTCGACCGCGTGCACCGAGAACACCGAGCGAATGCGCTTCATCCACGACCAGGCAGGCTCCATACTGCTCTTTTATGGCCGTAATGGCGGCAAGCGGCGCGCGATCACCCAGCATGCTGTACACCCCTTCGATCACAATCACTGTCATCGAAGCCCGCTCACCGAGTCTTTTCAAGCGTTTTTCCAGATCATTGACGTCGTTATGACGAAATCGAATCACCTCGGCTCCACCCAAGCGACATCCATCGTAGATGCTCGCATGGCTATCAGCATCCAGCAGAATCACGTCTTCAGGGCCAGCCAAGGTTGAAAGGAGACCAAGATTGGCTTGATAACCGGTAGAAAAGACGATTGCTCCGGCACACCCATAAAAGTCGGCCAATTCTCGCTCAAGAGCCACGTGCCCCTGAAAAGAACCATTTGCCATCCGAGAGCCAGTCGTTCCAGTGCCTTGCGTCACTAAGGCTTCACGAGCGGATTCTATACACTGAGGATCAAACGTGAGACCAAGATAATTGTTCGTTCCCGCCAGGATCGTGCGTCGCCCGTTGATGATCGCTTCGGTGGGCGAGAGCACACGCTCCACGGTTAGGCTAAAGGGATCGGCTCCATGCTCAACGATGGACTGATGCGCTGCAAGAACGGGTTTAAACTTATCGAAGAGATTCATGAGGCTGGGACAACGAGTTTGGAAATGCGATCGGCGAGGTCATGAACAGTTCGAACCTCGGGAACAATATTGAGCGGCACGGAAATGTCAAACTCATCTTCAATAGTGGACAGTAGCTCCATCACCTGCATGGAGTCCAGGCCCAAGTCTGCCACAAGCTGAGTGTTGGATTCCAGGATGACGCCTTCTTTTTTAAAAGGTGTCAATAGTTCGCAAAGCCGTGTGACTACCTCGTCATGTGTAAGCATTATCTTCTCCTTCGACCTTGGAGGTCTAACGACTCTGAGTAGGGGAAAGAAGCGTGCTCAGCTTCCTCCAGCAAGTCACAAACCAGATAATGAACGTCTTACGCCTTCCTTGAGCATGACCGACGGCCGCCATCCCAATTCCAATCTCAACGCAGAATTGTCAC
Organism: Nitrospirales bacterium; assembly: GCA_031315865.1. Classification (NCBI taxonomy): domain Bacteria; kingdom Pseudomonadati; phylum Nitrospirota; class Nitrospiria; order Nitrospirales; species Nitrospirales bacterium. The sequence continues at coordinate 3,762,035 of JALDRJ010000002.1, forward strand.
ATACCCAATCAGCATGCCGCAATTCCCGAACTTTACCATAGGTCAGTATCGGATCATACCCAATGATCCGTGCCATAACCTGATTCATTGAAGCCGTAGCATTCAACAGCGAAGCTGGAACGACCAATCGCCACACCTTTTTTTCACTGACCAGCTCGAAAACTTCTTGCCAGGAATATCCTCCGGTTTTTCCATCGTGCAACTCAAACGCCCGCCCGGCATGCACACCTCGATCCAGCCAAGCGAGCACAGCATTCGCTAAATCTTCGACGAAGAGCATAGAAAATCGTGCCCTATCGGACCCCAATTGAACTCCAATGCCGCGTCGAATCCAGCGAAAGAGAGGGAGGATCGCATGATCCTGAGGACCATAGACAGCAGGCGGACGAAAAATAATCCATGGCATGAAACCGGCTGCTTCTTCAAGCGCCAGTTCCCCCTGATTCTTACTCCAGGCGTAATTCGATAGCGAAGGCTCCCTGGCAGCCAAAGAGGAAATTAACACGAATCGTGGTGGGGTCTGCTGTGAGGCAGCCAGCCGGACGATTCGTCGAACTCCTTCAACATTGGTTTGCTCAAACTGATGGGAGTGAAGGCCACGGACTCTTCCGGCACAATGTACGATGGCCTCCGCGTCTTTGATTAAATCATGGAGCGGCTTCTCATCATGCAACGTTCCTTGAACAAACTCTGTTGTACTGGAAGATTCTTGTCGTTTCGGTCGAAACGAGGAACGAACGAGTACTCGGACCGTCCAACCTGCCTCTTCCAAAAATCGCCATAGGACTTGGCCAATAAACCCGGTCCCTCCCGTCAAGGCCACAATTCGGGACATGCGTATTGCCCAAGACGCCGTGCTGCTTACAGAGAGGCTACACTCTTAGGAAAGACGCACGAAGAAACGAGAGGCGATAATTCGCTCCAATTTCCCCGTTTCAGAAAATCTTCGCGTGCTCGAGAACGCGACAACTTTCCAGATGACGTGCGTGGTAAGGTGCGAGGAGGAATCAATTCGACAAAACACTCGATTCCAATTTCTTTATAAATGATCGGCTTCAATTCTTCGATGAGAAGCTCACGTTTAACTGTATCGGACTCTCGGCATTGAATCACCACCACAGCACGCTCTTCACCGTTCGGCCCTTCCACAGAAAAGGCCGAGGCATCCCCGGGACGAACTCCAACCAATCCTTCAGCCAAATACTCGATATCTTGCGGCCAGATATTTTTTCCATTGATGATGATCAAATCCTTTTGACGTCCGATAATCACGAGGCTTTCTCCGATCCGGTAACCGATATCACCGGTATTCAGCCACCCATCAGCGGAGAGCACTTCACTCGTCGTATGGGGATCACCAAAATATCCAGTCATGACTCCAGGACTTTTCACGTAGATCACACCTGCACGACGCTCAGGGAGTACTTCCCCAAATTCATCACGGACCTCCACTTCACAGTCTGGAATCGGATTCCCACAGTTCACAAATCGATTGCCGCGCACGGCTAACGGGTCAGCCAGACTCTCTTCAAGAGGAACGGCTTCGTGAAATTCTGATAAGTGCTCGCCATCCACATGGTCGACAACCAGGCCTTGGTCAAGCGGCGCAAAGCTGATAGCTAAGGAGCATTCTGCCATGCCATAACAGGCCACGAAAGCCTTCTTGTTGAATCCACTGGGCTCAAGGGCCAGCGCAAACTGTAAGAGGGACTCACTTCGGACCGTCTCAGCACCAACTCCCGCTACCCGCCAATGAGACAAGTCAAATTGATCCCGGTCACGCTCGGCCAGTCTCCGCAAACATAGCTCGAACCCAAACGAAGGACTAAAGGAAATCGTGGCGCGGCTTTGCGTCATGAGATTCAGCCATTGCCGTGGCCGCATGGCAAAGTCACGGGTACTGAGATAATCAACAGAGAGTTGAGAGGCCAATGGCCCCAACACGAATCCAACCAACCCCATGTCATGATAGAAAGGCAACCAGGAGACACATCGATCGCCTGATCTTACCTGCAAGCCGTGCTGTATGATCCCGGAAAGATTACTGAGGACGGCCTCTTGGGTAATTTCAACGCCTCGCGGCCACCGCGTGCTTCCAGACGTGAATTGAATATAAGCGAGCTCGGAAGGTCCCAGTGGTCGCAATTCGGTTGAAACCTCTGGAAGACTTGCGAATACATCCGCTCCGCCTTGAATTTGCAAATCCAGACCCTGGGAAGCTTCCGTCAAAAAGGGCACAATCTCTTCTGGAGCCATCGCAGCCGAAGCCTTGCAGGTCTTCAATAAACGATTCAGCTGTTTCACGTACGCTTCATGACCACCCAAGTGTATAGAGACTGGCAACGGGACTGGAACCAACCCGGCAAATTGACACGCAAAGAAGAAACGCAAGAAATCAGGAGTCGTGTCAGCAACGAGTGCAACCCGAGCTCCACGCGGCAAGCCAAGCGAAAGCAACCGTTTAGCCAGGCTAGAGGCCTGGGTATAGAGGTCCTTGTAGGACAAGGCAGCTGAGAGCCGTCCTTTACTCGTATAAAAATTACACCCAGTTTCTCCACGAGCCGCATACTCAAGAGCTTGCGAGAGACTTAGAAAATTGCCTGGACGTAATGGAACTCTACTCTCAGTCGGGGTTGCAACGCATTCCATTAATTGTTCTCCCTGGTCACCTGCTGATTTCATAAGCTAATGAAACTAGAGCGGTTTATATTGACCACCATTATTTTTTAGAACTATCTAGCAAAACTACCTAAAAAAAGCATCACAAAAAACTTTGCGCACAACTACACACAACATAGCTCGGGGAAACATAGGCAATATATATACCAAAAAACGCCAGTATCTTTATTCGATTTTACGGTTATTTTTTCTATATTTTTCACCATCTTACTTTTACTATGTGGCTAAACTACAACTCGAATGAGTCTATTTCAACACACTCAGAATCGTTCCTCGACGATTGCTACTCCTTGAGCTTCGACAAAATGTGAGAATTCAATTCACTCGTCGTAACGTTCACCTGTTTCAGATCAGGAGGCCCTGGCCACCCATGGTCAGTAAATTGGTGGCCATCGAATGTCTGTGGAGACGAGTATCGTGGAAACACGTGAAAATGGACGTCAGGGTCAACCATCATTAACATCAAATAATTGATCTTTTCATAAGCAAACGCGTGAGACAGTTGAGTTTCAACGAACTGCGTCACCTGACGTAACTCAATGTACGCTTCCGGGCTGAGCTTCGAAAACGACAGGGCTTGTTCGGTACTCACAATCACCAACGCTCCAAGAGTCACTTGTTGTGGACGCAACAAGACCACCCACCTCTCGAATGCCTTGATACGGGTTTCAGGGTCACCAAACTTTTTTAACGTCGCGTTCATGCCGTTGTTCCTGGCTTTGTACTCATAACACTTTTGGACAGTCTGAGGAAATTACCATATGATGAGAAAGATCCTCTTTATTCTGACGAGCAAGGCCTCCGACTTCAGCTGGAAGGGATATTGCTTGAGTTCATTTTCAGCGCTCCCTATAATCCCGGCCTATGACTCCGGATTGAATATCAATCTTTGACAAAAAAGTAAAGCCATGAATGGGATCAAAAGCTTTTGGCGTCAACGCACGCACTACCTGGACCGAATGACTCTGCGTGAACTCATCATCGCCTACTTTCAATACCCTGCAGTCATAGCCTATATCCTCCTTCTCTTTCCAAGCACCTATATGGCCGTAGTGCCAGCAACACCGTCGGAACCCACGTCATGGCCACTTCTCCTGCTCTCGGCAATAACAGCAATCCTTGTCTACCCTGCCGTGTGGTATCTTTTACATCGTTATGTCTTACACGGACAATTTCTCTATCGTTCCCCGTTCACGGCAGCATTATGGAAACGGATACATTACGACCACCACCAAGATCCCAATAACCTTCGCGTACTCTTCGGAGCACTTTATACCACCCTTCCAACCGTCGCGATCGTCACCCTCTCGGTCGGAAATGTGATAGCCGGCTACCAAGGGGCCGCCGCCGCCTTTGCCGCCGGCTTGGGAACGACGCTCGTGTATGAATTCTGCCACTGCATTCAACACCTCCATTACGTCCCCAAACTTCAATTTCTTCGAAAAATTAAGCGGCTTCACTTGCTGCATCATTTCCACAATGAACAGGGCAACTACGGAATCACAAACTATTTTTGGGATAAAATCTTTCACACATTTTATGGCCAGTCGAGCGATGTCCCGACGAGTCCAACCGTCTTCAACCTGGGCTATGCGGAACAAGAGACCGAGCGTTATCCCTGGGTCGCACAACTTTCTAAGACCGCGCAGTAGCGAATTTCCCGACTGACGCACGACAAACCACTCAGGCGCTCCGTTCACCTTCGGAACTCAATCTCCGGGCACACAACGCCACCAAACACCATTGACGCACTCCTCATCGACCATACAGATCCGGCCTGCCATCCAGAAACAAGAGATAGCCACTTTTATTCGTGTGCCATGGTCTATCTACCGCGATGATCCATGCTGGGTTCCCCCCTTGCTGATAGAACGCACTCAGCATCTCTCCAAGAACAATCCGTACTTTTCTCATGCCGAAGTTCAATGCTGGACGGCGTACCGCAACCACCAACCGGTCGGTCGCATCAGCGCACAGATCGATGCGTTTCACCAAACTCGCTACCACGACCATGCGGGGTTTTTCGGAATGCTTGAAGCCAAACCGGACATCCAAATTTTTCGTGAACTACTCGGCACGGCGGAACAATGGTTACGGGAGAGGGGCATGCGAAGAATCCTGGGGCCTTTCAACCTTTCAATCAATCAAGAGTGTGGGCTGCTCATCGATGGATTTCATACACCCCCAATGGTCATGATGGGTCATGCGCCCCCCTACTATCGCCAGCTTCTTGAAGCGAATGGGTATCAAAAAGCCAAAGACTTATTCGCCTATCATATCGATCTCAACTTCAACATCCCGCCTGTGATTCAAAAGGCTATTCGCAAAGCGGAATCATCGGTCACGTTCCGTTCCCTACGTCGATCGGACTTCCAACAGGAACTTCGGACGATCCAAGACATTTTCGAAGATGCATGGTCCGGCAATTGGGGATTTATCCCTTTTTCGACTGAAGAGTTTGCGGCAATCGGACGCGAAATGCGGTTGTTGGTCCCCGACAGTTTCGTCCAAATCGCTGAGGTCGACGGAACCCCGGAAGCCATGCTCGTGGCATTTCCTAACATCAATGACTTGATTCGCGACCTTCAGGGAAAGTTGTGGCCCGTGGGATGGCTCAAGTTTCTCTGGCGATTGAAAGTTTCATTGCCTCGAACAGCCCGAGTCGCGTTAATGGGGGTGAGAAAACGCTATCACGGCACGCCGCTAGGCGCGGTGTTAGCATTTGGCATGATTGATTCTGTTCGTCAGGCCGGGCGTACACGTCGTATAGAGCACGTGGAATTATCATGGATTCTGGAAGATAACGTCGGAATGCGAAATATGTTGCATGCGATTGGATGCGCCCCGTACAAAACCTATCGTATTTTCGAAAAAGACCTGATCTCATAAAGAGGACTTGTGACGCAGCGCCCATTTCATATTCTAGATATTCTAGAAACTCAACAATCATTGAAAAGAACGGTCTGAAGACGAATGGTTCCAATCCATCATCCAACATTTACGGCCATCGTGCTCGCCGGTAGCCGTGCATCTCATGACTTCGTGGCGGAAAAAAGCGGAGTCGCATGCAAGGCTTTGGCGCACATCAACGGTACGCCTATGGTGATCCGTGTGCTGGAGGCACTTCAACAAGCTGAAACCATCTCCCACCGCATCCTCTGCGGCCCGAGTTGGTCGATCATTGAAGAAACACCCGCATTGCACACGCGCATTGACTCCAAAGCAATTGATTGGGTGGCGCCGCAGAGCTCTCCGAGTACCAGCGCCGCCTCTACCTTAACCTCCATACCTGAAGAGACGAAGGTTCTGCTCACGACCGCAGACCACGCTCTGCTCACCAGGGAAACGATCGACTTTTTCTGTACCGAATCGCTAGCCAGCCAAAGTGACGTGACCGTCGGGCTTGTCCCCTATTCCATCGTCCAGGAAGCCTTTCCTCAATCCAAGCGGACCGTCATGAAATTTCGGGATCAAGGTTATTGCGGGTGCAATCTATTCGCATTTCTCACACCGAAAGGCCGGGCCATAGCCACTTTTTGGCAACAGGTTGAGAAAGAACGCAAAAGACCGATTCGCCTTATCAGGATGCTGGGATGGGGTGCCGTCCTCCGATATCTGACAGGTCGTCTCTCGTTGCATCAAGGGCTGGCAATGCTCTCCAAACAATTGGGCATGACCATATCCCCTGTTCTCCTTCCCTTTCCACGGGCAGCGATTGACGTTGACACAGTCGCAGACCTGGAACTCGTCCAACGCCTCGCACAGGAACAGGCATCACCATGATGGAACGGCTCTCGAACACAAGGCTTGTGAAAAAGAGGTCAACGAGAGGGGAAACGTTCGGCGAGTGTATGGGCATAATCGAGATCAGCTGGACTGTCGATCTCTCCCCACCCGAGACCATTGATCGCACAGGTCCAGACCTGCCCTTGCTGCGCCAGTTCGTCGACGATCGATAAATACCACTTCTTCAACGACTCAGGCCGCCGAAGAGCACGTTCAACCGCCTGACGAAACAGGGACGGGCCTTCATCGCGAAACGCCATCATTCCGATCGATTCACCATGCGTTTCATGAATGGGAATCGTTTTGCCGACTTTGGCCAGTCTAGTCCCGTCAAGAATGACCTTCATGTCATCGGCATCATACGTCGGTTTGGAGTCAGTGACTAACGTGACAGGCTGAACCGGAGAAGATAACAATCGCCGGGGGATGGCCGACTCAAACAGCGTATCGCCGTTCAGAAGAACAAAATCATCCAGCATCTCATGACGAGCCACCCAGCAACTTCCTAAATTATCCGCCACAGCGTAAAATGGATTATAAACCGTGCGAACCCAATCATCGTGGCCGCGTTGTTTCAGATGATCTTCGACTTTATCGGCTCCATATCCGACGATCACTACCACTTGGTCAATTCCACTGCTCTGTAGTTCGTGCAGTTGCCACTCAAGAACCGACCTTTCGCCAACCTGCAACAAACATTTCGGAGTGTCTGCCGTGAGAGGCAATAAACGTCGTCCCTGTCCAGCGCTTAAAATGATGGTTTTCATTGGTTCCTACTTGAAGATGATCCTTGAGACGTTTAGTTCTAACACATTTGCGTCTGACTTTCGAATTTTCCGGTCAACTTCGTCATGGACAAAACTCGTCCGTTCACGTGGTAGAAAAAGACGCACAACCATTACGTTGGCTCATCCGACACTCGATGCAAGAACATGACTGGTCATGTAAGATGACGAAGAAATAACCACGAAGCGAAAGGCTTGACTAGCACCGACGGACAATCTCATCCTCATGATGTTACTTGAACGATATCTCACGAAAGAAATCGCGAAGCCGTTCTTCGTGATCTGCAGCCTTCTCGTCCTAATGTTCGTGAGCTTTAACTGGGTACGGTTCTTGGGACGTGCGGTTGACGCTCAACTGCCCACGAACATGATCTTCACACTTATCATGTTTAAGGTCATCATTGCCCTCGAAGTGTTGCTCCCCGTCGCCATGCTCTTATCCATCGTTCTGGCACTTGGTCGCCTGTCCATGGAATCGGAAGTCACGGCCTTATCAGCTTGCGGGGTCAGTCCTCTGAAAATCGTCAAAGTCGTCTTTGGCTTGGCTCTCGTTCTAGCTGGCATCGTCAGTGCGCTCTCGTTATTCATTCGGCCTTGGGCTTATCAGCAAAGTTACGATCTCGAAGCGAAGGCAGACACCGGCTTCCGCATTTCAGACCTTGAGGCTGGTCGGTTTTATGAACGAGAAAAAAATGGCGGGTCTTTGGTGCTGTTCATGCAAAAGATTGATCAAACCGCAGGCATCATGAAACACGTGTTCGTACAAACAGAAAAGAATGGCAATATACGCATTCTCTCGGCGAAAGAGGCTCGCGAACGTTTTGACCACGGAATCGGAAAGATCGTCCCCGTCTTGATCGATGGCTATGAATACAAATTGTCACGACAAGCAGGCATCGATCGCATCACGGAATTCCAGGAACTCACCCTATATCCCGATGATCCCAAACCGCCATACTATACACGAAAAGCTGCTTCGAATTCACGATTGATTGCGTCTTCCAGCCCCAAAGAGATCGCAGAATTCCAGTGGAGACTTTCGACGGGCCCCTCGACCCTCCTCTTGGCACTCCTGGGAATCCCATTGAGCCGTGCCACCCCTCGTCAAGGGAAATATGCCAAAATATTCGTGGCAATCGTAGCATTCGCGGTTTATTACAACTTAGGAGCCATGGCTAAAACTTGGGTGGAACAAGGATTGGTTAATCCGACGTTTCCGGGAATTTGGTGGGTCAACGGGCTTCTGCTTGTCGCTCTGGGCATTGCCTATTGGCCAAAATCTCTCTTCCGACACATGCGACTGGGGAAAGTATCCGTTTCGCTCTAGTGCTCACCCACGCCTACGATTCAATGAATCAGTTGCCTATCCCGATCTCAGCATGAACATCCTCGATCGTTACATCGCGACTTCGGTGCTCACCAGCTATGGACTCATCCTCTTGCTATTTTCGACAATCTTCAGTTTTTTCATCTTTTCCGACGAACTCGATCAGGTGGGCACCGGCGTCTATTCACTCCAACATGCCTTCACTCATGTGCTCTTGACCGTCCCAGGTCGCATGATCGATCTCGCGCCGATTACCGCGTTACTCGGCAGCATTATCGGATTGGGTGCCCTTGCCAATCATCAAGAACTCATCGCGATGCAAGCCGCTGGAGTCTCCACCATCCGCATCGCCTGGTCGGTCTTAAGAGTCGGGATCCTGTTCATGATCATGATCGTGGTTCTCGAGGAATTCATTCATCCCCCTCTGGCGCATTATGCACACAACAAACGGGCAATAGCTCTAGCTGACTCTCAAACTCTCCAGAGTGAAGATGGGTTTTGGTTCCACGACGCGTCGCGGTTCATTAAAATTGGCGAACTTCGATACGGTAAGCTTCCTGAAAACATCGATGTGTACGAGTTTGACGCCCAAGGCAAGTTACACATTTTCACTCATGCCAGTATGGCCGACATTGTCTCCCCCAACCAATGGATACTCCGGGATGTTGATCAAAAAATTATCGATAGCCAAGGCATTACATCCAAGCATCTGCCTGAATTGATATGGGATTCATTCTTGAGCAAGAACCAGGTAGGAATTTTCTCGACGCCTCCTGACATGTTTTCCCTGACCCAGCTTGCTTCCTACTTGCGCTACTCGCGAGAACATGGAAAGAATTCTAAACGCCTCGAACTCGTGTTCTGGCAAAAAATCGCGATGCCCTTTACCTCGGGGGCAATGGTCCTCCTCGCCATTCCTTTCATATTCGGTCCGCTGCGATCGTCGACGACTGGCAAACGGATCCTGATCGGATCCGGCATAGCCATCGCCTTTCACTTTGGCAGTCAAATACTGGGACAGGTGGGACTTCTTTGGGAATTCGACCCGATTCTCACCACCTTTGCCCCCACGTTCATCCTTACGGGTATCGCCGCGTGGCTCTGGTCACACAAAAGTTAAATCTCAGCTCTGACGGCATTGAATTGTCGGAAAATGGTGGGTTTGCTCAAGGTGAAAGCCCTGATCATCGGGAGAGTAGGTATAAGTATTGAGTACCAGATCGTAGGCTCCCTGCTCTTCTGTCATGCGAAAGAGATGGTAACAGGCCCGGCGATCGGACGTCTTACCCACGGCCGAAGCCGAGGGAGCACCCACGACCGGTATGCATTGCGTTGGCCTTGAGAGATAACTGAGCATTGAGCGATGAGCATGGCCATGCAGCACAAGTTCAGCGCCGCAACGAGACAGAACATCCTCTAATTCTCCAACATTCGTTAAAGATTTTCGCCAGGAGACCATGCCTGCTAAAGGTGGATGATGGACTAAGACAACTCGAAACAACTTCTGTTCCCCCAATTGATCCAATATTTCCTGAAGTTTGGTGAGTTGTGCGGCATCAAGACGACCCGTGGCCAAAAACGGGAACGTCGGCTGCGCACTGGATAACCCGATAAAGGCCGCCTTTCCTCGAAGACGAACACTCGGAAACGCTTCGATAGAACCATTCTGAGAAGCGCTCCTCTTGGGTTCATCAGAAAGCAGATAAGGCGTCCAATGAGCAAAGGTTTCCTCCCATGGTGTGGGAACATAGGTTTCGTGATTGCCAGGAATAACCGTGACTCGCGAAGCCGGCCCTAAATCCTTGAGCCACTCCTGAACCATTCGAAATTCTAACGGCAATCCCAGGTGAGTGAGATCACCGGTAATCACAATATGGTCAGGCTCTTTTTGACGTAAATCCTTAATGAGCGCGTTCAAGACCTCCCGACGATGTTCTCTGCGGCGATGCTTGCGCCACGACAGGTATCCGAGTATACGCTTATTGAATAAATCTCCAAGATCAATCCCTTCCAATGTGGTCAAATGTGGATCGGACAGTTGTGCAAAGGTAAACGTGGTCATATGCCTCTTTATCAGGAACGCCCCTGAAACCGTCGATACGCCTTTACCCGGAGCATCGCATTAGTATACGATTTCTCATCCTTAATTCCTACGTGGACTTTCGACAAACCATCCGCATTAGAATCGCGATCACTCAACAGCAGATTGTTTGGTAGATTCTTATCGGTCATTCATGCCCCATTACGTCTACATCGTCTCTGATACCCCACTCACGCTTTGGGGCTTGTCCTCCCGGGAGCGCCTTCGCCGGCTCTTCACTCGACTGGGATCGTTCATCTTTCTCGATGCCCTCGACGCTCTCCCGCCTGACGCCTCTGTCCTGCTGCTCCGCGGCGACTTTCTCTATGACGAGCGCATCCTGAAACGGCTGATCCACGAAGAACAGACGCTGCTCCAGGTCCCCGTAAAATCCCAGCACATTTCCGTGGCCGCTTCCGTGCCAGCTTCATTAGCCCCGCAGGCAAGCCGCCTCCTCTCCTATCCTTCAGACTCCCCCCGCCTGCCCAACGTACATACCGTTCAACTTCACGAGTGGTCCGCTGGCTTTCAGGAGCAATTACGGAAATTCGATCCGCCGTATGTCCTACCGATCACAGCCGACAATCAACGCGCATTGGAAGAACATTTATACTCGGGCTCCTATAAAGGCGTGACCGATCTCATCACAAAATGGGCGTGGCCCATTCCGGCGAAATGGGTGGTCCGCGTGTGCGTGAATCTGGGCATTGTCCCGAATGTCGTCACGACGGTCAGTGTCGTCTTAACCGTCATAGCGGGCGTCTGTTTTGCACAGGGAGCGTTCGGGAGCGGGCTGGTGGCGGGCTGGATCATGACCTTTCTCGACACCGTGGATGGGAAGTTGGCGCGGGTCACGGTCACGTCGAGTAAAATTGGCCATATCCTCGATCACGGGCTCGACACTATTCATCCGCCGCTCTGGTATATTGCCTGGGGCATGGGACTCGCTGCGTTTACGCCGCCAACCCCCTGGCTCTCTCTTTTCAATATTTTTATGATCATTGTGTCGGCCTATATCGCAGGACGACTGTGTGAAAGCGTATTCAAATTTCGCTTAGGGCAATTCGGTTTGTTTTGCTGGCGTCCCGTCGATTCGCTTAACCGGCTGATTACGGCGCGCCGCAATCCGAACTTGATTCTGTTGACAGGTTCTCTATGCATGGGCCGTCCTGATCTGGGATTTCTCGCCGTCGCCGCTTGGACAGTCCTGTCGACCGCATTCCTGTACCTACGCCTTGCCCTAGCCTTTAGAGCCAAGGCCATCTCAGGCCAACCACTTCGTCCCTGGTTAGCCGATATTGGAACGTATGTGCATAGTGAATCATTCGTAGCCAGGATATTTACACGTCCTCCATTCACATCGATCATGACATCACCAGAGTAATTGATAACGAACAAACACCAACACACATTCTCAGACATCGTTTATGCCCCATTACGTCTACATCGTCTCTGATACCCCACTCACGCTTTGGGGCTTGTCCTCCCGGGAGCGCCTTCGCCGGCTCTTCACTCGACTGGGATCGTTCATCTTTCTCGATGCCCTCGACGCTCTCCCGCCTGACGCCTCTGTCCTGCTGCTCCGCGGCGACTTTCTCTATGACGAGCGCATCCTGAAACGGCTGATCCACGAAGAACAGACGCTGCTCCAGGTCCCCGTAAAATCCCAGCACATTTCCGTGGCCGCTTCCGTGCCAGCTTCATTAGCCCCGCAGGCAAGCCGCCTCCTCTCCTATCCTTCAGACTCCCCCCGCCTGCCCAACGTACATACCGTTCAACTTCACGAGTGGTCCGCTGGCTTTCAGGAGCAATTACGGAAATTCGATCCGCCGTATGTCCTACCGATCACAGCCGACAATCAACGCGCATTGGAAGAACATTTATACTCGGGCTCCTATAAAGGCGTGACCGATCTCATCACAAAATGGGCGTGGCCCATTCCGGCGAAATGGGTGGTCCGCGTGTGCGTGAATCTGGGCATTGTCCCGAATGTCGTCACGACGGTCAGTGTCGTCTTAACCGTCATAGCGGGCGTCTGTTTTGCACAGGG